>JBCCQE010000052.1:0-20949 GCA_039024495.1 Planctomycetota bacterium | reverse complement strand
TCCGCCGCGAGAAAGACCTCGCCGACCAGGGCTACCGCTTCTTCGGCTCCGGCGTCTCCGGCGGCGAGCTCGGCGCTCGCTTTGGCCCCTCGCTCATGCCCGGCGGCGACCCCGAAGCCTGGAAAGAACTCGAGCCCATCTGGAAAGCCATCGCCGCCAAGGTCGACCCCAAAACCGGCAAGCCCTTCGAGGACTACAAGCCCGGCGTTCCCATCACCCAAGGCGAACCCTGCACCACCTACCTCGGCCCCAACGGCGCCGGCCACTACGTCAAGATGGTGCACAACGGCATCGAATACATCGACATGCAGCTCATCTGCGAGGCCTACCAACTCATGCGCTCACTCCTGGGCATCGAGCCCGCCGAGCAATCCAACATCTTCGGCGAGTGGAACACCGGCGACCTCGACTCCTTCCTCATCGAGATCACCACCGACATCCTCCAGCAGATCGACCCCGCCGGCACCGGCAAGCCCTTCGTCGACATCGTCCTCGACACCGCCGGCCAAAAGGGCACCGGCAAGTGGACCGCCACCAACGCCCTCGACCTCGGCATGCCCGCCAACTCCATCGCCGAAGCCGTCTTCGCACGCTGCATCTCCGCCATTAAGGACGAACGCGTCGCCGCCTCCAAGGTCCTTGAAGGCCCATCGATCCCCGACCTCTCCGCCCGCAAGGCAGAGCTCGTCCCCGCCATCCGCGACGCGCTCTATTGCTCGAAGATCTGCGCCTACGCCCAGGGCTTCCAGCTCATGCGCGAAGCCCAGAACGAATACGACTGGAAGCTCGACTTCGGCAGCATCGCACAGATCTTCCGCGGCGGCTGCATCATCCGCGCCCGCTTCCTCCAGAAGATCACCGAGGCCTACGAGAAGGACCCCCAACTCCAAAACCTCCTGCTCGACGACTACTTCAAGGGCGAGATCCACAAAGCCCAGACCAACTGGCGCAAGGCCGTCGCCCTCGCCGTCGAGCACGGCGTCCCCGCCCCCGCCTTCGCCTCGGCCCTCGCCTACTACGACGGCTACCGCAACGAACGCGTCGCCGCCAACCTCCTCCAAGCCCAGCGCGACTACTTCGGCGCCCACACCTACGAACGCACCGACCAACCCCGCGGCAAAAAATTCCACGTCGACTGGCCCGAACCCGGCCGCCCACAGATCGAAGCGTGACCAGCATCGGAAACGGCGGAACTCATGGCCCAACCAGTTTGCCTCTACCGCGTTTTCATCGGCTCGCCTGGGGGATTGGAGGCCGAACGCAAGGCATTTCGAGCCGAGTTGCACGACCACACTGAGTCCACGTGTGGACAGCGAGGGTGCGTGTGGCTTCCCATCGGCTGGGAGGACACTCTACCAGGCTCGGGCCGCCCGCAAGAACGGATCAATGAAGAGCTACGAAACTGTGATGCGGCAATCTTTGTGCTTCACGATCGGTGGGGTACACCGCCGTCAAATGATGATAGCTCAAAGTTTACTTCGGGTACTGAGGAAGAGTTTCGTCTAGCAGAGTCTCTGCTCAAGGATCCCGAAGCACCGATGGCTCGTATTGCAGTTTTCTTCAAGCCAGTCGATCCAAGTCGACAGTCTGATCCGGGGCCACACCTCTCCAAGGTACTTGAGTTCAAAAAGCACCTTGAAGACTCGAAGACACATCTGTATCAGACCGTGGAGACTGCCCAACAATTCGCAGCCGTACTTGGTCGATTGCTGCACCGTTGGACCTATGCCCACGAAAGTGTTGAAGAATGTGGTCTGCCACCTGAAGACCAAAGCCAAACAGCGCCCAGCGCGTCAGTAGTCGTTGATCAGGACCAACAGCCCCAACAGACACCCTCCTCAAGTCAGTCTCATGACCAAAGTGTTGATCTAGACTCTCTCTTAGCCCAAGCAGAGGAGCTTGCTCACCAAGGGAAAATCACGGAGGCCGAACTTCACTTCTCAATGGCACTTCAAAAATCCCCATCACCGCCGGTCATTACACGGTTCGGTAACTTCCTATGTATGCTAGGACGATACGAACAAGCGCGCAGCTTGTATGAACGCAACCTTAGAACAGCGGTTCAAAAAGAAGATCGTGCACTCGAGTCCGAATCTCTTGGGAACCTGGGTCTTATATTTATGATGCGTGGGGACTTAGATGAGGCCGAAAGTCATTTTTTTGCTGCTCTCAGTATTGACCGAGACCTTGGTCGACTCGAATCACAGTCAATCGGCTTAGCGAATCTTGGACTCGTAGCGAAACATCGCGGGCAACTTCAAGAAGCGGTAAATCTATATCAAGAAGCTTACAGCATCGATCTGAAACTCGGTCGATTGCACGGCCAAGCTGCCAACCTCTCAAATCTTGGCAACATCTATCAGATGCTTGAACGCTACGACGATGCAATGAAGTGCCACAAGGACTCCTATGAGATCTTTGGCCTGTTGCGTGACGAAATGCGTCAAGGTAAGACGCTCTCCAACGTGGGAATCGTGGCACAATCTCAAGGGCATCTTGAGGTGGCGACTGACTACCTCAATCGCGCTTATGAGATCAGTTGTAGATTTCAAGACCTTCGTGGACAAGCTCTCAACCTTGAGTATCTCGGTACGGTCAAATCTGCTCTTGGAAAAATAGATGAAGCTGAGCTAATGATGCAACGTAGCCTTGCGATCTATAACCAAATAGGCGCGGGTGATCGTGCAGAACGGGTCGAGAGCCGTCTTCTTAAAATTTCGGAAGGTTCAAACGATGACATCGACTCAGCGGGCTGATAGACGAATCAACTCCGTTCAGCCGTCAACCATCGGCGCGAGATCGTTCGTCGAGTGGCATTTGTCGTCAATTGCTAACCGTGTACGCACTGTTTCTTGGATCGCAGCCGGCCTGACTGGCTTCTGTGCCGTGACTGCTCCCGGTCTGACCTACGCACAGCCGACCACCCCCCAGACCGGCCCCATCGTCATCACCGAGATCATGTACAACCCCGCCTCGCCCGAGGGCGGCTGGCAGCGCGACGACGGCACCACCGTCGACTCCAAGACCGAATGGGTCGAGATCCACAACCCCACCGACGCCGCCGTCGACCTCGCCGGCTACCGCCTCGCCGATGAAGACGGGCAGACCGGCCCCTTCCCGCCCGGCACCACGCTCGAGCCCGGCGCCACCGCCGTCGTCATCCCCATCGAGTGCACCACCCCCGTCTTCCACGCCGCGTGGGGCGGCGACATCCAGACCATCGAAGTCACCGACTGGTCGTGGACCGGCATCCAGAACCTCGCCAACAGCCCCAGCGCCTCCAACGAAGTCCTCACCCTCCGCGACGCCGCCGGCCAGGTCGTCGACGAGGTCAACTTCGACGACGAATCCCCCTGGCCGACCGACTCGCCCCACGGCCCCAGCATCTACCTCCTCCCCGGCCACCTCACCCCCGCCGCCAACGACGCCCCCGCCGCCTGGACCCGCTCCACCCTCGGCACCCACGACGCCCGACTCTGCACCCCCACCCGCGTCTTCAACGGCCAAGACATCGGCTCGCCGGGCACCGTCCCCGCTACCGAATCATTCAAGCCCGTCATGGAATCCGAATAGAATCCGACTCAATCCGTCGAGCCCGCCACGCGACGCGCTTTGCGGCGCCCCGTTCCGGTCGCCCCAGCTCCGTGAATCGACAGAGCCGCCTCCACGAACGCCGCGATCGCAGGCTCTTCACGGCGTGCCCGCAACGCGATCAATCGCACCGGCATCGCGTAACGGTAGCCCCCACACACAAACACACGCCCCGACTCGACCAACGGCTCCGCCTCGTCCAGGTCCGCAATCGACATCGCCAGCCCCTGCGCCACCAGGCCGTGGACCGCCCCGAACTGCTCCGCACGGTACTGCTTCCGCACCGACAGGCCGTGCTCGGCGCTTAGCCGGTCCATCAGTTGGGCGTAAGAGCAGTCGGGCCCCTGAAAAACCCACGGAAACTCTTCCAGACGGGCCCAACCCGAGTCGGTCAAATCGTCACGCCACTTCGCCGGCCCAATGATGCCCAGCCGAGACGCCCCGATCGGCGAATCGACCAGCCGCTCATCGGCCGCGTCTCCTTCAACGAACGCCACGTCCACCTTCTCCTCAATCACCAACCGGGTCAGGCCGCCCGAGTTGCCATCCACCAACTCCAGCTCCATCGCCTCAAACCGCTCGACCAGCCGCTGGCTGATCGCAGCCACCCGCAGGTCGTAGCCGCAGTGGTTCACCCCCACCCGCAGCACGCCCGTCGCCTCACCCCGCAGCCGCTGCGCCTCACGCACCATCCCCGACGCGTCGCTCAGCGTCCGCCGAGCCCGGGGCAACAACGCCTGCCCTTCGGCCGTGAGGACCATGCCCCGCCCCGTGCGGCGGAACAACACAACACCCAGATCGTCTTCCAATGCCTTGACCTGCGCACTCACCGCGGGCTGGCTGCTGAACAACACCTCGGCCGCACGGGTGATCGACCCGTGCTCCGCCACGCTCACGAACGCCTTGAGGTGTTGCATCTCCATCGGGGATTAGTCCGAGCGGGTGACGATCAATCGGCCGTTAACAATGAGTCTACGGTCGCCGTCTGGGGGCGAAGCGAGGTCCGCCGCCATCATCGGCCGCGCCTCGGGCAGCCACCGCCACGCCGCGATCAGCCAGCGGCCAATGCGGCACGGCAAACCAACGTGGCGATCGGAAGGCTCAGATGAGACGCGGGGGGTGAGTTCGGCAAAATGGGGTGTCGTGTCCATGCAGGTATTAACGGAGCTGCGAGGCCTTTCCAGCCGCTTAACTCGCCGATACCGCCCTCGGATTTGCTGAGGCCAAACCACCTAAGCGCGGGCCGCCCCCCCGCCCCACCTCACCCACCTCACCCACCACCCCCAAAGCCCACGCTTTCCAAGCGTGGGAAGACACGCCCCACACCCCGCCGTTGACACCGCCCCGCCCGGCGATACAACAGACCCCGACCAGCACGGAGGTCGTCGGTCGCCGCGTGGCGATGCCTGGAGGGACGTGCTCACCCGCCCCCCGGCGTGCGCCCCACCCCTCGCACATGCCGGGCTCAAGGAGCACCGCCATGGCCGAACGCATCCTCCCCGCCGAGCTTCACAACCAGATCGTCGCCGCCGCTTACCAAGCCCGCGGCTACACCGCCGACGAAGCCGACCAGGCCGCCCGCTTCTGCGAGCTCGCCGCAACCCACGGCATCAAGACCCACAACGCCCTCAAGGCCCTGCATCTCGACCACCTCTTCGGCTCCGGCAACGCCGCCCACCCCGGCTGCGTCCCCGGCGCCACCATCGACAAGCTCCCCTCCCGCTTCGCCGCCTGCCAGGTCTGGAACGCCAACCGCAAGCTCGGCCAGGCCGTCGCCTTCGAAGCCATCGACACCTGCATCGACCTCGCCGACCAATACGGCGTCGGCATCGTCTCCGTCGACCAAGCCTTCCACTACCTCTGGGGCGGCGGCTACGTCATGGAGGCCGCCAAGCGCGGCTACATCGCCTACACCAACTGCACCGCCGCCCTCGCCGAGGTCGTCCCCTTCGGCGGCAAGTTCCCCACCCTCGGCACCAACCCACACTCCTGGGGCTTCCCCACGCAAGACGCCGTCGGCTTCCCCATCGTCATCGACTGGGCCACCTCCACCGTCGCCATGGGCCGCGTCCAACAATTCAAACGCGAGGGCAGCCAGCTCCCGCCCGACGCCGCCGTCGACGCCGAGGGCAACCCCACGCAAGACCCCAACGAAGTCGCCGCCCTCCTGCCCTTCGGCCGACACAAGGGCTACGGCCTCTCACTCATCAACGAGATCGTCGCCGCGTTCATTGGCGGCTCGCTGCCCACCCTCCGCTCCCGCCCCGAACGCCTCCCCCAAGCCGAAGCCCTCACCTCACCACCCACCGACGCCGCCGACGACCTCAAAGACGCTCGCGCCAAGTCCGCCGAAAAAACCACCCCCAACTTCCACTTCCAGGTCATCCACCCCGACGCCCTGAGCTCCGGCGCCTTCGCCGCCGGCCGCGACCGCGCCGCCAACGTTCAGGCAGTCCTCGCCGACGTCATGGGCCACGGCAACTCAACCAAACAAGGCGGCCGCGCCATCCTCCCCGGCCAGATCGAAGCCGACTTCGCCCAACGCACCGCCCAAGCCGGCGGCCTCATCTTCACCGACGCCGAACTCGCCGAATTCGCCCAACTTGCCAGCGAAAACGGAATGGCGCTCGACCCCGCCACGCTGACCGAATTGACCCCTTAACCGCGTCCCCCTTGGTGCCGCCGCCGCGCGGTGTTAGCCTAAAGGCGTTCCACAAGGGGAATCCACGATGCACCACACGCCCTGCCGCCAAACGGCACGCTTGATCCTTCTGCCCATCGCGCTCGCCCTCGCGACCGTCCTGCTGGCCGCGCCCACACTCGCCCAATCAGCCCAGCAGAATCGTCCCTCTGGCGACGCCGCTTACGCCCAGAAGCGCCTCACCGAGGCCTGGCGTCGCGCCTCCAACGCCTCGCGACAGGACGACGCCGAAGCACTCCAAGCTGTGAACGCCGTCAAAGACAGCGGCGACTACCACGCCCTGCTCGCCTACCTCGAATCCTGTATCGCATCCGCCGAAGGAAAACAGCTCGAGCAACTCCATCGCGAGCGTCACGGCTTGTCGCTGGCCAAGGGTTACAAAGACGAAGAGCTCGATTCGGCCTTGGCCCTGGCAGATCTCAAACCGCGCAACTTCGTCTACTGGCGCTGGGTCGCAGTCGCACAGACCAAGCACAGCCGCATCCGCGAAGCCATCGAATCCATCGAGCGTGCGCTCATCCTCATCGCCGGCCAGACGCAGCCCCAGGTCCGCATGATCGAGGCCCGCCTCCACCACGAGGCCGCCGATCGCATGTTCGACCTCGACGACTACGAAAACGCTCAGCCCCACGTCCAAGCGTCGCTTGAAATCAACTTAGAAATCCTAGGCCCCGGACACCCCATGGTGGCCCGCAACTTCAACGACCTCGCCCGCGTCGAGCACCATCGCGGCAACTACGAAGAAGCGATCCGTCTCTATCAAAAAGCCCAGGCAATCGACCTCGAAGCCCGCGGCCCCGACCACCCCACCGTCGGCCAATACGAGCAGAACATCGGACTCGTCCTCGTCAGTCAGGGCAAGCCGCTCGAAGCCCTGCCCCGATACCTCAAGGCTCTCGAGATGGATCGCACCCATCCCACGGGGCCGCGCAACCTCAACGCCACGCTCGTCAACCTCGGCTCGCTTTACATCCGGCTCGGCGAGCTCGACAAGGCCGAGCCCCTGCTCGTCGAGGCCGTCGAGGTGTGTCGCACCCAACTCGGGGACCGCCACCCCGTCACCGCAGACACGCTCACCCACCTCGGCGACCTCCGCAAAGCCCAAGGCCGCTTTGAAGAAGCCACCAAGCTGCACCTCGAAGCCGCCGAGATCCACGCCCTCGCCGGCGTCAACGACACCAAAGAGCAGGCCTCCAGCCTGATCGAAGCGGGCGCCGCCGCCCAGCGCCTCGGCAACTTCGATGCCGCCATCAACCACTTCAAACAGGCCGAAGCCATCGAACGCGAGGTCTACGGCCACCACTCCCACGAGGTCGCGCAAACGCTCCGATGGCTCGGAGGCACCTACTACAAGGCCCGCGACCTCCGCACCGCGGTCAGCGCCTTTCAAGAAGCCGCGACCATTCTCGAGCGCGTCAGCCCCACCAGCTCCGACCTGGCCGACACCTACGGCCAGCTCGGCTACATCGCGCTCGAGTCCGGCTCGGCCGGCCACAGCGTCGCCATGTTCGAACGCGCGCTCGAAGTGGTCCGCACCTCCACCGACGACACCCCCGAATCGCTCGACGAGCTGACCGCGACCTACCTCAGCAACGCCGCCGCCGGGTTGATCGAACTCGGCCACTTCGAAGAGGCCGCCGCACGATCGCGCGAAGCGCGGCAGATGATCGAAACCCGACCGACCCTCAGCCACATCCCGTCCGAGCGACGCGCCCTCTACCTCAGCAACGAAGCCTCCGCCCTTGCCGCCAACAAGCGCTTCACCGAGGCCGACATCCTCTTCGACCGCGCGCTGGCCATCTACCGCGACGACTACGACAACAAGCACGTCGGCATGGCCGAGATCCACCGCAAGATCGGCCTTGCGCTCTTCCGTCGAGATCGCGCCGACGAAGCCCTGCCCCACCTCCAGCAGTCCCGGGCGCTCTTCGAGGAACTCACGCCGGACCAGCCGGCCAACATCGCGCTCGTCGCCGTCTACACGGGGCAGACGCTGGTCAAGATCGGCGATCTCGAAGAGGCCATCGCGCAGTTCCGCGACGCAGACCGGTTGTACGCCGAGATCGGCGACGACGCCCGCGCAAGCCGCGGCGCCGTGCACGAGGAGATTGCCTTGGCGTTGAAGTTGCTCGGCCGCACCGCCGAAGCCGAAGAGGCGACCCAGACCGCCGCCGAGTTTCTCGGCCGTCGCGTGGTCGAGTCGACCAACCAGGCCGCACAAGCGGAGCTGAGCCGGGGCCGCAGCCTCGCCCGCCAAGGCCGCGACGCCGAAGCACTCGAGCACTTCCTGGAGGCCGAACGCATCCTGCTCGCCATCGGCGCCGACAAGGCCGACGTCGCCACGGTGCTCAACGACATCGGCTTTGCGCTCCGAGGCCTTGGCCGCGACGACGAGGCCGTCGGCCGATTCGCCGCCCGAGAGCGCATGCTCCGAGAACTCTACGGCGACGACGACTCCCGAGTCGGCGACCCCATCTGCGCCCGCGCCGAGATCCTCGAAGACCAGGGCCGATACACCGAGGCGATCGAAGCCTTCTCCGAGGCACACCGCATCTTCTCGCTCGACGAAGAGCAGGGCACGATGCAGGCCGTCACCGCCGTCCGTGCCGCAGACTCGTACGCGGCTCTGGGCATGTTTGCCGAGGCTTACCGGCTCTACGTCGCCGCTTCGGAGCAGCAAACGGATCTCTTTGGCCGGGAGGACGAGTTCGTCGCCAGCAGCACCGGCCGCGCCGGTTGGATGCTCGTCGAGATGGAACGCGCCGAGGAGGCGATGCCGTGGCTCGACGAGTCGATCGAGCTACGCCAGGCAACCACGCCGGACAACGCGAGCGATCTCGCCCACCTCTTCATCGTCCGGGCTCGCGCCCACACCCTGCTCAGCCAGCCCGAGGGTGCGGCGGCCGACTACCAGGAGGGGATCCACCTGACCCGCCTCGCCGCCGAGCCCGACCACGAACACCGCGTCGTTGTGCTGCTGATGAACGTGGCCTACGCGCAGGAGGCGGCTCAGGTGTTCGACTCAGCGATCGAGGCCGCGCTCGAAGCCGGGCAGATCGCCCGCGACCTCTACGGCAAAGACGACCCACGCGTCGGCGTCGCCCTGCAGTTCGTCGGCAGCGCCCATCGCACCTCGGGCAACCTCGACAAGGCCAAAGCCTACGGCAAGGCGGGCTTCAAAATCCTCTTCAAAAGCGTCGGCCCCGGCGACAACATGACCCTCGCCGCCGCCCTCAATCTCCTCGAGTCCAAAGTCGACGCCATCGACTACGCCCGATCGCTCAGCAGCAGCTCCACCCGCGCGGTCCGAGAGCTCGAGACCTACCTCGAAAACATCTACGAGCACCAGGGCATGAACCTCGACCGCACCCGCCGGTCCATCCGCGACGCGACCCGCACCCGAGCACCGGGCACCTGACCGCCCCGCTCGACCCCGCGGCTATCATCGCCGCCATGCCAGACACCACCTACGACCACGACCTGCTCATCCTCGGCGCCGGACCCGGGGGTTACGTCGCCGCGATCCGTGCCGCCCAGCTCGGCATGAGCGTCGCCATCGTCGACAAAGAAAAAGCCCTCGGCGGGACCTGCCTGCGCGTCGGCTGTATCCCCTCCAAGGCCCTGCTCGAGTCCTCCGAGAAACTCGAAGACGCCAACCTCCACTTCAAAGACCACGGCATCGACATCGCCTCGGCCAAGCCCAACCTCAAGGCCATGCTCAAACGCAAAGACGGCGTCGTCGATCAGCTCACCAAGGGCGTCGCCGGGCTCATGAAGAAAAACAAAGTCAAGGTCTACCACGGCCTCGGCTCGTTCGTCGACGCGCACACGGTCGAGATCAAGCCAGCCCCCGGAACCAAAGGCAAGGCCACCAAAGTCACCGCGCAGCGCACGATCATCGCCACCGGCAGCAAGCCCGCCACCCTGCCCGGCGTCGACCTCTCCGTCGAAGGCGTCGACACCTCGACCGAGGCGATCGACTACCCCGAGGTGCCCAAGCACCTGGCCGTCATCGGCGGCGGATACATCGGCCTCGAGCTCGGCTCGGTCTGGCGGCGGCTCGGCTCCAAGGTCACCGTCGTCGAATACCTCGACCGCGTGCTGCCCGGCATGGACTCGGGCATCGCCAAAGACGCCCACAAGATGCTCAAGAAGCAGGGCCTGCACTTCGAGCTCACCTCCCGCGTCACCGGCGTCAAGCGTGCCAACGGCAAGGTCACCATCGAACGCGACGGCGGCTCAGCCATCGAAGCCGATCGCGTGCTCGTCGCCGTCGGCCGCGCGCCCATGACCGACGGGCTCAACCTCGACGCCATCGGTGTCACACTCGACAACCGCGGGCGCATCCCCGTCGACGCCGACTTCAAGACCAACGTCGACGGCGTCTACGCCATCGGCGACGTCATCCCCACGCCCATGCTCGCCCACGTCGCCGAGGAAGAAGGCGTCGCCTGCGTCGAGAAGATCGTCACGGGCCACGGCCACGTCCCCTACGACGCGATCCCCGCCGTCGTCTACACCCACCCCGAGATCGCCTCGGTCGGCAAGACCGAAGACGAGCTCAAAGAGGCCGGCGTCGACTACGTCGCCGGCAAGTTCCCCTTCATGGCCAACGGCCGCGCCAAAGCCATCGCCCAGACCGAGGGCTTCGTGAAGGTGTTGGCCGACAAGGCGACCGACCGCGTGCTGGGCGTGCACATCCTCGGCCCCCACGCCGGCGACCTGATCGCCGAGTGCGCGACGGCCATGACCTTCGGCGCTTCAAGCGAAGACATCGCCCGCGCGTGCCACGCCCACCCCACGCTCAGCGAAGCCGTCAAAGAAGCCTGCCTCGACGTCGCTGGGCGGGTAATGCATTTTTAAGCATTCCTCTAAAATGGTTTAGAAAAGTTCCTAAGGTCAAACAACGCTCTGATTTTGCCAATTTGTGGCTACCAACTTGCAAAACAATGTTGAAGGCCGTACATTTTGTTAGGTATTTCTTTGGATTGATGGGGAATTTCAATGCAAGGCCTAGAACGCGCTGGCATCAAGTACCTGCAAGGCGAGGAACTCGCCTCAAATCAGCCGAAGGATGCTGTAGAGAAGTTTGCTGCCAAAGTGCGTCTCGCGCTTGGGTTCCACTCGTCGGACTCTTTCAAGACTCACCTTGCAAAACTGGGAGGTCGGATCGTCTCCGATACAGGCTTCGACTGGCTTGATCCAACAAGTGGAACAATCTTTGTTCATGGTCCCCAGGACTTTGACATTGTCCTGTCCTCAAATACAAGCCGGCTTAGAGATCGTTTCACCATTGCTCACGAATTGGGTCATTACTTCCTGCACTCGGCGCAAGGCAAGCAGCCCATGAAAGCGAATCGTAAAGACTCAAACCGTCTTGAATGGGAGGCAAATTGGTTTGCCGCGGGGTTCTTGATGCCACGAGACGAGTTCCGTCAAGAGATCGAGCGCGGCCTAACTAACTCGGAACTGGCAACTCACTTTGCTGTTTCACCAGCGGCCGTTTCGATCCGGCGAAAAAGTCTAGGTGTCGACTAATGCGACGTAGCTACGACTGGGGGTATCACATATTCGTGAGCGTTGATCTTGCTGGATCAACTGCGTTCAAAGCAGGCCAGAAGGTCGACTCATCACCAAAGTGGGTTAGCACATTTGAGTCATTTTTTGAAGAATTCCCAAGCCAAGTCACTGGCGGCTACAAGTCCTTAGAGGACTTTAGACACAGAATCCCAGCCAACAAACTCCAAGTATGGAAGTTAGTTGGTGACGAAGTCTTGTTTACAGCGCGACTGACCTGCCCTCAAGATGTCCTCATACATGTCTTGGTTGTTAAGGACGCAATGGACCAGTACGAAAAGAATGAACTGGCCGACAAACCTATCTCACTCAAGGCGACTGTATGGGGTGCAGGCTTTCCGGTCCAAAATGCGATTGTAGAACTTGATCTTGATGACACTACATCAATCGTGGATTACTTGGGACCAAGTATTGATCTCGGCTTTCGGCTTACTAAGTTCGCCGATCGTCGAAAGATCCCAGTGTCGCTTGATATTGCAAAGATGATTCTTGATGTCAGAACGCAGGAACTTGCAGGCTATGGAAGACTGGATCACGCAACCCTACTGTTCGACGGAGCCGTCCCACTCAAAGGTGTGATCGGGGGAGTTTCATATCCAATCATCTGGATCGATCGTCTCAATGGCCAACAGACTACGCTCGACAGACTTGAGCAGCGGGTAAGGGCGTGCGACTCAGATACCCTCAGCGAGTTCGTTCAAGAGTTCTACTCAAGTCATGGCCGATCACTTATTAGCCCTTTTATCGTTAACGAGGGTGAACTGGCGTACGGCATCATTCCTCCAGACCTCGACGCTTCAAGGCAGAAGCTAATTGCAGAAAACCCGCACGTAAGCTACGAAGCTTCTATCTCTGATCAGGCAGTTCAACAGACTGATACTCCGCCAAAGAATCTACCTCCGATCCAAATAGAAGGTGACATAACAAGTATCGATGATGCAATGCAAAGCGGCGAATAAGCCTTGGTATGGAACTGCAAGGTTTCAAACTCACTCGATAAGCTCATACATCTAGCTCCTCCGCGTCTTCGGCGCGTTCCATGATGAAGCGGAATCTTGCAGAGGCGTCTTTGCCCATGAGGTCGTTCATCACGCGGTCGGTGGTGAGGCCGTCGGCGATCTCAACGCGTAGGAGGCGGCGGGTCTTGGGGTTCAGCGTCGTTTCCCAGAGGACCTTGGGCATCATCTCGCCGAGGCCTTTGAAGCGCGTGATGTCTGCCCCCCCGGAAGTCTTGTCCTTCGCCGATAAGATTCTCTCTTTGTCCGCGTCGTCGGTCGCCCAGTGGGTTTCCTTGCCGATGTCGATGCGGTACAGCGGCGGGACGGCGATGTAGACCTTGCCGGCGCGGATGAGCTCGGGCGCGTGGCGGTAGAAGAAGGTCAGCAGCAGCGTGGTGATGTGGTGGCCGTCGGAGTCGGCGTCGGCGAGGAGGATGACGCGGTCGTAGCGGAGCTTGCCGACGTCGAGGTCTTTGCCGAGGCCCGAGCCGAGCGCGGTGACGAGGTCGGCGAGCTCTTTGTTGTCGAGGACCTTCTTGAGGTTGGCCGACTCGGTGTTGAGGACCTTGCCGCGGAGAGGGAGGATCGCCTGGGTGGCGCGGTCGCGGCCCTGCTTGGCCGAGCCGCCGGCCGAGTCTCCCTCGACAATGAACAGCTCGGTGTTGCTGCGGTTTTTGGCCGAGCAGTCGGCGAGCTTGCCGGGGAGCATGAGCCGCCCGGACGTGGCGGTCTTGCGTGAGACGGACGCCGACGCGGCGCGGCTGGCCTCCCGCGCACGCGCGGCGGCGATGATGCGGGCGACGATCGCCTCGGCCTGCGAGCTGTTCTGGTTCAGCCACTGCTCAAGCTGCGGGCGCACGGCCGACTCGACTAGCGCCTGCGCCTCGGCGTTGTTCAGCCGATCTTTCGTCTGCCCTTGGAACTGCGGGTCGGTGATGAAGACCGACAGCACGCCGACGACGCCCTCGCGGATGTCCTCGTGCGTGAGCTTGACGCCACGGGGGGTGAGCGAGTGGGTGTCGATGTAGTTGCGGACGGCCTTGGTGAGCCCGGCGCGCAGGCCGTTGTCGTGCGTGCCGCCCGAGCCGGTGGGGATGCCGTTGACGAACGAGCGGAGGGACTCGTCGGTCGACTCGGTCCACTGGAAGACGAGCTCGACGCGGCCGTCGTCCGTGTCGCGCTGCAGGGCGAACGGGTCGGGGGTGATGGGCTTGGCGTTTCGATCGTTGATGAGCTTGGCGTGGAAGTCGAGCAGGCCGCGCTCTGCGTGGAAGGTGTGTTTGGCGTTGTTGACCTGGTCGTCGAAGACGAGCTTGCAGCCGCGGTGGAGGTAGCCGGCGGTCTCGAGCCGGTCGCGGATGGTGTCGGGGTTGAACTCGATGCGCGGGAAGACCTGCGGGTCGGGGTGGAAGGTGACGGACGTGCCCGAGCCCTTGGCGGCGCCGGCTTTCTTAAGAGGTTGCGTGACTTTGCCGCGTGCGAAGGCGATGCGGTGGAGCTTGCCGTCGCGGCGGACCTCGCAGGTGAGCTTGGTGGAGAGCGCATTGACGACGGACGCGCCGACGCCGTGGAGCCCGCCGGAGGTCTTGTAGTTGTTGCCGTCGAACTTGCCGCCGGCGTGGAGGGTGGAGAAGACGATCTCGACGCCGGATTTTTTGGTCTTGCGGTCGATGTCGACGGGGATGCCGCGGCCGTTGTCGGCGATGGTGACGGTGGAGCCGTCGGCGTGGAGGGTGACGTCGATCTGCGAGGCGTGGCCGTTCATCGCCTCGTCGATGGAGTTGTCGAGGACTTCCCAGATGAGGTGGTGCAGGCCGGTGGAGCCGACGCCGCCGATGTACATGCCGGGGCGTTTGCGGACGGGTTCGAGGCCTTCGAGGACCTGGAGGTCGTCGGTGGTGTAGGAGCGGGCGGGGGCGGTGGTCATCGAGCGTCTTCCGTGACTTGTTCTGTCTGAGGATAGCGTGGCGTGGGGGTTGGTCGACCCCGGATCGCCCACGGCTGCAAGCCATAGGCTTCGGACAGAGGTTCTTGCGTGATTGCCTTGGTGACGGCGGGGCACGGGCGTAGACTCCAGGCATGGCAAGACTCCATCCGGGAAGGCGATCCGCCGGTTTCACGCTGATCGAGCTGCTGGTGGTGATCGCGATCATCGCCCTGCTGATCGGCATTCTGCTGCCGACGCTGTCGATGGCGCGGCGGTCCGGGCAGGCGGTGGTGTGTGCGTCGAACCTGCGGCAGCTTGGGATCATGGCGTTCACGTTCACGGCCGACCACTACGACGCCGTGCCGGCGAACCGCATCTTCGCCGACCGCGCGGGCCTGGTGCCCGAGCACATCACGTGGCGGGCGTGGCTGGTCGAGCTCGGCTACGTCGGCGACGAGGCGGCGTGGACCTGCCCGCACGGCCCGCCGCTGGGCGCGCACAGCGAGCTCGGCAAGCCGCCGATCCACGGCAGCACCTGCGTGGACGACGTCGAGTCGAACTACGCGTACAACGGCTCGGGCTTCTGGGGGTTCGGCGCGATCAGCAAAGAGGCCGGGACCGATCGCACGCTTGCCGAGGTGCACCGGCCGAGCGAGCTGATCTTCATGCTCGAGACGCAGGGGCAATGGCCGGACCTGGGCGACTGGATGCTCGACCAGAACGCCGGCGGGCGCGGCGGATACGCCGGCTATTGGCACCCCGGCGGCACCAGCAACTGGCTGATGGTCGACGGGTCGGGCGAGACCGCCAAGGCGATCGATATGGTCGATCCGTTCTCGCGATATCACAACACGCGCCAGCCCAAGGCGTTGGCCGATCTCACGGCCGACGACCTGCAGAACGTCCCGCACGCGCCGGTGTCGCTGGCGAACGTGCTCGACGTTTATCGATGATGGCCGACCGATCGCTCGGCGTTCACAGGCCGATGCAGACCGATTTGGTTTCGAGGTAGTTGTCGAGCGCGGCGTGGCCCATCTCTCGGCCCCAGCCGGACTGCTTGTACCCGCCGAAGGGCATGGCGGCGTCGAAGACGTTGTAGCAGTTGACCCAGACGGTGCCGGCGCGGATGTCCTTGGCCAGGCGGTGGGCCTTGGAGATGTCCTTGGTCCAGACGCCGGCGGCGAGGCCGTAGTCGGTGTCGTTGGCGTGGGCGGCGATGTCTTCGGTGGAGGTGAAGCGTGCGGCGGTGACGACGGGGCCGAAGATCTCTTCGCGGACGATCTTCATGTCGGGCTGGGTGTCGGTGTAGATGGTGGGCTTGACGAAGTAGCCGGGGCTGTCGATGGGGTCGCCGCCGCAGAGGGCGGTGGCGCCGGCGTCGGCGCCCATCTGCATGTAGCCGGTGACGCGGTCGAACTGCTCGCGCGAGACGAGCGGGCCCATGCCGGTGCCTTCTTCGAAGCCGTCGCCGACCTGGATGGCCTCGGCGTGTTCTTTCATGCCAACCATGAACTCGTCGTGGATGCCGTCTTCGACGAAGAGTCGCGAGCCGGCGCAGCAGCACTGGCCGTGGTTGAAGAAGATGGCCGAGGCGGCACCGGGGATGGCGGTGTCGAGGTCGGCGTCGTTGTAGATGACGTTCGGCGACTTGCCGCCGAGCTCGAGGGTGACCTTCTTGAGGTCGACGGCGGCGGCCTGGACGATGAGCTTGCCGACCTCGGTGGACCCGGTGAAGGCGACCTTGTCGATGCCGGCGTGCTGAGCGAGGGCCGCGCCGGCGGTCTCGCCGAAGCCGGTGACGATGTTGACGACGCCGTCGGGCAGGCCCGCCTCTTGGATCAGCTCGCCGAGCTTGAGCGCGGAGAGCGGCGTCTGCTCGGCGACCTTGAGGACGACGGTGCAGCCGGCGGCGAGCGCGGGGCCGAGCTTCCACGCGGCCATGAGCAGCGGGAAGTTCCACGGGATGATCTGCCCAACGACGCCGACTGGCTCGCGGAGGGTCGAAGCGTGCCACTGCGCGCCGGGCGCATAGGGCACGGAGATGGGGATCGTGTTGCCCTCGATCTTGGTGGCCCAGCCGGCCATGTAGCGGAAGAGGTCGGCGGCGAGCGGGACGTCGGCGACGCGGGCGACGGCGAAGGGCTTGCCGTTGTCGACGGTCTCGAGGCGGGCGAGCTCGTCGTTGTGCGCTTCGATGAGGTCGCCGACCTTCCAGATGAGCTTGCCGCGCTGCGAGGGAGTCATCTTCGACCACGGGCCGGTCTCGAAGGCGGCGCGGGCGGCTTGCACCGCGGCGTCGACATCGGCGGTGTCGCCCTCGGCGACCTGGGCGATGACTTCGTCGGTCGCGGGGTTGTAGACGTCGAACGTCTGGCCGGACTTGGCCTGGACCCACTGGCCGTTGATGAGCATCGGCTTGGGCGCGGCGACAAACGCGGCGACATCGGACGGCAGAGCGGTATCGATCGTGGTCATGGCAGAGTCCTGGATGGGTCCTGAGCGGTCGAGAAAAGAGACACGCGGGCTAAGACGGGAGAGCCCGAAGCAATCATCAACCTTACCGCGTGCGCGGCCGGTCACCAAGCGGCGTGGCGATAAATCGGACGGATGACGGGTTAAGCCGAGGCGGGGGTCGCGACCCGGGCCCGCCAACGGAAGATGAAGGCGGTGCCCACGGCGGCGGTCGCGGCGATCACGACGGCCAACCAGACCGGCAGGCGATCGGCGACGGCGAGCAGCGCGAGGCTGAGCCCGACGCAGGCCCACATCATCGCGACGGCGGCGACGCGGGCTCTCATCGGCATGGGCGTGCGGCCGTCGACGTACTTCATGTACGGCGCAAACAGGCGGTTGCGGAGCAGCGCGTCCTCGAGCCTCGGGCAGCTGCGGACAAAGCACGCCGACGCGATGATCAGGAAGACCGTCGTTGGCAGCCCGGGCACGAACACCCCGGCCGCGCCGAGGCCGACGCACACCACCCCTGCGGCGGCGAGCAGCCAGCGCTCGACCCGCCGACGGCGGACGGGGATCGGGTTGTCGATGGGCGCGTCGGGCATGGCGTCAGGTTATCCGCCCGGGCTAACTTGCGAAGTTACTTCAGATCGAACCGGTCGAGGTTCATGACCTTGGCGAACGCGGCGGCGAAGTCTTCGACGAACTTGCCACGCGCGTCGTCGGAGGCGTAGACCTCGGCCAACGCGCGAAGCTGGGAGTTGGACCCGAAGACCAGGTCGACCCGGCTGGCACGCCACTTAACGCTGCCGGAGTCGTCGCGGCCCTCGAAGAAGTGTTCGCAGCGGGGCGAGACCTTCCACTCGATGTCGCCGCGCAGGAGGTTGACGAAGAAGTCGTTGGTGAGGACCTCGGGGGTGTCGGTGAAGACGCCGAGGTCGGACTGGCCGGTGTTGGCGTTGAGGACACGCATGCCGGCGACGAGGACGGCCATCTCGGGGGCGGTGAGGTCGAGCAGGTGGGCCTTGTCGACGAGGAGTTCTTCGGCGCGGCGCTTGTGGTCGGTGTGCATGTAGTTGCGGAAGCCGTCGGCCGTGGTCTCGAGGTAGTTCATCGAGTCGACGTCGGTCTGCTCCTGCGTGGCGTCGGTGCGGCCGGGGGCGAAGGGGACGGTGGTGTCGTGGCCGGCCTTGCGGGCGGCCTCTTCGACGGCGGCACACCCGCCGAGCACGATGACGTCGGCGAGCGAGACCTTCTTGTTGCCACCCCCGGAAATTGCGCTCGCGTTGAAGTCGGCGACGATTTTCTCAAGCACCGGCAGGATTTTCTTGAGCATCTCGGGGTCGTTGACGGCCCAGTCCTTCTGCGGGCTCAGCCGCAAGCGGCCGCCGTTGGCGCCGCCGCGTTTGTCGGTGTTGCGGAAGCTGGCGGCGGCGGCCCAGGCGGTGGCGACGAGCTGGCTGATCGACAGACCAGAGGCAAGGAGCGTCTTCTTAAGCGAAGCGATGTCGGCGTCGTCGATCAGGTCGTGGTCGACGACGGGAACCGGGTCCTGCCACGGCTGGGGCTCGGGGACCCAAGGCCCGAGGAAGCGGGACTGCGGGCCCATGTCGCGGTGAAGCAGCTTGTACCAGGCGCGGGCGAAGACATCGGCGAAGAGGTCGGGGTTTTCGTAGAAGCCGCGGGAGATGGGCTCGTAGGTCGGGTCCATCCGCAGAGAGAGGTCGGTCGTGAACATCATGGGCTGATGCTTGAGCGACGGGTCGTGCGCGTCGGGGACGGTCGCGGCGCCGGCGTCGCCGACGGGCTTCCACTGCGTGCCGCCGGCGGGGGCGGTGGTGATTTCCCAGTCGTACTTGAAGAGGTTCTCGAAGTATTCGTTGTCCCACTGGGTGGGCTGGGACGTCCAGACGCCCTCCATCTCGGAGGTGATGGTGTCGGCGCCCTTGCCGGTGCCGTTGGCGTTGTGCCAACCGAAGCCTTGGTCTTCGATGGGGGCGCCTTCGGGTTCGGGGCCGACGTTGGCGGTGTCGCCGTTGCCGTGGGACTTGCCGAAGGTGTGTCCGCCGGCGACGAGGGCGACGGTCTCTTCGTCGTTCATGGCCATGCGGCCGAAGGTCTCGCGGATGTCGCGAGCGGCGGCGACGGGGTCGGGGTTGCCATCGGGGCCTTGGGGGTTGACGTAGATGAGGCCCATCTGCACGGCGCCGAGCGGGGTCTCGAGCTCGCGGTCGCCGGAGTAGCGCTGGTTGCCGAGCCATTCGGTCTCGGGGCCCCAGTAGACGTCTTCTTCGGGCTGCCAGACGTCCTCGCGGCCGAAGGCGAAGCCGAAGGTCTTGAGGCCCATGGACTCCATGGCTTCGTTGCCAGCGAGGACGAGCAGGTCGGCCCATGAGAGCTTGCGGCCGTACTTCTGCTTGATGGGCCAGAGCAGGCGTCGGGCCTTGTCGAGGTTGGCGTTGTCGGGCCAGGAGTTGAGCGGCGCGAAGCGTTGCGTGCCAGAGGACGAGCCGCCGCGGCCGTCGTGGACGCGGTACGTGCCGGCGGCGTGCCAGGAGAGGCGGATGAACAGCGGGCCGTAGTGGCCGAAGTCGGCGGGCCACCAGTCCTGGCTGGTGGTCATGACGGCGCGGAGGTCTTGGCGGAGCTGGTCGAAGTCGAGGGTTTTGACTTCGGCGGCGTAGTCGAAGCCCGCATCCATGGGGTCGAGCTGCGGGCCGTTCTGGGCGAGGATGCGGAGGTTGAGCTGCTCGGGCCACCAGTTGTTGTGGCCGGAGGTGGCGGCGGTGGTGTTGCTGTTGGGCTCGGCGAAGGGGCACGCGGACATCGAGGGCGAGGCGGGGCTGGTGTCGGAGGTCGGGTAGGGGGTGGAGGACACGGGGCGGGCTCCTGATCGGCGGGTTGGGGAGGGGGTTGGCCGGGTGGCCGTGCGATCGCAATTTAGAATGATTCTAAGAAGCGAGCAAGCGTGGACTGATCCCTTCCGCACGATAGCGTGCAGCGCGGGAGGCGAGCGGGGCGGAGCGTGACTTTGCGGGCGGCTCGGGCCGGCGTGACGGTGCGGCGGGTCAGCGCGTCAGCGTGCGGGCGAGGCCGAAGACGAGGCCGTCGGCGCGCCAGGTGGTGACGTGGACGTCGGCCTGAGTGGAGTCGGCGGCGGCGAGGGTGGCGAACTCAGGGGCGTCGCGCACGACGTAGAGCGTGCACGGCCGATCGTCGGCGCCGACGAGGTGGAGCTGGGCGGCGAGCTCGCCGTCGATCGAGCAGTAGCGCCCGCCGAGCAGGCGTGTGCCTTCGAGGGGGCCAGCGTCGGGTAGCTTGAGGTCGAACACGAGCTTGTCCATCGTTTGGCAGAGCGCGGCGATGTCGTGCGTCTGCCACTCGGAGGCGAGGTCTTTGCGGTGGTTGAGGGCGATCTGTGCGTGGACGCGGTTGGTCAGGCCGTTGTCGGCGGGCGACACGAACGAGCCAAGGAAGACGACGAGTGCGATGGCGGCGGCGACGCCAGCGACGGCCCAGCCGAGACGGGCGGTGCGCGAGCGCGGCGCGGCGGGGGCCACGGCGGCGATCACGGCGGGAGACTCGGTCGCGACGGCGACCTTGAACGCGCTCATCGCCTCGGGGGACGGGCGCTTCGCGGCGTAGTGGGCGCGCAGGGCGTCGTCCAGCGGGTCGGGGTCGGCGGGTGGGGTGGGGGGCGGGGG
>JBCCQE010000051.1:0-21076 GCA_039024495.1 Planctomycetota bacterium | reverse complement strand
GGGGGGGTTGCCGGGTGGGTGTGGGGGGGGGGGGGGGGGGGGTCGTTGGGCGGTGTGTGGCCGCGGCGGCGGAGCTCGAACCAGAGCATCCCGCCGTTAGAGCCGGCGAGGACGAGGATGGTGGTGACGGCGCCGGCGCGCATGGTGCCCATGGCGAGCTCGTAGCGGCCGGTGGCGTGGTTGAACTGCAGGCAGGTCTGGATGAGCACGTCCAGCGGCGAGCCGACGGTGCCCTCGCCGGCCTCGATGATGGCGCGGCGGAGGGTGTTGGTGTTGAAGCCGGAGTTGGGCTCGGTGGGCACGACGTAGCGGGTGATGGTGCCGCTGGGCGAGATCATCACGACCGCCGCGGGGTGGGCGTACTCGCCGTCCGGCTGGAGCTTGACGGTGAAGCCGATGGCGTCGAGCAGGCGGTGGACGTCCTCGGCGTCGCCGACGAGGTGATGCCAGCCGCCGCGGGCCTCGGGGCGGGCGAGGCTGGCGAAGGTCGCCTCGGCGTGGGCCTCGGCGAGGTCGGGCGTCTCGTCGGGGTTGAACGAGAAGGTGAGGATGGTGAACTCGTCGCCGGGGGTGTATTGCAGGTGGCGGACGCCGCTGACCAGGCCCTGGGAGATCAGGCCGCAGAGCATCGGGCACTTGTAGTAGATGGGGTTGAGCAGGACGGGCTTGCCGTCGTCGAGGAAGTCGGCGAGCTGGACGGCGTTGCCGGCGGCGTCGGTGAAGGCGATGTCGGTGGGGACGGTGCCGCCGAGCTTTTCGACGACGCCGACGCCCTCCATGGCCTCGGGGACCGGCTCGGCGAGGACCTGCGGGGGCTGAGGGATCGGCCGGCCGGCGGGATCGGTGAGGCCGCGCTGGGGGAGGCCGGGGTTGGGCTGGGTCGCCCCGGGGGTGGTGTTGGACGCGGGGGCGGGAGCGTCTTGCGCGGCGGCGGGGGAGGCGAGTGCCAGGGCCGTGACGAGCGTGGCGATGGCTGCGCCGAGGTGCACCTTCTGCGCGATGCCCGTGGGGCGGGCGACGGGTCGCGAGATGGCGGCGGGACGGCGGGGCATGGCGGGGTTGGTAGGGGTACGGGTCAGTCGGTCTTGCCCATGACGCGGGGGTCGGCGACGGCCTCGGGGTTGGCGGCGACGCGCTGCATGGCGGACTCGATGGTGAGGCCGTCCTGCAGGTGGGCGAGCTGGGCGGCGCTGTTGGCGTAGGCCACGGGGTTGAGCTTGTCGGGGGTGGCGGCGTCGCGGCGGATGGCTTCGACACGCATCCGTTCGAAGTTGACGACGCCCTCCACGGCGAAGCTGATGTTGGCGACCATGAGGCAGCCGACGACGCCGAGGAACACGATCAGCGGGATGTTGATGCCTTCACGCATGGCGATGCTCTACTTCCTAGTTTCGGGGCTTGGAGGCGGCTTTTCCAGCCTTTCGCCGCGGCTTTGGGGCGCTCGGGCCCGCTCTGGGCTGTGAGCCCGGGGTGCGACCCACGGCCGCGGACCCGGCGGCGGGGGCTGATCTTGGGTGGTCAGAAGTTCTCGAACCGCACGGACTCGCCCAGGCGGGGGTCCTTGGTCGGGATCCACGCGTGGCGGCGGGCCCGCAGCAGCGCCACGCCCAGCAGGATCGCCAGCATGCCCACGGCCAGGCAGACCTGCATCGCCACCGTCACGGGGTCGCCCAGCGGGGTTGCGCCGTCCATGTGCGGCATCACGATCCACCAGACATCGACGTAATGCATGAAGATCAGCCACCCCGCGGCCACCATCAGCAGCGGCACCGCCCGCTTGACCCACCGGCTGAGCAGGAACAGGAACGGCACGACGAAGTGCCCGGCAAGGATGAACAGGCCGACGTACGACCAGCCGTTGACCTTATCGGGCACGGTCGTGAAGCCGTGATGCTCCATCCACATCGTCTCTTCGGGGATGTTCGCGTACCAGATGAGCATGTACTGGCTGAAGGCGATATAGCCCCAGAAGAACACGAACGCGAAGAGCAGCTTGCCCAGGTCGTGGAAGTGTTCGACGCCGACGGGCTTGAGCCGACCGAAGGACTTGAGGGCGACGCAGATCAGGATGATGAGCGCGAACGTCGCGAGCATCGAGCCGGCGAAGTAGTACACGCCCCACATCGTCGAGAACCACGCGGGGTCGAGGCTCATGAGCAGGTCGAACGCCGCGAAGGTGGAAGTCGTCGCGAACAGGATGATCGCGATGGGCGCCCACCACTCGCGCTTGTGGGTGAGATCGACCTCGCCGGTGTGGTCTTGGCGGATCGACCATCGCCAATACAGCAGGCCGAGCACGATCCATACGGCGAAATAGGCGACCCAGCGGATCATGAAGAAGCCGGTGTTGAGGTAGGCCAGCTTTTTCTCGACGAGGTCGTAAGGGGGGGCCCAGGGGTGCTCGCCGTGGGCGGCGTGGCCGTGGTCGTCGTGCGCGTGGTCCGGGTCGGCTTCGTTGGCGGCGAGGAGGATGAGGGGCTGGTCGGCGTCGATCGCGGATTGGGCGTCGTGGTCGGGGTCGGCTTGGTGGTCGGGGGTGCCGTAGCTATCTTGCTCGGTGTTGTAGGACGCGTCGTCTTTGACGTAGCCGTAGTGGTAGAGCTGATAGCGCTCTTTGAGCTGCTCCATGGGCTGGGCCCAAGGGTAGAACCAGCCGTCGCCGGCGACGACGAGCAGCATGATCGGAAGCGCGAGCACGGCGAGGACGGGGAAGCTGGCGGCGATGTGCTCGACGGGCCGGCGGAGGACGACGCACCAGCCGGCACGGAACAGGTGGGTGATGAGGACGAAGAACAGGCAGCCCAGGCCCAGCGAGAGGACGAAGGCGAAGGCGGTGATGTACGAGAAGCCGAAGGCGTAGCCCTTGCCGAAGACGACCATCAGCAGCAGCGCCACGAGCAGCAGGCCGGCGCCGATGCCGATCATGGCGAGGGCGCCGGGGGTGGCGCGGTCGCCGACGGGCTCGGTGTCGAGCGGGTCGAGGGCGGGCGGGCTGTCGGCGGGGCCGTGGGCCACGGCGGGTCTCCGTGAGAGAAAGGGGAACTACTGGGCCGCGGCCTGCTGGTCGTCGGCGTCGGGTGTTTCGGGGGCGTCGGCCGGTTCGGACTGAGCTTCGATCTCGGCGAGGATGTCGGGGCCCTGGGCGACCTGCATGGCGCGGATGTAGGCGACGATCGCCCAGCGGTCTTCGGGGGTGATCTGCGCGGCGTAGCCGGCCATGTTGCGGATGCCGTAGCTGATCGTGTTGAACATCTTGCCGTTGGGGTAGCTCTGCGGGTCGCCGGCGTCGGTGAGCGTCTCGGCCTGCCAGTACTGCGGAAGCATGATGTTGGACGAGGCGACCCACTGCGTGCCCGAGCCGGCGATCTGCGACTCGGCGAGCTCGGTCGCGCGCTGGTTGATCGGGCCGTTGCCGCGGCCGTCTTTGCCGTGGCAGGGGTAGCAGTAGATGTTGTATTTGAGCTGGCCGCGATAGAGGAACGACTCGTCGACGGTGAGGCCCTCGGGGTAGCCATCGACGTAGTCGGTGGCCTGGATGGCGGCCTCGCCCTGGCCGACGGTGCGGACGACGGGGTTGCCGGCGGCGTCGACGGCGTAGCCACGGTTGAGGGCCTCGCGCTCGAACGCGCCGAAGGCGACGGTGCCGACGACGGGCGGGCGCTGGGCGCGGCTGTCGGCGAAGAGGTTCGTCACGCCCTGGGCGTTGTAGCGCGGCTGGACGAACATGTCCTGGAAGAAGTGGACCGGGGGCAGGGTGTTCGTCGACGAGCGCGACAGGAACACCGCGGTCAGCGGAACCCACGAGGCGATCACGAAGCAGACCAGCACGTACACCATCCACGTCGGTGGCTTGGGCAGGTAGAGGTCTTTGATGAGTTCGCGGATGGGGTTCATGGGTGGGGCTTGGCGGCGATCAGTTGGTGACGGTTTCGACGTAGGTCGAGCCGGTGTCTTTGAGCAGCTTGGTGATCTCGTCGACGTCGAACTTGCGGTCGCGGCAGTTCACGCCGATGAAGAAGCGGTCTTGCGTGGCTCGCTTGAAGCGCTCGCTCTTGAACAGGGGGTTGTAGAGCATCGGCAGCTTGTTGAAGAGGAACATGCCGAAGACGGTGGAGTAGGCGGCGAACATGATCGTGAGCTCGAACATGATCGGGATCCACGCGGGCAGCGAGTGGTACGGCTTGCCGGAGATGAGGTAGGGGTAGCCCCAGAGCTCCTGGCTGAAGGGCAGGAACGGCGTGGGGAACTCGGAGGCCATGGTGTAGGTCGCGAGCGCCAGGCCGGTCATCAGGCCGGTGAGCCCGCAGGTGAGCGTGACCCACGGGAGCTTGGTGTACTTGATGCCCATGGGCTTCTCGATGCCGTGGATCGGGAAGGGGGCGTAGAGGTCCCAGTGCTGGTAGCCGGCATCGCGGAACTTCTCGGCGGCGGCGACGACGGTGGAGACGTCTTCGTACTCGCCCAGCACGGTGTCGACCTCGGCGGGGGCGTGGGGCGGGGCGACCTCGGGGGTCGGCGGGGCCTGCGTGGGCGGGTCGACCGGCGGGGCGGGGGGCGTCGTGATGGTGGTCATGACTTGTCCTCCGGGGTGCCGTGGCCGTTGCCGTGGCCGTTGGACGCGGCGGCGTCGTCGCCGTGGCCGTGGTCGCCGACGGGGTGGGCGTGGGCCTGGGGCATGATGGCCTTGATCTCGGCGATCGCGACGATCGGCAGGAACTTGAGGAACAGCAGGAACAGGAAGAAGAACAGCCCGAACGATCCGATGAACATCCAGATGTCCACCCAGGTCATGTTGAAGCGGTCCCAGCTCGAGGCGAGGAACTCGCGCTCGAGCGTGGTGATGACGATCACGTAGCGCTCGTACCACATGCCGATGTTCACCGACATCGCGGCGACCATCACGCCCAGCACCGAGCGGCGCACGGCCCGGAACCACAGGATGTGCGGGATCACGCAGTTCAGGACGATCATCGTCCAGTAGGCCCAGGCGGAGGCGCCGAACGCGCGGTTGTAGAACGCCCACTGCTCGTAGGGGGCGCTGGAATACCACGCGATGAAGATCTCCATCATGTAGGCGTAGAAGACGATCATCCCGACGCCGAGCATCACCTTGCACATGTTGTCGATGTGGCGTTGGGTGATGACCTCTTTGATGTTCAGCAGGTAGCGGCAGGGCACGGCCAGGGTGAGCACCATGGCGAACCCGCCGTAGATGGCCCCGGCGACGAAGTACGGCGGGAAGATGGTCGTGTGCCAGCCGGGCAGCGCGGCGACGGCGAAGTCGAACGACACGACCGAGTGCACGGACAACACCAGGGGCGTGCACAGCGCGGCGAGCAGGAGGTACGCCCGCTCGAAGCGGTGCCAGTGGCGGCTCGAGCCGGTCCAGCCGAACGACGCGATGCCGTAGGCGACCTTGCCGATCACGGTCTTGGCCCGGTCGCGCAGGGTCGCGAGGTCGGGGACCATGCCCATGTACCAGAACAGCAGAGACACCGTCGCGTACGTGCCGACGGCGAACACGTCCCACAGCAAGGGCGAGCGGAACTGCGGCCACATCCCCATCTGGTTGGGCAGCGGGAACAGCCAGTACGCCAGCCACGGCCGGCCGACGTGGATGCCCGGGAAGATGCCGGCGCAGCACACGGCGAAGATGGTCATCGCCTCGGCGAAGCGGTTGATGCCCGTGCGCCAGTTCTGGCGGAACAGGTAGAGGATCGCGGAGATCAGCGTGCCGGCGTGGCCGATGCCAACCCAGAACACGAAGTTGACGATCGGGAAGCCCCACGCGACGGGCTGGTTGTTGCCCCAGACGCCCACGCCGGTGAAGACGAGGTAGCCGATGAGCCCGAAGAACAGGTTCATGAGGCTGAAGGAGACGAGCATGGCGACCCACCACCACAGGTTGGGCCAGGCCGAGGCGATGCCGCCGATGCGTTCGGTGAGGGACGTGAAGTCGAACCCGCCGGTGACGAGCGGCGCGCGGAAGCGCGGGTCGTCGGACATGTTTTTGTCGACGTCTTGGTCGCGGTCGAGTCCGAAGCCGGGGGTGATGGAGGCCATGAGCTGAGGTGTGAGGGCTGAGGGATGAGGTCTGCGGCGGTGGGCCGGCGGCCCGAGTCGCGGCCGGGTGGGCGGCGCTCAGACCTCAGACTTCGGCGATCAGGCTTCAGTCTCCTTGGGGTTGCGGATCTTGGCGAGGTACTTCGTGCGCGGGCGGGTGTTGAACTCGGTGAGCAGGCCGTAGGAGCGGTTGAGCTGGGCCATCTGGCTGACCTTCGAGTCGGCGTCGTTGAGGTCGCCGAAGTAGATCGAGTCCGTGGAGCAGGCGTCCTGGCAGGCGGTCTTGATCTCGCCGTCCTTGACCAGCGGGGTGTCGCGGGCCTCGTCGGTGGTGGCGACGCCGGTGATCTGCGAGCGGGTGTAGGCGTTCTTGGCGTGGATCTTCGCGGCGGTGATGCGCTGGGTGCAGTACGTGCACTTCTCCATCACGCCACGCATGCGAACGGTGACCTCGGGGTTGAACATCATCCGCTTGATTTCGTTGACGACCGTGCGCTGCTGCGTGTCGGGGAACTGCAGCCAGGGCATCGCCTGGAACTGCGGGACGCCGGGGATGGGGTCCTGCGTGGGCGACTTGGCGTGGTAGTCGAAGTAGTTGAACCGGCGGACTTTGTACGGGCAGTTGTTCGAGCAGTACCGCGTGCCGATGCAGCGGTTGTAGACCATGGTGTTGAGGCCTTCGGTGTCGTGCACCGTCGCGGCGACGGGGCAGACCTGCTCGCACGGGGCGTTCTCGCACTGCACGCACGACACCGGCTGCCACGCGACCTTGGGGTTCTCGGCGTGGGGGTCGGCGGCGGGGTCGGTCTTGAAGTAGCGATCGGTCCGCAGCCAGTGCATCTCGCGCGAGCGGTGGATCTGCTCTTCGCCGACGACGGGGATGTTGTTCTCCGCCTGGCAGGCGACGATGCAGGCCGAGCAGCCCAGGCAGGTCGACATGTCGACGACCATGCCCCAAGCGTGCGGGTCGTTGAACGCGGCGGGCGCGCCCTTGCGGCCGGGGTCTTCTGGCGTCGGCCACGGCTCGTTGGTCGCCGGGTTGATCGGGTTTTCCAGCGGGCCTGGCGGCTCCCAGAGCTGCAGGGGGATCGCGCCGAAGTGGTCGCCCTTGTCCACGAAGTCCGGCGTCTTTTTGTATTTCTTGAACGTGGCGTCTTTGACGAGGCGGCCGGAGAGGTTGCCGTCGCCGCCGTAGAGCTCGTTGGCCCCGAGCGTGCCGACGCGCTGCTGGACGCCGCCGGTGCCGGTCGCGTCCATGAGGTGGTGGTTCTGCGTGAGCGCGAGCTTGGCTCGGCGGTTCAGGGGCACAGGGTCGACGTCGGGGACGACGTTCATGAACGAGCGGCTGCGGAGCGGGTAGACGTTCACGCCGACGCCGTCGAGGACGTTGCCCTCGTTGCGCGCCACGCGGGTCCGGCCGTAGCCCAGGGCGACGGCGATGGAGCCGCGGGCTTGGCCGGGCATGGGGTAGACGGGCAGGTCGACGCCCTGCTGGCCGACGGTGACGCGGATGTAGCGGAACTCCTTGCCCCACATCGTGCCGACGGGCATGAGGCCGAGCCGCTCGGCGTCGTGGATGTTCATCAGCGCGGCGTTGCCCCACGTCTGTTTGGTCAGCGGCTCGGGCACTTCCTGGAGCCAGGCGTTGTTGGCGAAGCGGCCGTCGTAGGTCTGCCGCGAGGGCTGGAAGGTGAGCTCGAAGTTGGTGGGCGGGCGGAAGGCGGTGGCGTGCGTGCCGGCGTCGGCTTTGACGGTGGCGGCGACCACGGGTGCGGCGCTGTCAGCGACCTGGCCGTCGGACAGGGCCTTGCGCCACGCGGGCTTGGCCGTAGCCGAGCCGTTGGCGAAGGTGGCGAACGTGAGCGCGTAGCCGTCGCCGGGGTCGGCGCCGGCGACCATGCCGAGCAGCTCGATGTCGGATCGGCCGGCGTAGAGCGGCATGATCTGCGGCTGGCGGAGATAGGCGGTGCCGTCCCAGCCGCGGCCGTCGCCCCAGCTCGTGAGCGGGTGGCTCATCGGCAGCAGCCACTGAGCGTGGCGGGACGTCTCGGTGGCGTAGAGCGAGAGGTACGCGACCATGCCGAGGCGGTCGAGCTTTTGCGAGAGCTCGAGGTCGGCCGGGGCGTCGTAGGCCGGGTTGCCGCCAAGGACGAGCAGCGTGTCGAGGTCGCCGGCCTCGATGTCGGCCGCGAGGCGGTGGATCTCTTCGGAGGCCAGCCGGGGCTGCGGCTCGTCGATGAACGACACGGCCTTGCCCTGCCCGATCGAACCGAGATGGGCGTTGATCGCGTGGGCCAGGGCGTGCACCGCGGGGGGCTGGCCGTTGCCGACGGTCACCAGCGAGCGAGCGCCGGCCTTTTGCAGGTCGTCGGCGAGCTCGGCGACGAAGCTCTGCGGGTCGATCAGCAGGCCGCCGCCGCGGGCTTCGGTCCCGCCGGGCAGCGTCGCCGAGCCCACGCCCGACACGCCCAGCCGCCGGGCGAGCACCATCAGCACCGCCGACACCGAGCTGCTGGTCACGGGCAGGCGCTCGTCGGCCACCGAGCCGGTCGTCGTCATCGTCGACTCGACGACGTACATGCGGTTCATCTTCGGCTTGTCGGCGTCGACCGATCGGCGGCCCTTGGCCCACTGCCGGGCGTGGGCCTGGCCGTTGGGCGACATGGCGAGCAGGTCGTCGTCGAAGCAGGCGATCACGTCGGCCTGCTCGAGGTCGTACTGCGGCCGCAGCGGCTTGCCGAAGGCGAGCTCGGAGCCGGCGATGGCGTGGTCGCGCGCGATCGGCTCGTAGCGGTAGCTGCGCAGGGCGGGGTACTTGTCGGCAATCTCGCCCAGCAGCCGCTCGAACGTCGGGCTGGAGGTGAAGCCGGACAGCACGCCGACGCCCGACCCGTCGCCCGAAGCCTCGAGCTTGGCCTGCAACGCTTCGCCGAAGGCCGCCCAGTCGGAGCGCTCGATCGTGCCGTCGTCTTGCTTGTGGAACACCCAGCGAGACCGCTCGGGGTCGTACATCTCCAGCACGCGGGCCTGGAGGAACGCCGACGAGCCTCCCGTGCCCATGCCGCGTCGGCCGTCGACCTTGATCGGTCGGCCGTCGTAGGCCTGCACGAGCGTCGGCACGGCGACGCCGGCGATCTCGTCCATCGAGGCGTACGTGATGGTCGTGCCGGGGATCCAGCCCTCGGGCCGGGCGGCGAACGGGGCCATCTGCTCTTCGGGCAGCCGCCGGCAGCCTGCGAACGTTACGCCCGACAGCGCCATCGACGCGGCCATCAGCTTCACGAACGACCGCCGGCTCATTCCCTTGATTTCTTCGGGGTCGTAGCCGTCGAACTCGTGGTGCATCGCCTCGCGGAACTCGGGCGTGTCCGCCATCTCATCCAGCGAGCGCCAATACGTCTCGCCGGAGAGCAAACCCGAATCTTGAGACGCGACACTCGAAACCGACTCGTTCACGGTCGCGGTCGGCTTCTCGGTCGTGTTCGTCGGGTCAGGCATCGGAATCGTTCGCGTTTCGAGTTCGGCGGCGTGTCGCGTGGCTTATCGGTGGCAGGTCGAGCAGGCGGTCATGTAGGTCGTGCCGCGGATCTGATACTTCTCGACCAGGCCCAACTGCTCGGCGAGATAGGCGTTCGCGGCCATGCGGTTGTTCGGCGAGACGTCGCCAGCCGCCACGGCCTGCTGCACGATCTCGTGGTCGTACGGCGTCCACGCGAGGTTGTAGACCTCTTCCACCGGGCGGATGTAGTTCTCCGGCTCGCGGTGGCAGTCCAGGCACCAGCTCATCGACAGCGGCTCGACGGTCTGTACGATCTCCATGCGGTCGACCCGGCCGTGGCAGGAGTAGCACGACACGCCCTTGTTCACGTGCGCCGCGTGGTTGAAATAGGCGTAGTCCGCAAGCTGATGAACCGTGACCCACTCGACGGGCATGCCCGCAGGCGTGCCGGCCTCTTCGTCGCCCTGATAGCTCTCCCACACCGGGCCGAGCTTGTTGCTCGCCTTCCAGATGCCGTTGACCCCGTCCTGAGGGTTGTGGCAGTTAATGCACGTCTGCGTCGGGGGCACCGCCGCGAAGGCCGCGTGCTCGACGGTGTTGTGGCAGTACCGGCAGTCCATGCCCAGCTTGCCGGCGTGCACCGCGTGGCTGAACGGCACCGGCTGCTCGGGCGCGTAACCGATCTTGAGGTTCGGCGCACCAAGGCCGTAGTTCACAAAGATGGGGAAGTAGATCGCCCCGCCCAGCACGCCGACGATCACCAACGGCAGCAGGTAGTTCGCCCACTTCGGGAAGATGAAGGAGGGATTTTCAGCAGGCTCGGTCATCCGTGGACACGCTCTCCGTCCGCGTCACTTCAATTAGGCCGCACCGCCCAAGGTCCATCCCCTGAATGGTGTACTGCCCCTGTGTCGCAGATCGGCGAACCTTAACCCCGCTCATCAACACTCGCAACGTGACGCTCGGGCGCTACGAGCAAATCTTGCGCGAGGCACGAGTTGACCGATTCTCAGTCGCAAGACCGCCCCGTCGAACCGCCCTAAACTGCCCGCCCCACACGCGTCCGCCGCCCGCTCCACGCCCCACCGCGAGCCCGCCCCATGGGCATCCGTGCCGAACTCCGACACCGCACCGCCTACCGCTACGACCGCCCGGTCCAGCTCGGCCCCCAGGTCGTCCGCCTCCGCCCTGCGCCCCACTGCCGCACGCCCATCGTCCACTGGGCCATGGACGTCGAGCCCGGGCCCGTCGGCACCGCCCACTTCTGCAACTGGGTCCAGGACCCCCAGGCCAACTTCATGGCCAGGCTCGTCTTCCCCAAGCCCGTCCAACGCCTCGTCGTCGACGTCACCCTCGTCGCCGACCTCTCGCCCATCAACCCCTTCGACTTCTTCCTCGAAGAATCCGCCCGCGAAACGCCGTTCACTTACGACCAACGCCTCGCCCACGAGCTCGAGCCCTACCTCGAGCTCACCGACGAGGGCCCGCTGTTCGATCGCCTGCTCAGCCGGGTCGACCGCACGAAACGCCCGACCATCGACTTCCTTGTCGAGCTCAACCAGCTCGTCAACGCCGAGCTGGACTACACGATCCGCATGGAGCCGGGCGTGCAGACCTGCGAAGACACGCTCGACAAGGGCATCGGCTCCTGCCGCGACTTCGCCTGGCTGGCGGTGCAGCTCCTCCGCCGCTGCGGGCTGGCCGCCCGGTTCGTCTCCGGCTACTCCATCCAGCTCGTCGCCGACGTCAAGCCCGTCGACCCGAACGCACCCGCCGGCGTCGCCAAAGACGTCTGCGACCTGCACGCCTGGGCCGAGGCTTATCTCCCCGGCGCCGGGTGGGTCGGCCTCGACGCCACGTCCGGCCTGCTCTGCGGCGAGGGCCACATCCCCCTCGCCGCCGCGCCCGACCCCACCTCCGCCGCGCCCATCGCCGGCGCCTTCACCGTCGTCGGCGACCACGGCCGCCTCGACGACTCCGCCGAAACCGACGTCGCCTTCGACGTCAACATGGCCGTCGCCCGCCTCCACGAAGACCCCCGCGTCACCAAGCCCTACGCCGACGCCGCCTGGCAGGCCATCGACGCCCTCGGACGACGCATCGACGACGACCTCACCAAGCACGACGTCCGCCTCACCATGGGCGGCGAGCCGACCTTTGTTTCCGCCTCCGACCCCGAGGCCGACGAATGGCACACCGCTGCGCTCGGGCCGACCAAACAGAAGCTCGCCACCGACCTGCTCCACCGCCTGCACGACGCCTGGGCACCCGGCGGCATGACCCACGAAGGGCAGGGCAAGTGGTACCCCGGCGAAGAGCTCCCGCGCTGGGCGCTCAGCGTCTACGCACGACGCGACGGCCAACCGATCTGGCACAACCGCGAACTCATCGACCACCGCCCCCCCGCCGCCAAGCCCGACACCCCCGCCGGCATGGACGCCGTCGCCCAAGCCGAGGCCTTCGTCGCCAAGCTCGCCCACGCCCTCGGCCTGCCCGAACGCTACGCCATCCCCTGCTTCGAGGACGACGACTACTACGAGCACGTCATCTCCCGCCTGCCCGTCAACGTCACCCCCACCGACAACAAGCTGCCCAACCCCCTCGAACGACGCCGCCTCAAACGCGTCGTCGCCCACGGCCTGACCAACCCCGTCGGCTACGCCCTTCCCCTCCAACGCGTCTGGCACACCGACCCGCCCGCGTGGCACACCGACCCGCCCGCGTGGCACACCGGCCCGTGGCACCTGCGCACCGAGAAGCTCTACCTCGTGCCCGGCGACTCGCCGCTGGGCCTGCGCCTGCCCGCGCCGTCCTTCGCGTGGGCCGATGAAGAAGACTTCCCCTTCACGCACGAGGCCGACCCGTCCGACCCCGACAAAGAGCCCCTGCCGGACGCCGACGCCCTCGCCGCGCTCGCCGCCCAACCCCCGAAGACCGACGCCGCCCACCCCGCCGACGACGCGCGCGTGCCCGAGGTCGGCGAGTCGGCCAAGTCGATCCCGCGCACCGCGGTGTGCGTCGAGCCGCGCATGGGCCGGCTGCACGTCTTCCTCCCGCCGCAGCGCACCGCCGCCGACTACCTCGCGCTCGTCGCCGCCATCGAGCACGCCGCCGCCGCGCTCGACCAGCCCGTCGTCCTCGAGGGCTACACCCCGCCCACCGACCCGCGGCTCCACCACTTCAAGCTCACGCCCGACCCCGGCGTCATCGAGGTCAACCTCCCGCCCGTCGCGTCGTGGCCGCAACTCACCGAGCAGACCGACCAGCTCTACCACCACGCCCGCCACGCCGGCCTGTCCACCGAAAAGTTCCAGGTCGACGGCCGACACACCGGCACCGGCGGCGGCAATCACATCGTCGTCGGCGCGCCCGACCCGCTCGACTCACCCTTCCTCCGACGCCCGGACCTGCTCGCCTCGCTGCTGACCTACTGGAACAACCACCCGTCGCTGTCCTACCTCTTCAGCTCCCTGTTCATCGGCCCGACCTCCCAGGCCCCGCGCGTCGACGAGGGCCGGCCGGATGCGCTCCACGAGCTCGAGCTCGCCCTCCAGCACACGCCCTACCCCAACGACCCGCACATCCGCGGCGAATACTGCGTGCCCGCGTGGTTCACCGACCGCGCGTTCCGCCACCTGCTCACCGACCTCACCGGCAACACCCACCGCGCCGAGTTCTGCATCGACAAGCTTTACTCGCCCGACTCCTCCACCGGCAGGCTCGGCCTCGTCGAGTTCCGCGGGTTCGAGATGCCGCCCCACCCGCGCATGGCCCTCGCGCAAAACCTCCTGCTCCGCGCGCTCATCGCCATGCACTGGCAGCAGCCCCGCCGCACCCGCCTCACCCGCTGGGGCACCGCGCTGCACGACCGCTGCCTGCTGCCGCACTTCGTCGAGCAAGACTTCCACGAGGTCCTCGCCGAGCTCACACGCTTTGGCTACCCCTTCGCCCCCGACTGGTACGCCAGCCACCTCGAGTTCCGCTTCCCCGTCGTCGGCGGCGTGCAACACCAAGAGACCCAGCTCACGCTGCGCACCGCGATCGAGCCGTGGATCACCCTCGGCGAAGAGTCCACCGGCAGCGGCACGTCCCGCTACGTCGACTCGTCGTGCGAGCGCGTCGAAGTCAAGCTCACGCACCTCAACGCGCATCGCTACACGCTGGCCGTCAACCGCGTGGCCGTGCCGCTCACGCCCACCGGCGTCGCCGGCGAGTACGTGGCCGGCGTGAAGTACCGCGCGTGGCAGCCGTGGTCGGCCCTGCACCCGCGCATCCCCGTCGACGCGCCGCTGGTCTTCGAGCTGCTCGACACCTGTGCCGACGACACCGGCCAAGGCACGCCCGTCGCCGGCTGCACCTACCACGTCGCCCACCCCGGCGGCCGCTCGCACGACGACTTCCCCGTCAACGCCCTCGCCGCCGAGACCCGCCGCAAAGCCCGCTTCGACCCCTACCCCCGCCGCACCGGCAAACCGGCCCCGCTGATCACCGCACCAAGGTCCGCCGAATACCCGGTCACGCTCGACCTGCGCTCCGTGCGGACATAACCCCGGCCCGAACGCGATGCACTTGGCCCCGCTTCCTCAGCCCGTTACGCTCAGGGCCAGTCGTTCTTCCGGGAGCCACGCCATCCTCGCCCTTCACGCACCAACCGCCCCAGGGCTTGAGCCGCTGGAGCCGCGCTTCATGCTCTCCGCGTCGCCGCCCAGCTTCGCCGACGCGGTCGAGCTCACTGAAACCACGGCCCGAGAGCAGGTCGCCGTCGCGGACTTCAACGGCGACGGCATCGGTGATGTCAGCGACGGCCGATACGTCTGGTTGGGTCGGGGCGACGGCTCGTTCGGCGAAAGGCTCGACACGCCCAGACGGATCGACGCGGCCGCCGTTGTCGCTGCAGACTTCGACGGCGACGGGCACGCGGACCTCGCCGCGACCACGACGTACCTCGCCGGTGGTGCTGGCTTCCGTCTCGCCTTTATGTCAGGCAACGGAGACGGGACGTTCGAGCTCACGAAGCAGTGGACATCGCTCGACCTCTTTAAGACTCCCAGCGCCACGGCGTACACGCTGCTCGACGGCGACTTCAACGGCGACAATCACACCGACTTGCTCGTGCTCCCACTGTCGACCTACCGGTCCGACGGGTTGAGCCTGCTGATCAACGACGGCTACGGCCGGTTCACCATCAAGAAAGTGGCGTTCGAGACCGAAGTTCTGTACCCCCAACACACCGACATGGCCGTCGGAGACGTCAACGAAGACGGCATCGACGACGTCGTCATCAGCCCCGGCAACGACGGCGTGCTCGTCGCGCTCGGCCAGGCCGACGGAGACATCGACTTCACCAACGCCGAGGTGTACGCGCGCGGGTACCGGGAGGTCTCGCTGGGCGACGTTAACGGCGACGGCCACCTCGACCTGGCCGCCAAGACGCTCGACGTCGTCCCCGGCGACGAGTTCCTGCAGGTCGCGATCTCGCTCGGCCGCGGCGACAGGACGTTCGACGACCCGCTGGTGACCGAACTCCCACAGCCCGACGTGGCCAGCGAGTTCACCACCACCATCAACGGCGACTACAACGGCGACGGCCGCGACGACCTCGCGATCATCGGCGACCAGTGGCTCTACATCCTCAGCTCGGCGGGCGACGGCACGTTCGGCGACCCACGGCTCAAGCGCACGTCCGTGACCACCGAAGACCAGCTGATCGCCGCGGACATGAACGCCGACGGCATGACCGACGTCGTCGCCTACGGCCGTCTGATCGAAGAAGCCCAAAGCCTGTCGGTGTTCCTTAACACGACCGCTCAGGTCGACGCCGGACCGGTGATGGTGGGGTTCGACAAGATCAAGCCCAGAGCCACCGAGAAGGGCAAGAAGGCGTCGTTCCGCGTCGTCCGCGAGGGGAACACCGACCGCCGCCTCAAGGTCGAGCTCTCGTTCGCCGGGCTCGCGGAGTACGGCAGGGACTACAAGCTCAAGGCCCGCGGCAAGGCCAAGGTCCGCGGCACGAAGGTCGTGATCCCTGCGGGCAAGAAGGCGGCCAAGTTCCAGCTGGTTGTGCGCGACGACAAGCGACGCGAGATCGACGAGTCCTTCCAGATCGCCATCCAGCCGACGAACGCGATCAGCCTGCCGCTGGACGTGCCTAGCCTGCGTGCCCTGTTCGCCGGCCGGATCAAAGACAACGACTGATACCGCCGAAGCGGTCATCGAGATGCCGTAGCGCTAGCCCGCCCACCTATAAAAAAAGCCGGCCACGGGGGCCGGCGCTGCGTCGTGCGTCAATTTCGATGGTGGACCGGCGCGTCACACGTCGCCGTCTTCGGCGCCCCGCAGGGCGCGATGCCGGCGGCCGGCGAGCATCACCATGCCGACGAGCACGCCGCTGGCGGCGACCGGCGAGGGCACGACCGTGAGGCCCTCGACCATGAAGACCTGGCCCTGCGAATCGGGCGTGTCGATGTACCGCAGCTCGGAGCCGGGGCTCGAGAAGCCGTCGGCGCTCAGCGTGCTCGCCCAGTCGTTGGCGAGGTCGTACACGGTGTCGGTGAAGCCGTGGTTGCGCGTGGTCTGCAGGTGGAAATCGCCTTGCGTGAGGTCGAACGTGTCGTCGACCAGCATCTCCCACAGCACGATCTGGAACGCGGTGCCCTCGGCCTTCTCCTGCGTCTTCGACGTGCCGTCCTGCTTGGACGTCGCGATGTCGTAGTACTGCTCGAACATGCTCTCGATGAGGCCGACCTGAGTGGCACTAAAGCCGGCGTGATCGTCGAGCGTGCCCATCATGTCGTACTCGCGGCCGCCGTTCTTGGGGATACTCATCGTGTGGTCGAGGTCGACGCAGAAGGTGAAGAACGCCTCGTCGTCGATCAGCAGCGCGAACGGCCCGGCGGCCTGCTTGCCGGTGCGAGTCGTCACGCCGGTGTCCCAGTGCAGGTAGACCGAGCCGTGGTGGTGCTTGGCCAGCAGGCCGTTGCTCGCCCGCTCGACGGTCACAGTGCCGGCGGCCGCGGCACTCTGGAATCCCGCGGCGATCGCGAGGGTGGCTGCGATGCGAAGCGTCTGGCGACGAAGAAACGGATTCATGGAGTTCCCCTGTTCGATGTCGTTGCCGATGCAGACGTGAGGCCCGACTGATGCGTCAGCCAACCGCGTGACTTCTGTTCGACATGTGCCCTGATGAGGTGACGCAACGCCGCGTCACTCGGCGGAATTGGACACCGGGAACCCACCGGCCACGAATCAAAAGAACCCCCCGCGGTCACGTTCACGCGCGCGTTAACGGTTGTGACGGTTGGGGCGGCTGGCGCGGCCGCTTGCCGCTAAAGCGGTTTGCGTCATTTCCGACCACCTGCACTTGGGGGTGCCACACCTCGTGCGCAGCACGATGTGTGCGGTAAAGCGTGCGGACCCGCCACCACACATCGCCTTCGGCGAGGTGTGGCACCCAGACAACAATCACGCAAAACGCTTTAGACCGACGCCGAGCAGTCGTCGGCGGGGGCCGGGCAGTCGCGGTCGGTCGCGCCGGCGTGCTGGCTTCGGCGGTGGCAGGCGCAGCCTTGCAGGTTGATCGCGTGGGCGGCCATGAGCAGGACGCCGCCGAGCAGGGTCACCACGGTGGCCCACGGGAGGGTCAGGGTGGTCGCGCCGGTCGCGGGGTCGACGGCGAGGGTCGGGCAGCAGGCGGGGTCGGCGCACTCGGTCGCCGGGGTCGCCGCCGCGAGGGAGGGGTCGCCGCCGAAGGTCATCGCCCAGCCGGCCGACGCGGGCAGGACCAGCCCGGCGATCAGCGCCGCGCCGCCGAGCGCGGCCAGCGCCAGCGTCGAGCCGCGACGGTGCGCCCGATAACCCCGGCCGATAACCAGCAGCGCCAGCGGCAGCACGGCCGCGGCGACCACCCAGTGCACCCAAGGCGACGACCACGCCGCGCCGAACGCCGGCAGGAACAGCAGCAGCAGCGGCGCGGCCAGGCAGTGCACGGCACAGGCGGCCGAGGCCGCGATCCCCGCGAGGTCCCAACGCCACGACGCATCGGCGGCAACAGGGGCGGGCAAAGGCGGCGGGGTCGGCAGCGTCGGCAGGGTCGTCATCACGGGTCTTGAGTCAGCATCGCCCACGAGCGATGTCTTGCGTTAATGATCAGCGGCGTCGCCGGCGGGCCAGCGAGATCAAGCCTAGGCCGACCACACCGAGGGTCGCGGGCTCGGGCACCGCGGCGGCCAGCACGGGGGCCGAGGCGTCGAAGCCGAAGCCGGCGGCGAGGATGGCGAGGTCGGACGTGTCGACGTTGCCGTCGCCGTTGAAGTCGCCGGTGCCCCACGCCGCGTCGCCGATGGTACCGAAGCCCGCGGCGAGGATGGCGAGGTCGGACGTGTCGACTTTGAGGTCGAGATTGGCGTCGGCGTAGGCGGTGCCGGCGAGCTCGAGGATCCAGCGATCCAGGTCGGCGGTGGTGACTTGCCCGTCGCCGGTGAGGTCGTAGCCGAAGGCGGGGTCGGCCAGGCCCTGCTGGTCGAACAGGCCCTCGAGGTCGGCGACGTCGAGGGCGGCGGAGTCGTCGAAGTCGCCGAGCGTGCGGATGAGGTAGTCCTGCACCCACTGCTGGGCGGCGGCGTCGGCCGCGGCGTCGGTGATGGGGACGATGCCGTTGAACTGGAAGTTGCCGTTGCCGTCGCGGTCGTAGTCGGCGCTGAAGTGCAGGTAGAGGGTGTCGGAGTCGTCGATGATTTTGTTGCCGCCGCCGTCGAGGGCGCTGAGGACCATCGGGACCAGGTAGTGGCCGTCCTGGGCGTAGGTGCCGATGGGTGCGTTGAAGCCGCCGGGGCCGTAGGCCTCGAAGTCGACGTGTCGGTGGATGGCGCCGTCGGCGTTGGCCTGTTCGAGCAGGAAGCCGGCGGCGGGGTTGGCCGAGCCATCGAGGCTGGTGAAGACGAAGTCGGAGAGGAAGACGACGAAGGTGTCACCGGCGGCGGGGGTGGAGAAGGCGACGTCGTCGAGGAGGTCGCCGTCGCTGTCGTCGTCGAGGCCGTCCCAGTAGAGGAGGTTGTGGGCGTCGACGGTGTAGGCGGCGTTGGCGAAGTGGCCGGCGAAGGGGTGGTCGATGGCGGGGACGTTGAAGGTGACGAAGGCGTTGGCGGGCAGCGGGCGTGAGGGGCTGCTGAAAAAGCCCGGGCCGCTGACGGCGTAGACGTTGTTGCCGATGGAGTCGAGGGTCTCGGAGAACAGGCGGGCGTCGGGCTGGAAGACGCCGATGGGGAACGGGTTGAACGTGTTGATGCCGACGGCGAGCTTGCCGTTCTCTTCGTAGAGGTGGGCGTCGACGTGCTGGGTGAGGGACTGCGCGGCGGCGGGCAGCGCGGCGGCGGCGAGGACGAGGGCGGCGGTGCGGGGCATCGTGAGGGCAGGCATGGCGTGCTCCGTATGGGGCGGGCAGAAGCGAAAGAAAGCAGCCGGCCCCGCGTCAACGGGGTCGGCTGAATGGATGGAAGGGCTCAGCGGCGGCGGATCAGCGCGAGGCCGCCCGCGGCGGCGAGCAGCAGGCCGGTCGCCGGCTCGGGGATGATGTTTTCCTCGAAGTACTCGTCGGCGGCGTCGAGCGCGAGGTCGAGGTCGTCGTCGATCAGCGTGACGCCGTCGGCGTAGCCGAGCAGGAAGTACTGCGGCTCGGAGAAGAAGCCGTCGGCTTCGAAGGTCAGCGAGAACGCGTAGATGCCGGGGGTGGCCAAGGCGTCGGCGGCGTCGATGATGAACTCGAAGTGCTCGTGGTTCGTGCCGTTTTCGTCGGACTGCCAGGGCGAGAGCCGGCCGGACGGCGCGGTGCCGTCGCTATCGAGGACGAGCTCTTCGTCGAAGTCCAGCGGGACGCTGAAGAACGGCGACTCGATGAGGACGTTGTGCGGCGAGGTGCCGAAGGTGACCGGGCCGGTGGCGTCCCAGAAGGCGACGTCGAGGCCGATGACCGGCAGGACATTAGCCCTGGCGATGAGCGCCGTGTCGGGCGGGAACTGCAGCGCGGGGTCGATGCCGTTGGGGTCGCCGCCGCCCTCGATGGGGTCGGGGGCGAGGGCGCCGTCGGTGGTGAGGCCGGGCTCGTCGGTGCCGGGCTTGCCGCCGCCTTCCCAGTTGGCCTCAGCTTCGGAGATGGCCAGGGGTTCGGACTCGACCTCGAGCACCAGGCCGGTGCCGCCGTCGAAGTCGTAGCGACCGACCTTGAGCTCGCCGTCGCTGACGTAGAACATCATGTCGCCGTCGGCGCCGGCCGAGGCGTGGCCGGCGAGGGTGAGGCCGCCGGCGAAGCATGCGCCCGCGAGCGCGGCGGTGGAGAACGAACGATAAGCGTGGGACTGGAACATATGGAACTCCTCCTCGGGAGTAGGTGGGGTGTGGATCACCGGCCGAGACTTACGGCCGCGCGACAATCGGGTGTGGATCGAACCGGTTGTTGAGGCCGTTGACGTAGACGTCGCCGAACTCAGCCGTCTTGGCCGATCCATCAAGGAATGCGTAATTGGATTTGGCCTCGAAGGACCGCTCGGGCCCCGCGACGGCGTTGATCTCGATCTGCTCGGGGGCCTTGCCGATGCCCATGGGGTTGTTGCCCCAGGCTTCGGGGTGGCCGTGGTCGGCTCCGGCGAACTCGCCCTCGAAGGCCATGATCACGAAGTGGACCATGTCGGAGGGCTGATCGACCATGTCGATGCGGGTGTAGGCCGGGCCGGCGCGAGGATCGCCGAGGATGCCCGCGGGCGGCTTGGGTCCCCAGGGGTTGGATCCGTTCTCGTCGACGTCGCACAGGTGCGCGTTGATCCCGTAGCTGGTGAGGCGATAGCTCACCGGGGACACGAGCGGCACGGGCACGCCGCCGCCGTCTTCCCAGTGCGGGGAGTCGTCGATGGGCGAGCGCAGGGCGAGGTCGTCGTTGTAGTACCGCTTGAGCGTGTTGACCCATGCGATCTGACCGTTGGCCGGCGCGAAGCCGTGAGGCAGGCCGGCGTTGATCATGAAGCCGCCGTTGTCGGTGACGTAGGCGTAGTGGGCCAGTTGCAACTGCCTCATGTTCGACAGGTCCTGCAGGACCAGCGCGCGAAACCGCGCCTGACCCAGCGTGGGCAGGAGGATGCCGATGAGCAGCGCGATGATCGAGATGACCACGAGCAGCTCGATGAGCGTGAAGGCACGGCGGCCGCACGAGGCGACCGCACAGGGCAGGGGCATGAACGAACTCTTCTGCGTAGAGAGAACGGGACGGGGAAGGACCGCGGGCGTTAGGCCGATGGCGGGCCGCGGGTGCAGAAGGACGGATCGGGCTCGCGCACGACGACGCGGTCGGCCGTCGGGGAGAGTTGGGCGGGGACGTCGGCGGTGGCGGTGGCGACCGCGATGGCGATCGGCAGCGTGAAGCCGAGGTGGAACTTGATGCAGGTGACGCAGGGGCGCGAGTCGTCTTGCGGGTCGGCCGGCTGAGGGGACTCGCGATCCGTCGGCTCGGGGTGGGGGGCGGGGTGGGGG
>JBCCQE010000050.1:0-22149 GCA_039024495.1 Planctomycetota bacterium | reverse complement strand
TGGCATCCGTGGGGTTTGGGGGGTCTTTTCTTTGTGTTTGAGGTATGGGTTGTGTTGTGCGGGGGGTGAATCGGGGGAGGCGTAGCTTCCCGGCTGATGGGTAATGAAAGTGGGTTGGGGGTGGGTTGTTTGGTGCGCGCGGTACATCCCGGGATGCGTCGCATCCCGGCTGTTTGAGTTGGTGGTGTTGGGCGATGTGGGTGGCTCGACTTAGTCGGTGTGTTCGGCGAGTTGGTCGCGGGCGGGTTGGGGGAGTTGGTCGCGGGGGATGAATTTGATGGAGACGAAGTTGATGCAATAGCGCAGGCCGGTGGGGCGTGGGCCGTCGGGGAAGACGTGGCCTTGGTGTCCGCCGCAGCGGGCGCAGTGGACTTCGGTGCGGACCATGCCGAGGGAGGTGTCGCGGGTGGTGCCGACGTGATTGTCGGCGACGGGCTGATAGAAGGAGGGCCAGCCAGTGCCGGAGTCGAACTTGGTTTTGGAGTCGAAGAGGAGGTTGTTGCATCCGGCGCAGGCGTAGACGCCGTCGTTCTTGGAGAGGTCGCCGGAGAAGGCGCGGTCGGTGCCGTGTTCGCGGAGGACGTAGAACTCCTGCGCAGTGAGCTTCTTCTTCCATTCTTCGGGGGGGAGGTCGACCTTGTCGGCGGGGTCGGGGAAGCCGGCTTGGAGTTGGGCGAGGAGGTCGGGGAGTTCGGCGTCGGACACGAGGGGGCGCTCCGTGGTGGCGGCGAGGGCGAGGGGCGAGGGCGGGGCGGGCACGAGGCCGAGGTGAGTGAGCGTCGCCCAGGCGATGGCGAGGGCGGCCAGGCCGGCGTACGTGAGCGTGCGGCGGTTTTGCATGGCGGTAGAACGTTAGGCGGGGGCGGGTTGTTCCGCCTTGGTGTTGGGGCAGCGGATACCCGGGGCGGCGCTGCGCTTTGCCCCGGCTTGGGGTGGTGGGGGTGGAACGCGGTTCGTGGTGGGCGGTGCGGGTTGTGTTTGGGGGCTACAGTGCCCGCATGGCATTGACTGAGATCCGCGTGCGGGGGGCACGAGAGAACAACTTAAAGGGTGTGGACCTGGACCTGCCGCGCGACCAGATGGTCGTGGTGACGGGGCTGTCGGGTTCGGGCAAGAGCACGCTGGCGTTCGACACGATTTATGCGGAGGGGCAGCGGAAGTACATGGAGTCGCTGTCGGCGTATGCGCGGCAGTTTTTGGATCAGTTGCAGAAGCCGGACGTGGAGTCGATCGAGGGGCTGCCGCCGACGATCGCGATCGAGCAGCGGTCGGCGTCGCACAACCCGCGGTCGACCGTGGCGACGACGACGGAGGTCTACGACTACCTGCGTTTGCTGTTTGCGCGGGCGGGGCGGCCGCGGTGCTGGCACGTCGAGACCGAAGGGAAGCACAAGGGCAAGCGGTGTGGGCACCCGATCGAGGCGCAGTCGGCGACGCAGATCGTGGACGCGGTGTTCGCGATGGCCGAGGGGACGAAGCTGATGATCCTGGCGCCGGTGGTGCGTGGGAAGAAGGGGCACCACCGCGAGGCGTTCGAGGCGATGGGTCGGCAGGGGTTTGTGCGGGCGCGTGTCAACGGCGAGGTGATGGACCTGCGCGAGATCGCGAACACGAAGGAGGGGACGCCTTTCACGACGAAGACGCAGCGGTACCAGCGGCACACGGTGGAGGCGGTGGTGGATCGCGTGGTGGTGAAAGCGCCGCCCCCGCCCCCGGAAGTGAGCGAGAAGGATAAGGGCGATGACTCGGGGGATCCGGATGGTTTGCGGGCGCGGGTGGCGGACTCGATCGAGCTGGCGTTGAAGCTGGCGGATGGGCTGGTCGTCTTGTCGGCGCAGGGCGACGACGGGGCGTGGGGCGACACGCTGTACAGCGAGAAGTACGCGTGCCCGCTGCACCCGGAGTGTTCGATCGAGGAGCTGGAGCCTCGGCTGTTTTCGTTCAACTCGCCATACGGGGCGTGCCCGGTGTGCGCGGGGCTGGGGACGAAGCAGGAGTTCGACCCCGAGCTGGTGATCCCGAACCCGGAGCTGTCGCTGAGCGAGAACGCGGTGGAGCCTTGGCGGGAGACGGGGACGATGATGAAGCGGTACTACAACCGCATCATCCGCAAGTTCTGCAAGCAGTTTGGCGTGTCGGCGGACGCGGCGGTGGGCACGTTCCCGAAGCGCGTGATGGAGGTGCTGCTGCATGGGACCAGCGAGGCGGATGCGTCGCATTTCGGCGCGCACTTCGAGGGCGTGCTGCCGAACCTGGAGCGGCGGTTCGAGACGACCGAGAGCGAGTGGGTCAAGCAGCGGCTCGCGCCGTACCTGACGAGCAGCCCGTGCCCGGCGTGCCACGGCGCGCGGCTGCGCGACGAGGCGCTGCACGTCTTTCTTGAAACAGAGGATGCGCCCGAGGGTTTGGGCGGGCTGGACCGGTCGGCGTTTGCCAACCCCGAGGGGCTGGGCAAGAACGTGCGGCTGTTTAACATCCACCACGTCGTGAGCATGACCATCGAGCAGGCGAGCGACTTTTTCGATCGGCTGAAGCTCTCGCGCGAGGAAGAGCAGATCGCCGCGCCGATCCTTAAGGAGGTGCGGGCGCGGCTGGGGTTCATGATGTCCGTCGGGCTGGGGTATTTGAACCTGTCGCGATCCACGGGGACGCTCTCGGGCGGGGAGGCGCAGCGGATTCGGTTGGCGACGCAGGTCGGCTCGGGGCTGGTCGGCTGCTGCTACGTGCTGGACGAGCCGACGATCGGCCTGCACCAGCGCGACAACGATCGGCTGATCCGCACGCTGCGGCATCTCTGCGACATCGGCAACACGGTGCTGGTCGTCGAGCACGACGAGGACACGATCCGCGCGTCCGACTGGCTGCTTGATATTGGGCCGGGGCCGGGCGCGCACGGCGGCAACGTCGTCGTCTCGGCGCCGATGGCCGAGGCGATGGCCGACCCCGACTCGCTGACGGTCAAGTACCTCACCGGCGAGCGGCAGATCGAGGTGCCCGAGTACCGCCGGGACGTGAACGAGGAGTACGCGCTCAAGATCACTGGCTGCACGGCCAACAACCTCAAGGGCGTCGACGTCGCGTTTCCGCTCGGCGGCATCACGGTCGTGACCGGCGTGTCGGGGTCGGGCAAGTCGACGCTGGTGAATCAGACGCTGCTGCCCGCGCTCAAGCGTGCCGTGATCGGCTCGCGCGTCAAGCCCGGCGAGCACGCGACGCTCGAGGGGGCCGACCAGCTCGAGCGGATCATCGAAGTCGACCAGTCGCCGATCGGCCGCACGCCGCGCAGCAACCCGGCGACGTACACCGGCGTGTTCGATTCGATCCGCCAGCTGTTCAGCCGAACGAAAGAAGCGAACATCCGCGGCTACAAGCCCGGGCGCTTCTCGTTCAACGTCAAGGGCGGGCGATGCGAGAGCTGCCAGGGCCAGGGCGTGAAGAAGATCGAGATGCACTTTTTGCCGGACGTGTTTGTCGAGTGCGACGTGTGCAAGGGCAAGCGGTACAACCGCGAGACGCTGGAGGTCACGTACCGCGGCAAGAACATCGCCGATGTGTTGAAGATGACCGTCGAAGAGGGGCTGGAGTTTTTCGACGCCCACCCCGACATCAAACGCATGCTCACGGCGGTCAACGACGTCGGCCTCAGCTACATCGAGCTCGGCCAGGCGTCGACCACGCTGTCGGGCGGCGAGGCGCAACGCGTCAAGCTCGCGACCGAGCTCGGCAAGCGCCCGGCCAGCCACACGCTGTACGTGCTCGACGAGCCGACGACCGGCCTGCACTTCGCCGACGTCGAGAAGCTCATCGGCGTCCTCCAACACCTGGCCGACGAGGGCCACTCGGTGATCGTCATCGAGCACAACCTCGACGTCATCAAGGTCGCCGACTGGATCATCGACCTAGGCCCCGAGGGCGGCGACCGCGGGGGCACGATCGTCGCGACCGGCCCGCCCGAGCACGTCGCCGAGGTCGAGGGCAGCTACACCGGGCGGTACCTCTACGACCACCTGCCGGCGCTGGTCGAGGCGTAATACGTTAATGACGTATGCGTCCGCTTCGAGATTCTGAAACGCGACGAGGACTCGCACCGTCCGATGGGCGTGTTCCGGGCGGCGTATCGGCTGCGTGACTCCGGCGAGCTTGCGGAGCACGAAGAGCCCGTCTTACAGGAGGCGCTGAGTTGGCTGTGCATGCATCTCAAGTCGCCGGCCTGCCTCGATGAGCGTGGGAACGCGCGGGCGATCTGCTGGTTTCGTCCCGACGCGAAGCGTCCGATCGATTAAGGTCTGCGCGATCGCGGCGTTGCTGGAGGAGCACGGCTGGATCGTGCGGATCGTCAAGACGGATCGGCCGGGGAAGGTGATTTATGAGGACGGCTGGCAGGTCGTGGCGAAGCCGTGGCGGGGTCAGCCGCATTGATTTAGAGCGTATTGCGTCGTTTCTGCCCGGTTGAGCATCGGGTGCCACACCTCGTGCGCAGCACGATGTGTGCTGATTGACAATCAAACTCCAATCACACATCGCCTTCGGCGAGGTGTGGACCCGGTCAACATTCACGCAGAACGCTCCAGCCTCGGGGTCGGTGACACGGGGTGGCCCGCGGCGGCTCGCCGGGGACTGAATAAGGGGGCATTCCACCTAAGCGGATCACGCAGCGGCGGCGAGCAGCGCAGTCCGTGGGTGAACGCGCGTCCGGTGACGGCTTGCCCCAGATTGACGCGCGGAGAAGGCGTCGATATATTTCCGTTGTTGCGATTGATTCGCAGTATCGATCGCGACCGGGTGGGGCCGCGACGCTGCGTCGCCGCCGAGCCGGATGCCCCTGGCTCAGGACGCATGCCGCGACTCTCCCTCGCCCGCCGTGTCGCAGCGGCGGGCGGGTTTCGTGCCGGACCGATGGCAGCAGCGACACGACGTACCGCTTGAAGCTGCTGGGAGGTCTGGCTAAATTCCCAGAGCGGTGCGACTGAATCTCAGTCGCGTGCGCCTCCTTCATTAACCACCGCGGCCGCGGGCAAAACACGTTGAGCCGCTTAATCCGGAGCTCCCATGCTCGCTTCACTCCCTCAAACGGCCGCCGCTGCGTTGGCCGTTGCAGCCACCACCTCAGCCTACGCCCTGCAAGACCCGGCCTGGACCCGCCCGACAACCGAGGGCCAAGCCATCGCGGAGGGCACGACCTATCAGCAGTGGGAATTTTTCGCGGTCCAATTTTTCCCCGAGAACCCCGATCCCAGCGACATCCTCACGCTCTCCAACCCGCCGGATGTCGCCACGTTCAACCCAAGCGGCAGCGCCGACTTCTACGACTCCGCCGCGACGGAAGACCCGTTCGACACCGACAGCGGCTCGTTTATCACCAGCAGTGGCAACATCTATTCGTTCTCCGACGTCATCAAGCCCGAGGCCGTGGTGCCGACGGTTTACGCGACGACCGAGTTTCACGTGCAGATCAGCACGTTTGGCGGCGTTCCGAACACGGGAGGCGTGACCGTCAACGGAACGGATATCAGCACGCTGCCGAACTTCAGCTATGTCGAGACGGAGCGCACGCTGGACACCTTCCCGCCGTTCGGCTCGGCGCTGCGGATCGACCACCTCTGGACCTTCACCGCGCCGGCGGCCTCTTTGCACACCATTGCGTGGTCTTGGGACGTGACGTCGACGTCGGTCGATCGCGTCTTCATTGACACGCTCGCCGTGCCCGGTCTTGCGGGGGACTACGACGACGACGGCGATGTGGACGCCGACGACATCGACCTGCTGCTGGCCCAGATCAACGGCGGTGCGGACCCCGCGTTCGACCTTACCGGCGACGGCGTGACCGACTCGGCCGACCTCACCGAGCTCGTCGAGACGATCCTCGCCACCGCTTCGGGCGACGCCAACCTCGACGGCGAGGTGGACACCGGCGACCTCGCCATCCTCGCCAGCGGCTTTGGCGCCCCCGCCACCGGCTGGGCCGAGGCCGACTTCAACGGCGACGGCACGGTGGGCACCGGCGACCTCGCGATCCTCGCCAGCTCCTTCGGCTTTAGTGCGTCGCCGCTCGCCGCCGCCTCCGTCGCGGTGCCCGAGCCCGCCACGCTCGCCGCTTCGGGCGTGTTGACGCTCGCCGCGTTGAGGACACGCCGCGCCCCGCGTGGCTGAATACCCTAGGACCTGCCGCCGGGCCGGCCACACCAGGCCGGCTCGGCATTCCGAGTTCTGAACCATGCGCACACCCGCCTTCACCCTTATCGAGCTGCTCGTCGCGATCTCCATCATCGCACTGCTGATCGGCATACTGCTGCCCGTGCTCGGCGCAGCGCGGGTCGTCGGGCAGCGTGCGACCACGCTAAGCGATATCCGCCAGACCACGCTCGCGTATTCCGTGTACCAACTGGACTACGACGGCCACGTCATCTGGGGGTTCCCGCCCGGGATCATCAATGGCGAGCCGGTTCTTGCGCGAGATCCCCAGACGGGGACGGTTTACGGCGTCCCCGTGTCGGAGCGATACCCCTGGCGGCTTGGGCCCTACATCCAGAACGTCTGGGACGTGATTTACAGCGGGCAAGAGCCTCCGCCACGCGATAACGCGTACTTCATAAGTCTCATCCCCACTTTCGGGTTGAATACGGTTTTCGTGGGGGGTCACGTCGGGCCTTGGCGCGGATTCGTGCCCGATAGCTCTGGGGTGTCTGGCAGCTTTGCGCCCAACGCCGGAGAGCACGTGGTGTTTTGGGATCGAGAGGTTCAGGACACGAGCGAGCTGATTGTCTTCGCAGAGGTGTTTGCGAGCACGGGTGGAGCGTCGCCTTTCGAGAGTCTCGGCTACCCAGAGGCGGGGATGTTCTGGGCCACGCCGCCCTGGGCTGGGTGGGGCACCACGCCCCAACGCCGGTGGGTGGTGTCCGACGGTAAGGCGAAATCGGCGGGTGCGGGGCCGATTCAGGGGTTGCCGGGCAGCCGATCGGGCGAGGGGGTGCCGACCTCGTTTTTTGACGGCCACGCCGAGGTATTAAGTCCCGAAGAGCTGGATGACATGCAGCTCTGGGCCAACGACGCGCTGGCGGCGGACGACGACGTCCTCGTGCGATATCGAACTACGAACTAACGCCCCGAGAACCCCCATGTGCCAACCCGCCGACGCCGAACGCGAGACCCCGTACGTCAAGCTCTTGCACTGCCGCGAGCACGACATGTTCCACCTCTGGGTCGGCAAGGCGACCATCCACCTCACGCCCCGCGAGTTGCTGCTGCTGGGCGGATCGATAAATTCATGGTGGGCAAGGCATCGCGAGCAGCTTGAGGCGATCGCCCCGTACGACATGTTTTCCTCCAACAACAAGGAGTCTTCCTGATGATGACTAAGTTCCGTTCCGCCCTGGCCGGGTCGATCGCTCTGTCCGGCTTGATGGTCGCCGCGCCTCCCGCCTTCGCCGAGGGGGAGGCCACCTGCGCTTGCTCGGCGTCGGTGGACAAGACCGCGTTCGAGAAAGACCGCGCCGCGATCCTCGCCATGGCCGGCGAGTACGAGGTCGACTTCCAGTTCCAAGAGACCGTCGGCATCGTGCCCGGCTACGAGCTTAAAGACCCTTACTACTCGGGCGCGACCGAGTTCGTCGAAGTGGTCGAGGACACGGGCGAGCGCATCGTGCTCCAGCACATCCTCGTGATGAGCAATTCAGAAGACGCCGAGGCCGAGCCGTACGTGATCAAGCACTGGCGTCAGGACTGGGTGTTCCAGGACACGTCGCTGATCGAGTTCCGAGGCCACCGCATCTTCGAGACGGTCGAGCTCTCGGCGGAGGATGTGGCGGGCACGTGGACGCAGGCGGTGTACCAGGTGGACGACTCGCCGCGCTACGAGGCGGTGGGGCGTTGGTCGCACCTCGGCGATCGGTCGAGCTGGGAGTCGGGGCAGACCTGGCGGCCGCTGCCGCGTCGCGAGCACACCAAGCGCAGCGACTACCACGTGATGGTCGCCCGCAACCGCCACACCATCACGCCGACCGGCTGGGTGCACGAGCAGGACAACCAGAAGCTCGTGCTCGATGAGGCCGGCAACCCATTGCAGGTGATCGCGCACGAGTCCGGCTTGAACGTGTACGACCGCGTGGACGGCCACGACTTCTCCGCCGGCTACGCCTATTGGGAAGACACCAAGGCCTACTGGAACGACGTCCGCGCGATGTGGCTTGAGGTGATCGGCGAGCAGCCCGGCCCGACGCACGTCGCCACCAAGATCGACGACGAGCTGGTGTACGCCAAGCTGTTCAAGCTCGCCAACCAGGTGCGCGAAGAGGGCGCGTACGGCGACGCCCACCGGCAGGCGGCCCGCGCCGTGATCCTCGCCTCCATCGGCTCGCCGACCGGCCAGTAAGCCGGCTTCAACTTCAAGCGTGGTACTGGGGAGGAGGCCACGTCGGCCGGGGCTCGCAAGGGCCCCGGCTTTTTTCATGGGTGGGCCCAGTCGCTAAACTGCCCGCCCAAGGAGACCCCATGCCCGACACGCTGACCTGCACGCTGGTGACGCCCGAGACGACGCTGTTTGATGGGGACGTTTCGTACGTCGCGATCCCGGCCCACGACGGGTCGATGGGCGTTGCGCCCGGGCGGGCGCCGCTGTTGGCCGAGCTGGGTTACGGCGAGCTGCGGATCACGGCCGCGGATGGGGCTGAGCAGCGGTTTTTCGTGGGCGGCGGGTTCGTTCAGGTCAAGGCGGGGGCGGTGACGGTGCTGGCCGACGAGGCGTCGGAGCCGGGCGCGCTGGACCGCGAGGCGGCGTCGAAGGTGCTGGCCGAGGAGGCCACGGCGGCCGTCGCGGGGGACGCGGCGATCGCCACGCGCGAGCGCAAGGCCCGCCGGGCCCGGGCGGTGCTGGCGATGTCGAGCTGAGCGGCGGTTGATCGGCGGGGGCGGGGCTGACCGATAGCATGAGGGGTGGTCGGACGAGCGGTGGTTGCGCGGTCGGCCGGGCCGGCTGCCGCGATCGGCGTCGGCGTGCACGCCAAGGATCGGTGAGCGACGCAGGATGCGAAAGTCGATACGCAACGCGATGCCCAGCATGTTCCAGCGGCGGCTGACGCTGCTGGCGGCGGCGATGGCGGCCGGGCTGGTGGTGCTGGGGTTGGCGACGGCGCAGCTCACGCTGGGCGCGGCGCACCGCGAGCGGCTGGACCGCGCGGCCGACGTGCTGGTGAGTCAGCGGCTGATCCCGACGAAGCGCGGGCGGGTGCTGGATCGGCACGGCCGGGTGCTGGCCGAGGACGTGCCGGGCTGGGCGGTGGCGGTGGACTACGACGTGATCAGCGGCGAGTGGCCGTACCGGCGGGCGCTGATCGAGGCGCAGCGGACGGATCGGCAGCGGTGGCTGTCGGCCGACCGGTTCGAGCGCGAGCTGTGGGTGGGCGAGTTGCAGGAGCGGTACGACCTGCAGGTCGAGAATCTTTGGACGACGCTGTCGGAGGTGGGCGGCGTGGAGCGCGAGGCGTTGGACGCGCGGCTGGCGGAGGTGGTGGAGCGGGTGTCGGGGATCGCGACGACGCACGCGGATCGGCGGCGGCGGCGGCTGGCGGAGCTGAGCGAGGAGCCTGTCGCGTGGTCGGACGCGGTCGAGCCGGTGATGGAGGAGCGCTGGTCGCACGAAGTGCTGGACGACTTAGATGAGTCGAGCCGAGCGGTGCTGCAGGCGTTTATCGCCGAGGCGCAGCGGGCGACGATGGAGGCGGAGGCGGCGGGCGAGTCAGACGAATCGAGCGAGGCGTCGCCGCTGGCGGTGTGGGAGGCGGTGGAGCTGTCGCGGCCGAGCGTGCGGGTGCGGCCGTTCGAGACGCTGACGGTTCGGCTGGATCGATCGGGCTGGCCGAGCGAGGCGCGCGCCGAAGCGCCGGTCGATGTGGTGGTCGAGGGTGTGGGCGTGCACTGGCTGGGGACGCTGCGGTCGGTGTGGGCCGAGGATGTCGAGGTGCGGCCGATCCGCGCGACGACTTCGGACGGGCGGCGGTTCATCGATCACGGCGGGTACATGACGGGCGACACGATCGGCGCGTTCGGCGTGGAGCGTGCGGCGGAGCATCGGCTGCGCGGGACGCGGGGGGCCGAGCGGATCCGGCTGGACACGGGCGAGCGGGTGATCGAGCCGCCGCCGATCCCCGGGCGGGACGTGCGGCTGACGCTGGACATCCGGTTGCAGGCGCGGCTTCGGGCGATGATCGAGGGCGGGCGTGCGGCCGAGGGCGGCGAGCGGATCGGCGGGCTGATGCGGGTGTACGGCTGGCATCGGCCGTGGGAGAGCGAGGCCGAGCGCGCGGCGGAGGTCGGGCAGCCGCTGAACGGCAGCGTGGTGGTGATGGACGTGGCGTCGGGCGAGCTGCTTGCGGCGGTGAGCGTGCCGGGCATGCCGATGCGGCTGATGCGTGAGGCGCCGTCGCTGGTGTTCGACAACCACCTGGACGCGCCGTATCGCAATCGCGCGATCCGTCAGGCGTACGAGCCGGGGTCGACGATCAAGCCTTTGGTGGCGGTGGCGGCGATGGCGGACGGGCGGGTGGCACCGAATGAGTTGGTTGATCTTTCACGCGGGTATCTGTGGGAGGGCAAGGGCGAGATCTTTCGCGATTGGATTTACAAGCGCACGCTGACCACGTTCGGCCAGCGTGACGTGGTGTATTCGCTGGGTCGATCGAGCAACGTTTATTTCGGGATCATGGCTCAGCGGATGGGGCGCGAGCGGTTGGTGGAGTGGTATCGGCGTTTCGGCGTGGGTCGGCCGACGGGGCTGGGCATCGGCGACGAGCGGGCGGGGCTGCTGACCCTGCCGCAGGGCGGGTGGGAGTATCTGTCGATCGGCGAGTCGGGCGTGGAGTGGACGCCGGTGCAGGCGGCGAACGCGTTCGCGGCGTTGGCGCGGGGCGGGGTGTATCGGGATGCGGTGTTGATCCGCGAGGCGGAGGGGAGCCGAGGGAGTTTGCGGCCGCCGCCGGTCGACCTGGGCGTGCCGAGCCGGGCGATCGATGCAACACTCGAGGGCATGTCGATGTCGGCGAACGACAACCTCGGCACGACGCACCACCTGTCGCTATTGAACCGCGAGCCGATCTTCACGGTCGAGGGCGTGGAGGTGATGGCCAAGTCGGGCACGGCCGAGGCCGCGCCGATGCGCGAGATCGTGGCGTACGACGAGGACGGCTTCCCGGCCGAGTACGGCGAGGTGGTGCGATCGGGCGATCATGCGTGGGTGATTGCGCTGGCTCGGCCGCAGGACGCGGCGCGGCCGACGCACGTGGTGGCGGTGGTGGTGGAGTACGCGGGGAGCGGCGGTCAGGTGGCGGGGCCGATCGCGAACCAGGTGATCGCGCTGCTGCAGCAGGAGGGGTACCTGTGATGGCCGAGGTGTGGCAGCGGTTGTTTGCGTTGCTGCGGCCGAACGCGGCGTGGTACGCGGCGCTGGCGGCGGGGCTGCTGACGTTGATTGGCGTGGAGGCGATCCGCACGGTCGAGCCGGGCTACGCGGCGATCCAGTGGCAGCGGTGGGTGCCGGTCGCGGTGGTGGCGATGGTGTTGTCGGCGTTGCCGCACCCCAAGGTGGTGGGCTGGCTGAGCTGGCCGGCGGCGCTGGGGGTGTTGATTTTGCTGGTGTATCTGTTGATCCCGGGGGCGCCGTTCGTGCCTCGGATTAATGGTGCGACGTCGTGGATCGCGACGCCGGTGATGCGGGTGCAGCCGGCCGAGGCGGCCAAGCTGGCGTTCGTGCTGAGCGTGGCGTGGTACCTGCGGTATCGCGACAGCTATCGCACGCTTTGGGGGCTGCTGATCCCGTTTGCGATCATGCTCGTGCCGGTGGGTTTGATCTTGAAGCAGCCGGACCTGGGGTCGGCGCTTCTGTTTGGGCCGACGCTGTTTGCGATGCTGGTGGCGGCGGGGGCGCGGCTGTGGCACATCTTTTCGCTGCTGGGGCTGGGCGTCGGGGCGGTGGCGATCGTGGTGGCGATCTGCCTGTTTGCGCCGCCGGAGTTGCAGGTGCTGCGGCCGCACCAGCAGGCGCGGATCGTGTCGATGGTGAGCCTGGCGTCGGGAGACACGTCGAGCGTGAACGACGAGGGCTTTCAGCAAGACACGGCGATGACGCTGATCGGCGCCGGCGGCGTGGCGGGCAACGGGGCGGAGCGGGCGTCGGTGTTGGTGCGCTACAACTACCTGCCGCACGATCACAACGACATGGTGTTCGCGGTGGTGGTGAACCGGTGGGGGTTGCTTGGGTCGTGGGCGGTGCTGGGGTTGTACGGCGTGTTCGTCGGCGGGCTGCTGCTGGTGGCGATTCGATCAAAGGACCCGTTTGCGCGGCTGGCGTGCGTGGGGTTTGCGGCGCTGACGTTCACGCAGGCGTCGATCAACGTGGGGATGCACGTGGGGCTGCTTCCGATCACGGGGATCACGCTGCCGTTCGTGAGCTATGGCGGGTCGAGCCTGGTGGTGAGCTTCGTGATGGTGGGTCTGGCGTTGAGCTTCGGCGCGGCGCGGCCGAAGCCGATGGCGCGGCCGAGCTTCGAGTTTGATCACGCGGATGCGATCTTTCAGTAGGTTGGTTGTCTCGCGCGGAGACGCAGAGGCGCGGAGGAAGATATGTCAGACGTGAATGACGTGAGCGGGGTGGTGGTGGATGCTGCGATTGCGGTGCATCGTGCGTTGGGGCCCGGACTTTTGGAGTCGGTCTATCAGCGGTGCTTGTGCTATGAGTTGCGGCAGCGCGGGCTGCGGGTTGATGCGGAGGTTCCAATCCCGGTCCGCTACGGCGATCTTCATATCGAGGATGCCTATCGAGTGGACTTGATTGTGGCGGGTCGGGTGCTCGTCGAACTGAAGTCTGTAGAGTCACTTCAGCCGGTGCACCACAAGCAGGTGCTGACTTATCTAAAGCTGACCCGCCTGTCGGTGGGCCTTTCGGTCTTGATCAAGGACGGCCTCGTGCGGCTTGTGCATCGGGCCGACGATCTCCGCGTCTCTGAGCCTCCGCGCGAGCCAATTCGATGAACGATTCCATTGCGCGTCTTGGTATTGATCTCGATGAGTCAGTGGTCGATCGCTTGTCGCGGTATCTCGATCTGCTGCTTGATGTGAATCAGCGGGTGAATCTGACGGCGGTGCGTGAGTGGGAGGCGGCGTGGTCGCGGTTGATTGTGGATTCGCTGACGGTGATACCGTTTTTGGATGAGGCGGAGGACGGCGGGCTGCGGGTGATTGATGTGGGGACGGGCGGCGGGCTGCCGGGGTTGCCGATGGCGATCGCGCGGCCGGGGTGGTCGGTGACGATGACGGACGCGACGGGGAAGAAGGTCGATGCGGTGCGCGGGTTTATCGATTCGCTCGGCGTGGAGAACGCGGAGGCGGTGCAGGGGCGGGCGGAGACGATGGGGCACGAGGCGGGGCATCGCGAGGCGTACGACGTGGCGGTGTGTCGTGGGGTGGGGCCGATGGCCGAGGTGCTGGAGTACACGCTGCCGCTGGTGCGCGTGGGCGGGGCGGTGCTGGCGATGAAGGGGCCGAAGGCGGAGGGCGAGCTGGCCGAGGCGGGGGACGCGATCGAGGCGTTGGGCGGCGGGGAGGTGGCGGTGTACGACGCTTACCCGGAAGGGTTTGAGAACGACCTGGTGGTGGTGTGGGTGACGAAGGCGGCGGCGACGCCGAAGGGGTATCCGCGGCAGCCGGGCGTGCCGAAGCGCGAGCCGATTGGGGTGGGGGGGAAGTCGAGTGGGGGGCGTGGAGGTGGTGGGGGAGGGAATCGCGGAGGGCGCGGAGGCGCGAAGGCGCGGAGGAAGGGGTGAGTCTTTGGTCCTGTTAAGGCGGGCGTTTGGCCTTATGCCGATCTCAGTTGTCTCTCCGCGTCTCCGCGTCTCCGCGCCCTTCGCGGTGGTCTTCATTCGCCGGGGCGCGCAGCGATTTCGCCCAGGTGAGGTAGTCGGCGATGCGTTGTTCGTAGCCGCGGTCGGTGGGGGTGTAGTAGGTCTTGTCGACGCCGAGGTAGGTTTCTTGCGAGACGCCGCCTTCGGCGTTGTGGGCGTATTGGTAGCCGGTGCCGTGGCCGGTGCGTTCTTTCTCGGTGCGTGAGGCGGACATGAGCTGGACGGGCACGGGGATGGTGCGTTCGTGTTTGACGTCGTCCATCGCGGCGTTGATGGCGGCGTAGCTGGCGTTGGACTTAGGGGCGGAGGCGAGGTAGGTCGTGGCCTGGGCGAGGGTGATGCGGCACTCGGGCAGGCCGATGCGGTGGGTGATGTCGTAGGCGGCGGCGGCGATGGAGAGGGCGCGGGGGTCGGCGTTGCCGATGTCTTCGGAGGCGAGGATGGCGATGCGTCGCGCGATGAACAGCGGGTCCTCGCCGGCGTCGAGCATGCGGGCGAGCCAGTAGATCGCGGCGTCGGGGTCGGACCCGCGGACGGACTTGATGAAGGCGGAGATGACGTCGTAGTGCTGGTCGCCGTCGCGGCCGTAGACGGGGGCTTTGCGTTGGATGGATTGCTCGGCGGCGTGTCGGTCGATGGTGATCTTGCCGGCGTCGTCGGGGGTCTGGCTGAGGGCGGCGATCTCGAGCGCGGTGAGGGCGCGGCGGGCGTCGCCGTCGCAGGTGGTGGCGAGCAGGCCGAGGGCGTCGTCGGTGGCGGCGAGGTCGATTTTGCCGAGCCCGCGGTCGGCGTCGTCGATGGCGCGACGCAGCACGTCGACGATGTCTTGTTCGTCGAGGGGCTCGAAGCGGAAGACCTGCGAGCGCGAGACGAGGGCGGGGTTGACCGAGAAGAAGGGATTTTCGGTGGTCGCTCCGATGAGGGTGAGGACGCCGCGTTCGACGTCGCCGAGCAGGACGTCTTGTTGGGCGCGGCTGAAGCGGTGGATCTCGTCGAGGAAGAAGATGGTGCGTTGGCCGTCGGTGGAGAGGGCGTCGGTGGCGCGGGCGATGACGTCGCGCACCTCGCGGACGCCGACGGCGGCGGCGTTGGCTCGCTCGAAACGGCGTTTGGTGTGCGCGGCGATGAGCTCGGCGAGGGTGGTTTTGCCCGTGCCGGGCGGGCCGTAGAAGAGCAGCGAGGTGATGCGGTCGGCCTCGAGGGCGCGGCGGAGCAGGGTGCCGGGGCCGAGGATGTGGCGCTGGCCGGCGAACTCATCGAGCGTGCGCGGCCTCATCCGGAAGGCCAAAGGCTCGGCGGCGGCCAAACGCTCGGCGCGGCGATCACTCCATAGATCGTTCACGGTGAGGAGTGTAGCTGCGTTGCTTTCTGCATTTGGACGATCTCGAATCATTCAAAACGTTCACGCAAAGTGTTTCTGGACGGCAATTTATGTCAGCGACATGCTGGATTCGATCCTTCCGTGGGTCGATGACGGGTGGGTCTGCCGGCCGTGTGGGCCGCGGTGATCTGAGCCGAACACGAAAGCGAATCTGACATGCTCAAGACCTGGAACTCCTTATCGCTCACTGTCCGCGTGATCGCGGTGTCGATGGTGGTGCTCGTCACGATCGTGGCGGTGAACTACGCGGTGTTTGTGAGCAAGTTCCGGGTCAGCGCCGAGCAGGCGATGGTCGAGAAGGCTGCGGCGTTCTCTGCTCTGGCCGATGAGACCAAGAACCACGTCGGCAAGATCAACGCGGACAGCGCCTTCGATCGCGACGCGCTGCTCGCCGAGCTGAAAGAGATCCGCGACGCTGGCCGGCCGGTCACGGAAGCCAAGATCTTCAAGACGATCCCGGTGGTCGCCGGCTGGATGGCCGCGGCCGAGGCCGCCGAGCGCGAGAACATCGAGTTTCACATCACCTCGTTCGAGGCGCGTAACCCGGACAACGAACCGGCCGCCGGCACCTTCGAGCACGAGCTGCTGTCCGATCTCACCCGCCAGGTCGAGTCGGGCGGCGAAGAGATCCTTTCGCGCGTCGATCACGAGACCAACACGCTGCACTACATGCGGGCGATCCGGCTGTCGCAGGACTGCTTGATGTGCCACGGCGACCCGGCGACCAGCCCGACCGGCGATGGCTTAGACATCGTGGGCTACCCGATGGAGAACTGGTCGGTCGGCAAGATGCACGGGACGTATCACCTGGTCATGCCGCGCGACGTGACCGACGCGCAGGTGGCCGGCTTCATCACCAGCGGGCTGATGTGGACCGTCCCGCTGGTCGTTGGCGGAGCGCTGGCTTTCGTGCTGATCCTGCGCATGATCTTCGGCAAGCCCGTTGCCAATCTGATCGCTCGCCTCCGCGACATCTCCGAGGGCGAGGGCGACCTCACGCAGCGGATCGAGATCAACTCCGACGACGAGATCGGTCAGGTCGGCAAGTATTTCAACGGTTTCGTGAAGAAGGTGCACGACGTGGTCGCCGAGGTTGCTTCCACGAGCCGCGACGTTGCGGCTGCGGCGACGGAGATCGCGGCGAGCTCCGAGGAGATCGCGGGCGGCATGTCCGAGCAGTCGGACCAGGTGAATCAGATCAGCTCTGCAGTTGAAGAGATGAGCCAGTCGGTGATCGAGGTGGCACGCAAGTCGGCGGACGCTTCGACGAACGCACAGCGTTCGGGCGAGGTGGCGACCGAGGGCGGCGAGGTGGTTCGCCAGACGGTGAGCGGGATGGAGTCGATCAACGAGGCGGTGTCCGCTTCGGCGTCTTCGGTGCGCGAGCTTGGCAAGCGTGGCGCGGAGATCGGCGAGGTGATCACGGTGATCAACGACATCGCGGACCAGACGAACCTGCTGGCGTTGAACGCGGCGATCGAGGCGGCCCGCGCGGGCGAGCACGGTCGCGGGTTCGCGGTGGTGGCGGACGAGGTGCGCAAGCTTGCGGACCGGACGACGCGTGCGACCGAAGAGATCGCCGGCTCGATCGAGGCGATCCAGCGCGAGACGGACGAGGCGGTGACTCGGATGTCCGCGGGGACCGAGCAGGTTGAGCAGGGCGTGGCGCAGGCGAACCAGGCGGGCCAGAGCCTGGACGAGATCGTCAGCGGCGCGCGTGAGGTGGCGTCGATGATTCAGGCGATCGCGGCGGCGGCCGAAGAGCAGTCGGCGGCGAGCGAAGAGGTCGGCCGGAACGTGGAGTCGATCGCGGCGGTGACGCGCCAGACCAGCGAGGGCACGCAGCAGGCGGCTTCTGCGGCGGCGAGCCTGTCGACGAAGGCCGAGCGTTTGCTGAGCCTGGTCGGGAGCTTCAAGGTGGCGGACACGCACGGCTTGGGCGGCGAGGCCGACGCGGTGGTGACCGAGCGCGACGCCAAGCTCCGCGAGGCCGCCGCCCAGTTCCGAAGCGGCGCGTAGGCAATGCTGGCTGATTTGCCAACGATTCGCCGATAATCGAACCCATCCGGCGGCCCGGCCGTCTGATCGATTGGTTCCCTTGGCAGCGTTGTTGGAACAGCCTCGATGACCCTGAACTCTCAGACCCCCCGGGCCGCGCTCTCGCGGCAATACATGTCCCGCAAGCGACGCAGCCCGCGGTGGCCCTGGGCCCTGCTGGGGTTCCTGGGCGTCGTGATCGCCGGGGTCTACTACCTCGCCAGCAGCGGCGGGTCGTCCGATGAGGCCGCCAATGCCGCGCCCGTGGCCGCCGCCGACCCGGCCGATCTGACCGCCTCGCTGCCGGCCGCGGACCCGCGGGTCGTTCAGTTCCGGTCCACCGCGCCTGCGACGACCCCGGCCACGACCTCCGCCGAGCAGCCCCCGCCGCTGCCGCCTCGCCAAGATCGGGCGACCCTGGCCAACGCCCCCGCCGCGCCGGCCGGCTCTTCCGCGACTGCATCAAGCTCGACTGACCCCGTGGCCCAGCCCGTTCGCCTGCCTCCGCCGGCCGGCGATCCTCGGCCGGTCAACCAGCGCACCGCCCGCCCGGCCTACGGCGTCGCCGTTGCGCCCGCGTCGATCCCCGAGCTCGATCGTGGGATGGCGCTCGTCGCCGAGGGGCGGCTCGTCGAGGGCCGACGCGTGCTCTCGGCCCTGCTGTTCGGCGACCGGACGCTGCCGTCGGTCGACGCCGCGACCGTTCGCGACACGCTCACGTCGATCAATCAGAGGCTCGTCTTCTCCAACGAGGTGATGCCCGGCGACACCGTGGCCGAGTACCACACGATCCAGTCCGGCGACATGCTCGCCCGCCTCGCGCCGCCGTACCGCGTGCCGTACCGCTTCGTGACGCGGATCAACGACGTCAACCCGTCGCGGCTGCACGTCGGCCAGCGGATCAAGTTCATCAAGGGGCCGTTCCACGCCGTGGTGACGAAGGACGACTACCGCATGGATGTCTACGTCCACGGCGACGACGGCGGGCCGGTCTACATCTGCTCGTTCCCCGTCGGGCTGGGCGAGTACGACTCGACGCCGCTGGGGTCGTTCGTCGTCGAGAAGGGGCGCAAGGTCGTCAACCCCGGCTGGGCCGACCCGCGGACGGGCAAGTACTACGAGCCGGACGACCCGATGAATCCGATCGGCGAGTTCTGGATCGCGCTGCGCGGGACGTCGCCTCAGACCGAGAACCTCAAGGGCTACGGCATCCACGGCACGATCGAGCCCGAGTCGATCGGCAGCCAGGCGTCGATGGGCTGCATCCGCCTGCGCGATCAGGACGTGGCGCTGGTGTATGACATGCTCGCCGAGACGCACAGCACGGTGGAGATCGTGCGGTAATTGAGCGTTTGGGTCTGGGTGCCACACCTCGTGCGCAGCACGATGTGTGTTGTTGGGTGCGATCACTTCGTCAGCACACATCGCCTGCGGCGAGGTGTGGCACCCGAATCATCCATGTCGGTAACGAGCTAGCTCGCCACGCATCGCGCGATCACAAGTCCGCCGACATACGCGACTGATCTTCCTCGGGCGTCTCGGGCATGTGGATGCCGCACTCTTCTTTGAGGCCTTGGAAGCGGCCGGCGCGTTCGTCGTCGGCCTCGCCGACCTTAAACGTCGAGTGCCAGTCGCCGATCGAGGCGTAGCCCTGCTCGACCAGCGGGTGGTAGGGGAGCTGCTTCTCGACCATGTACACGCCTACGTCGCGGCGGGACCAGGGGAGGATCGGGTGGGCTTTGAGGACGCCGCCCTGGCGATCGATGCGGCCGAGCGCGGCGCGGTGCTGCGTCTGGTCGGCACGCAGGCCGGCGAACCAGACGGCGGGCTTGAGGTCGTCGAGCGCGCGCTGCATCGGTTCGACCTTGTGGAGGTTGTCGTATTCCTGGAGGGCCTCGCGGGTCTCGCGTTCCCACAGCTTGCCGTGGCGTTGGATCATCCACGCCGACGAGATGGCCGGGGTGTAGACCTTGAGGTTGAGGTTGAACCGCTGGGTGAGCTGGTCGGCGAACCTGTAGGTCTCGGGGAAGTGGAAGCCGGTGTCGATGAAGACGACCGGGATGTCGGGCATGTGGCGGGTGACCAGTTCGATCATCACGGCCGACTGCGCGCCGAAGCTGGTGGAGAGGATCGCCCGGTCGCCGAAGTGGTCGGCGACCCAGGCGACGACGGCGTCGGCGGGGGCGTCGGCCAGGCGGGCGTTGACGGCGTCGAGGTCGACCGTGGCGGGGTCGTACGGCGTGTCGGCCGCGGGGCGTTCGGCCGTGGGCGGCGACGGCTTCGTGATGGTGTCGGCGTCGGGCAAGCTGAACATGATATGCGCAACCGGCGGGATACGGCCCTGATTCCGGACGGGCCGGATGAGGTGGCTTATATTGCCGTAGTGACACGCGCGTGGCTCTCTATGGGATCGAATGTGGGGGATCGAGCGGGCTTGCTCGCCCGGGGTGTGGAATCGCTTCGCGCGCTGCCGGCGACGACGGTTGTTGCCTTGAGCGGCTTCATCGAGTCGGCCCCGGTGGGCGGTCCTGCGGGGCAGGGGCCGTACCTGAACGCCGCGGTGGGGGTGGACACGGACCTGACAGCTCGCGAACTGCTTGCCGCGGTTCAGTTGATCGAGCTTGAGAGCGGGCGCGAGCCGCTGCACCTGCGCGAGCGGTGGGGCCCGCGGACGCTCGACATCGACGTGTTGCTCTACGGCAACGAGGTGATCGACGAAGCCGGGCTGGTGGTGCCGCACCCGCGGATGGCCGAGCGGTCGTTCGTGCTCGAGCCGTTGGCCGAGATCGCCCCCGACACCGCTCACCCCGCCGACGGCCGCAGCGTCGCCGAGCTGTTGGCGGCGCTCGCCGAGCCGGTCGAGTCGTGAGCGGGTCGGCCTCCCTGAAGATCAACGAGATTTTCTACAGCGTGCAGGGCGAGGGCACACGGGCGGGGCTGCCGTGCGTGTTCGTGCGGCTGCGGGGGTGCCACCTGCGGTGCGCGTATTGCGACACGGCGTACGCCTTCCACGAGGGCGGGCCGATGAGCCTCGACGCGATCGTGGCCGAGGGCCAGCGCCTCGGCGGCGACTGCGCGCTGTGGCAGATCACCGGCGGCGAGCCGTTGCTGCAGAAGGGTGTGCACGCGCTGATGGCCCGGCTGTGCGACGCCGGCAAGATGGTGATGATCGAGACGTCCGGCGCCTGCAACATCGGCGCGTGCGACCCGCGGGTGATCCGCATCATGGACCTCAAGACGCCCGGGTCCGGCGAGGCCGACCGCAACGACTGGCAGAACGTCGAGCGTCTCAATAAGCGTGACGAGGTGAAGTTCGTCTGCTGCGACCGGGCGGACTACGACTGGGCCAAGGGCGTCATCGAAGAGCACCGGCTGGTCGATCGGTGCGCGGCCGTGCTGCTCAGCGCCGCCGCCGCGATGCCCGCCGGGAACGAGGTCGCCGGCGTGCCGGGCCTGAGCCCGACCGACCTGGCCGAGTGGGTCCTCGCCGACCGCCTCGAAGGCGTCCGCTTCCAGACGCAGCTTCACAAGCTGCTTTGGGACCCGATGGCCCGGGGGGTTTAAGGCACATCGACGCCGCAGGGCCAGGCCACGCCGATCGCCTGGCCGAGGCAACCCTCAACCTTGTCCAGCCACGCCGTAGCGTCCCGTGGCGATCACGCTACGCTGCCCCGATGCGTACCGTTCTGACCAAGACGCTCGAGTTCGACGCGGCCCACCGGCTGCTCACGTTTCCCGAAGGCCACAAGTGCCGCGGCCTGCACGGCCACTCGTTCAAGGTCGACATCGTCCTCGAAGGCGAGGTCGACCCCGCCAAGGGCTACCTCGTCGATTTCGGCGAGATCAAGCGCGCCGCCAAGCCGCTAATCGATCGGCTCGACCATCACTACCTCAACGACATCGAGGGCTTGGAAGTCCCGACCGCCGAGAACCTCGCGAAGTGGTTCTACGACCGACTGATCGGCGACCTGCCGATGCTCAAGCTGGTACGCGTGCACGAGACCGCCACAAGCGCGGCGGAATACTTCGGGGATTAGTTAATCCATGCAAGATCGGACCAACGTCGCTTGTGCGGCATCGGGCTCGATCTAAGGACCTCGCGACATTGACGACGCAACCACGGGGCCCTTCGGGCCGCCGGCTACGCGGGGTTTGTGCCGCGTGGGGCGTGGCCGGCTCAGACCGCTGCGGAGGCTTCTTTGGGGACGAAGAAGTCGCGCTCGCGGGGTTTGTCGTCTTGCCCCTCGGCCTTCTCGCCCTCGGCGGCTTCGGCTTCGAGTTCTTCGGCGGGCTTGTCGGAGACGACCCAGAGCTTGATCTCGGCCTTGAGCTCCTTGTCGATCACGACCGGGATGAAGTACGTGTCCAGGCGCTTGATCTGCTCGCCGATGCGGATAAAGCGGTCTTCGACGTCGTGGCCCTGCTCGCGCATCGCCTCGGCGATGTCGTGCTGGGAGACGCCGCCGTAGAGGATGCCCTGGTCGTTGTGCGAGCGCTCGATGGTGAGCTCGTACTCGGCCAGGTCGCCGATGAGCTTCTCCTGCTTGGCGCGGAGCTCGGCCATCTCGGCCTCGACCTGCTTGCGGCGGTCGGCGAGGGCGGCGATGCGGTCGTCGCTGGGGGCCTCGGCCATGCCCATGGGCAGCAGGTAGTTGCGGGCGTAGCCGGAGCGGACCTTGACGACGTCTCCGACGATGCCGAGGTTGGGCACGTTCTCGATGAGCAGCAGTTCGATGTTCTTCATGGGGCTGTCCTCCGAATCCCGCGGTTGGGCGGGGGTGGGGGTGGAGTTAGACGCCGGGGCCGAGGGGGGGGTGGGGGGAGGGGTGGGGGTTCGGGCGACGC
>JBCCQE010000049.1:0-22258 GCA_039024495.1 Planctomycetota bacterium | reverse complement strand
TCGGGGTCTTCGAGGGGCTCGGGCTTGAAGTCCCCGACGCCCCGCCCCGCCCCCCCCTCGGCCGCGCCCCCGAAGACTGGCGCATCGTCGAGCACCAAGGCCGACGCTTCGCGCGCGAGCTCAACACCATGCCCCAGTGGGCGGGCTCCTGCTGGTACTACCTCCGCTACCTCGACCCGCACAACGACGACCGCTTCGTCAGCGAAGACGCCGAGCACTACTGGATGCAGGGCAGCGAGCCACGCAGCGGCGTCGACCTCTACGTCGGCGGCGTCGAGCACGCCGTGCTCCACCTGCTCTACGCACGCTTCTGGCACAAAGTCCTCTTCGACCTCTGCCACGTCTCCACCCCAGAGCCCTTCGGCACCCTCTTCAACCAGGGCTACATCCAGGCCTATTACTACGAAGACCAGCGCGGCGTTCGCGTCCCCGCCACCGAAGTCACCACCACCGACGGCAAGCCCGCCTACGAAGCCCAAGGCACCAAGAACGCCTCCTTCACCTACAACGGCGAGCCCGTCGCCGAGCGCTACGGAAAGATGGGCAAGTCCCTCAAGAATGCCGTCGCCCCCGACGACATCTGCGAGCAGTACGGCGCCGACACGCTCCGGCTGTACGAGATGTACATGGGCCCGCTCGACCAGTCCAAGCCGTGGAACCCGCAAGACATCGTCGGCGTCCACCGCTTCCTCCAACGCGTCTGGCGTAACTTCGTCGACGACGAATCCGACGCCCTGCTCGTCGACGACGCCGAGCCCACCGACGACCAGCTCAAGCTGCTGCACAAGACCATCAAGGCCGTCACCGAAGCGATGGCCGCGATGAGCTTCAACGTCGCGATCGCCAAGCTCATCGAGATGAACAACGCGCTCGTCGCCGTCGACCGCCTGCCCCGCACGCTGGCCGAGGCCTTCGTCCGCATGCTCTGCCCGCTCACGCCGCACCTCGCCGAGGAGCTGTGGTTCCGCCTGGGCATGGAGGGCTCCGCCCTCGTCGCCGACTGGCCCGAGCACGACGACAAGCACCTCGTCGAAGACACCATCGAGCTGCCCGTCCAGGTCAACGGCAAGGTCCGCGGCCGCATCCAAGTCCCCGCCGACGCCGCCCAACCCGACATCGAAGCCGCCGCCCAGGCCGACCCGCAGATCGCCGCCGCCATCGGCGACAAAACCCTCCGCAAAGCCATCGTCGTCCCCGGCCGCCTCGTCAACCTCGTCGTCGGCTAGCCCGAATACCCCCCCACGCCGTGACTGAGCAAAGCGAAGTCGCGGGTATCCCAGCCCCAACCTTGCCCCACCGCCCCGTCGAATCGTAGGGTTCTCCCGTGAGCGAGCCGCGCGACATCTACGAGCTCGACGAAGGCGACCGCACGCCCAACCCGGCGCACAGCGATCGCCCCAACCCCGACAGCCCCGACGCCCTCCCCAGCAGCCCAGCCGCCCCCGACCCCATCGACCTCGCCGACGAACCCGCCGACCAACCCGCCAACGATCTCCCCGAAGTCGAACTCCTCAGCTCCACCCCGGTCGCATCCGACCCACCCGCAACAAACGCCGACACCTTCGACCTCGCCGACCCGTCCGATCCCGACGCGCACCACACGCCCGACAACGCCACCGCCACCCCCGCCCCCGAGATCGCCCAGGCCTCCGACCCCGCCTACGACCTCGCCCAACCCCACCCCGACGACGAGCCCGCCGCCCGCGATGAAGCCGGCTTCACCCCAGGCGTCGCCGGCGGCAAGCCACTCCCCAAGGGCACCCTCCCCACACGCCCCACGCGCACCGAACCCCTGCTCCGCGACGGCCCGATCTTCGCCGAGCTCGAACGCTTCTGCCTCACGTGCGGCTACAGCCTCCGCGGCCTCCACGAACCCCGATGCCCCGAGTGCGGCGCCTGGTTCGACCCCGAACGCCCCACCACTTACTACGCCAAGGGCGAAGTCTCCACCGAGCTGCGACGCCAGGACAAATCCATCCGCGTCGCCCTGCTCGTCACCCTCGCCATCGTCGGCGTCTCCGGCCTGCCCCTCATCTTCTTCTCGGGCAACCTCCTCGGCGGCCCGCTCCCCTGGCTCGGCCACATGCTCGTCGTCATCCCATGGTCGGCCATGTGCTGCTACGCCGCGCTCTGGCTCGTCGAGCACGACCGACTCGTCTCCCTCGCCGGCTACCTCGCCACCGGCGTCGCCATGGGCGTCGGGCTCGGCATCGTCGCCGCCCTCGTCACCACCGTCGCCCACCTCGCCGCCACCCACAGCTTCGCCTTCGAGCCCGGCCACCTCCTCCTCGGCGCCATGGGCGGCGTCTTCGCCGCGTTCGTTCGCTCCTACAACGCGCTGTCCCTGCACTAACCCCGACTCACCGCCGCTCCATCAGCCGCCGCAGGTTCGCCGTCGCCCCGGGGTGGCCCGGCTCCAGCTCCACCGCCCGACGCCACGCCGCCTCCGCGTCCGCCAGCCGCCCGCCCGTTGCCAGCGCGATCCCCAGCCCGTTCCACGACGCCGCCGACATCGGCTCCACCTCCACCCCGCGCTCGGCCGCATCGATCGCCTCGCCCAACCGCCCCTGCCGACGAAGCGCCGCCGAAAGCCCCCGCCACCCCACCCCCAGCCGCGCCTCCATCGACACCGCCCGCCGCAGCCACCCCTCCGCCTCACCGGCCCGCCCAGCCTCCAGCATCGCCAGCCCCATCGACGCCGTCCCCCGCGCGTCCAGCCCCCCCAGCCCCTCGGCCCGCCCCAGCGCCTCGATCGCCGCCTCCGCCCGCCCCGCCCGTAGCAGCGCCCCCCCCAGCGCCGACCACACATCCGCCGACGCCGCGTCCACCGCCGCCGCACGCTCCAACGTCCAAAGCCCCCGCTCCAACCGCCCCGCCTCCACCCAGTACCCGCCCAAGTGCGAAACCGTGTCCGCCGTCAGCACGCTCGGGTACGTCGCCACCACCTCGACGCCCGCGCGATACGCCGCCTCATCCAACTCACCCGCCACCAGCCGCGCCGCCCCCTCCGCCCCAAGGATCGGCTCGACCCGCGCCGCCACCGCCCGACGCGTCCAGCCCAGCCGCTGCTCGCCCCGACCCGTCGCCGCCATCACCGCCCCGATCCCCTGCATCGACTTCCAGTGCGCCCCGTCCAGCTCAAGCGACCGCCGATACGCCGCCTCCGACTCCACCAGCTCGCCCTTCTCAAGCAGCACCTGCCCCAGGGCATACCACCGCCCCGCCGTGTCCGTCCCTTTCGCAATCGCGTCTCGCCACACCAGCTCCGCATCCGAATACACCGTCAGCCGCGCCGCCGAACCCACCGCACACGCCACCACCAACCCCGCCGCCAACAACGCAACCCCCACCCACACAAGCCGGGGCAGAGCAAGTTCCGGGGGGCGCTGCCCCGGGTCCGCAACCCCATCAACCGACGACACACCACCCCCAACCCCCCGCCCCAACCACCCCGCCAACCCCACCGCCGCCAGCCCCACGATCAACGCCAGCGGCAGGTACATCCGCCGATCCGCCGCCACCTCCGTCACGATCGGCACCACGCTCGACGTCGGCCCAAGCCACACCCACACCCACGCCGCCGCCCAACCCCAACGCTTCCGCCACACCACCGCCCACCCCGTCGCTACCAGCAACCCCGCCACCACCAGCCCCTGCCACCACACCTCCACCCACGACCCCGCGATCGGCCAGTCATACGCCACCCGCAAGTCCGTCGGCCAAACCACCTGCACCCCGTAATGCACCAGCACCTCCGCCTGCGTCAACAGATACGACCACGCGCTCACCCCCAGATCAAACCCCGCCGACTTCCCCCGACCCGACGCCGCCATCGACCCCGCCAGCACCCCCCACGTCAACGCCAACCCAACGTAATACCCCCACCGCGCCCGCAGTGCTCCCCACCACGTCCCCGCCATCAACCCACGATCCGCCATCCACAACACCACCGGCAAGCCCACCGCCAACTCCTTGCTCCCCATCGCCAACCCACAACACACCACCGACCCCGAAAGCAATGCCCGCCCCACTCCGCGCGACCGACCCGCCGACCCCAGCAGCAGCGCCACCGCACCCATCCCACACACGCTCACCATCAGCTCCGTCCGCTGCGTCACGTACACCACCGCCTCCGTCGTCAACGGGTGCGCCGCCCACACCGCCGCCGCCACGCCCGCCGCACCCACCGCCCACCACCGCCCCACCCCGCCCAGCCGCGCCGCACGCTCCACCCCCAACAGCAACACCACCGCCCCCAACGCGTGCAACAACACATTCCCCAGCCGATGACCCCACGCCTCCCGCCCGCTCAACGCAAACGTCAACGCCAGCGAAAAGTTACTCACCGGCCGGCTCGACAGCGGCGTGTCCCCCGGTGGCAACCACGCGCCCGGCCACGCCCACACCCGCTCCAGACTCACATTCTTCACCACCGCCACGCCGTCATCAAAAATCAACGGGTACCCCAGCGTCGGCCCATACAACCCCGCCACCAAACCCACGCACAACACCTCCGCCCCCCACCGAATCAACGTCAGCCGCCCATCACGCATCCCACCCACCTTACTCCGCCGGGCAAACCCCGCCGCCCCAACACACACGCCTCGGCCCATCAACCTCCGCCCTCCGCCCTCCGCCCTCCGCCTTCCCGTCCCTCACGCTTCAACGCCCGCACCTCCCCCGCCGTCAGCACGCGGCTCCGCCCCACGCCCACGCCCCTCAGCCGAAGCCCGCCGATCGCCGTGCGGTGCAGCTTGCGCACCTTGAACCCCAGCCGCGCCATCAGCCGACGCACCTCGCGGTTCTGCCCCTCGCGCAGCGTCACCATCAGCACCGTCCGCGCCTCGCCGTGCTGATCCCGCTCCCGCCGCAGCACCCGCACCGACTCCACCGACGCCCGCTTCACCCCCACCTTCGTCTCGCTGCTCCGCCCGTCCGACCGCAGCGTCCGCTTGTCCGTCAGCAGCAGCCCATCCCGCAGACGCTGCACGTCCTCCAACTCCAAGCGACCGCGGATCGTCACCCGGTACGCCTTCGGCACCCCATACCTCGGGTGCGTCAGCCGGTTCGCCAACTCCCCGTCGTTGGTCAGCAAAATCAAACCCGTCGAGTCCGAGTCCAGCCGACCCACCGGGTACACCCGCTCGCGCACGTTCGCCGGCACCAGGTCCAGCACCGTCCTGCGCCCCTCCGGGTCGTCCGCCGTCGAGATCACCCGCCGCGGCTTGTTCACCATCACATACACCAGTCGCTCGCCCGTCCGCCCCGCCGCCTTCTTCTTCCCCTTCGACCGCCCGCCCGTCCCCCGCACCGGCCGCTCGTCCACCGTCACCCGATCCACCGCCGCGTCCACCCACGCCGGCAGCTCCACCACCACCTCCCCGTTCACCGCCACCCGCCCCTCGGCAATCATCGCCTCGCACGCCCGCCGCGACCCCACCCCCGCCTCCGCCAACACCTTCTGCAACCGCTCCCCCCGCGACTTGTCCTTCAGATTCGTGGGCGCTTGCTTGTTCATCTCGGACAGGATGACAGGATGATCGAAAGGATCAACACGATCAGGTCCGAGGGCGCTAACCCTCCAATCGCCTCAAGAACGCGACACCCCTCAACACCCATCCTCGCGAATCCCGCTCGCACCCGACCCCTCCCGTCAAACACGGGAGCGACTCAAACCTCCGCCCCCACCTCATCCACCACCGGCAGCCGCACCACCTCCCGCCCGTCCACCCCACGCACCGCCCCCGCCTCCCACGCCTCACCCACGGCCGACCCCGATAGCCGCCGCCCCGCCAACGCCCGCACCAGCCCCTCCCGCGTCCACCGCAGCCGCCGCAGGCGGATCGCCGCGTCCCACATCGGCTCCAGTTTCTTCCACGCCGTCGCATACGCAAAGTGCCTTGCCCGCTGCCCCCAACGCCGATGCCGTGACGCCGCCCGCGCGATCGACCCCACCCGATAGAACCGCCGGTACGCCCGCCAGTACCCCGCCTCCAGCGTCTCTCCGGTCATCCCCACCGGCCGAAACACCGCGTGCCGCGTGTCGTACCGATCCCAGTCGTCTGTCGTGATGCGCCCCGCCGCCGACAGCCGCCGGTGATACGCCGTCCCCGGGTAAGGCGTCGCGATGTGGAACGTCGCCGTCGTCAGCCCCGCGCCCACCGCCCAGTCCACAGTGCGATCAAAAACGTCCGGCCCGTCGCCATCCAAACCAAACACAAAGCTCCCGTTGATCATCACCCCAAGGTCATCCAGCCGACGCGCCACCTCCGCGTAGTCCCGCCTCAAGTTCTGCACCTTCCCCGCCGCACGCAGGTTCCCCTCGTCCAGCGTCTCGAAACCCACAAACACCGACCGCAACCCCGCCTCCACCGCCCGCTCAACCAAATCGCCCTTGAGGATCGCATCCACCGTCGAAGCCCCCTGGAACACGCGCCCCATCCCACGCATCCCCTCAAAAAGCTCACGCGCAAACCGCCGATGCCCCAACAGGTGGTCATCAAGGAAGTACAGGTGTCGCCCCGGCAGCGCATCGATCTCCGCCAACGCCCGATCGACCGACAACGTGTAGAACCCCCGACCGCCGTCAAAAAACGCATCCTTGTAACAGAAGTCGCAGTGATGCGGACACCCGCGCGTCACCACCAGCGAGTTCGGCACGAAGTAACGATCCCGATCAATCAGGTCACGCCGCGCCATCGGCAGGTCGTCAAGCGTCCGCAGATCGTCGCGCGAGTCGTACATCGGCCGCGGCACGCCCGCCTCAAGATCACGCAGGAACCGCGGAAAAGTCTGCTCGCCCGGGCCGAGAAACAGCGTGTCCGCGTGCGGCCGCGCCTCCGCCGGCAGCGAAGTCACGTGCAACCCGCCCAGGCACACCCGACAACCCATCGCCCGGAACACCCGCGCCAACGCATAGCTCCGATACGCGTTCGTGATGTACACCTGAATCACCACCAACTCCGGCGGCCAATCCGCGTACTCCTGCGGACACACCGCCCGCATCACGTGCTCGTCGACGATCGACACCTCGTCCCGATCCGCATCAAAGTACGCCGCCAGCTGCGCCAACCCCAGCGGCGGAAATAACGCGTACTTGATCGGCCGGAAAAACGGACTCGTCGCCTCGGTCAGCGCAGGCAAAATCATCAGCACCCGCATGAAATCTCCGTGCGTTCGCGGTCACAAAAACATGGCCCCAACCCCAGCGTTACGCCCCGACGCCCCGCGAGTTCGCCGCCACCTGCTATTTCAGTTCGGACAGGATAACCGCATGCACAAGATCAAAAGGACAAAAGCCAAGATCTTGAGACGGCCACGCACTCTCATTCACTCCCCACCCACCAAACCCCATCCCCTAAGAATCCGGCCCCCATCCAGTCCATCCTGTCCAAAAACGACATACCAACCAACCCCCATCGTCACCCAAACTCATCCCCCCGAAACGTGCTCCCCAGATAAGACCGCTTCACCGCCTCATCATTAATGATCTCCTTCGGCGTCCCCTCCGCGAACACCTGCCCGTCGCTAATCACGTACACCCGATCGCACACCGCCAGGATGTGGTGCACGTTGTGGTCCGTGATCAGCATCGCGATCCCCAGCTCGTCGCGCAGCCCGCGCAGCTCGTCCTGCAGCCCCTCCACCGCCAAGGGGTCCACGCCCGCGAACGGCTCGTCCAGCAGGATCAAGCTCGGCTCCGTGATCAGCGCCCGCGCGATCTCCAGCCGACGCTTCTCGCCCCCCGAGCACAGTCGCGCCTGCTGCGCACGGATCTTCGTCAGCCCGAACTGCTCCAACAGCTCCTCCGCCTTGGCCCGCCGCTGCGAACGCGTCAGCGCCCGCGTCTCCAGAATCGCCAGCAAGTTCTGCTCCACCGTCAGCCGCTGAAAGATCGAAGGCTCCTGCGACAGATACCCCATCCCCAACTGCGCCCGCTGATACATCGCCAGCTTCGTCACGTCTTGCCCGTCGAACACCACCGCCCCCTCCTCCGGGCTCAGCATCCCCGTCGTCATCCGAAAGCTCGTCGTCTTCCCCGCCCCGTTCCGCCCAAGCAGCCCCACGATCTCCCCCTCCGACACGTTAAAGCTCACGCGATCGACCACCCGCCGCTTCGCGTACGTCTTCACCAGATTGTGCACCTTGAGGATGTACATCGAGCCACACAGAGTAACGAAGGCGGAAGGAGGAAGGAGGAAGGAGGAAGGAGGAAGATCGTACGAACGCATCACACGCCCCCGGCCACAACCCCTCCCCCCTCCGCGATTCGCCCTCCACCCTTCTCACCTCCCCCCTTAGCGCCGCCCCTCCGCCTGCACCACCCCACGCTCCAGCACCACCCGCCGGTCCGCCCGCTCCGCCACCGCGTCGTCGTGCGTCACCATCACGATCGTCTGCCCCGCCGCGTGTAATTCCTCGAACACCGACATCACCCCGCCCCCCGTCTCCGCATCCAGGTTCCCCGTCGGCTCGTCCGCCAGCAGCACCGCCGGCTCGTTCATCAGCGCCCGCGCGATCGCCACCCGCTGACGCTCCCCCCCGCTGAGCTTGCTCGGCCGATGCGTCGCACGATCCGCCAACCCCACCGTCTCCAACAACCCCATCGCCCGCGCCCGCGCCGCCTTCCGCCCTCGCAACCAACACACCGGCCCCCACCCCAGCATCGCCGCGATCGTCACGTTCTCCAGCGCCGTCAGCTCCGGCAGCAGGTGATACGCCTGAAAGATCATCCCCACGTCCCGCCCGCGATACCCATCGATCCGCCACTCGCTCTGCCGCCCAAGCTCCAGCTCCCCGAACCGCACCCGCCCCTCGTCCGGCCGATCCAACCCCCCAAGCAAATGCAGCAGCGTGCTCTTCCCCGAACCCGACCGCCCCAGCACCGCCACCCACTCGCCCTTGCCCACCGACAGGTCCACCCCCGCCAGCACCTCCAGCACCCGCGACCCCGACCGGTACCGCTTCACCACCCCCTCCGCCAACAACAACGCCGCCTCACCCATCGCACACCGCCGATCCCATGGAGCATGGGTCATGGAGCATGGAACAACCTCGGCCAGACCTACCGCGCGGCCCAAACAACCCATGATCCATGCCCCATCGCCCATGTTTCATGACGTCACTCATGACGCAACGCCTCCACCGGGTCGCTCGCCGACGCCACCAGCGCCGGGATCACCGCCCCGATCGTGCTGCTCACCACCGCACCCGCCGCCACCATCGCCACCGCCGCCACATCGATCTCGCTGGGGATCCGATCGAAGTAGTACGTCTGCGGGTTCCACATCACAAAACGGATCGTCCCGTTCAACCACGCCGCCCAGCCCGGCACCGCCAACACCGCCACCACCGAAGGCACCAGCCCCACCGCCGCTCCGATCGGCACCAGCCGAACCAGCCACCACCGCATCGCCTGCCGCACGAAGCCGATCAACGTCGCAATCAGCCCGCCCAGCGCCGCGCCCCCCACCGTCGGCCCCACCAACGCCGACGTCACGCCCAACCGCTCCGCCAAAAAACCCTGCACCTCATTCAAATTCACCACCACCCAGCACCCCCCCGCCGTGCCCAGCCCCGCGCCAAGCAACCCGATCGCCAACCCATACCCCACAAACAACCCCAGCACCCCCACCCGCGACGCGCCGATCGCACGCAGCGTCCCGATGTCCCGCGTCTGCGCCCGCACGATCATGTAGAACGTGATGAACACCATAAACACCGCCACCACGCTGATCCCCACGAACAAAAACGTCACCAGCCCCTTCTCGTTCTCCACCGCGTTCAGCAGCGTCCCGTGACGCTCCTCCCACGTCAGCGTGAACACGCTCACCCCCCGCTCCGCCTCCCATTCCGCCACCACCGCGTCCACCGCCGCCTTCGCCTCCGCCAGCCCCACGCCCTCCGCCGACTTCACCAGCACCTCCGTCACCCGAGCCGGCGACTCGCCCACCGGCTCAAACGTCTCCTCGTCCACCAACGTCGCCGCATCCATCGACAGCATCTCTTGCAGCACCCCAAGCGGCACGTACACACGGTTCGCATCCACCTCGTACAAACCCGACTTGAACTCGTTCACCGCCACGAAGCTGCGCGTCGTCACGTCGCTGATCCCGCCCGCCTGCGTCACCGGCAGCACCGTCAGCACGATCTCACGATTCCAGTTCAGCACGCTGCGGCCAAAGTCGTACTGACCCGCCGCGTCCCGCCCGCTATACGGGCTCACCTCAATCCCCGGCACCATCGCACCCGCCGCCTCGCGATCCACCCCCACCCATCGCCAACTCTCCGGCACCTCCAACGCCGCACCAAACCGCTCAAACCCCCCCGCCGCCTTCGCCGCACGCTCCGCCAAATCCGCCGCCGACTGACCCTCCGTCGGCCCGAACCGACAATCGTGCTCCGCCACCCAGTCCGCGTCCCCCCAGTGCATCGTCGCCGAATAACCCACCACCGCGTCGTACCCCCCCGGCTCAATCCCCACCACCTGCGCCACCGGGATCGACCGCGTCCCGATCTTCACCAGCCCAGGCACGTCAATCACCGGCGTCGCCACCGCCACCTCACCCGTCGCCTCCAGCCGCTCGATCAAATCCTCGTAATGCTCAAACCCCGAGATCGACCCGCCCATCACGATCACATCGCCCGACAACCGATGCGCCGCATCCCGCAGCAGATTCAAAAACCCGCCCATCACCGACATCACCACGATCACCATCGCCGTGCACAACACCACCCCCACACACGCAAACAACGGCGCCATCTTCCGCCGCAGATACTTCGAGATGAGAAGCAAGACGTACATCAGCTCAACGCAGCTTAAACCGTTCCCGCTCTAAAGACCCTCGCCCGCAACACCATCGCGGAGGGCGCGAAGGCGCGAAGGCGCGAAGGCGCGGAGGCGCGAAGGCGCGAAGGCGCGAAGGCGCGGAGCCGCGGAGCCGCGAAGTACAACGCCAACCTCGCCACCACCCCAAAATCAACTCACCGCCCCACCAGCCCAATCCATCACGCCCCCTCCGCGCCTCCGCGACTCCGCACCCTCCGCGATCCGCCGCACCCATCATCAACATCCCTGCCTCAATCCCCAATCTGTGCCATCTGTGAAATCTGTGGATCACCCACCCCATCAATCCCGAGGCCGCATCAGCGGAAACAAAATCACGTCCCGGATGCTCGCCGCCCCCGTCAGCATCATCACCAGCCGATCGATCCCCAGCCCGATCCCCCCCGCCGGCGGCATCCCCACCCGAAGCGCCTCCAAAAAGTCCTCGTCCACATCCTGCTTCTCCGCCTCGTCCCCCACCTGCCCGCGGAACTGCGCCTCCTGCACATCCGGGTCGTTCAGCTCCGAATAACCCGGGCTGATCTCCACCCCGTTGATCGCCAGCTCGTACACGTCCGCAAAGAAATCATCATCCACGCAACGCTTCGCCAACGGAATAATAGTCCCCGGCACCCGCGTCACATAACACGGGTCAATCAACGTAGGCTCGACAACTTTCTCGTAAACCTCAACAAGCTGTTCCGCTGGAGACATCGCCGTGAAGTGTTCTTCCGCGATTTGAAAGTTCCTGTCCTGCAGGCTTGACTTCTGAAACTCTGACAACCGAGGCGAGTTTGCAATATTCCGATTTCGCTCTCGTGCATCAACGGTAACCAGGAGATCGAGCAAGTCCTCATCGACATTCTGAACCGGCCGCTTATCAAACCGCCAGCCGATGTACTCCTCCACCAAGTCCGCCATCGATACCCGCCGCCACCTTTGCCCGCGCGGCTTACTCTCATCCCCACGCAGATCAATCTTCTTGACCTCTGTGCCCTCTGTGTCTCTGTGAGAGATCACCAACCCACCGCAAACCTCCTCCGCCACAATGCAGATCATGTCCTCCACCAGCTCGGCCATCGTCTCCCAGTTGCCATAGGCCTCGTACGCCTCGAGCATCGTGAACTCGGGGTTGTGCCGCGGGCTCACGCCCTCGTTACGGAAGTTGCGGTTGATCTCGAACACCTTCGGCAAGCCCCCCACGAGCAGCCGCTTGAGATACAGCTCCGGCGCGATCCGCAGAAACAGCGGGATGTCCAACGCGTTGTGGTGCGTCGTGAACGGCCGAGCCGTCGCTCCGCCCTGCACCGCCTGCAGCATCGGCGTCTCGACCTCGACGAACCCCCGGGCCGTCATGTACCGCCGGATCGCGTCGATCACCGCGATCCGCTTCTTCGACAGCTCCATCACCTCGACGTTGTGATGCAGATCCACATACCGCTTGCGATACCGCGTCTCCGGGTCCGTCAGCCCCTTGTGCTTGTCCGGCGGCAACGCCAACGACTTACACGTCACCGCAAACCCGGGATCCCCCCCCGAAGTGCCCTCCCCATTCACCCCCGCCACTTCACCACCCAAACTTCCGGGGGGCTCGGCCCACACCGTCACCTCCCCCGTCTTCGTCGTCCCCAACGCGCCCACCACCGTCAACAAATCCGAATAGTCGATCAACTTCGCCGCCTTGAACGCGTCCTTGCCCACCGCCTTCTTGCTGATCGCCACCTGCACGTCGCCCGAGTGGTCCCGCAGCGACGCAAAGACAAGGTTGCCCATCTGCCGAAGCTGCATCACCCGCCCCGCGACGCGCACCCGCGGCCGATCGTCCTTCGCGGCGGTCTCGTCCGCCTTGTGCGCTTCGTCCGCCGCCGCATCGAACTTCGCCCGCGCCTCGGCGATGTCGATCACGCCGTCGATGCGTTGCCCGAACGGATCGACGCCGAGCTCGCGCAGCTTGTCGAGCTTCCGCCGACGGTCGGCGAGCAGCTCGTCGGTCGACTTGGAAGACGCGGGGTTGGCGGCCGTGGGTTGGGCGGTCGAGCCGGGCGCTTCAGACATGCGGCGATCCTACTGCAAACAGACGGGCGAAAAAGAAAACAGCCCGCGCCAATCGGCACGGGCTGACGGGGTTCATCAGACATAAGCCCGGCAGGGCTTGGCCGGGGCGTCACTCGGCGGCGACGGCCTCGGGTTTGCTTTCGCTCTCGGCCTGCTTGGCTTCGAGGTCGGCGGCGTTCGCGGGGGCCGCGTCCGCCTTCGCGCCGGGCACGACCAGCTCGTGGTGCAACCCGCGGCGGCGGTCACGCAGGCGACGCTTCTTGCCGACACGATCGCGCAGGTAATACAGCTTGGCCCGGCGGGCGTCGCCGCGACGCTTGACCTCGATCTTCGCGACGCGTGGCGAGTGCACGGGGAACGTCCGCTCCACGCCCTCGTTGGCGACGATGCGGCGGACGGTGAAGGTCTGCTCCAGGCCGCCGTTCTGCATCTTGATCACGACGCCGGAGAAGACCTGGATGCGCTCCTTGCTGCCCTCGATGATGCGGACGTGCACGTCGACCGTGTCGCCCACGGCAAACGCCGGCACCTCGGAGGCGGGCTTGAGCTGGCTTTCCTGAACCGCGGCGAGAATGGCGTCGCTCATCGCAAATGCACCGGCAAGGGGTTGAAATCGGGCAAAACCCGTCGGATCGGGTCGCGCACGCGGGCACACCGCCCGGCGTGGCGAGCCGAGCAGCTTACCAACGCCCGCCCCGCCCGTCCACCGCCGGTCCGCCCCCGGTCGAGGGGCACGTCATAAGCCCGATCCTGCAATTTAGCCCCCGGCGAGTCGCCGGGGGTAGGCCCCGGGTCACTGACCCCCTCACCCCCGGTGCTTTTCTTCCAACGCCGCCAGCGCCTCCGGCCAGAACGCCTTCGCCCGCGACCGCACCGTCCCCGCCCACTCCGGCCCGACGTCCCGCAGCGGCAACGCCATGAACGCGGCGCCCCCGCCGTACACGTCCGCCCAGCCGAACTCCGCCGCCGGCCGAAACCCGAACCGCCCGTAATACTTCGGGTCGCCCAGCACGAACAACGCCGTGCACCGCGCCTCCCGAGCCTGTGCGATCCCCCGACGCATCAGCGCCGACCCCACGCCCCGCCCCTGCCAGCCCGGCAACACCCCGATCGGCCCCACGCCCAGCAGCCCCCGCAGCCCCGGCTGATCCACCACCTCGATCCCCGACCACAGCGCGTGCCCGATCACCCGCTCGCCCACCTCCGCCACGTCGCTGAAAATCGTCTCCCCCTCGACCTCGCACGCCGCCACCAGCTCGTCCTCGCCGGCGTACCCGTGCTCACTCGCCGCAAACGCCGCCCGATGCACCGCCGCGATCGCCTCGGCGTCCGCCGGCTCCGCCGACCGCACCACCACCACCGGCGCCGCGCCGCCCGCATCCGCTTTAGCTAGCCCCCCCGCGCCATCTGCCAGCTCCGGCCGCCGCTGTCGCGTGCGTTCCGCCGACTGCTCCCGCCGCCACGCATCGATCTTCCCGTGGTCGCCCGACCGCAACACCTCCGGCACGGCCCGCCCCGCCCACGCCGCCGGCCGCGTGTAGTGCGGGTAGTCCAGCCCGCCGTCCAACGCCGGCGCGAAGCTCTCGTGCTCGGCCGACCGCTCGTCCCCCAGCACCCCCGGCAGCAGCCGCACCACCGCGTCGATCAACACCATCGCCCCCAGCTCCCCGCCCGACAGCACGTAGTCCCCGAGGCTCACCTCCTCCAGCCCCGGCTCCTCCTCGCGCAGCCGATCGAGCACCCGCTCGTCCAGCCCCTCGTAATGCCCGCAGATCAGCGTCAGCCGATCGGCCTGCGCCAGCTCGCCCACCAGCGCCTGCGTCAGCGGCCGGCCCTGCGGCGTCAGGTAAATGCGACGGTGCACGCCCGAAGCGCCGCTTCGCTCGGCCTCGGCCTGGGCGTGTTGGAGCGCGTCCCACACCGGCTGGCACTGGATCACCATGCCCGGCCCGCCGCCATAGGGCGGCTGATCGACCTTGCCGTGCTTGTCGTCTGTGTGCTCGCGGATGTCGTGCAGGTGGTAAGCCACCGCCCCCGCCTCGGCCGCGCGCTTGGGGATGCTCGAACCCAGCACGCCCGAAAACGACTCGGCAAACAGCGTCAACACGTCGATCCGCATCGCGGCAGGGTAGCCCGATCCGCAGCGGCGAACCCCAAAAGAAAAACCCGCGGCCGGTGAGGGCCGCAGGCAACTCCCCTGTGCGGGGCCAATCCGCCAGACTCGCAGAGTGAGCTTACTTGGCGAACAGCATCTCTTGATAGGTCGGCAGCGGCCAGAGGTCGTCGGCGATGTAGCCCTCGAGCGCGTCCGCGTAGCCGCGGACCTCGAGCATCTTCGGCAGCACCTCGTCGCGGCAGAAGTTGCAGTGCGCCTCGGGGTCGTCCATGCCGACTTCCTTCTCCTTCAGCGCCGCGAGATCGTTCGTGGCGTTCTGCAGGCTGGCGATCAGGTCGGTCACCGTCTTGAGCGTCTCGTGGTCCGGCTCGATGCCGACGGCCTTGAGGTTCGCCAGCGACGTCGCCAGCTCGGACTGATACCGAACCGCCGCGGGGAAGATAATCGTGCGGACCATCTCGATCGCGAGGTTCGACTCGACGTTCACCGCCGCGGGGTACTGCTCGGCGTACACCTCGTAGCGCGATTCGAGCTCGCGCGGCGTCAGCACGTCGAACTTGTCGAACAGCCCCTCGACCTCCTTGGACTTCAGCACCGGCAGCGCGTCGGCCGTGGTCTTGAGGTTCGGCAGGCCGCGCTTCTCGGCCTCGGCGTGCCACTCGTCCGAGTAGCCGTCGCCGTTGAACACCACCTGCGAGCACTCGGTCCACACGTCCTTGACGATGCCCGCGACCACGTCGCCGACCGCCTTGGTGTCCGAAGCGCCCGAGGCCTCCAGCTTGTCGGCAAACTCGCCCAGCGACTCGGCCAGGATCGTGTTCATCGACACCAGCGGGCCGGCCAGCGACATGTCCGAACCCACGGCACGGAACTCGAAGCGGTTGCCCGTGAACGCCATCGGCGAGGTGCGGTTGCGGTCGCCCGAGTGCTTGGGGATCGGCGGCAGCACGTCGACGCCGACGGTCATCGTCTGCGCCTTGGCCGTCACCGGCGTGCCCTTGGCGATCGCCTCGATCGCCTGCGTCAGCTCGTCGCCGAGGAAGATCGACAGGATCGCCGGCGGCGCCTCGTTCGCACCCAGGCGGTGGTCGTTGCCGGCCGTCGCGACCGACACCCGCAGCAGCTTCGACCAGCGCTTGACGGCCTGGATCATCGCCGAGCAGAACAGAAGGAACTGCGCGTTCTCCGACGGCGTTTCGCCGGGGTCGAACAGGTTGCCGGCCTTGGCCGAACCCATCGAATAGTTGAGGTGCTTGCCCGAGCCGTTGACGCCTGCGAACGGCTTCTCGTGCGTCAGGCAGACCAGGCCGTACTTCTGAGCGACCCGCTTGAGCGTGATCATGATCAACTGCTGGTGGTCGGTCGCGACGTTGGCGAATTCGTACACCGGCGCGATCTCGTACTGGCCGGGGGCGACCTCGTTGTGGCGGGTCTTGGTCGGGATGCCGAGCTTGAACAGCTCGCGCTCGCACTCAAACATGCAGGCGAGGACCCGCTCGGGGATGAAGCCGAAGTAGTGGTCGTCGAACTCCTGACCCTTCGGCGGCGGCGAGCCGAAGAGCGTGCGGCCCGCGGCCATGAGGTCCGGCCGCGAGAAGTAGAAGTGCTTGTCGATCAGGAAGTACTCCTGCTCGGGCCCGGCGGTTGCCGACACGAACGCGCCGTCCTTGCCGAAGAACTTGAGCACCCGCTGGGCCTGCTTGTTCAGGGCCTGCATCGAGCGGAGGACGGGGGTCTTCTTATCGAGGGCCTCGCCGGTCCAGGAGACGAACGCCGTGGGGATGCACAGCGTGGTCCCGTTGGGGTTCTCCATGATGTAAGCAGGCGAGGTGACGTCCCAGATGGTGTAGCCGCGGGCCTCGAAGGTCGCGCGGATGCCGCCGTTGGGGAACGACGAGCCGTCCGGCTCGCCCTGCATGAGGTTCGCGCCGGAGAACGAGGCGATCGTGCCGCCGTCGCCATCGGGGTCGAAGAACGAGTCGTGCTTCTCGGCGGTCGCGCCGGTCAGCGGGTAGAAGACGTGTGCGTAGTGCGTGGCACCCTTCTCCAGGGCCCAGGTCTTCATCGACTCGGCCACGGCGTCGGCGACGTCGCAGTCGAGGCTCTCGCCGGACTCGATGGTCTGCTTGAGCGACTTGAACACGCCCTTGGGCAGGCGTTGAGCCATTTTGTTGAGCGAGTAGACGTTCTCGCCCCACGCCGCGGCGGTGGGCTCGGCGGAAAAATCGAAGGTGCTGGGGGTGGGCCCAAGGGCCGAGATGGCCTTGAGGGCGTCGAGTCGTGCCTGCTTACCGCTCATGATTCGGATGCCTCCGTCGCTGGGGAAGACTGTTCGTGACGCCGCGGCCTCGCCGCCAACGCCGGGTCATGGAACCGTGGCCGGAAACGCCGGCCCCGCGTCACCCTCAACCGATCGCGGCCAAGGGCACCCCGCCCCGTGTCTTCGCTCAAAACTGCCCCATCCGAGGGCAGGCTCAAGTCGGCCTGCCTAATTCTGCGGCAATCTCGCGCGAACGGCCTCGAAAGATAACGCCTCCCGACAGCCGATGCAACGCCCCTGCGCACGCCGTCTCGCCCTCGAAAATCGGCCGCCCGGCCCTCTTTCCCGGCCCGAATCCTCATAATCCGCCCCCCAAGCCCCGAAACCTGCCTCCCAAGCCACCCGCCCGCTCCAACGCCCCCCCGCCCGCTATCCTCCCTGCGGATGAACTCCGTGGGCCTCTACCTCTGGCGGCTGACCCTCGGCAACCCCATGGCCGTGCGCGTCGTCCACAACGGCTCCCGCCGCATGCGCGACCTCTGGGTCCGCATGGGCTACCTCGGGGCGATGATCGTCCTGGTCCTCATCGGCCTGCTCCTCGCAGGCGGCATCGGTGGATCGGTCTCCCTGGGCGAGCTCGCCAAAAACGGCACCCAAGTCTTCACCTATGTCGCCCGCGGACAGGTCATCCTCGTCTGCCTGCTCGCGCCGCTGTTCATGGCCTCGGCCATCGCCGCCGAGCAGCAGGGCAAGACCTTCGACATCCTCCTCACCACCCCGCTGTCCAACCTGCAGATCGTCCTCGGCTCGCTCGGCGGACGACTGTTCTTCATCCTCGCGCTGCTGCTCTCCGGCCTGCCGCTGTTCTCCGTCCTGCTCATCTTCGGCGGCGTGCCCGTCTCCTCCGTCTTCCTCGCCTTCGCCACCGCAGCCTTCACCGCGCTGTTCGTCGGCTCCATCGCTGTGGCCATGAGCGTCCTGCGCATCGGCGGCCGCAAGGCGATCTTCGGCTTCGTCATCGGCGTCATCGCCTTCCTCGTCGCCGCCTACGCGCTCGACCGCGTCGTCGTCCGCCACCTCTTCATGCCCGGCTACACCACTTGGCTCACTCCGCTGCACCCCATGCTCGTCCTCGAGTCCGCCATCCAGCGGGCCAACTACCAGCCCGTCCCCGAGTCCGTCGTCACCGCCTACCCCTGGCCCATCCGCCTCTACCTCACGCGCCCCTTCACCGCCTTCGGCCTGCTCAGCGTCGGCGGCAGCTTCGCCCTCATGCTCGCCTCGGCGCTCATCGTCCGCGGCGTCGGCCAGGGCGAGTCGCGTGTCATGAAATTCCTGCGCACCGTCTTCCGCCTGCCGGACCCCGGCGAACGTACCCGCCCCCCCCGCCCCGTCACAGGCTCCAACCCCATCGCCTGGCGCGAAAGCCACACCCGAGGCAACGCCGCCACCGCCGTCCTCACCCGATGGGGATTCGCCCTCGGCACCGTCCTGCTCGGCGTCGGCTTCACCCTCGCCTACCACGTCAACGCCCTGCCCGCCCTCGGCTCCACCGCCGCCGACACCTACCGCGCCGGCCTCACCACCCTCCTGCTCATCGAAGTCACCGTCATCCTCCTCGTCGCCATGTACATGTCCGCCGGGTGCGTCTCCCGCGAGCGCGAAGACGGCACGCTCGACATCTTCCTCACCACGCCCATGACCCCGCGCCTCTACATCTGGGGCAAGCTCCGCGGGCTCGTGCAGTTCCTCTCCCTGCTCATCGCCGTCCCCGTCGTCACCCTCGCCGTCGCCGCGCTCTACGCCCTGCTCGGCCGCTTCCTCAACTGGCCGGGCGCGATGGTCAGCGAGACCTTTGTCGGCTCCGCGGGCACGAGCTCCACCCGCGACGTGCCACTCATCTTCCCCGAGGCGCCGCTGCTGCTGCTGGTCATGCTCGTGCCGTTCGTCGCGCTGGTCGTGGCCGTGGGCATGAACTTCTCGCTCAAGTCCAAGGGCGTGCTCGGCGCGGTCATCGCCTCCGTCGCCGTCATCGGCAGCATCGCCCTGGTGCTCGGCCTCTGCGGGTTCGCCATGGGCACCAACGTGCCCTACCTCGGCCCGGTCGTGAACGCCTTCAGCCCCGCGACCAACATCCTCCTGCTCGTCGATCCCTGGCAGGCCGATTACTTCGGCAAGTACGTCGGCCCCAGCCGCGTGAGCATGGGCGTCGGCGCCGTCTTCGCCGCCGTGGTCTACGCCCTCATCGTCTACGCCCTCATCGCCGGCATGGGCAAAGGCTTCGACCACACCGTCCGCAAGCTCGCCGGCACCGGCTAACCCCCCAAGCCGCTCGCGGCTTAGCCCCTCCACCTACCCAAGCCGCGGCAAAGCAAAGCGCCGCCGCAGGTATCCCGCGCCCACCCCCCCACCACACTTCGCTCTCCGACCTTCAGCCTCACACTTCAAACTTCACACTTCAGACTTCAAACCTCAGACTTCAGACTTCCTACCCCTCATCCTCCCCCTCGCGCGTCTCCTCTTCCCGCCCCGCCTCGCTCTTCACCCCGTACCGCCGACGCCGCAGCCCATCCAACGGCCGGCTCAACATCCCGCCCGCCACCAGCCCCACCAGCCCCGCCTCCGGCTGCGACAGCCACAAAAAACAAGCCATCCCCAGCAACCCGATCGTCAACCCATACACCCAACGCCCCCCTCGCGACATCGGGCTCCCCGACGCCGCCAACACCCCAAGCACCAGCGGCATCGGCGACGCCACCAACGGATACGCCACCGAAAGCAACCCCTCCCCCGTCAAAAGCCCCGGCCCCTCCACCCAGCCCCACACCAGCCGCCCCTCCACCCAGCCCGGCACCACCGCCAACGCCACCAGACAACCCACCACCCCCGAAAGCATCACCCGCCACGAGTGCACCCGCGCCCACACCAGCCCCAGCCCGATCCACACCATCACCAGCCCCGCGCCGCCACCCATCGGCCCCGCCACGCCCCCCAGCAGCACCCACTCCAACCCCGGCAGCTCGCCCATCTCCAAACGCCGGCTCAACGTCCCCGGCCGCGCCAACACCTCGCCCCGACCCATCGCGATCAGCCGCGTCGCGTTCCCACGCTCCACCCAACCCGCCTCCGCATCCCCGCCCGCCGCCTGCTCGTCCACCACCTCACCCGCCAGCCACCCCGCCCGATCCACCATCACCGCCGACGTCGGCTGCACCGCCGAACGCAGCCAGTCCGGGTTCGGCCCCGGCCACACCACCGTCGCCGACCACAGCAGCAACACCGCAAGCCCCGCCGGATGGCATCGGCTCCGATGCCCCCGCCCCGTCGCGTGCGCCAGCAACCCCGTCGCTACGCCCACTCCCGCCGCCACGCCCCACGCCACCCCCGCCGGCAACATCAACACCGACACCCAGCCCATCCACACCGCAAACCACCAGTCAATCCGCCCCGCCCCCAGCCCCGCGCGACGCTGCACGACCGACAGCCCCCCGTACACCCCCACGCAGCACAACGCACCCAACACCCCCAACGCCAGCGTCCCCCACCCGTACCACCACACCGCCGACGCCTGCATCACCGCCGCCGCCCCCACCATCGGCCCGTCCACCGACCACAACCCACGCCCCGCTCCCAGCCAGGGCGGCCCCTGATCCTCCGTCGATCGGATCGCCTCCACCAAACGACGCCGAAGCGCCACCCCCCGCCAACCCGTCACCGCCGCAGGCCGCGAATCACCCACGCAACACCGCCCCGCGCGCCGCGCTCAGCCCCTGCGACAGCCGGATCTGCGACGGGCACACGTGCGTGCACAGCCCGCACTCCAGACACCACGACAACTCCTCACGCACCCGCGGCAGCTTCGACTTGTTCCGCGACACCTCCAACAACTCGATCGGCCACAAACCCGTCGGGCACACCTCCGCGCACCACCCGCAGCTCACGCACGCCGCCGGCTCCCCGCCCCCCGCCGCCGGCAACGCGCTCACCAACCCGCACCAATCCCCCTCGCGATCCCCGCCACCCACCACCGCGCCCTCCACGCCGCCCTCCGCCCAAGAAACACCCGCCACCGCCCGACCCGTCATCGCGTCCCCCCACACCACCCGCCGCTTCGCCTCCGCCGCCGCCTCATCTTCCACCCCCTCGCCCGCCCCGCCGCTCAACGCCCCGTCCAACGACTCCCCCTCGAACATCCATCGCAGTTCCAGCCCCCCCCGCCGCGCCGGCCAGCTCACAAACACCGGCCGCACCACATCCAGCCGCCCCCGCGTCACCCATCGCGCCAGACGCACCGCCGTCCAGGGCTCCACCAGCACCACCCCCGTCTCCAACGGGTCCGCCCCCACCGCAAGCTCCGCCCGCCCCGGCGTGTGCGCGCCAATCACCACCGTCGGGTGCGCCGACGGGTACGCGTTCTCCACCGCCCGATACCGCACCCCGAACCGCCGACACGACCGCCGCACACCGCCCCCCTCCCAACGCACCTCCCGATCCACCAGCAGCACCACCCGCCGCGCCCCAAGCACCTCCCCCAGCAACCGCAACCCCAGCCCCATGTCGTCCGCAAAGCTCGCCACCAAGCTCGAACGGTCCGGCACCGGCGAAAAACCATCCAACCCCACGCACACCAGCCGCCGCACCGAACGACCCGCCGCCGCCGCCAACACACCCCCAAGGTCGTCCCCATGACCCACCGTCGGCCAACCCCCCGTCCCCGACAACGCCTCCACCCAATCCGCCACCTCCGTCCCGCTCGGCCCATGCTTCGCCAACGCCGTCGGCACCCCACGCCCCCCGCCGAGCGCGCCTTCCGACAACACCCCAGGCCCCGCCAGCTCCACCGCCACCGCCCGGCTCACCCCGCCCCGCAACCACCCCCCCGTCACCGCACCCGCACGCACCACCCGACCGTCCCCCGGCAACACGGCCGCCGCCCCCCGCCAACCCTCCGCCGACACCGCCGCCCCGCCCGACACCGCCGAACCCACCCGACCCCACGCCC
>JBCCQE010000048.1:0-22920 GCA_039024495.1 Planctomycetota bacterium | reverse complement strand
GGGGGGGCCCCGCGGGGCGGTTTTTGTCACACCCCTTTTTGTGGTGTGGGGTGTTGCGGGGGGGGGGGGGGGTTGTGGCCCGCGGGGCCGTTGGGGGTGGGGGGGGGGGGGGGGCCCGCCCCCCCCACTCGGCGCCTCACGCGCTGCCCGCGCGCACGATCTGATGTCCGCCGCGACGCAACTCGCCCCGTGCCCGGCTTCATCGACTGGTTGGGAGAGCGTCGGGGGTCGTTGACGTGATGTGTGATCCGGCGGCTTGGCGTTGTTAGCCTGCGGCGATGGATGGAGCGACGGCTGCGGTTGAGGCGCGGGGTTTGGTGGTGGAGCGTGGGGGGACGCGGATTCTGGATGGGGTGTCGCTGCGGGTGGGGCGGGGAGAGGTGGTGGCGTTGCTTGGGCCGAATGGGTGTGGGAAGACGACGCTGGCGCGGTGCCTGGTGGGGCAGGTGTGGCCGACGGCGGGGGCGGTGGAATTGATGGGGCATCGGCTTGGTGGTGGGGGGGGCGACCTGCGGGAGTTGCGGCGGCGGGTGGCGGTGGTGAATCCGACGCTGGATGAAGGAGAGATGCACGCGACGGGGGCGACGGTGGATGGGGAGTTGGATGCGGTGTCGGCGGTGTGCACGGGGTGGTTCGGGACGGTGGGGCTTTATGACGAAGTGACGGCGGAGCAGCGGGCTAGAGCGGAGGCGTTGCTGCGGACGGTGGGGCTGGGGCATCGGCTGAGGCACCGGGTGGCGGTGCTGAGCACGGGGGAGCGGCGGCGGTTGTTGGTGGCGCGGGCGATGGCGGGGGAGCCGGAGCTGTTGATTCTGGACGAGCCGACGGCCGGGCTGGACGTGGCGGGTCGGGAGCAGGTGTTGGCGGCGGTGGAGCGGGTGGTGGGAGTGATGAGGGCGGAGGGTGGAGGGCGGAGGGCGGAGGGGCCGAGGCCGGGAGCGGGTGACGCGGATGGGGGCCACGGGTCGTCGGGGGTTGCTCCGGCTTCGTCCTTCGAGCCGCCCGGCGTGTTGATGATTACGCATCACGTGGAGGAGTTGAGTCCGCGGACGTCTCGGGTGGTGATGATGAAGGCGGGGCGTGTGGTGGCCGAGGGGCGGCCGGGGGAGGTGATCGATCCGGAGGTGTTGAGCGCGGTGTATGGGTGCAAGGTGTACGTGCGGCGGGTGCACGGGCGGTGGTGGCTGGAGGTGTTGCCGGAGGCGTGGCTGGATTTGATGACGGCGGAGGGCTGAGGGTTTGTGCTTGAGCGTGTGATCGGTGGCGGGGTGGGTCCGATGTGAAAAGCGCCGCCGCCCGTGGATGTGGGGCGGCGGCGCGGCGCGAACGCTGGGTGTTTGGTGCGGTGGTTACGCGTTGGGGTTGCGGCGCTTGGGCGAACGGCCGAGCAGGCCGAGGCCGCCCGCGAGGGCCAGCGCGGCGGCGCCGGGCTCGGGGATGGTGGTCGTGAAGATGCCGACCGAGTCGTCGGTGAACTCGATGCGGACGGCGAGTTGGCCGGTGGCGTTGAGGCTGGTGGGTTGGCCTTGTTCGCCGCCGCCGCCGGCGAAGTTGAATCGCTCGATGGTGCGGAGATCTTCGATGAGCGGGTCGTCGTTGGCGTCGAACAGGTCGCCGGCCTGGAAGATGAGCTGGACGTTGCCGTCCTCGTCGCTGAGCCAGAGGGCGTCGTCGTTGGTGGTGTCGATGCCGTCGCCGCGGAGGGTGCTGCTGAACACCATCAGGCCTTGGCTGTTGAAGGCGAAGCCGCCGATGTTGCCGTAGGTGATGGCGTTGCCGAGGGGCGTGGGATCGGCCTCGCGGGCGACGAGCTCGAGGGAGCCGTCGCGTTGGCGCCAGAGCGCGGAGTTGTTGTCGGACTGGACGGTGGGTCCGGTGACGGAGGCGGTGAACGCGACTTCACCTCGGCCGTTGAGTGAAGAGCCGGCCAGCTCGCCGAACACGGCGTCGGTGCCGGGCGCGGCGTCGCCTTCGCGGGCGATGAGTTCGAGGGTGCCGCCGGCGTCGGACCAGATGCCCGAGTTGTTCGTGCTGGACACGCCCGAGCCGACGAGGTTGCTGGCAAAGGCGATGTGGCCGGCGTCGTTGAGCGATGGCGGTCGGGGCGTGATGAATCGGCCGGAGGTGCCCGGGGCGTCGTCGCCCTCGCGGATGAGCAGGGCGAGGTCGCCGTCGCGGTCGGTCCAGAGGCCGGCGTTGTTGGCGCTGTTGATGCCGGGGCCGGTGAGGGAGGCGAAGAAGGCGGTGTTGCCGTCGCGGTTGATCGTCGGCGGGCTGAAGCCTTGGAACAGTTCGTCGGGGTCGGCGCCGGGTGCGGCGTCGCCTTCTCGCGCGGCGAGTTCGATCTGGCCGGCGTCGTTCTGGACCCAGAGGCCGGTGTTGTTGGCGCCGGTCACGCCGGTGCCGACTATGCCTCCGCGGAAGGCGAGTTGGCCGGAGGAGCTGTAGGCGATGGGGAAGCCGAACTGGAGGCTATAGGTCTGGCCGGCGGCGGTGCCGGGCGCGGGGTCGCCGGCGCGGGCCTGGAGTGTGGTGGTGCCGTTGGTGTCGCGGACCCACAGGCCGGCGCTGGTGTCGAAGTCGGTTTCGAGGTTGGCTTTGAAGGCGACGCGGCCGAGGTCGTCGAGCTTGGGCGGGTTGGCGATGCCGAAGGGGGCGTCGGTGCCGGGTGCGGTGGTGCCTTCGATCTGCACGGCCTGGAGGGTGCCGGCGGCGTGGAGCCAGAGGCCCGAGTCGTTGCTGAAGTCGACGCCCGGGCCGGCGAGGAAGCCTCGGAAGGCGAGGTCGCCGTGGGCGTTGATGCCGGGTGTTTCGAGGCGGTCGAAGAGCGCGCCGGGCGCGGCGCCGGGGGCCTGAGTCTGCGTGAGGGCGCGCGTGTCGAAGATGAACCCGGCATCGGCGGTCGAGGCCAGGGCGGCGAGGCCCACCGCGAGGGTGGCGTGCGTCAGGGGCAGGCGACGCAACGAGGGGCGGGGCGATTGGTGTTGGGTTCTATTGGGTGCAGGCATCTTTCTCTCCATCGCGGGTAAGGCGCACGTGCAGCGGCGGCCAACGCGGCCGGCTGACGTGCCGACAGGAGCGCGATGAGTCCTGCCGGGTGGAGGGTTATGTCCGCGGGTTGGGTTGGCGGCTTGTCCAGAAGTGATCTGGCCCGCACATTCACGAGGAATGAACGTAAGCTCGATGATGTCGCCCGGGTTGTGCGGGTTGGCCTGGGTTTGGAGCGAGGTCTTCGTCGATGCCGATCGCGATCACGCCGCAGTTGCGACAGACGATCCAGCGTGTGGCGTTGGCGGCCGAGTCGGATTTCACGGCTGGTCTGAGCGTGGCCGACCTCGCGGAGGACGCGGGGATGTCGGAGAAGCACTTTCAGCGTTGCTTTCGCGCGGTGATGGGCGAGCCGCCGAAGCGATACCTGCGGCGCATCCGCCTTCAGGCTGCGGCGTACTACTTGAAATGGTCGGACGCGCCGGTGATCGAGCTGGGCATGCGCTTGGGTTTCGACACGCCGGCGGGTTTTACGAAGGCGTTTACCAAGGCGTATGGCCGGAGCCCGACGTCGTTTCGCGGCGCGAGCGAGGTGGTGCCGTACCTGCGCACGCCGCGGCTGTCGGCCGAGGGGTTCGACCCGCGGATGCTCGAGGCGCATCGGCTGGCGGTGCGGATCGAGACGCTGCCGGCGAGGCGGGTGGCGTTCATGCGGCACATCGGGCCTACGGAGACGGCGGCGTCGGTGTGGCGGCCGTTCCGGGCGTGGCTCGACGACGCCGGGCTTTGGTCGGACGACGCGTTGCTGCTGGGCATCCACAACGACTATTGGGACGCGCAGTCGGAGGCGAGGTATCGCTATGACGCGGCGGCGGTGGTGCCGGACGACTTCCCGGGCGACGAGCGCGTGAACACGCGGGTGCTGGCGGGCGGGAGGGTGGCGATGACAGAGTTTGCGGGCTCGGTGGCGGAGATGGACGAGGCGTGGCGGCGGTTTGTCGATCAGTGGCTGCCGGTCAGCGGCTTTCGCCCCGCGGCGGGGTACGGGTTTGACGTCTATCCGCCGCGGCTGTTTGGTGAGGGGTGGGTGAGCCGGGTGCTCCAGACGCTGACGGGGATCGAGGCGACGCTGGCGTTGCCGGTCGAGTGAGCGTGGCCGCGGCGAGAGATGTTGCGCGAGCGGTCGCGGCCCGGCGCGATCGAAGGCGGATCGGCTTCGTCGTTTGGCCAGATCGATCTTCCTGTTTTGGCGAACCTTTTCGCGGCTGGGCGAGTAGGGTTGTGGGGCTTGAGTTGCCGCGATGACGGGTGGCGCGGGGTGTTGCGTTGCTTCGATGAGGCGAGGGTTTTGTGGTCAAGCTGATCGATGAACTGGGACGGCAGCCGGCACGCGGAACGCAGCCGACGATGCGGTATTACTGGCGGGACCCGCTGCCGCCGTTGACGGAGCAGATGGTGTTGCGGGCGGTGGGGATGTGGACGGTCGTTGTTTGTTTGAGCGCCGCGCCGAGCTTTCTGTTGGGGCTTTTTCCTGCTGGGAACATCGTTGGCGTGTTGGCGATGCTGACGGGGTTGGGGATCATCATCGCCGTATTTGTCGGGGCGACCCTCAGCGACTGGGGCCGGCGGCTGGTGCGGCTGCCGTTTGTCAAGACGACGCTGATGATCGGCTACGGGGTTCGAATGTTGCTGTCGGTGACGGCGATCGTGGGGACGATCTTCTTGGACATGATCATCGGCGTGGCGGCTGGGGCGTGCGTGCAGGCCTTGCTGGGCGACCTGTTCGGCACGAGCGAACGGGTTGCCTCGGGGGTGGCGACGTCGGGCGAGGTGGTGGTTTACTTCGTCGGCATCGTGCTGTGGACATTGCTGACCGCGCTGGGGTGGAACCTCGCGTTGGGCGCGTTCATGGCGGTGGTCCAGCTCGCTCAGTGGAACGCCCGCAAGATGCCGGTCGGCCGGCCGGGCGAGCTTTGCATGGCGTGCGGGTACGACGTGCACATGTCGACGGGGGCGTGCCCGGAGTGCGGGGAGCCGATCCCGCCGCGGATGGATGCGGGTGTAAACGACAGCCTTCCCACGCCTGTTTCAACGGCGTGATCGGTGTTCGGGCGGCGTGGCCGGGTGCCCTTACACTCGTTCCTATGACCACCCTGCCCAAGCCCCGGTTCGCGCAGCGCGACGAGCGCAAGGTCGAGCTCGGCAAGCTGTTCGACAAGCTGCCGCCGTCGGCGCCCGAGGCGGAGGCGGCGCTGCTGGGGTCGATGATCCTCGACTGGCGGGTGTGTGCGGACGTGCTGCAGGTGGTGAAGTCGGGCGACGACTTCGCACGGCCGGCGCACATGGCGATCTACGACGCGTTGATCGAGCTGTACAACACGACGCAGTCGATCGACCTCGTGCAGCTCAACCAGCGGCTGGTGGACAAGGCGATCCTCGATCAGGTCGGCGGCGTGGACTATCTGGTCGAGCTGGCGGAGTCCGTGCCTTCGGCGACGTCGGCGGCGTACTACGCGAAGATCGTGCGCGACAAGGCGATACTGCGCGGGCTTATCGAGAAGGCCGGCGGGATTATTTACGACGCCTATCACGCCGACGAGCCGGTCGGTGAGCTGCTGGATAAAGCCGAGCGCGCGATCTTCGACCTGGCGGACAACCAGACCTCCGAAGACGCGTCGACGCTTCAAGAGCTCTTGCAGCAGACGTACGAACGGCTGGCCAACGAGGACGGGCTGTCGGACGCCGGGCTGAAGTCGGGGTTTTACGAGCTCGATGAGATGACCAACGGCTTGCACGACGGCGAGATGCTGATCATCGCGGCGCGGCCGTCGATGGGGAAGACCGCGCTGATGCTGAATATCGCCGAGCACATCTCGGTCGAGAGCAAGCAGCCGGTGGCGGTGTTCAGCCTGGAGATGGGCAAGGACCAGTTGGCGCAGCGGCTGCTGTGTTCGCGGTCGAACGTGGACTCGCAGAAGGTGCGGCGGAACACGCTGACGCCCGACGACTTCGAGCGGTTGGCGATGGCGTGCGGCGAGCTGGAGCAGTGCCCGATGCTGATCGACGACACGCCGGGGCTGTCGATCCTGCAGCTCCGCGCGAAGGCGCGGCGGCTGGCGGCGCGGCACTCGATCAAGGCGATTTTCGTGGACTATCTGCAGTTGATGTCGGACCCGTCGAGCCGAGAGAACCGTCAGCAGGAGGTGTCGTCGATCAGCCGGGGCATCAAGGCGTTGGCGCGCGAGCTGAGCGTGCCGGTGATCTGCCTGAGCCAGTTGAACCGCTCGAGCGAGTCGCGCGAGGGGCACCGCCCGCGGATGAGCGACCTCCGCGAGTCGGGCTCGATCGAGCAGGACGCGGACGTGGTGATGATGGTGCACCGCGAGGACTACTACCACCGCGGCGAGGAGTCGTACGTCGACACGAACATCGCCGAGCTGATCGTCGCCAAGCAGCGCAACGGCCCGACGGGCGTGGTGAAGCTGCAATTCAACGGCTCGACGACGCGGTTCAATAACCTCGCGGCCGGGGCGTACGGGGTGTGATCCGGGCGGATTTACCACGGAGGGCCACGGAGGTCGGCGTGAGCTTGACTCAAACGAGATTTTTCCTGACTGACGTTGCCTCTGTGGTTCTCTCGTGGCCCTCTGTGGTGAATCCCGTTGAGCTAACATCTCGACGATGAGTGCCGAAGCGATGCGTGTGGCCATGGTGACCGGCGGGGGTGGCAACATCGGCTCTGCAGTGGCCACGCGCTTTGCGGAGGGTGGGTGCCGCGTGGCGGTGGTGGATCGTGATCTTGGCGACGCTGAGTCGGTTGCGGCGTCGATCAACGGTGAGCTTGGCGAGGCGCAGTGCTTGCCGATTGGCTGTGATGTGGGCGATGAAGATCAGGTGGCGGCGGCCGTGGGGCGGTGCGTGGGTGAGCTGGGCGGGCTGGATGTGCTGGTCAACAACGCGGGGTGGGGGAATCAGGTGCCGGAGATTGCAGAGTTTGATCGGGCGACTTGGGATGCGATTTTGGCGACGAATCTGACGGGGCCGATGCTGCTGATGAAGCACGCGGCCGCGCACTTGGCGGCGCGGTACGACGCGGGTCTTCCGCCGGGCGAGCGGGACGCGGGGATGGGTGCGGTGGTGAACATGTCGTCGATCCGTGCGATGCAGTCGCGGCAGCCGAACTACGCCTACTCGGCGAGCAAGGCGGGGCTGATCGGGATCACGCACGACTTGGCGATGAGCCTTGGGCCGGCGATCCGGGTGAATGCGATCGCGCCGGGGTGGATCGCCACGCGGGAGTATTTGCAAGAGCAGGCGACGCCGGACGAGCACGCGTTGCAACCGACGGGGCGGATCGGCGACGGGCGGGACGTGGCGGAGGCGTGTTGGTATCTGTGTTCGCCGGCGGCGGGGTTCATCACCGGGCAGGTGTTGACGGTGGACGGCGGGGTGAGCCGGCTGCTGGCGTACGAAGATCATTGAGGCGAGCCGGGCGGCGGGGCGTACCATGGAGGCATGGACAGCAAGTCGGGCAAGCTGATCCTCGCCGGGGCCGACATGGTCGATCCGAACTTTGCGCAGACGGTGACGCTGATCGTCGAGCACACGGCCGAGGGGGCGCTGGGTTTGGTGTTGAATCGGCCCAGCCAGACGCTGGTGAACGAGGCGTGGCGTCGGGTGGAGGACGGGCCTTGCTTGTTGGAGGGGTGGGTGCACCAGGGCGGGCCGTGCCCGGGGCCGCTGATGGTGCTGCACGACGCGGAGCGTCAGGCGCAGGTCGATGTGATCGTCGGCGAGGGCGAGCGCATCGGCGTGTCGTTCACCGCCGACGCGGACGACATCCGCGAGTTGATGGCAAGCCCTCCGGATCGGTTGCGCTGCTTTGCGGGGTATGCCGGTTGGGGCGCGGGTCAGCTCAACGACGAGCTGGAGCGGTCGAGCTGGATCGTGACCGACGCGACGGCCGAGGCGATCTTTGATTCCGGGCCGGACCTTTGGAAGCGGCTGCTGCGACGGATCAACCCGACGCAGGCGGCGCTGCTGGACAACCCCGGCATCGTGCCTCAAGACCCGTCGATGAATTGATGCGTGATGCGAGGTGGTTGCGGCCTGCCTCGGTCAGCCGTGTTTAGCCGAGGTCAGCCCCACTGTCGGACTTCTTCGCACAGCCAGTCGGCGAAGGTTTTGGCCACGGGGTTGGGGTCTTTGAGGTTGGCTTGGGTGGAGCGCGTGGTGTCGAAGAGGATGACGGGGTACTCGCCGTCGGAGTTGGGCAGGCGGGTGTCGAAGCAGTAGAGGTCGCCCTCGCCGTTGTCCTGGAAGGCGACGAAGTAGTCGGGCAGCGGGGCGTCGGGGTCTTGCCGGGCGGTCTGGTTGGCTTCGACGATGTTGGCGAAGAGCAGCTCGTCGCCGCCGACCCAGTGGGTCGACCAGTCGGGCAGGGCGTGAAACCCGCAGCGCTGCATGAACTCCAGGTAGCTGGGCGGGAGTTTGGCGCCGAGCGCGGCTTCGGCCTCGGCGACCTGCGCGTCGGTCGGTGCGGGCATGGGCGGGTCGGCGGGGCAGTCGGCGAAGATCAGGGCTTCGATCGCGATGTCGATGCGGCGCATCTTGGCCATGGCGGCGTCCCTCGTGCGTGAGAAGTGAGCCCGCATTGAAACGCAAATCGCGTGCACACGCCAGCAAGCGCCGCTCGCGAGCGCATCCGTCGTGCACGATTCAGGCGGCGGCGCGTGAATCTGATGATGTGTCTTCGAGCCGCCACGGGCCGGCGTCGCGCGGCTTGCCGTGCCAGAGGTAGTGGGCGGCGTCGCCGATGTCGCGGAAGATCAGGATCAGGCAGGGGAGGATCACGAGGATGAGGAATGTGGTGGCGACGAGCCCTCCGGCGATGGCGATGGCCATCGGGATGAGGAACTTGGCCTGGAAGCTGCGTTCGAGGATCAGCGGCGTGAGGCCGAGGACGGTGGTGATCGTCGTGAGCATGATCGCGCGGAAGCGGGCGCGGCCGGCGTGGATCAGAGCGTCGTAGATCGGCTCGCCCTCGGCCCGGCGGGCGTTGTAGAACTCGACGAGGATCAGCGAGTCGTTCACGACGATGCCGGACAGCGCGATCATGCCGATGAGCGAGAGGAACGTCATCTCGTAGCCGAGCAGGAGGTGGCCCCAGATCACGCCGATGAGCGCGAAGGGGATCACGCACATGACGATCAGCGGCTGGACGTACGAGCGGAACAGCCACGCGAGGATGATGTAGATGAGAATGAGCGCGAAGCCCATGCCGATGGGCAGGGTGCTGAAGGCGTCGGCGACTTGTTCCTGGCGGCCGCCGAAGAAAAAGCGCAGGCCGGGGTATTCGTCGCGGATCTGGTCGATGATGCTCGGCTCGCCGGTGGCGCGGTTGGGCAGCGTGATGGCGCCGATCACGTCTTCGGGCGAGTAGCCGGGCGCGACATCGGCGGTGACGGTGATCGAGCGCTGGCGATCGATGCGGCGGATGGTGGCGTAGGTCGAGGCCTCGACGACATCGGCGATCTCGCTGATGGGCACGGGCGTGCCGGCGGGCGTGACCAGCCAGGCGTTCATCACGGCGTGGACGCTGCGGCGGGTGGGCTCGTCGACGCGGACGCGGATGTCGATGTCTTCTTCGCGCTCGGCGAAGACGTGGGCCTCGAGGCCGAACAGGAAGCCGCGGACCTGGCGGGCGATCTCGTTGGGGTCGAGGCCGACGGCCTTGGCGGCGGCGGGGCGGGGAACGATGCGCAGCTCGATCTCGCCCTCGTCCGAGTCGTCGGCGATGCCGAACACGCCCTCGAACTCCGAGAGCAGGTCTTTGACGCGCACCGCGGCGTCGTTGAGCTGATCCTGGTTCGAGCCCGCCATGCGGAGCGTGATGTCGGGGCCGGACGGGCCGGCGCCGATCTCGCTGAAGCGCAGCCGATCGAGGTTGACCAGGCGAGGCTCGACCTCGCGGCGGATCTCGTCAATGATGAGCGTCGACTCGCGATTGCGGTTCTCGACCGAGGCGAGCTCGATAAACATCTGCGCCGTGTGCGGCTGCGGCCCGCCGGTCTGGCCGGTGTCGATGTTGGTCGACTGGCCGACCGAGGCGGTGATCGACGTGACCTCGGGCTTGTCGCTGGCTGCGGCCTCGATGATTTTCACGGCCTCGACGGTGTCGTCCAGCGACGAGCCGATCGGCAGGCCGACCTCGACGATGATGGTCTCGGAATCGCTGGTCGGCAGGAACACGAACGGCACGCGCCGGCTGGCGACGAGGCCGAACGAGCCGATGAGGACGGCCAGCGTGATCGCCACGGTGATGTAGCGGCGGCGCATGGCGATGCCGAGCCAGTCGGCGTAGCGCGGGATCACGACTCGGTGGAGGATGGCGTCGCGTTTGGCTTCGAACCCTCTTAAGAGCCGCGCGATCCGGCCGGGCTTGGCGTCGTCGCGCGACTCGAGCGAGTGGCGCATGTGGCCGGGCAGGATCAGCAGCGATTCGACCAGGCTCATGAACAGCGCGCACGCGACGACCAACGGCAGCGCGCCAAGCAGATCGCCGATGTTGCCCTTGATGAAGCTCAGCGGGATGAAGGCGACGATGCTGGTGAGCACGGTGGCGACGACGGGCCAGAACACCTGCTTGGCGCCGTTGACCGCGGCGTGGTCGGGCTTCTCGCCGGAGTTGTCGTGGTGGGCCTGGATGTTCTCGGCGACCACGATCGCGTCGTCGACCAACAGGCCGAGCACGACGATCAGGCCGAACATCGTGAGCAGGTTGAGGGTGACGTCGATGGTCCACATCAGCAGGATCGTGCCGGCCAACGCGGTGGTCAGGCCGACGCCGACCCAGAACGCGACACGCCAGTTGAGGAACACGAGCAGCGTGCCAAAGACCAGCACGCCGCCGAACAGGGCGTTGCGTGTGAGCAGGTCGAGTCGGCCTTCGACGAAGCGCGCGAGGTCGGACAGGTCGTCGATCTGCACGCCCATCGGCAGGGGCTGAGGCGAGCGCAGGCCGAGCTGGTATCCGTCGTCGATGTGCGGTCGGAAGGCGCGGGTCAGCGCGTTGCCGGGCGGCGGCTCGCCGCGCCGTGCGGCGACGTAGGCGCGGACGGTCTCGGCCATCTTCACGATGTCTTGCGCGCCCACCTTGAAGACGGTCATCGCCGCGGCGGGCTGCTGGTTGAACCGCTGGAGCACCTGATCGTCGACGAAGCCGTCGCGCACCTCGGCGATGTCGCCCAGCCGAAGCGACGTGCCGTCGGGGTTGGCGCGGAGCACGATGTCTTCGATCGCGAGCCCGGTTTCCTCGATGCCCAGCGTGCGCAGCTTGAAGTTGCCGGTCGCGGTGCGCACGGTCCCGCCGGGCACGTCTTCAAGGAAGTTGCCGATCAGCCGCGAGGCTTCGGTGAGGCTGAGCCCGTGCCGAACGAGCGCGTCGGCGTCGATGTCGATGGCGATCTCGTAGTCACGCACGCCGTCGAAGACGACCTCGCCCATCCCCGGCAGCGAGCGCAGGTCTTCGCGCACGCCGCGCACGGCGTCTTTCAACACCGCCTCGTCGGCGTCGCCGTAGACCGCCAGGCGGATCACCGGCAGCCGCTCTTCGAGCTCGGTGACGACGATCTCCTCGGCCTCTTCGGGCAGGTCCTGCAGCGAGTCCATCGCGCGCTCGACCTCATCCACCGCTTTGGGGATGTCGATCCCCTCGCGGAAGCGCACGGTCATCGACGCGACGCCCTCGCTGATCGTGGTTTGCAGCTCGCGGACTTCGTCGAGCTCGGCCAGCGCGTCTTCGACCTTGATCGCCAGCGTCTGCTCGATCTCTTCGGGGTTCGCGCCGGGGTACGGCATCGAGATCGACGCCTGCTCGGGCGTCTGCTCGGGGAAGAACTCGCGACGCAGCGACCACCCCGTCGCCAGCCCGCCGATCAGCAGCCCGATCATCAGCAGGTTCGAGGGCACCGGCTGGCGGATGCCGAAGCTGGCGAGCTCTCTCACGGCGTGGGCTCCCGCGTCGCGGCCGCCTCCGCTCGGGTCGTCGACAGCGCGGCCTGCACCGCGACCGGCTCGATGAGTGCGCCGTCGCGCAGGTCGGCCGGCGGCGTGATCAGCACCTCGAGCCCGGCGTCCAGCGGGGCGTCGCGGCCCTCGATCACCACCCACTCCGCGTCGGGCAGGCCTTCGAGCCGAGCGGACTCGGGCAGGTCGCCATCGGAGAGCGTGAACAACACATCGACCGCGACAGACCGTGCCCGCGCAAGGGACGGGGCGTCGGCGTTTTCGGTTGGCGGCGCGGTGGCTGCCGTCATCACGCGCCCCTGGCGCACCGTCCGACGCGGGACGACCCAGCAGCCCTCGACCCGCTCGCCCGTTGCCCAGCCCGACACGAACACGCCGGGCGTGAGCAGGCCCGCGCCGTCGCGTGTGCCGAAGCTCGACTCGGCACCCGGCTGATCGACATCGACGAAGACCGTGACGGTCCGCGCATCGGCGTCGTCGCGCGGGCTCACCCGACCTATTTCGCCGACCCATCGCTGCCGGCCGTTCAGCGTTTCCAAGACGGCACGATCGCCCACGGCCACCGACGCACGCGCCGAGGCCGGCAAAGCGAGCCCCACCTCCATCGCCGACAAGCGCACCACCCGCGCGACCCGTTCGCCCACGGCCACCTGCTCGCCGACCTCGACATCCACCGACTCGAGCACGCCGTCGATCGGGCTGACGATGGTGGTGCGTGCCAGGTCGGCCTCGGACTGCTCGACGGCCGCACGCTGGGCCGCGGCTTGAGCCTCCAGAGCTCTCCGCCGGGCGGGCAAGGCGTCGAGGCGTTCGGTGGTTTGCGCCAGTTGGTTCTCGGTGGCGATCAGCGTGCGCGAGCTGTCGTCGAGGTCTTTCTGCTGGGCGGCGTTGGTCGCGCGGAGGCGCTCGAGGCGTTCGAGCTCGCGCTGCATGATTTCGACGTCGCGCTTGTCGAGGTCGAGCTGACGCTTGAGTCGGACCTCTTCGAGGTCGAGCTGCGCGAGCTGGCTGCGCAGGTCTTCGGCCCGGTCGCGCTCGGCCGCGAGGGTGCGCTCGAAGTCGCTGGGGTCGAGCCGGGCGAGGACCTGGCCTTGCGTGACCGAGACGCCGGCGCGTAGTTCCTGCGGCACGTCAACCACCGTCGCCGACACGCGGGCCGGGACGTCGGCCGAGTCGACCGATTCGGCGGTCCCGTATCCGCGCCACGGCCGACTGATGGTCACCGGCTGGAGCTCGAAGGTCACGACGCGGCGCGCATTTTCGTTGGGCGGATTGCGCGGCGGGGTCGCGCGGGTCGCGACCAGGCCCCCAAAGACGAGCATGCCTGCGGCCAAAATCGCCGCCACCAGCACGCATCGCGTCGCGATCGGCACCCACGCCCGAGCGGGCGGTTTGTCCGGTTTTGCGGGCGGCGGGTCGGGCGTGTCGGCTGGCTCAGCCGCGTCGGCTTTCGGGGGGAGGGGCGGCTTCGCCATGTCTCGTACAGTGTACGACCGTGGGTTCAGGCCGTGTTCGCCTGAATTGTCGCGGGTCTGATTTTTTAGGCGCGGGTTGCGTGCGGCGGGTCGTGTGAGGTGTTTGGCGCGAACGCGGATCGCGTCTCTTGGAAGCTTGGCGTGTTCGAGCTGCGCAGGTCTGCGGTGGGCGGCTGGGTCATGCGGTCATGCGGGCAAAGAGTCGCTGTGCGTTGGCGTCGGTAGCGGCGGTGAACGCTTCGATGGCGATGCCGCGACGCTGCGCGAGGAATTCGGCGACGTGCGCGACGTGCTTGGGCTCGTTCGGCCGCACCTTGCGCACCGGCTGCGGGGAAAGGTACGGCGAATCCGTCTCGATCAGCAGCCGATCCATCGGCACCGCGTCGCTCGCCTCGGCGACCTCGGGCGCGTTGCCGAACGTCACGATCCCCGTGAAGCCGACGCACGCCCCCGCCGCGACGACGCGCTCGGCTTCCGCGGCCGTGCCCGTGAAGCAGTGGAACACGCATCGGCTTGCGTCGACCCCGTGCTCGGCGAGCATCTCCAGCACGGCGTCGCTGGACTTGCGCGAGTGGATGACGATCGGCAGATCACGCGCCGCCGGCTCGTTCGCCAGCGCAAGCTGCGCGGCCAGCGCCGCGCGCTGCAGGTTGATCGGCGGGTCGCCGTAGTGGAAGTCGAGCCCCATCTCGCCCAGCGCGACCACCCGTGGCCGATCGAGCAGCAGGCGAATCCCCGAGATCTCGGCGTCGATGTCCAGCCCCGGCTCGACGTGCAGCGGGTGCAGCCCCGCCGTGGCAAACACCTCGACGCGCCGCTCGGCCAGCGCCGCCGCCGCCGCCGCGTCGGCCGCGCCCGTGCCGACAGAGATCATCCGATCGACGCCCGCCGCCACCGCGTCGTCGATCACCGCGTCGACCCGCTCGCCGAGCTGCGGGTACGTCAGGTGGCAGTGCGTGTCGATCACCCGGCGTCTCCGTCGGTCGGCCGGCTCGACAGCGTGATCGCTACCTGTCGCGGCGGCAGGCACACCCCGTCGCCGCACGCCTGATACGCCACGACCAGCTCCACGGCCTCCGCGCCGCCCAACGCACCCACGCTCACCGGCAGCTCGATCGCCCCGTGATACGCATCGACCGCCACATCGCCCATCGCCACGCGGTCCGGCTTCGGCCACGCCACATCGACCTCGGCCCAAGCCGGTTCCGCCGCCTGCACCGACAGCCCCATCAAGCCCTGCCCCTCGATCGCCGGCCCGTTGACGTGATAGCCCGGCGCGATCGTCAGCCGAAGGTCGGCCCGCATCACGCCCTCCGAAAGCCCGGCCCGCACGATCGCGAGCCGCACCGGCTCGTCCGCGTCGGCTTCGCCGGTCACGGCCGGCTGTTCCTCGGCAGCGGCCGGCGCTTCGTTGGACGTGAGCTGCTCCCGCATCGACTGCGGCAGCGCCTCGAACAGCCGCGCCACCCCCGCCGCCCACCACGCGGCGTTCGCGCCCGCTGACTCGGCCTTGCCCGCCATCGCCCACACATCCAGCACCGCCCGCTTGAGGTAGCCGCCGTTGCCCGTCGCGCGGTACAGCCCCACGAGGTTGTGCAGCATCTGGCTGTTCCCCGACGCCACCGCCCCGTCCGACAGCCCCTTGGTCCGCACCAACAGATCGCTCTGCCCCGCCAGCGTGTCGTAATACCTGCCCGCTGACCGCGAGCCGAATCGCTCGACCACGACTTCCGAAAAACGCTCGGCTTCGCCCAGCCAATCCGCATCCGCATCGGCACCGCCCACGCCCGCGATCTTCGCGCCGTGCAGCGCCAGCAGTCCGTCGATCACGAACGCGTAGTCCTCCAAAAACCCCGGCTGCTTGCCCGGCTTGCCGTCGCGCATCGACCGCCGCAGCCCGCCGTCCAGCGTGCCCAACCCCTTGAGCACCGCAAGCATCGCCCGCGCCGCCGCATCGATGTACCGCGGCTCGTCTAGGGCCAGCCCGGCGTCCACCAGCCCGCGGATCGCCATGCCGTTCCACGACGCGAGCACCTTGTCGTCCGTGCGCGGCTGCTTCCGCCGATCGCGCACCGAAAGCAACGCCGCATTGATCCGCGCCCGCTTGCCCCACCCCGCTTCGTCACGCGGCGTCCGCCCCGTCATCGCCAGCACCCACGCCGGCTCGGCGTCCGGGTGATGCGGGTCGCGGAAGTTGCTCGGCCCGTCCAGTCCGTACAGCCGCAGCGCCTCGTCGATCAACCCTTCTTCGCCCGCCTCGCGCAGCGCCGCCTCCGCCTCCGCCGGCTGCCACAGGAAGTTCAGCCCCTCGCGCCCGTCCACCTCCGCGTCCTGCGCCGACCAGAACGCCCCCGTCTCGTCCACCATCTCCCGCAGCAGATACGCCGCCGTCTCCCGCATCACCCGCGACCACCGCGCGGCCAACGCTTCGGCCATGTCGTCCGATCCATCCGCCAGCCCCTCGACCTCGCGCACCGCCTCGGCGTACAGGCTCAGCAGCTGCCCGTTGTCGTAGAGCATCTTCTCGAAGTGCGGCACCAGCCACTCGGCGTCCGTGCTGTACCGATGGAACCCCCCGCCCACCTGATCGAACGTCCCGCCGTCGGCCATCGCGTGCAGCGTGCCCGTGATCGCGCGCTCGACGCGCGTCGACGGCTTCGCCGCCGCGTTGCGCTGCACCTCGACAAGCAATCGCGGCCAGCTCGGCTGCGGGAACTTCGGCGCCTGTCCGAACCCGCCGTGCTTCGGGTCGTGCATCCGCGCGACCTGCTGCGCCGCGTCGCGCACCATTGCCAGCGTCACCCCGCGCTGGGCTGCGCCCTCTTCTTCGCCCAGCGCCCGCCGCACCGCCTCGCCGATGCGCTCCGCCTGGTCCAGTACGTCGCTGCGCCGGTCGCTCCACGCCTCGCCGATGCCCTCGATCAGCTCCGAAAAGCTCGGCCGCCCGTACCCCGCGACCGGCGGGAAGTACGTCCCCGCGTAGAAAGGAAGCAACCCCTCGACCTCACCTTCCTCACTTCCGGGGGTCAGCCACACGCTCATCGGCCAGCCGCCCTGGCCGGTCATCAGCTGCACTGCCGTCATATACACCTCGTCCACGTCCGGCCGCTCCTCGCGGTCGACCTTCACGCACACGAACCGCTCGCTGAGCAACGCCCCGACCCGCTCGTCGGCGAAGCTCTCGCGCTCCATCACGTGGCACCAATAGCACGTCGCGTAGCCGACGCTGAGGAAGATCGGCACGTCCCGCCGCCGCGCCTCGGCGAACGCCGCATCGCCCCACGGCATCCAGTCCACCGGGTTCCCGGCGTGCTGCAGCAGGTACGGGCTGGTCTCGCCCGCCAGGGCGTTGCGCGGTTCGGCCGTCGGATCGCTCATGGCGGCACTCTATCCGTCCGGGGGTCTGGCCCTGCGAGGGTCGGGCTTTCCGAGGTTCGGCTTTCCGGGGGTCGGGAATATTTCCAGCGGCCCCCCGCTTCCGTATCCTGTCGGAGCCTGTTCTCGTGTTCTCCAGCCATTTCGGACCCCGCCCCGCATGACCACCGCCGACTACAAACTCACCGTCCACGACGTGTACGAGCAGGCCGCCGAGGCCCCCGCCGACAACCTCTGCTGCGTGCCGATGCCCCCGCAATACCTGCCCGGGCTCACGATCCCCAAGATCATGCACGAGATGAACTACGGCTGCGGGTCCACCGTCCACCCCGAAGACATGAAGCCCGACCAGACCGTCCTCTACGTCGGCGTCGGCGGCGGGCTGGAGCTGCTGCAACTGGCGTACTTCACGCGCACCCCCGGCGGCGTCATCGGTGTCGACCCCGTCGCCCGCATGCGCGACGCCTGCCGCCAGAACCTCGAGATCGCCGCCCAGGAAAACGACTGGTTCGACCCGTCGTTCATCGACCTCCGCGAGGGCGACGCCCTCGACCTGCCGATCGACGACGACACCATCGACTTCGCCGCCCAGAACTGCCTGTTCAACATCTTCAAGACCGGCGGCGACCTCGAAAAAGCCCTCTCCGAATGCCACCGCGTCATGAAACGCGAAGGCCGGCTCGGCATGTCCGACCCGATCGCCCCGCACGAGCTGCCGCAGCACCTCCAGGACGACGAGGTCCTCCGCGCCCAGTGCATCTCCGGCTCGCTGACGTACGACGGCTACATCAAGCACATCACCGACGCCGGCTTCGGGGCCGTCGAGGTCCGCTCGCGCAAGCCGTACCGCCACCTCGACGCCAAGACCTTCAACCTCGACCAAAACGTCATGCTCGAGACCGTCGAGGTCACCGCCTGCAAGGTGCCGATGCCCGCCGACGGGCCGTGCGTGTTCACCGGCAAGACCGCCACCTACTTCGGCCCCGAGAAGTTCTTCGACGACGGCAAGGGCCACACCCTCGTCCGCAACATGCCGCTGGACGTCTGCGACAAGACCGCGGGCGCGCTCGCGAAGTTCGACGACATCGCCGTCACCGAATCCACCTTCCACTACGGCGGCGGCGGCTGCTGCTGACCCTCGGACCCCCCGGAAGTTTTTTGATCCACAGATTGCGCAGATGACACAGATTCAGAAGCGCGTCATTCAGCAATGAATCAATCTGTGAAATCTGCGAAATCTGTGGATAAACGATGACCTCCCTCACCCTCCCGATCGCCGAGGCCGACGCCTTCCACCTGCAGTTCGACCACGAGCTGCGCGCCGCCCCGACGATCACCACCCTGCAGTTCAACATCGGTAAGGTCTGCAACCTCGCCTGCCGCCACTGCCACGTCGATTCGTCGCCGGCCCGCACCGCCCCCGAAGACAACGCCTCGGCCGAGACGATCGACCGCGTGCTCGCCTGGCTGGCCGACGCGCCGGACATCACCACCGTCGACATCACCGGCGGCAGCCCGGAGATGAACCCGCACTTCCGCCGCTTCGTCGCCGCCTGCCGCGAACTCGGCAAGCGCGTGATGGATCGCCACAACCCCACGATCACGACGCACACCGATCGCGCCACCGGCGAGCAGCCGTACGCTTGGATCCCGCAGTTCCTGGCCGAGCACGAGGTCGAGGTCGTGGCGTCGCTGCCGTGCTACACCGCCGACAACGTCGACAAGCAGCGCGGCCGCGGGTCGTACGACGCGTCGGTCGAGGGGTTGCTCAGGCTGAACGACGCGGGCTACGGCACCGACGAACGCCTCGTCCTCAACCTCGTCTACAACCCCGCCGGCCCGTCGCTCGCCCCGCACCAGTCCGCCCTCGAGGGCGACTACCACCGCGAGCTCGACGAGCGCTTCGGCATCAAGTTCAACCACCTGTTCACCATCACCAACATGCCGATTGCCCGCTGGCGGCACGACCTCGAACGCGACGGCCAGCTCGAGGCCTACATGACCAAGCTGGTCAACGCCTTCAACCCCGCCACCCTCGACGGCCTCATGTGCCGCCACCAGATCAACATCGACCCCCAAGGCCGCCTCTACGACTGCGACTTCAACCAGGCCCTCGACCTGCCCACGCCCAACCTGGATCCCTCCCCCCAAGCCGCGGCAGAGCAAAGCGCCGCCGCGGGTATCGGCAACCTCGAAGCGCCCACCTACCTCTGGCAAACCACCCCCGCCGACCTCGCCGACCGCCTCATCGCCACCGCCGACCACTGCTACGGCTGCACCGCCGGCCACGGCTCATCGTGTGGCGGAGCGTTGGTCTGAGCCAGACCCTATCGCGATTATTTTCGAGGTGTCTCGATCTTGATCTCTGGCTGGAAGAGGCGCACCCCTCCCGAGATCATCGCCGTGCCGATCCCGGCGGCGATGGCGTGCAGGAAGCACACAACCAGATAGCCGAAGACGGTGAAAAACTCGATCGGCAGTCGCACGTCCACCGCATCCACGCCGAGCTGCACCGCCTCGTCCGGCGTCATCGCCAAGACCATCGGCGGAACCGACTCGCTCATGAACAGGCCGGCGAGGGATTGGATCACGCCGATGCCAAGACAGATGCCCACCACGATCAGCCCCACGCCGATGACAATCTTGGACCACGCGGCCACTTGCTGAACTCCGATCGGTGACTCGGCTGGGCGCGTGTTGGGGTCTGTCGGTTTCATGTGGTCTTCTCTTATGTCTAGACGCTCCGCCAGTCGTCGAACCAAACGTCTTCGAGGCAGGCAACTCTCATCCGTTCACCCGACCCCGTGACTTCCACGCCCTCGCTGCGCAGCAGCTTGGCTTTCTTGTCCAGCCCGCCGAGGTAGCCGTGGAGGCGGCCATCGGAGGCGACGACGCGGTGGCAGGGCGTGCGGGGCACGTCCGGGTTGGTGCGCATGGCGTTGCCGACGGCGCGGGCCGCGCCGGGGCTGCCCGCGGCGGCGGCGAGGTCGGCGTAGCTGGCGACCCGGCCTTTGGGGATCTGCCGGCAGAGTTCGTAGACGCGGTCGGTGAAGCTGGTGGCGGTGGTGGACATGCCGTCAGGTTAGTGGACGGCGGTGGTTGTGCCGAGGCTTATTCCGCCGGCGGCGGGCCGTCGAAAGAGGGGTCGCCGAAGAGGGTGAGGCGGATGAGTTCGGCGATCTTGGTGTTGTCCATCGAGCCGGTGACGCGCTCGGCGTTGAGGCCCTCGGCGCGGACGAGGACGCCGCCGCTGACGTCGGCGTAGCTGGACCAGGCGACCGAGAAGGGCAGCGTGTGGCCCTGGGCGTTGGGTGCGGCGATGAAGTGGGCCGACCGCGTGCCCGACACGCCGTCCTGCGGCGCGCCGTTGTAACGCCACGGCTGGAGGCGGCGGTCGACCTGGTCTTCGATCGGCTCGTCGAGGTCGACGCGTTTGCCGATGAGGCGGAGGCCGCCGCCGTCGGAGTCGGCCGCGGTGACGACGAGCGTGTCGGGGTGGTCGGCGAGGTGGTCGAGCGCGACGCCGAAGCATTCGTCGGTGCGCTGCATGGCCTCGATGGTGCCGGGGGCGTTGTTGTTGTTGCCGAAGTTGTCGGTGCCCTCTTCCTCGACGACGAGCAGGAACTGATCCGCGGTGTGAGAGAGCAGGCGGAGCGCGACTTCGGTCATCTCGGCGACGGTCGGCGCTTCCGGATCGTATTGCGGCAGGCCGGCGGCCTCGAGGATCTCTTCGGGCTCGTCGTTGAAGGTGTGGTAGTGGGCGAAGAGGCCGAGCACCTTGCCGGTGTCGTCGGGCAGGGCGAGCAGCTCGTCGCGGGTGGTGACGACGGTGTAGCCCTTGGCTTGGGCTTCTTCGACGAGGTTGCGGCCGTCGGTGCGCTCGCCGGGGCCGTGGGTGCCTTCGACACCTTGGGGCAGGAAGTGGCGTTCGCCGCCTCCGAGGATGACCTGCGCGCCGGACTCGAGCATGCGGTCGACGATGGTGTCGTGGTCGGCGCGGGCGTCGGCCTCGGCGAGGAAGACGGCGGTGCCGGGCTCGATGGCCGAGCCGGACTGCACGACGCCGACGGGGATGCCGACGGAGATGGCCTGGATGGCGACGGAGGCGTAGCGGCCGTGGGCGTCGAGGATGCGCGGGGCGTCTTGGCCGGCGGCGATCTTGCCGAAGGCGTCGTGCATCGGCTTGACGCCGGTGGCGTGGACGGTGGCGCCGCCGTTGGAGGTGCTGGTGAGGGAGTTGAGCATGTGGCCGCGGTAGAGGGCGATGTGGGAGAGCTTGTCCCAGTGGAGGTCGCCGTCGGGGCCGGGGCCGAGGGCGCGGGCGACGGCCCAGCTCGCGGAGGACACGCCGTCGGGGTGGATGAAGATGACGCTGCCGGTCTTGGCCTCGGCTTGGGCATGGTCGTCGGCGGTGGCCGGTGAGGCGGTCGCGACGAGCAGGGCGGCGACGCTAAGGGCGAGCAGGTGGCGGGCGTTTGCGAAGGGGGTCATGGGAGGCTCCGAAGGGGGCGTCGCATTGTGCGCGAGGCGCGTCGGTGGTGCGCTAAGGCGGGGTCGGCGCGTCAGTCCGCCTCGCGGTGGACGGTGTCGGGCGAGAACGCCGGCCAGCAGACGGCGAAGTACTCGGCTCCGCCTTCCTCGGGGGAGGAGTAGCGGACGCGCTCGCCGGGCTCCGTGATGATCGCCTGACCGGCGCCGACGCGGAGCGTGCCGGCGGGCGTCTCGACGTGGATCGCGCCACGGAGGACGAGCGTCATCTCCGTGAACTCGGGCGTCTGCGCCGGCTCGGACCAGCCGGTGGGGCTGACCATGCGGGCGACGCTGAGCTCGGCGGTGCCGGTGTTCACGCGGCCGACGAACTCATCGATCGTCTTGGGCGGGTGGCCGGCGGGCGGGACGCGGGTGGGGGCTTCGATCAGGCGTGCCATTCAGCAAGTCCTTGCGTTTCTGGGTGCGGTGTCGTCGTGCTTCCTCCATCCGTCGAAACGCACGGAAGATGCTGAAGGAAACCAGTATGGCGAAACCGATTGCGCCGATGATGATGAGCAGCCCACCCATCGCGATGGCTTTCTGCAAACCGTCGAACACGCGCCGGTCCTCGATGAAAAAAAAGACGCCCGCGGAACCTATCCACGGGCGTCTCAGCATATTCAACTCGTTGGTGCCTTAGTAGCGGTAGTGCTCGGGCTTGTAGGGGCCGTCGACGGGGACGCCGATGTAGTCGGCCTGCTCGTCGGTGAGCTCGGTGAGCTTGACGCCGAGCTGGTCGAGGTGCAGGCGGGCGACCTTCTCGTCGAGCTTCTTGGAGAGGAGCGTGACCTTGTTCTCGCCGTAGGTCATGCCCGAGAGGGTTTCCTGGCCCTTGTTGTAGAGGGCGAGGTCGATCTGAGCGATCGTCTGGTTGGTGAACGAGGCCGACATCACGAAACTGGGGTGGCCGGTGGCGCAGCCGAGGTTGAGCAGGCGCCCCTCGGCGAGGATCAGCACGCTGTGGCCGTCGGCGAACGTCCACATGTCGTACTGCTCCTTGATGTTGGTCTTGGAGGCGACCTTCTCGAGCTCGGCCATGCCGATCTCGTTGTCGAAGTGGCCGATGTTGCCGACGATCGCCTTGTCCTTCATGCGGGACATGTGGTCGGCGGTGATGATCTTGAAGTTGCCGGTGGTCGTGATGAATACGTCGGCCGTCTCGATCACGTCCTCAAGCGTGGTGACCTCGTAGCCCTCCATCGCGGCCTGCAGGGCGCAGATCGGGTCGATCTCGGTGACGATCACGCGGGCACCTTGGCCACGCAGCGACTGGCAGCAGCCCTTGCCAACGTCGCCGTAGCCGCAGACGACGGCGACCTTGCCGGACATCATCACATCGGTGGCGCGGAACAGGCCGTCGACGAGCGAGTGGCGGCAGCCGTAGAGGTTGTCGAACTTGCTCTTGGTGCAGGAGTCGTTGACGTTGATGGCGGGGAAGAGCAGCGTGCCGTTCTTCTGGTACTTGACGAGATTCTTGACGCCGGTGGTGGTCACTTCGGTGACGCCCTTGCAGGTCTCGGCGGCC
>JBCCQE010000047.1:0-25033 GCA_039024495.1 Planctomycetota bacterium | reverse complement strand
TTGGGTGGGGGGGGGGGGGTTGGGGGTGGGGGGTGGGGGGGGTTGGGTTTTTTTTTTTGGGGGTGGGGTTGCGGGGGGGGGTGGGGGGGCCGCCTGGGGGGGGGGGGTTTTTTGGGGGGGGGGGGGGGGGGGGGGGGGGTTGGGGGGGGTGGGGTATGTTGGTTTGATGGTTGATCCGGGACTGGCGGCGGTGGTGGAGGCGTGTCGTTCGGCGCGGCGGGTGGTTTGTGTGACGGGGGCGGGGGTGAGTCGGGGGTCGGGGGTGCCGACGTATCGGGATGCGATGGAGGGTTTGTGGGCGCGGTATCGGCCGGAGGATTTGGCGACGCCGGAGGCGTTTGCGGCGGACCCGGCGTTGGTGACGCGGTGGTACGACCAGCGTCGGCTGGCGTGCATGAAGTGTGCGCCGAACGCGGCGCACGTGGCGATCGCGGCGTGGCAGCGGCGGGTCGAGGCGATGGACGGCGGGTCGTTCACGCTGATCACGCAGAACGTGGACGACCTGCACGAGCGTGCGGGGTGTCCGCCGGGGAGTGTGCATCACGTGCATGGGACGATGTTTCGTTGGTTTGACCCGGCGACGGGGTTGCGGGTGGATGCGTTTGGGGGTGAGCCGTTGGTGAAGGGCGGGGACTATCCGCCGGTGTCGGAGGATGGGGGGGCGATGCGGCCGGACATCGTGTGGTTTGGCGAGTCGCTGCCGATGGAGGTGATGGAGGTGGCGGCGGGGGCGCTGGCTGAGTGCGCCGTGTTTGTGTCGGCGGGGACATCCGGGGTGGTGCACCCGGTGGCGGGGTTCGTGCATGCGGTGGGGCGGGGGGCGGTGACGGTGGAGGTGAACCCGGAGGCGACGCCGATGTCGGGGGCGTTTGATTACGGGGTGCGGATGCGGGCGGAGGAGGCGTTGCCGGTGTTGGCGGGGGTGGCTGCGGAGGAGGGCGGCGGGGGGGAGTCGTGAGGCCGATAAGGCGGCGGGGTTGAACGGGTCGGCGGGGGTGCCGATAGGGTTTCTATGTTGGGATCGACGTCGGGCCGGCTGCCGGATTTTGTGTGCGTGGGGGGGCAGCGTTGCGCGACGTCGTGGTTGTTTGAGGCGATCCGGGGTCATCCGGAGGTGTACCTGCCGCGGAAGGAGGTGCACTTTTTTGATCATCACTACGGCGACGGGCTCGCGGCGTATCGCGGGCTGTTTGCGCCGGCGGGCGCGGGGCAGCGGTGCGGGGAGATCAGCCCGGACTACTTGACGGATGAGGAGGCGGTCGATCGTTTGGCGGCCGACCTGCCGAGCGCGACGCGGCTGATCGTGATGCTTCGCAACCCGGTGGACCGTGCGTATTCGCATTACCGGTTGCTGCGTTGCCACGGCGGGTGCCGCAACGTGAGCGGTTTTCTCGAGGCGTTCGAGCGCAACCCGCGGGTGCGCGAGATGAGCTTGTTTGGGAAGTACGTCGGGCGGTTGATGGAGCGGGTGGGTGCGGAGCGGGTTCGGTGTTGGACGCAGGAGGACGTGATGGGTCGGCCGGGCGCGATGGTGGACGAGGTGTTCGATTGGATCGGCGTGTCGCGGGGGTATCGCGCGGCGGACCTGGGGAGTCGGCACAACGTGTCGGCGGGCGCGGGGTGGCAGGGGCGGCTGCGGCTGCCGGCATTGCTGGCGGGGTTGGATCGTTCGCCGCTTGGGCCGGCGTATCGGGTGGCGCGTCGGACGCCGGCGGCGGGGCGGGTGCGGGCGTGGTTGCAGCCTTCGTCCGGCGGGGGAACGAGCGGGCCGAGCGAGGCGGAGCGGTTGGCGGCGTGGCCGAGCTTTGAGGCGGACGTGGTGGAGCTCGAGCGGCTGACGGGTTTTGACTTGGCGCACTGGCGGCCGGGCGCGGGGGAGGCGGGGCGTCGGGCGGCGGCGTAGGGGGAGTGGTTGATGTGTATCGGGTGCCACACGTCGCCGAAGGCGATGTGTGGTTGTGTCGTGATCTGGCATTCAGCACACATCGTGCTGCGCACGAGGTGTGGCACCCGCGCCGCGGCGTAGGCGGGTATTGAAAAAATCTGAGCGGGTGTCGCAATAGCGCTGCGGGGCGTGCGTTGATCCGGTGGCCGATGCGGCCGAGAGATGGCCCGAGCGGCCATGGGATTTCTGGCTCGTTGAGCCTTTTCTCGCACTTTTTCGACACGGAGAACCACGATGAAGAAGACGCCTGCCCTGCTGTCCTGCGCGCTTGCTTTGACCACGACCGGCCTGATCGGATCGGCCGAGGCGTTGCCGCCGGAGCGTGAAGTGGTGCTCGATGCCCGGGCGAAGGTCGCGAGCAACATCGATGATGTGCGCGACGTCGATCGTGCTCGGACGGACATCAACCTCAGCGGTGGGGACACGGTCGATGTCGCGTTTGTGGGTGAAGATCAGGCGTTGACGCTGGACCTCGATGCGAAGCAGCGCAGCACGAGCCCGCGGTTCAAGCTCAAAGGCGAGGCGTCAATCGAGACGCTGGACGACGCGGGTTCGGCCACGGCGACCACGGACTTCGACCGGGTGCGTGGCACGCTGCGGGTGAAGCAGAATCGCAACGGCGCCCATCGCGGGCGGATCAAGGTCGTTGGCGGACAGAGCGATGGCGACGATCGCTTTGTGTTCAGGGCCCGCGGCGTGGACCGCGCGGACTGATTGTGGAGCTGTGAAGAACGGGCGTGAGGTCCGCCCGTTTTCCTCCCATGCACGGCGTCGGGCGAGCGTGAAGGGCTCGACGCCGTGCTGTTTTGCGAGGGGCGGGGGAGCTGTTTGATGTCGTTGGGGTTGAAGCACTGCATTGCGTTGCAATGCAGCTTTCTTTGGTGGATCAGTTGAGTTGGAGGTGTTGTTCGATGGTGTCTTGGTGGACGGGTTGGATGACGCCTTGGTCGGTGACGATGGCGGTGATGAGTTCGGCGGGGGTGACGTCGAAGGCGGGGTTGTAGGTGTTCATGCCGGGGAGTTGTTCGGCGGTGGGTGCGGTGGGTTTGCCGAAGGCGTTGGTGATTTCGACGGGGTTGCGCTCTTCGATGGGGATGTCTTGGCCGGTGGGGGTGTCGGGGTTGAAGGTGGTGAGGGGTGCGGCGATGACGAAGGGGATGCGGTGGTGCTTGGCGAGGACGGCGAGGTTGTAGGTGCCGATTTTGTTGGCGGTGTCCCCGTTGCGGGCGATGCGATCGGCGCCGGTGATGACCAGGCCGATGTCGCCGCGTTGCATGACGTGGGCGGCCATGTCGTCGCAGATGAGGGTGGTATCGATGCCTGCGGCGGCGAGCTCGAAAGCGGTGAGCCTTGAGCCTTGGAGGAGGGGGCGGGTTTCGTCGGCGAAGACGCGGAATGGTTTGTGGTGCTGGTGGGCGAGGTACATGGGGGCGGTGGCGGTGCCGATGCCGCCGGTGGCGAGGGCGCCGGCGTTGCAGTGGGTGAGGACGCCTCGGGCCTGGACGGGCAGGGCGTCGATGAAGCGCAGGCCGTTGTGTCCGATGGCGTGGCAGGCCTGGCGGTCTTCGTCGTGGATGGCTTGGGCGACCGAGAGCAGGGCGTCGGGCGTGGGGGGGACGACGCGGCGGAGGCGGTCGAGCGCGCCGAAGACGTTGACGGCGGTGGGGCGTGCGGAGGCGAGGCGGTCGCAGGCTTGGGGGGCGGCGTCGGGGCCTTGCTGGGCGGCGATGACGGTGCCGTAGGCGGCGGCGATGGCGATGGCGGGTGCGCCGCGGACGCTGAGGCGTTTGATGGCGTCGTAGACGTGTTCGACGGTGGTGCAGTCGAGGTACGTCTCTTCGGCGGGGAGGCGTGTCTGGTCGAGCAGGCGGAGGTGGCCGGTGGCGGCGTCGCCGATCCAGGCGATGTTGGGCAGGGGGTTCATGGGTGTGGTGGCGTGGTGGTTTGGTGGGGTGGCGCGCTTGAGCGCGCGGTGGCCTTGGGTTTGTCGTTCTTCACCTTACGCTTTTTGCGTCGCGAACCCACCGACCCGTCGACCCGCTCACAACCCCGCTACGCTCATGCCGTGACGCGCAAGGATGTCTGGACGACGCGGGGGTTGCTGGCTTGGACGGCCGAGCATTTGGAGCGCAAGGGGGTGGACCAGCCGCGGCTTTCGGCGGAGATGTTGCTGGCGCACGTGCTGGGGGTGGAGCGGCTGGGGCTGTACACGGAAGCGGATCGGCCGGCGAGCGAGCTGGAGCGTGCGGCGTTTCGGGAGCTGGTGGAGCGGGCGGCGGAGCACGAGCCGGTGGACTATCTGGTGGGGCGGTCGCCGTTTTTCTCGCTGATGTTCGAGGTGACGCGGGCGACGCTGATTCCGCGGCCGTCGACGGAGACGCTGGTCGAGCACGTGTTGCAGCACGCGCGGAGGACGCCGGGGTTCAACGACCCGGTGATCGCGGACGTCGGCACGGGGTCGGGCGCGATCGCGGTGTCGTTGGCCAAGCACCTGGCGGGGGCGCGGGTGATCGCGACGGACGTGAGCGAAGAGGCGTTGGAGGTGGCGAAGCGCAACGCCGAGGCGCACGGGGTGGGGGATCGGGTGGAGTTTCGGCGGGGGGATTTGCTGGAGGCGTTGGGTCGGGATCGCGTGGATTATCTGGTGAGCAACCCGCCGTACATCCCGGACGACGAGTGGGGGGAGGTGGATCGGAACGTGAAGGAGTACGAGCCGGAGTCGGCGTTGCGTGGGGGGGCGGATGGGATGTTGTTCGTGCGGCCGCTGATCGAGGGGGCGGCGGGGGCGCTGAACACGCCGGGGCACGTGGCGATCGAGCTGGCGGCGGCGCGGGCGGGCGAGGCGAAGGGGTTGGCGGAAGCGCAGGAGGGGCTGAGCAACGCGCGGGTGCTGGCGGATCACGAGGCGCTGCCGCGGGTGTTGGTGGCGGATCGGGTGGGTTGAGGTGATGGTTTAGAGGTGTACGTGGGGGTTACCGCGCATCGCCTTTGGCGAGGTGTGGCAGCCGTTCGTAGCGTTGATGACTTCGGCACACCTTGCCCTCCCGGTGGTCGGGTCAAGGTGTGGCACCCAGCGCTTATCGCTTGCGGATGACCAACCACCAGACGGCGAACAGCGTCGCGATGGTGGGGCCGAGGACAAGGATTGCCATGAAGGCAATGATGATGAGTTCGGGAAAGCCGATGGGGCCGAGCGACATGGCGGTTTAGCGCATGACGTCTTCTTCGCCGACGAGCGAGATGGACTGGCCTTGGGGGGTGGTTTGGTAGTCGCCTGGGGTGGCGTAGGTGAAGGCCTTGGTGCGTCGGACGAGGGTGGTTTCGTCGGTGCCGGGGACGGGGACGGTGGCGGTTTCGCCGGAGAGGCCTGCGACGAAGAGGGTGAAGCGATCGACGTCCTGTTCGAAGTGGGGCCAGACGATGACGGACTCGCGTGCGTGGTCGGGGCCTTGGAGGATTTCGCCGAGGACCTGGGTGGGCGACTCGAGGAGGTCGTTGCCGAGCTGGGTTTTGATGGCGGCGAAGACGGGTGGGGGGACGTTGTTGTTGGCGGGGATGACGCTGCCGGAGTCGGTGAAGATGGTGGTCTCGGGGACGTAGAGCTGCTCGCTGCCGGAGTTGTTGGTGACGGTGTAGGGGACGTACCAGTACCAGCGGACGACGCCTGCGAGGTCGGGGACGGCGATGGGTCGCGGGAGCTGGGGTCGGAAGTCGAGGTTCCAGCTTGCGGAGATGGTGCGTGGCGAGGCGAAGGTGCCGTTCTCGGGTTCGCCGACCTGGGCGGCGGCGGGGCCGAGGGTGAGGATCGCGAGGGCGGCGGCGAGGCCGGCGGCGATGGGGGATCGGGGTGCGGAGACGGCGGCGGGTCGGTGGAGACGCATGAGCGGAGTATCGTATGGGCTGGGCAAGGGGTCAACGCAACGGAGCGGATGGCATCGAGCTGGACGAGTCGACACAGAGGCCGGGGCTGGCCGGGGCGTTGGAGGTGCGTGCGCCCGCGGCTGGGGAGCGGGAGGGGGCGTTGTCGCTGCTGCTGACGGGTCGGGCGAGCGGGGGGAAGGCGGCGGTGCGGCGGTTTGACGATTATCTGGCGAGTCAGGGGCTGGCGGACGCGGCGGTGATCGGGGCGTGGGAGGCGGGGCGGCTGGTGTCGGTGGCGACGGGGGTGATGAGCCCGGGTCGGGCGGCGATGGTGTTTGTGTCGCGGCCACGGGCGTTGGGGGGCGACGCGGCGGGTGCAGCGGCGGTGGTGGCGTTGTGCGAGGTGCTGGAGGCGGGGGGGGTGCGGCTGGCGCAGGCGCTGCTGGACGTGGGGCAGGCGGCCGAGCGGCGGGTGCTGGCGGCGGGGGGGATGAGCGAGCTGGCGACGCTGCACTACCTCTCGCGTGTTTTGGGCGAGGCGGACCGGGGCGAGGCGGCGGCTCGTCGGGCGTTGACCGAGCGGGGGCTTCGGCTGGAAGCGTGGTCGGAGGCGGCGGCGGGGCGGTTCGCGGCGGCGGTGGAGGCGAGCTACGAGGCGACGCTGGACTGCCCGGCGCTGCGTGGGGTGCGGGCGATCGAGGACGTGATGGCGGGGCATCGTGCGGCGGGGCGGTTCGACCCGAGCCGATGGGTGCTGGCGAGCGACGAGGAGGGCGAGGCGGCGGGGGTGATGCTGCTGACGGAGCTGCCGACGGAGGGTTCGGGGGAGCTGGTTTACCTGGGCGTGCCGCCGCGTTGGCGCGGGCGCGGGGTGGGTAGCGGGCTGGTGCGGCTGGGGGTGTCGATGATGGCCGAGGCGGGGTGCGGGCGTCTGCTGTTGGCGGTGGATCGGGCGAACGGGCCGGCGCTTGAGTTGTATCGGGGGCAGGGTTTTTCGATGGCCGGCCGCAAGCACGCGTGGATGCGTGTGTTGGGCGATGGGTGAGCAAGTCACGGCTTATCCACCGGTTGGCTTGCGGCTGCACAACCGGTGGAGAAAAAAAGTTGGATTGCTGTAACGCTTGAATTTGAAGCGTTATGAGGGCGCGCGGAGGCGGCGGTTGTGGGTGGTAGGCTTGTTGCTGTCGGAGAGCGTCACTAAGCTGCCTCGTCGCGGCAAAGGACTGTCGCTCGCTGACGAGACGTGACGTGTGTCGGCGGAATTGCAGGTGGCACAAGGGAAAACGCCATTTCCCTCCCTTGTGCCCCGGCTCGGAGTTGAAGCGGCTCCGGGCGACGATCAAGGGAAGGACCCACACCAACTGAGTTGTTCGCGGCCGATCGTTGGTCGGCCGTTACGCACTGTCCGCAGGGGCCTAGCCCTCTGCGAGATGTCGCGTCGCTGAGCGGCGTGGCGAGGAGACATTCTGTGGAATCGACCGTGAGCCCTGCCCTTTCTTCGACCCCTTCGCCGACGCTTCAGCCGGAGCCCACGGGGATCGCGGAGCGTCTGGTGGCGCGGATCGGGGATCGGCCGTACGCGATGTGGTTCGAGCGTTCGGCGAAGCTGCGTTTCGATGCGGGTCCGGGCGTGGTGCATGTGGCGGTGCCGAACCGTTTTGTGGCGGACTGGATCGAGCGGAAGTACGAGTCGGCGGTGGCGGAGGCGGCGATGGAGGCGATGGGGCTGGGGGGGCCGGCGAAGGTGATGGTGGCGGTCGAGCCGGGCTCGTTCAGCCGACAGGATTCGGTGGCGTCGGCTGCGGCGTCGGCGTCGAACGGGGCGGCGGCGGGTGAGCCGGGGCGTGGCACGGGCCGGGCGCGTCGGCGGAACGCGGGGGGCGACACGGCGGCGCTTCTGGCGCGTCGCGGGCTTCGGCATCGGCTGGAGCAGTTTGTGGTGGGGCCGAGCAACGAGCTGGCGTTCGCGGCGACGCAGCGGCTGGCGCAGGAGGCGATCGCGGGCCAGCGGTCGCACTCGCCGCTGTTCGTGCACGGCGGGTGCGGGCTTGGGAAGACGCACCTTCTCCAAGGCGCTTGCCGGGCTGTGTTGGAGCAGGTGCCCGACGCGGGCGTGCTGTACCTGACGGGCGAGCAGTTCACCAACGACTACATCTCGGCGGTGCGGACGGGCAAGCTGGACGACTTCCGTCGGCGGATGCGCAGCCTGGAGTTGCTGGCGTTGGACGACCTGCACTTCCTGGCGAACAAGTCGTCGACGCAGCAGGAGTTTTTGCACTCGTTCGATCAGATCGAGCTGGGCGGGTCGCGGGTGATTCTGGCGTCGGACTCGCACCCGCGGCTGATCGATCAGTTCTCCGAGGCGTTGATCAGCCGGTGCGTGCAGGGGCTGGTGGTGCAGGTGAACCGGCCGGACCAGCAGACGCGTGGGAAGCTGATTTCGTCGATGGCGCAGCGGCGAGGGCTGCTGCTGGAGCCGGCGGCGGAGGGGGCGCTGGCGGCGCAGGTGGGGGTCGATGGGTCGGTGCGTGAGATCGAGGGGCTGCTGACGAAGCTGCACGCGTTGCTGACGCTGTCGGGCGATCACAACGCGACGGCCGAGCCGGTCGGGCGGCACTGGGTCGATCAGCTGCTGCGGGGCGAGTCGGCGGCGGGGACGCGGCGGCGGATCGGGTATCCGTTGATCGCCGGGGTGGTGACCGAGGAGTTGGGCGTGACCGAGGCGCAGCTTGCCGGGCGTGGGCGTCACGCGCGGGTGGTGCTGGCGCGGGCGGTGCTGATTCACCTGTGCCGGGAGCTGACGACGATGAGCTTCCCGGAGATCGCGCGGGCGATGGGTAAGTCGAACCACTCGACGGTGATCACGGCCCACCAGCGGCTGCGTCGGCAGATGGACGCGGGCGAGACGGTGGAGCTGGTGGCCGGCGAGGCGGAGATGCGGCTGCAGGACCTGCTGGATCGGCTGCGTCGCTCGGTGCAGCGGGGCGGGTGAGGTGGATTGGGGTCGGGGGCGACATCGCCGGGCTCGCGGGCCTGGCTGAAGAACTCGAAGGACCGATGCGGCTTCAGGACGAGGCCAACACGCCGTGCCGGTCTCTGCTCCGAGAGGCCGGCACGGCTTTTTGTTGGTGCGACGACCCACGGCTGCGAGCCGTGGGCTTTGGCGGAGTGGTGCGGGGGAGACCCACGGCTTGAAGCCGTGGGCTTCGCTGAGTGGAGGGGTGCGTATCATGCGGCCCGCATGGCCCGCTCGAGCAAGCGTGAAGGACCGATCCGGGTGGTGATTCAGCAGCCTGCGCTGCCGCTTTATCGCGTGCCGTTGTACGCGGAGCTGAATCGGCGCGAGGGGCTTGAGGTGACGGTGGTGTACGGCGATTCGGACGGCCCGCCGAACGTGCCGCCCGAGGGGTTTGCGGCGCGGATGGAGCGGCTGCGCGAGGTGCGGGGGGGCGGGCAGACGGCGTTGTGGCACGGCACGCAGTTGCGCGAGGCGAGCCGGAAACGCTGCGACGTGCTGGTGCTGTCTTGGAACGCGCGTTACCTCAGCCTGCCGCCGGCGTTGGTGAAGGCGCGGCTGCTGGGGGTGCCGACGGTGCTTTGGGGGCACGGTTACTCGAAGGCCGAGGCGGGTTGGCGGAAGATCGGCCGCGAGGGGGTGGCGGGGCTGGCGAAGGCGCTGCTGTTCTACAGCAAGCCGACGCGCGATGGATACGCGAAGAGCGGTTGGGATGAGCGGCGATTGTTTGTCGCGCCGAATGCGTTGGATCATGCGCCGAGCGCGGCGGCGACGGCGGCGTGGCGGGGGAAGTCGGAGGAGTTGGCGAGGTTCAAGGCCGAGCACGGGTTGGCGGGCGGGCCGGTGGTGCTGTTCGTGTCGCGGTTCGAGGCGGCGAATCGGCTGGACTTGTTGATCGAGGCGATCGATCGGCTGCGTGCGGAGGGGTCGGCGGTGAAGGCGGCGATCGTGGGCAAGGGCGAGCCGGAGGGCGCGCGGCTGCGGGCGATGATCGAGGCCAAGGGGCTGGGCGATCGTGTGGTGATGCCGGGCGCGATCTATGGGGAGGAGGCGATCGCGCCGTGGATGCTTTCGGCGGATGTGTTTTGCTATCCGGCGAACGTGGGGCTGAGCTTGCTGCACGCGATGGGGTACGGGCTGCCGGTGGTGACGAGCGACGACGTGGCGGCGCAGAACCCGGAGATCGCGGCGTTGGAGGACGGGGTGAACGGGTTGCTGTATCGGCACGACGACGCGGGGGCGCTGGCGGCGGCGTTGGGCCGATTGATCGGCGACCGCGCGGAGCGGGACCGGATGGCGGCGGCGGCGCTTGCGACGGTGGAGGAGCGGTTCAACATCGCGCGGACGGCCGACGGGATGGAGGCGGCGATCCGGTTTGCGTCGGGGGGTTGAGGCTGGGCGGCGCTACGCCGCAAGCGGCTGGGGGTTAGCCGCGGCGGCTGGCGAGGCGGAGGAGGTATTGGGCGTCGCCTCGGTAGACGGTGAGGCTGGCGATCGCCCAGACGACGGCGGCTGCGGCGGCGACGGCGAGTGCGGTGGGCCAGTGTTGCGGCGCGTGCAGGCCGAGGTTCATTAGCAGCCCGGCGGCGGCGAGGTAGCAGGCCAGCGGGCCCATGGCTTGATAGGCGAGGCGGACGGGGCCGACGCGGAGCAGGGCGGCGGGTGTGGCGACGTACATCATGCCGGCCAAGAAGCGCTGGACGCCGATGGCCATGGCGAGTTCGGTGAGGCCGCCGTCGAGCTGGATGGCGACGAAGGCGGTGGCGGCGAGGGTCGCGGCGTCGACGTAGGTGAGGGCGGCTTGGGTGCGCCATCGGCCCATGGATTCGAGGACGGAGATGCCGACCGACCCCATGAGGCGTGGCGGCAGCGCGAGCAGCAGCCACTGGACGACGACGACGGTATGGGTCCACTTGCCCTGCCAGGCGAAGTCGACGAGCGGGTAGGCGAGGACGAAGCCGACCAGGCAGATGGGAGCGGTGGCCTGGGTGAGCAGGCGGACGGAGCGGGACATGGCGTCGCGCTGCCGGTCGGGCTGGCCTTTGAGGCGTACGAAGGAGGGGAGGACGACGCCGACGAGGTTCTGGGTGAAGAGCTGCGAGACGGCCCGCATGAGGTTGAAGCCGAAGAAGAACGCGCCGACGAGGAGGGGCGCGGCGAAGCCGATGACGAGGATGTGGACGTTGGTGATGAGGGCGACGCCGAGGGTGACGCCCAGGACCCACTTGAGTTGGTGGAGCAGCTCGCGGGTGCGGGGCGGGGCGTCGAGCCTGGGGCGGGGGATGCGGCCGGCGACGCGCTGCATGGCGACCCACTCGAAGACGGTCGCGAGGATCTGCGGCAGGACGAAGCTGAATGGGCCGAAGCCGGTGGCGGCGAAGGCGATCATCGACGCGTAGCGCAGGATCGTGGAGCGCATGGTGATGAGCGTGAGGTCTTTGAAGCGCAGCTCGGCGCGGAGGCGGGCCTGGAGGACGGTGGGCGCGGTGTTGAGCGGGAAGGAGGCGGCGAGCAGGAGCATGAGCCACATAACGGCGGGCTGGCCGTGCTGGGTGGCGACGGGCCAGGCGAGTGCGGCGACGATCGCGCCGCCGAGCAGGTTGAAGGCCAGCGCGATGCGGGCGAGGGGCCAGGCGATGTCGTCGTATTCTTCGCGGCGTTGGATGAGCAGCTTGGCGGCGCCGCCGTTGCGGAGGGCGCCGACGAGCGCGGTGACCGAGATGGCCATGGCGTAGAGCTTGTAGTCGCCTTCGGCGAGGAGCCAGCCGAGGGCGAAGTTGGCGATGAGGCTGGCGACCTTGGCGACGGCGGTGCCCGCGCCGATCCAGCCGATGCCGCCGAGCGCGGCGCGGCCGACGCTGCGGACGGGTTGGGGCTGGGGTTGTGGGTCGGCGGGGTCGGTCATCGGCGCGTCAGCGTATCGGTTGATCGGGGGATGAAGTTGGTAGGGTGCCGCCGCGATGGGCAAACTTCTGCTTCACGGCTGCTCCCAGATCAACAACTTCGGCGACGTGCTGTTGATGGACCTGCTGGCGCGTCACGTGGCGGCGCGGTGGGAGGGGCGGGTGGTGGTGCCCTGGCTGGTGGAGGCGGCGCACGGGACGATGCCTGCGGAGGCGGGGCGGGGTTGGCGGGAGTTGTGGGGCGTGCGCGCGGCGGTGTTCGGCGGGGGCGGATACTTGAATGATGGGGGCGGGGCGGCGAGTTCGGTGCGGCGGCTGCTTCGGTATTCGGTGCCGGCTCGGGTGTGGCGGGCGATGGGCGTGCCGTACGCGGTGGTGGGCGTGGGCGCGGGGCCGATCGGCAGCAAGACAGGCGCGGCGCGGATCGCGGCGGTGTGTCGGGGGGCCAAGCGTCTGTGCGTGCGCGATACGGCGACGGCGGAATTGTTGGTGAAGGCCGGCGTGCCTTCGGCGGCGATTGAGGTGACGGCTGACTTGGTGCTGTCGCTGACGCCGGGGGATGTTCCGGCCGAGGCGACCGCGGCGGCCGAGGCGCTGCTGGGGCCGAAGCCGGAGGGCAAGCGGCGGCTGGCGGTGCACACGTCGAAGTCGGGCGGAGATGGTCATCAGATTCAGCGGCTGGCCGAGGCGGTGGGCGAGGTGGTCGGCGGGGACGAGCGCGTGGAGGTGTGCTGGATTTTTGATCACGGGAACCGATCCCTCGATGAGGTGCGGGCGGCGGCGGATAAGCACCTGCCGGGGGCGAGGGTGATCCCGCATCAGCCGCATTGGCCGACGGTCGCGCTGATCGGCGCGATGGATGGGGTGTTGACGACGAAGCTGCACGTGGGGATCACGGCTTGGGCGATGGGCGTGCCGGCGTGCGGGTTTTCGGCGCACATCAAGAGCAAGCGGTTCTACGAGCAGGTCGGTCGGCAGCGGTTCCAGGCGGATTACTCGGACGACGCGACGCCGATTCGGCAGTGGTTGCAGGAGTTTTTGGATTCGCCGGCGACGTTTGCGGAGGAGGACGCTTCGGCGCGGGAGGCGCTGCCGCGGCTGGCGCGGCAGAACCTTGAGGTGGTGGATGCGTTCCTCGACGAGCACGTCCGGTGAAGGTCGGCGTCCTGGTCAACGGCTTCGAGCGGTACGGGGTGCGGCAGGCGGTGCTGTCGCTGACGGATCAGCTTCGGCGTCGGGGCGTCGGCGTGCGTGTGTTTTCGATTGCGCGCGGCCCGTTCACCGAAGAACTCGAGCGGCTCGGCGTGCCGCTAGACGACCTTGGCCAAGACCGCGTGCCGGCGTTTGCCGGCGCGTCGATCCCCCAGCGGCTGTCGGCGTTTCTGCGGGCTCGGCGAGCGGTTCGGGCGATCGTGCCCGAGTTGAGTCGCGCGATCGATGCGGCTGAGGTGAACGGGCTTTATGTGCGCTGGCCGAACCTGGTCGAGCTTGCGGGCCGCGCGTGCGTGGGCACGGGGGCGCGGGCGTTCTGGCACATGCCGAACATCGTGGGCTCGACCCTGCCGTTTGGTCTCAACCGGCGTTACTTCCAGCGCCTCTGCCGTCGTTACCGCGTCGTGCCGATGGCGAACAGCACGTTCACGGCCAAGACGCTGGGCGATCGTCCGGTGCGGCCGGAGGTGTTGTACGTCGGCACGGACGCCGAGCGTTTCGACCCGCAGCGGGTGGAGGGCCGGGGCCGTGCGGAGCTGGGGCTGGGCGGGGATGCGATCGTTCTGGGCATCGTGTCGCGGGTCGATCGATCGAAGGGTCACGACCGCGTGCTGCGGGCGATGCTGAGCTGCACGCACCCGCTGGCGGCGCGGCTTGTGCTGCTGGCGGTGGGGGGTCCGGCGGATGGCCCTTACGCCGAAGAGCTCCGGTCGATCGCGGCGGGGGCGGGTGCCGAGGATCGGTTGCGTCTGGTGGGGCGGGTCGACGACGTGCCGCGTTGGTACGGGGTGATTGACATCGCGGTGAACGGGCGGGTCGATCCCGAGCCTTTCGGTCAGTCGGTGGTGGAGGCGATGCTGATGAAGCGGCCGATCGTCGTGCACGCGTTGGGCGGCCCGGCGGAGTCGGTGGTCGATGGGCAGACGGGCTGGCACGTGAACAGCCCGGAGGTCGATGCGTGGGAGCGGGCGATCCACCGCGTTCTGGATGACCGTGAGGCGTGGCCGCGGATGGGCGAGGCGGCCCGGTCGCGCTCGCTCGAGCTCTACTCGGCGTCGGCGATGTGCGATCGTTTTCTGGACCTGGTGTCGCGGTACGGGGCGTCGTCTTAGGCGGGCCGGTGCGGTGCGTGGGCTCAAGCGGTTTGCGTTGTTTTTGCGGGGATCTGGGTGCCACACCTCGTGCGCAGCACGATGTGTGCTGTTGAGAGATCGCACTTCCAACGGCACACATCGCCTGACGGCGAGGTGTGGCACCCTGCCCGCAACAATGCAGAAGCTCTACGAGCGGTCGCCGAGCGCGTTTTCGTACGCGGCGATGTATTGCTCGACGACGCTTTGGGGGTCGAGCCAGCGGCGGACGTACTCGCGGCCGGCGGTGCCGACGCGTCGGCGGAGGTCGGGGTCGGCGAGCCAGGGTTGCAGGGCGAGGGCGATCGGGTCGGGGTCGGTCCAGTCCTGGGTGATGTCGTTGGTGGGCGTGGGTTTGCCGCCGAGGACTTTGGCGCCGCCGGCCTCGAGCTCGCGCCAGATGTCGACGCCGGTGGTGGTGAGGACGGGCAGGCCCGAGCCCATGGCTTCGACCAGGACGAGGCCGAAGTTTTCCTGCTGCGTGGGGAGGACGAACACATCGGCGGCGCGGTAGAGCGCCCACTTGGTGTCGCCTCGGACCATGCCGAGGAAGCGTGTGCGGTCGGCGACGCCTTGCTGGTCGGCGAGTCGGTTGAGCTGGTCGAGGTAGGCGGGTTCGTGGGGCGGGCCGGCGATCCAGAGCTCGACGTCGATCTTGCGCTGCTTGAGGTCGGCGGCGGCTTCGATGAGTCGCTCGACGCCCTTCTTGGGGTGCAGCCTGCTGAGGAAGAGGAAACGCGGGGTGGCGGGGTCGGGCTTGATATCTAGGCCCGCGAGGTCGGGCCAGGGGTCGACGTCGGCGGCGCGGCGGAAGGGTTCGGGGTCCATGAGCAGGGGGGCGACGACGACGCGGTCGTGGTCGAACCACTGCTGGGCCTGGTCGGCCTCGGCGCGGGCGGTGGTGTGGACGAAGGCGGCCTGGTTGAGGAGCTTGCGGGCGGTGAGCCACCAGTAGGTTCGTTTTTTGAGGGGCTTCTGGGCCATGGACCAGTCGTCGAGCATGCCGTGCACGCTGATGGCGTAGGGCGTGTGGGCTCTAGTGCAGGCGTCGGCGACGGCGGGGTTGAGGCGGTCCCAGGGGACGTGGAGGTGGACGGCGTCGTGGTCGGCGATGAAGGGGGCGAGGGTGTCGAGCGGGGCGGCGGGGTCGTAGACGACGCAGCGCGGGGTGTGGGCGGGGGGGTGCGTGGTTTGCCAGGTTTGGGGGACGTCGTCGGGCTCGGCGGTGGCGAGGGTGGTGTCGACGCCGTGCTGGGCAAGGCCTTGGCAGAGATCGATGACGCAGCGCGCAACGCCTCCGGCTTCGAGGTTGACGGAGCTGAGGATGTGCAGGCAGCGGAGCAAGGCGACAACTGCTTTCTTGACGGGGCGTGCAGCGACTATATCGGCGGGTTAGGCGCGGGACTATGCCGTGGCGTTTGGCGTGAAGGCGTCGGGCCAGGCGGTGTCGGGGGTGTATGCGAGTTCGGCGAGCAGGCCTTGGGTTTGCTCTTCGAAGAAGCGTGCGTCATCGGGGGAGAACAGCGCGGTCCAGCGCGGGGTTTTGAGGGTGCCGATGATGGCGGTGGACTCGGGGCGGGTGGCGAAGAGTCGGTCGAGGCGGCCACGCCAGACGCCGGGGAGGGGCTTGGGCAGGAGGGGTTGGCGGTTGAGGGGTGTTTCTCCGAGGTGTTTGGCGAGGCGGTCGAGGGTGGCGGGGGTGTCGTGGACGATGGACTCGTAGGTGAGGGTGAGGACGTCGGGTTGGTCGCGCCAGGCGCGGACGTGGCGTGCCCAGTGCGCGGGGCGGCTGAGGCCGTCGGTGGGTTGGCGGAGAAACTCGGAGAAGGGCGGGGGGTCGGAGAAGAGCTGGGCGTAGACGAAGAGCGAGCAGAGGACGGTGCGTCCGTCGCGGACGACGTAGCAGCGGTCGGCGTCGCGGGTGAGGTCGTCGATGAGTTGGGGGTGGGCGTCGGCGACGGGCTTAAGGTCGGGCAGGGCGTGGGTTTTGAGGGTGGGGCGCTTCGGTCGGGCGGCGATCTCGCGCGCCGACTCGGGGGTGTGGCGGGTGTGGCCTCGGCCGGGGCAGGGGAGGTCGTCGATGGCGAGGTAGAGGCGGTCGCGAGGCTCGCCGAGCTTTTTGTAGGAGTGGCAGGCGGGGAACTGCTTGCGGATGAGGTCGATGAGCAGGTGGGTGCCGGAGCGTCGGTGGGAGGCGACGAGGACGGCGCGGCCGTGGGTGGGGGGAGCGGCGACGGGGGCCGGGGGGGGCATGTGGGGAGGTTAGCGGTGGGGAATGCCCACGGCTTGAAGCCGTGGGCTTCGGGGGTGAGGTGATGCTTGGGCGGGTTGGTATTGTGCCGCGTCGTTGCTTAGAGCAGGTCGAGGAGACGCGGGTTATGCGGAATTATGCGGGGCAGGTGTTGAGCGATGCGTGGGGGCTGTCGCGGACGTGCGGGCTGAGCGTGGGGGTGAGCTTTATTTGGAACGGGCTGATGTCGCTGCCGGCGGTGGTGAAGCGTCGGTCGATGCAGCCGGTGGCGGAGCGGATGGGCCCGGGGCCGTTCACGGCTCGGCTGCGGGGGTACGAGGCGAAGCTGTTCGGGCGACGGATCGTGAACTCGGTGACGGAGATCTGGGTGCGGGATGTTTATACGGGCGGCGGGTTTTTGTCGTTTCCGAAGGGGGCGACGGTGCTGGACCTTGGGGCGAACCGCGGGGTGTTCACGATGCTGGCGTTGTCGTCTTCGCCAACGGCGGAGGTGACGGCGGTGGAGGTGGACCCGAAGTACAACGACGAGCGATCGAAGATGCTCGAGTTGAATGGGTGGGGCGATCGGCTGCGGCTGGTGCCGGCGTTTATTGGGCCGCCGTCGCCTTTGACGGATGAGCTGGTGGCGAAGATCCGTGCGTGCGGGCACCCGGCGGAGGTGCTGACCGAGGGCGAGCTGTTGGAGCGGATGGGCGCCGAGCGGATCGACTTCGTGAAGTGCGATATCGAGGGCAGCGAGTACGGCTTGCTGCACGAGCAGAGCGAGCTGCTGCGGCGGACGGATCGGCTGGCGATCGAGCTACACACGAACGTCGGCGACGGGGACGGGTTCATCGCGATGCTGGAGCGGCTGGGCTTTGAGACGCGGGTGGTGCACCGGATCGGCGAGACGATTTTGCTGAACGCGCGGCGGCCGGGGCTGGGGTGAGCACGTGGCGCGGTTGGGGGGAGGCGCGACTCGTGCGGGTCAGTTTTTCCAGGCGTCGAGCGGGCGGTCGAGCCGTTGTTCGAGTTGTTCGATGTCGTCGTGGTACGCGTCGGTCAGGCGCTTCCAGAGGTCGGGCGAGGGCTGGGGGCGGCGGTTGGGCAGGAGGCGTGCGAGGATGAAGCGGTCGGCGGCCTGGGCGGCGGCGTAGACGAGGCCGGGCAGGCCGCGTCGGTTTTGCATCCGGGTGCGGTGGTGGAAGTATTCGACGCCGATGGGGTGGAAGGCAGCGACGAAGCGTTGCCTTGGAATGGAGTAGATGCCGGGCATGGGGCGGGCGGCGGCGGCGGCGGCGGGGTCGTGGGTGTCGTCGAGGCCGAGGAAGCGGTAGGCCTGGCGGGCGAGGGCGACGGGGTGTTGCTTGATGTCTTCGTAGAGGGCGACGAGGAGTTGTTCGCGGGGGAAGTGTTCGTCGAAGCGTTCAAGGCTTTGGGCGTAGTTGCCGAAGGCGACGAGCTGGGGCGCGGCGGGGTACTGGGCGTCGAGCGAGCCGTCGAGGACGCGGCGCATGCCTTGCTCGAGCGGTGCGACGGGCAGGAGGCCTGAGCGCATGAGATGGTAATAGGCGGAGACGGCGCGCCATCGCGGGTCGCGGAGGACGGCGATGAGCTTGGCGCGGGGGAAGTGTTGGGCGATGCGTGCGGGGACCTCGGGCAGGCCGAGGTAGTTGGGGCGTTTGATGCCGCGGAGCTTGTGGTGGGCGCCGGGGGCGAGGGCCTGGTGGAGGGGGGCGAGGGTGTGGGGGGTGTAGTCGGGGTCCTCGAAGAAGGGGGTTTCGCCGTGGGGCGAGAAGGCGTCGGGGTGATCGCCGATGGCTTCCTGGAGGAAGGTGGAGCCGGCTTTCTGGGCGCCGATGACGACGAAGTCGAGTTTGGGCGCGGGGTCGGCCATGGTCAGGCCGCTTGCAGTTGCGGGGGCTGGGGCTGAGGGGCGTAGAGCTGGTCGATGCGGTAGGAGGTGTTGCTTGTGGGGCTGAGCAGTCGCATGACGCCGAAGACGACCGCGCCGCAGACGGCCGAGGAGAGGACCTGCATGGTCATGGTGCCCATGTCGCCGCGCGGGATGGTGAGGATGTTGGAGGAGGCGGCGGCGAAGATGCCCAAGAGGTAGGGGTTGCCGGGTTCGAGGCGGATCCATTCGGAGCCGAAACGGAGGATGATGGCGAAGAGCGCGCCGTAGAAGATGCACATGTGCAGGCCGCCCTCGTGGAAGGCGTGTCCGACGACGCCCGGGCCGAGGGTGGCGCTGCTGCCCTCGAGTTCGTAGTGCTCTTGGGGCAGGAGGTAGCCGAGGCCTTTGGGCTTTTCTTCCCAGAAGACGCGTGGGATGGGGTTGGCGGCGATGAAGTAGAGGGTGTGGAAGGGCTGGTGGGGGAAGGGGCGGTTGTGGCCGTACATCCAGATGGCCAAGAGCGAGGTTTCGGTGGTGTCGGCGGCGAAGACGTTGGCGCCGTCGCCGATGTTGCCCGAGGCGATGGAGGAGGAGATGGCGGTGATGCGATTGAGACCGGTGCCGAAGCCGACTTCGCCTCGGGTGCCGTGGCGTAGGCCGGAGTAGGCGGAGATGACGACGAGTCCGGCGAGGCCCAGGGCGACGAAACGGACGGCGGTCCACTGGGGGTTTTGGTATCGCCAGCGCAGCCAGTAGAGCATGATGGGGACGGTGAGGAGGACGGCGACGAGCTGGCGTCGACCGGAGCCGGAGGCGACCGAGCAGATCAGCGCCAGGCCGAGGGTGCCGATGGCAATGGCGATGAGGAAGGGGTTGGCTTTGTCGTTGTTCCAGGCGACGACGGCGAGGGAGACGGCGATGATGGGCCCGAAGGCGCCGGAGATGCCCAGGACGTGGGAGACGAAGGGGATGGGCAGGGGGCGGAGGAAGAAGGCGTACATGCCGAAGCAGAGCACTAAGGCGACGAGCAGGGTGCCGATGGAGGGCGAGGGCCAGAGCAGTTGGGCGCGTTGGGCGAGCTTGGCGGGGTAGTTGAAGAGGTAGTAGGTCGCCATGAGGGTGACCATGAAGACGAGGATGCCCAGGAGGAAGAGGAAGAGGATCCACTCGCTGAAGGGCTCGCGGTGGCCGAGCGGGCCGCCCATGCCGGTGAAGATGCTGGGCATGCCCAGGAAGCACATGCAGCCGCCGAGGAAGAGGAACCACGGGGAGACGAGGTCCTCTTTGAGGGTGAGGTAGCGGTAGGCCATCCAAGCGCCCAGGCCGAGGACCACCGCGTATCCTTGAAGTATGAGCAGGGTGTACATGCGAGGTCGGGGGGGGCTTGGGGGGCGGGGATCGAGGCGATTATGGGCGGGCGGGGCAGCGTACTGGTTTGCGGCGGCGGTGGGCGGGGCGGGGCTGCTGGTGGGTTCGGCGGCCTTGGCGGAGGTTCCGGGGGCTGAGGGGGCTGCAGAGGCTCCGGGGGCGGCCGGGGCTGATACGACGCTGGCGGCGGAGCGGTTTGTGGTCCGTTATGTGATCGGCAACTCCAGCACGCGCGATGAGAACCGGCGGGTGGGTCATGGGCTGTCGCGGAGCGCGGGTTGGTCGTCGTTCGTTCGGTTGAAGGTGCGGCCGCTGATCGACGCGGGGTTCACGCGGTTCATGCTGCACAACCCGTTCGGGGCGATCGGCGGGGAGCGGATGGAGTTTGACCAGTACGTGGACGCCAAGGCGGCGCGGCTGGGGTGGTTGACGGACGATTTCGTCGAGGCGTGGCGTCCGGTAACGCGTGGGGATTACAGCGACGGGCGGCCGATCGAGGTGATCGGGTATCTGGGCGACCTGGACGGGGACACGACGTTCGTGGAGCTGCGCGATGCCGACGACCGGGCGGGGTGGCTGCGGCGGGCGACGGTGAGCGTGTCGCCGCTGCTGGACGCGGGGATGTCGGTGGGGTTCGACTCGGCGAGCAAGCTGCCGGAGGGCTCGCCGGAGTACGGGCTGATCCGGCTGCTGAATGGGCTGGGGGTGCGGACGTATGTGGAGCCTCGTCCGCACAAGACGGTGCCGCACCTTTGGACGCAGAACGTGATCGCGCTGAACCGGGGTTGGCGGCGGAGCGACCCGGCGCGGGTGGCGAGCAACAGCGCGTGGGCGGCGACGAACGAGCAACTCACCGGCGAGATCGTGCGGATCGTGCGGTTCCCGCAGGGCGACCTGGCAGGGCAGCTCGATCACGCGCGGCAGGCGTGGGCCGACGGCCACACGGTGGCGTGGACGCCGGAGCTGATCGCCGAGCACGGGTGGACGTGGGCGGACCTGCTGCACCGGCCGATCGAGGGGGTGGGGCGCGTGGCGGAGTGAGAGGCGGGTGAGAGGGGCTAAGGCGCGCGTGGCTTGGGGGTGTGATTCGGTTCAGGTCGGGGGGGTGTGGACGAGGCTGAGGAAGTCGCGTTCGTAGGCGGAGGCGACGCGGGGGTAGCTGAAGGCGTCGGCCTTGTCGATGCCGGCCTGGGCGAGGCGGCGTCGGGTGTCGGGCTCTTGGAGCAGGCGGAGCAGGGCGGCCTCGAGGCGGTCGACGGCGTCGGGTGCGTTGTGGTCGAAGACGAGGGCGTTGACGTCGTCGTCGGCGAACTCGCGGAAGCAGGCGAGGGCGGAGACGACGGTGGGCAGGCCGACGGCCATGGCTTCGAGGGGCGAGACGCCGAAGGACTCGCCGAGGTCGGCCATGGAGGGGTAGCAGTAGAGGTCGGCGTCGCGGAGGGCCTGAGCGAGCTGGGCGGGGTCGCGGATGGGGGCGACGAACTCGACGGGCGCGGGGCCGGCGAGGGTCGCGAGCCGGTCGAGGTAGGGCTGGCCGCCGCCGCCGTGCTCGGTCGCGGTGGGGCCGATGAGCTTGAGCTTGAGCTGAGGGTGCTGGGCGTGGAGTCGGGCGAAGGCCTCGACGAGCAGGTGCAGGCCCTTTTCGGGGTGGACGCGGCCGTGGAAGGCGAGGGTCGTGGGCGGGCGATCGATCGGCTGAGCGGGCGGGGCGAAGACGTCGACGTCGACGGGGTTGGGCACGACGCCGACGATGGGCTTGAGCGACGGGCGCTGGCGGACGATCTCGTCGGCGACGGCCTGGCTGACGCTGCTGAGGCGGTCGACGCGGTCGTAGAGCCACATCTGTTTTTTGGGGTAGCGCTGGACGTTGACGACGACGCGGCCGGTGCGGCGCTTTCGCCAGGCGAGGAGGGTCGGCAGGAAGAACGCGTTGGTGACGGTGATGTCGGCGGGGGGCAGGGCGGCGAGGATGCGGAAGGAATAGGCGAGGTCGCGTGCGAGGTCGGGGGCGGTGCGGTTGGTGCGGGTGTAGCCGGAGCGGCGGAGGTAGCGGACGCCTTGGAGGGTTTCGTGGGTGGGCTGGTCTTCGTAGCGTCGGGCGACGAGGGTGACCTGGTGGCCGGTTTGGGCGAGGTGCTCGGCGATGCCTTGCCAGAGCTTTTCGATGGCGCCGGCGGGCCCGGGGAGGGTGGGCAGGAAGGGGCCGAGGACGACGTTGATGCGCAGTGGGGTCATGGTCGTGGGCGGCTTGCGGCGTGGGTGGGTTGGCGTGATTGGCGCGGCCGGACGGTACGGGGGCGCGGGGCGTGGCACAAGCGGAGCGGGCGGGGATTGGGCGTGGGGGGCACCGATATACTCTCGGCCATGGCGGGCCGCTTGCACAGCCTCGATGTGGTGTTCACGACGCTGAACGAGGAGATCAACCTGCCGCACACGCTGCCAGCGGCGTTGGAGGTGGCGGATCGGGTGGTGGTGGTCGATTCGGGGTCGACGGACGACACGAAGGGCGTGGTGGAGGCGAGCGGCGCGGAGTTCGTGCACCAGGACTGGCTGGGGTATGCGGCGCAGAAGAACTGGGCGATCGACGAGCTGGGGCTCACGGGGGACTGGACGCTGATTGTCGACGCGGACGAGAAGATCATGCCGGATCTGGCGGCGTTCCTCGGCGAGCTGCGGTCGCGGCCGATCGACGAGGTGCCGGAGTCGGCGTTTCAGATCAACCGCTACTTCATCTTCCTGACCAAGCAGATCCGCCACTGCGGGTACTACCCGAGCTGGAACATCCGGCTGTTTAAGCGGGGCAGGGCGCGGTACGAGCAGCGGGACGTGCACGAGCACATGGTGGTCGACGGCGCGACGGGCTACGCGCCCGGGCACCTCGAGCACTACGACCGGCGGGGGCTGACGTACTGGAACTTCAAGCACAACCAGTACGCGGTGGCCGAGGCGATCGAGGCGTACCGGGTGATGCAGCACGCGTCGCGGGCGGAGAACAAGGAGGCGCGGCTGTTCGGCGATCACGCGCAGCGGGTGCGTTGGATCAAGACCAGGCTGTACCCGTCGCTGCCGGGCAAGTCGTTCGCGCGGTTTTTGTATGCGTACGTGCTGCGGCTGGGTTTTATGGACGGGCTGGTGGGTGTGCGGTTCTGCCTGTTTCTCGCGGCGTATGAGTTGATGATCGACCTGAACCTGCGTGAGCTGCGGCTGGGCGTGCACCCGCGGCAGGCGGAGGTGGAGGCGACGAGCGTCCCCGAGCGTGAGGCGGCGTCTTGAGCGCGGGCGATGCGACGACGCACGAGCAGGCGACGGCGTATGTGTCGCCGTGGTCGAAGGCGGATCGTGCGGCGATGGTGGCGTGGTGGTTGGTGGCGGCGGTGTTGTTTCGGCCCTCGCCGAAGTTTTTCGCGCGGTGGCGGAATGCGTTGCTGCGACGGTTCGGGGCGCGGCTGGAGGGCTTGCCGTTCGTGTCGCAGACGGCGGTGGTGCGGATCCCTTGGCATCTGACGATGCACGACCGGGCGTGCCTGGGCGAGCACGCGGAGGTGTACAACCTCGGGCCGGTGACGATTGGGGCGCGGGCGACGGTGGCGCAGCACGTTTATCTGTGCGCGGGGACGCACGACTTCGCGGTGGAGCATTTGCCTTTGGTGACGGCTCCGATCGTGATCGGCGCGGATGCGTTTATCGGTGCGAAGGCGATCGTGCTGCCGGGCGTGACGATCGGCGAGGGGTGCATCGTGGGGGCGGGCTCGGTGGTGACGAAGGACACCAAGCCCTGGCACATCTACGCGGGGAACCCGGCGCGGCCGATCAAGGAGCGGCCTCGCCCGCGGCCGCGCGATACACCGCCAGAGTCCGATCGACCTGCCGATCGAGGGTGAGGTGGGTGCGGGCGTGTTGGGCGGCGGCGTCGCCCATGCGGCGCAGGGCGGGGCGGTCGGCAAGCATCTCGACGCCGGCGGCGACGAAGGCGTCGCGGTCGATGGGGACGGCTCGGCCGGTGGTGTGTTCGACGATCATCTCTTCGGTGCCGGCGGTGCGGGTGCGGAGGACGGGCGTGCCGGTGGCCATGGCTTCGAGGCAGACGAGCGAGAAGCCCTCGTGCGCGGAGGGCAGGGCGAAGAGGTCGGCGGCGGCGTAGACGGTGCGGGGGTCGCCGTAGGGGACGAAGCGGACGGCATCTGGGACGGCGAGTTGCTCGGCGCGGGCGGTGAGGGTGGCCTGGCCGGGGCCGGAGCCTTGGATGAGGGCGACGGCGTGGAGGCCGGCGGCGTGGGCGGCGGCGGTGAGGTCGGCGAGCCAGGCTTCGTTCTTGGGTGGTTCGAGCCGGCCGACATAGGCGACGACGGGCTGGTCGGGCGTGAGGTTGAGCGATGCGCGGGCGGCGGCGCGGTCTTGGGCGGTGGCTTGGGGGAAGGCGGCGGGGTCGTAGCCGTTGGGCACGACGTCGATGCGGCCGGGCGCGAGGCGCATCTCGTCGATGAGCCATTGCTTGGCCTGCGCGGAGACGGCGAGGGTGCGGTCGCCGAGGTCGCTGAGCCAGCGGCGGGGTCCGGAGGTGGGGATGCCGGTGAGGTGGAGGGTGAAGATGAGCGGGCAGCGGTAGCGCTTGGCGAGGCGTCGGCCGACGAGCGCGGCCTTGCGGTGGTGGGCGTGGATGATGTCGGGGCGGAAGCTGCCGAGCGCGCGATCGATGGTGGTGATGGAGCGGAAGAGCGCGGCGGGTCCGCCGTCGAGCGGCGCTTCGATCCACTGGGGTTCGAGGGCGGCGTAGCGGTCGTGGTCGTTGAGGCGTTGGCCGGCGTGGCGGGTGTCGTGGCCGCGATCGATGAGGCCTTGGGCGAGCTCGGCGACGTGCCGGCTGACGCCGCCGTGGATGGAGCCCTTGAAGACCTGGAGGACGTTCATGGCGTGGGGGTTGCGTGGTCGTTGCGGCGGGGCGGGGAGAGGTTGCGGTGAGGTGGGAGGGACGGGGTTAGGATGCGGCCGGCTCGCGGGTTGCGGGCGGAGAGGGAGTCGATGGCCGAACCGCCGATGCAACGTTTGGACCGATGCACGCCTCGGCCGTATGCGCGGGGCGAGTATATGGGGCGGATGGGTTGGAAGATGGTGGAGTCGACGGTGGTGCGTTGGTCGCCGCGACGGGCGGCGGGCTGGCGGCGGTGGTGGCTGCGGCGGTTTGGGGCGGATGCGCGCGGTGCGGTGCAGCCGGGCGTGCGGGTGTGGCACCCGTGGCTGCTGGAGCTTGGGGCGTGGAGCATGCTGGCCGACGGGGTGGAGGTCTACAACCTTGGGCGGGTGCGGATCGGTTCGCACACGGTGGTGAGCCAGCGCGCGTTTTTGTGCGCGGGGACGCACGACCATCAGAGATCGGACCTGCCGCTGGTGCGGTCGGAGATCGTGATTGGCGACGGGGTGTGGGTGGCGGCGGAGGCGTTTATTGGGCCGGGGGTGACGGTGGGGGACGGGGC
>JBCCQE010000046.1:0-25692 GCA_039024495.1 Planctomycetota bacterium | reverse complement strand
GGTGGGTTTTGGGTGTGGGGGTACCCGGGGCGGCGCTGCGCTGTGCCCCGGCTTGAGGGGGGACGCGGCGGAGCCGCGGCGCTTCATGGGCGGGGCGGAGTTGGTTGGGGTTAGGCGGGGAGGGCGTTGAGGGTGGCGAGGTGGTGGCGTATCTGGGGCACGGTGTCGCGGTCGGGGTCGATGGGGTGGGCGTGCCAGCCGGCTTGGCGGGCGGCGGTAACGTTGGGCTCGGTGTCGTCGAAGAAGACGAGCTGGTCGGACGGCAGGGCGAGCAGGGCGGCGGCGTGGTCGTAGATGTCGCGGTTGGGTTTGCGGCGGCCCATCTCGAAGCTGGTGAGTCGGTGGTGCAGGCGATCGAGCGGGAGCAGGGCGGGGACGGGCGGCGAGGCGTTCGGGTCTCCGGCGAGGGTTTGCCAGTGGCGGGCGTTGGTGTTGGAGAGGCAGGCGGTGGTGAGGCCGGCGGCGTGGAGGTCGTCGAGGAGGGGGTTCAGGTCGGGGTAGGGGTCGCCGATCCATCCGTCGAAGACGGCGGCGATGGTGTCGGCGGGCTTGCCGGTGACGTTGGCGACGTGTGCGATGAAGTCGTCGGGGTGGACTTCGCCGGTGTCGAGGTGGTGGACGGCGGGGGTGATGAGCTCGACGGCTTGGGCGTCGAAGAGCTCGGCGGGCGGGTTGAGCTTGCACATGACGCCGCCGATGTCGAAGACGACGGCTCGGATGTTCGGCGCGGCGGGGGTCATTAGTTCTGCTTGCCTTCGATGGCGGCGAGGAGGATGGCGGCGGCGAGGCCGAGGCGGGGGTCGAAGGCGTTCTGGTCGTCCATCGAGAAGTCGACGTCGAGCTTGTAGACGAAGGGGTTGAAGTTTTGCTGGTAGGTGGCGACGGTCTGGCCGGCGATGGTGGCGTGGTACTTCTGCGGCATGAGCAGGGCAACGAGGTCGACGAAGCGCCGGAGGAGTGCTTTGAGCTGGGAGTCTTCGAGGATCTCGCCGATCTCCTGGCCATTGGTGTCGAGGATCAGCCAGCGGTCGCGGATGAAGCTGGAGCTGAGCCCGGCGCGTTTGAGGCCGCCGATGACGGCGCCGCTCTGGGCGTCTTTGACGGCGTAGGTGCCTGCGATGTCGAAGATGGACTGCGTGGTGATGTGGATGAGCTGCGTGGTCTGCTGCTCGTCGTCGAAGAGGCTGATGTCTTCCTTGATGCGGAAGCTCTTTTGCTTGGAGAAGAGGACGAGGTTGCCCTGTTCGTCGCGGATGTGGAACGCGCCACCGAAGAGCTTGAGGACCTTGCGGCGGACGTTGTAGCGGGCGTGGGCGAAGCGTTCGAGGTGGTCTGACATGGGTGCCCTTGGGGGTGGCTGGTTGGTGGATCGGTATTGGACAGGATTACAGGATGGGACGGGATGGACAAGATGGGGGCGGGGGAGGGGCGCTAGGCGCTGGGGGTTGGGCGCTTGGCGCTCGGGGTTTCTGTTGATTGGGTTTGGACGGGATTACAGGATTGACTGGATGGACAGGATTGGGGGCAGGGGAGGCGGTAGGCGCTCAGGCTGAACGCTTGGGTTCTTATCTGAATCCTGTTGATCCTGTGCATCCCGTCATCCTGTCCAAATGGATGAACGGGGGATTGGCTTTAGCCGCGGGTTTGGCCGTTGCCTCGGCAGACCCATTGGTAGGTGCAGAGGTCGGCGGCACCCATGGGGCCTCGGGCGTGGAGTTTGTCGGTGGAGATGCCGATTTCGGCGCCGAGGCCGTACTCGCCGCCGTCGGAGAATCGGGTGGAGCAGTTGACCATGGCGTTGGCGGTGTCGACGCCGTTGACGAAGGCGTCGATGGACGCGGCGTCTTTGGAGACGATGGCGTCGGTGTGGCGTGAGCCGTGTTGGTTGATGTGGGCGACGGCGTCGTCGAGCGAGTCGACGGCGCGGGCGGCGACGATCATGTCGAGGTATTCGGCGGCCCAGTCGTCGTCGGTCGCGGGCTTGGCGGCGGGGAGGTGGGCGGCGAGGGTGGCGTCGGCGCGGACCTCGACGCCCGCGTCGGCGAGGGCTTGGAGGATGCGGGCGGCGAGGCCGTCGGGCGAGGCGGCGAGGGCTTTGTGGAAGACGATGGTTTCGGCGGCGTTGCAGACGCCGGTGCGCTGGGTCTTGGCGTTGAGGCAGATGGAAAGAGCCATGTCGGGGTCGGCGTGCTGGTCGACGTAGACGTGGCAGTTGCCGGTGTAGTGCTTGATGACGGGGATGTGGGCTTGCTGGACGACGGCTCGGATGAGCGACTCGCCGCCACGGGGGATGCAGACGTCGATGAGGGTGTCGAGCTTGAGGAGGTGGCCGACGGCGGCGCGGTCGGGGGTATCGACGAGCTGGACGGCGTCCTCGGGGAGGCCGGCGTGGGCGAGGCCGGCGCGGACGCACTGGGCGAGTGCGGCGTTGGAGTGGGCGGCTTCTTTTCCGCCGCGGAGGATGGCGGCGTTGCCGGACTTGAGGCAGAGGGCGGCGGCGTCGACGGTGACGTTGGGGCGGGACTCGAAGATGATGAGGACGACGCCGATGGGGACGCGGCGTTTTTCGAGGCGGATGCCGTTGGGCAGGGTGCGGCCTTCGAGGATGCCGCCGACGGGGTCGGGCTGGGCGGCGACTTCGTCGACGGCGACGGCGATCTTTTCGACGCGCGCGGCGTCGATGCGGAGGCGGTCGACCATGGCGGACGACAGGCCGTTGGCCTGGGCCTGGGTGAGGTCGAGGGCGTTGGCGTCGATTAGTGCGGGGGCGGCGTCGCGGATGGCGGCGGCGATGGCGTGGAGGGCGGCGTTGCGGGACGAGCCGGAGGCGGTCGCGACGGCGCGGGAGGCGGCGCGGGCGCGGTCGGCCATGGCCAGGCAGTGGGCTTGGAGGTCGGCGATGTCGGGGGCGGCGACGGCGGCGGGTGCGGTGGTCATGCGACCAGTTTAGAGGGTGAGGCGTGGGCGGCCGGCGCGGTTTGAGGATCGGGGGTGAGGGTTTGGGATTCGACGCGGCAAGCCGCGTCGCTAAATGAGATTTGGGTGAGTGTGTTAGTTGGTGGGAGCGCTGCTGCGGGGTGTGGCGGTGAAGCTGGCCTGGGGGGTGGTGGAGATGACTTCGACGCCTGGGGGGACGGTGATGTCGATGGGCTTGGAGGTGAGGCCTTGCTCGAGGTCGGCGACGGAGGGCTCGAAGGTGGCGGAGACGGGGAGGGTGCCGGTGTTGATGGCGGCGATGGTGGCGGCGGGGCCGCGGAGCTCGATGTCGCGGACGAAGAGCTGGTCGTCGTCGACGGTGACGTTCCAGCGGCGGAGGACCAGGGGCGAGAGGGTGACCTTGATGGGGAGGGTTTCGAGGGTGGTCGTGGCGGTGCGGCGGGGGACGGTGAAGGTGACTTCGACGGCGGGGGTGCGCAGCTCGGAGCGGTTGGAGCGGAGCGCGTCGGGCAGGGCGAGGGCGAGGGTGACGGACTGGGGCTGGCCGGGCTCGGCGGCGTTGATCGCGTCGATGGGCAGGCGGGCGGTGAGGACGGGTGCGGCGGCGGCGTCGAGCAGGGAGGCGGGGAGGCGGACGCTGGCGGTGGCGGGCTGGAGGGTGGCGGGCTGGGGGAGGGTGACGCCGGGCGGCAGCGAGAGGGCGATGTCGAGCTCGGCGTCGACGATGCGGTCGACGCGGACGGGGAAGGCGGCGGGCTCGAGGTCGTCGAGGTCGATGTGCAGGGGGTCGAAGAGCTCGGCCTGGAGCTGGGCGCGGAGGCTGAGCGGGGCGGTGCGGGTGTTGCCGATCTCGGGCGGGGGGATGGTGATGGCGATCGCGCCGTCGCGGAGGCGGGAGAGGAAGAGGTCGAACTGGGCGGAGGAGGTCTCGAAGGCGGCCTCGGCGCGGATGATCTCGGCGGGTTCGATGACGAGCTCGCCCTCGAAGCCGGGCGGGGCGACGAGCTGGATGGGGACGATCTGGCCGTCGTAGGTCTGCACGTCCTTGCCCTCGGCCCAGAGCCAGACGAGGGCGGCGAGGAGCGTGGTGATCAGCACGGCTTCGATGTGTTCGAGGAAGCTCATGACAGCGAGGGTTCGGGCTTGGGGGCGGCGGGTTTGCGGGAGGCGGACTCTTCGGGCGGGTTTTCGTCGAAGGCGGGTGCGTCGTCGTCGGCGGGCGCGGCGGCGGTGCCGACGTTGCGGGTGAGGATTGGGCGGAGCTCATCGGGGGTGAGGTTGCGGCGGAGCTGGCCGCGCTCGGCGATGGAGATGGTGCCCGTCTCTTCGGAGACGACGAGGACGATGGCGTCGGACTCCTGGCTGAGGCCGATGGCGGCGCGGTGTCGGCTGCCGAGCTCCTGGGGGATGGATTCGCCTTCGGCGAGGGGGAACTGGACGCCGGCGGCGATGATGCGGTCGTTGCGGACGATGACGCCCATGTCGTGCAGGGCCGAGCCCGGCCAGAAGATAGTTTGCAGCAGGGCGGCGGTGACTTCGCCGCCGACGGGGGTGCCCAGCTCGATGATGCCGCGCAGGCCGACCTGTCGCTCGATGGCGATGAGCGCGCCGATCTTGTTGCGCGACATGTATTGCATGGCCTTGACCAGCTCGTCGGTGACGACCTGTTTGCGGACGCCGGTGACGCGGAAGAGGCGGGCCTCGCCGAGGCGGACGAGCGCGCGGCGGAGCTCGGGCTGGAAGACGACGACGAGGATGAGCGCCGCGATGGTGAGGAAGTTTTCGTAGAGGTAGCCGAGTCTGGCGAACTGGTTGCCGCGCGCGAGGATCTGCACGGCGAGCGTTCCGATAAACAGGATGAGCAGGACGGCCTTGATGATGCGGGCGCCGCGCGTGCCGCGCAGGAAGCGGAGGATGACGTACACGGCGAGCCAGATGATGGCCAGCTCGATGGCGACCTGCACGGGCTGGGCTTCCCAGTGCCCTTGCACTCGGTTCCACAGTTGCCAGAGCCTGTCGAGGTCGAGGTTCATGCGATCGCCGCGAGATGCACTTCTTAGGTTACCCGCCGGGTGCCCAGTGGGGTGGGCGGGTTTGCGTCCGATATCGCGCAAGTGGCGCGTGGGGCCGCTCTTGCTATCGGCTCGGCGGTTGGCGGTTCCTCAATGGTGAGCCCGTTGCGGCGGTATACTCCGGGCCACTTCGGACGGCCGAACGGTTATGCAGCAGCTCGATGCGCTCCGCGCCAACATCCAGTCCGTGTTTTTGGGCAACCGCCAGGCGGTGGATCGGGTCCTGACGTGCCTGGTGGCGGCGGGGCATATTTTGATCGAGGACGTGCCGGGCGTGGGCAAGACGACGCTGGCGGTGGCGCTGGCGAAGTCGATCGACGCGACGCTGGCGCGGGTGCAGATGACGCCGGACATGCTGCCGGCCGACGTGCTGGGCGTGACGGTGTGGGACCAGAAGCAGAGCGACTTTGTGTTCAAGCCGGGGCCGATTTTTCACAACATCGTGCTGGCGGACGAGGTGAACCGCACGACGCCGCGGACGCAGAGCGCGCTGCTTGAAGCGATGAACGAGGGGCAGGTGTCGATCGATGGCGTGACGCGGCGGCTGGTCGAGCCGTTCATCGTGATCGCGACGCAGAACCCGTTTGAGTTCGAGGGGACGTACTTCTTGCCCGAGTCGCAGCTCGACCGGTTCTTGATGCGGCTCAAGCTCGGCTACCCGGCGCCGGCGGACGAGGCGCGCATCCTGCGGCTGGACCCGCACCGTCGGGCGCTGGCGGACCTGAAGCCGGTGATGACGGCGAACGACCTCGTGGGGTTTCAGCGCGAGGCCGAGCGGGTGGAGATCGACCCGGCGTTGTACGAATACATCGTGGCGATCGCGGACCACACGCGGCACAACGATCAGCTCCAGCTCGGCGTGTCGCCGCGCGGGGCGATGGCGCTGGTGCACGCGGCCAAGGCGACGGCCTATCTGCACGGGCGCGACTACGCGGTGCCCGAAGACATCACCAGCAACGTGCTCGCGGTGTTCACGCACCGGGTGGTGCCGCGGGCGCACGCTTCGGACCCAACGGGCGTGTCGGCGCAGCGGATCGTGCAGCAGACGCTGGAGTCGATCCCGTCGCCGGTGTGAGTGGATTGGGCATAGGGTGATGTGCGGCTGTGGTTCTAGCGCAGGTCGCGGCTGTAGATCAGCCCGGCGGTCATCGCGGCGATCGCGTGGTTCGTCGCGCCGCGGTGGTGTTGGCGATAGGCGGTGACGCCGTGGCATCGACGGCAGGCGAGGCCGGGCGTGGGATGGGGCATCGCGTCGGGGTGGTCGGGGTCGAAGCAGGCGCGGCGGGCGGCGTCCCACCGGTCGGCCTCTTCAGCGGAGAGCTCGCCGGTGTGGCGGCGGTCGGCGATGGCGTCGCGCAGCGCGCGGTCCCAGCGGCGGGGGAAGGCGTCGGCTACGCCCGGCCAGTAGAGGAGCTTGGCCGCGCGGCCGCAGGCGGGGCAGCGCCACGCCCAGCCGCGGTGGCGGGGTCGGCCGTGGTAGGGCTTGACGACGGGGACGCGCGTGATGGTCTGCGACCAGTCGGCGTCGAGGTCGGTGCCGGCGGCGATCGACTCGGGGAGCCACGCGAGGTCGGCGGGCCGGCCGCGCGGGTGGGCGGGGTCGAGCGGGCGTCGGGACCAGACCACCGCCACGGCCCGGACCCCGCCGTGATGGTCGCGGCCGCCCATGGGTCGGCGCTCGTAACGCACGACGAACGGGCTGTCCGACGCGGGCACCGGCTGAGCGGGCGGGTCGCGGCGGCGGTGGTCGGGGCGGGCGTCGAGCTCGACGTTCGGCGGGGGCGGGTGGCCGGGGCCGGTTGTGCCGCGCCCGGCCGGTGTCTTTCCGGGGGCGGGGGTGGGGGCGGGGGTGCGGAGCCAGCCGCGGAGGGTCTCGGGGTGATAGCCGAGCCGATCGGCCGCCTCGCGGAGCGTCACGCCCGGCCACGGCAGGCGGACGGGGGCGGCCAGCGCGGCGACGGCGTGGCCGTCGAGGGTGACGCGTTGAGGGAAGGCGGCGGGGGAGGAAAAGGCGGAGGGCGGAGGTGGGAGGGTGGAGGGAGGCGAACTGTCGATGTCGGTGGTGGAATCGTGCGCGCGGGAGGTGCGGGGATGGGTTGAGGCGGAGGTTAGGGTGAGGAGCACTGAATTGCGTTGCGATGCAGCTTCGGGGTCGTCGAGGTCGATGGGCTCGATGAGGGTGTGCCGGTGGAGGCGGGTGTCGGCCGCGCGGAGGGCGGCGCAGAGCGGCCGCGGCACGCGGTGGGTGAACATCCGCCCACGCCGGCGGGCGAGGCGACGCTGGAGCTCGCGGGGTTCGTCGACAAGCCGCGGCCAGAGCTCCCAGAACGCGGCGTCGATGGCGTGATCGGAGGGGTGCACAGTTGGGTCCAGAAGACGCAATCAGTGCGCATGCGGCAATCAAAGCCCTGATCCCGGCCTCACCCACGATCGAATAGATCATCCACCTCGGTTATGTCATCAAATGAAGAGCTACGAGAAGGAGACCCATATCCTTCACTGTCATCAAGCGACTGGCGGAATGCATCAATAATTGAATCTCGTTCACAGCAATTTTCGATCATCTTGACGTCGTCTGCATCAAGAAGGGACGTGAACGGCGCTACTTCGTCTGCAACAAACTTCTCAAGCGCCCACTCATCGAAGTCAAATTCGTACTCAACGAGGAAGTCGTCGGAGTAGCCAGACACAGAAACCAAAGCGTCGAGATCACCAGAGTTGATGATCCAGTCCGTCATAGACTCGCATAACTCTTCTAAAATATGCTCACGAATCTCCTCCTTCAACTCAGACTCATTGTCCGTGAGCCGATCCATCAGCGACGCAAGTGCAGCGAAGTCGTTTGAAGAAGCGCCTTTCGCTAGATACGAACTGAGGATACGGTGTGCGACACTCGACGCTCGGTCCGGATGGACATCCGTAAGGTAAATCTCAAATACACGACCAACCTCCTCAGGCTCTTTTGCTTGTCCGGGGAGTCCTTCAAGGTCCAAGGAGTCAATAAACGAAGTCACATGTGGGGAAAGATCTGTCTTGGGAGATACTTGAATCGCATTACTGATGAGGCACAATCTGTAATCAACGGTTGGCGGGTTCAAATCGGATAACGAAAACGTCATGTCGACGAGCTTTGTGAGCATGCGAGTCGATTTCTGATCTTGATTGATAAATACGCGTAGCGTCGTCAATGAATCGCGCGTTTGTAGACTCGCGAGATAGTCATATAAGAGATAGGGTGATACCTCAAATTCTGAGAGCACAAAGTCGCCAATGGCTGGGTTGAAGAGGTCATACACAACTCCTTGTGGTGTCATAGTGCGAGAAAGCAGAGTGCCTACGAGTGTCTTACGGCTCAATTCAAACTCAGAGGCCACACTCGCAACTTCGCAGTGCTGCGTTTCGACCATGAACCGCGTGAATGCATCTCGAGGCACCGACTCCTCAATAGGGCGGCGGTTCACAACACACAGGACAACAAGCACGCGTGCTGTGCTCGAGATCTGTCGGTTGAACACGTCGCCCCACATCTGCGATGGTTCATCAAGAGTCTTCTCGATATATGTCCAATACTCATCATCGGCCTCGGCCTGCAGCCGTTCAGGATCGGTGACAAAGCTAATGAGGCGTGGATTGAAGTTTCTGTGTGATACGACCCTTCGGTAGCGGTGGTTTGTGTAGAAGGCGCTTACAACCGATTCCGGAGGATCTTGATGCCACAGGTGGTTGTATAGGATCCGAGCCTTCTCAATTGTGGTTAGCTCCTGGACTCGTATCTCCAGTTCGCGTTTCTCTAGCTTATCGATCGAGTAGACGTCATTTACGGTTTTTTGGTGATTTAGTATGGTTGTGCGCGAAGTCAGAATAAATCGAGCGCTTGGATGATAAGCAAGATTGCGAATAAATCTCGCTATTGAAGTGCTTTGACGATCGTTGATGGCATCGAAGTAGTTCCGGCCAAGGAAGTCATCGAAGTAGAATATCTGCCTCGTGTCTCGATCGAGCACATCCTCGGCTTCTTCTATAGACGTCGATACTTCAAAAGGAGTGTATCCTCGCTTGATGTACTCATAGAGAAGCTGCTCCGCTAGGGTGGTTTTGCCAGCGCCTGGCTCGCCACTCAGAATCACTGTCCGATGCTGCTCTAGCTTCGCAATTGAATCATGAAAGTGTGTCGTCTGTGCATATAGTGACACCTTCCTCCGTATGTCCTCGATTTTGAATCGAGTTCTATTGAAAATCCCGGAATTCATCAGGCGCACAAGCACATTTGTGCTTGCATACCAGAGCTTGTAGTGGTCCTGCTCAAGGTCAGGATGGTCGGCGAGCAAGTCGTTTAGATCAGACTTGCCGAGGATGTCATCATCGCGCTGTACATGGGGCGTGAAGATCTGACGAATCTGTTGCTTGTTTTTCCGGCTTAGATCGACGGATGTCGCAAGAATATACCGGTGACAGCCGAGCCGTTCTGCTTTGACTTTCTCCCGCTGCAACTCGCGGACAAGCTTCGGAAATCCTGATTTGGCCCAGTGCTTGCATTGAACGATAACTTCCCGATCACCTGCGCAGAAGAAACGGCCATCGACACCCTGGTCTGGGCCTGGCTTGAAGCGTTCTACTCGGCAATTCTCTCGTCGGCCAATCAACGCCACCGAGAGAGCTTCAAACTCTTTGTCGTTGAGCGTGTGGAAGTCGTAGTCCCGCATTGAGAGGCAGGGTACATCCCGGTGGTCAACTGTTCCCGTTAACCGCCGGCCCATCCGGCAGGTACGGCGGTTTGAGGGCCTTGTCGAAGAGTTCGGCTAGGCCTTCGGTTTGTTTGAGGTGGTCGATGACTTTGGCGGCGCCGAGGGTTCGGAAGACCTGGCCCATGTCGCCGGTGGGGGATTGGGGGTCGGGGGTTTTGGTGGCGGGGTCGTAGCCGTTTTGTTTGGCGAGCTCGAAGAGGGCGATGGTGACGTCGGCGACCTTGTCGCGGGGGACCTGGCGGAGGAACCACTGGTCTTCGTGGACGATCCAGGTGCCTTGGTGGCGGCCGTCTTCGGAGCCGCCGAGCTTGAGGGCGTAGCGGTCGGGGCCCTGGCCGACCCAGCCGATGGTTTTGGTGGCGGGGCGGAAGCACTGGCGTTCGCAGCCGGTGATGCCGATGGACTCGGGGACGTCGCCGTAGCCGCGGGCGTCGAGTTCGTCCATGAGTTCGGGCTCGAACTGCTCGGAGTCGGTGTAGGAGAGGCGGCAGGTGGGCAGGCCGACGCAGGCGCCGGAGAGGACGCGGAGGGTGGAGTAGGACTTGCCTTTGCGGGTGCCGTGGCCGTAGGAGGCGAGCTTGTCTTGGAAGTCGGTTTTGGCGTCTTCGTCGATGTTGGTGAAGACGAGGTCCTGGTTGGGGGTGATGAGGACCTCGGTGCCGGGGAAGGCGTCGAGTGTCTCGCGGACCATGGCCTTGAGGTTGCCGTTGCCGGTGACGTTGCCGGACTGGTGGTTGGGGTCTGCGTCGGGGTCGGGGGAGTCGACGAGGCGGCCGCACTCGATGTAAGCGCCGTAGGCCCATTTGCCGTTGGACTCCTGGAGGGTCCAGCCGTGGTGCATCTCGCGCTGGCCGGGGTCGAAGCCTTCGATGGGCTGGTCGAAGGTGGCGCCGAGGGCGCGGACTTCGTCTTGGTACCAGGGGATGCCTTGCTTGTGGACGACGTATTTCATGCGAGCCCAGTGGCGGTTTTTGCGGTCGCCCCAGTCTTCGTGGACTTTGACGATGGCGCGGAGGCCTTGCATGAGGTTTTCTTCGTTGAAGACGCCGAAGGGCTGGGCGAGTCGCGCGAAGGTGGGCTTGCCGTTCTTTTCGCCCTGGCCGCCGCCGATGTAGACCATGTAGGCGGCGACGGCGTCATTGGCGTCGTTGAGGACGGGGGCGACGCCGAGGTCGTGCGTGCGGAGCTCGACGCAGTTGTCGCCGCGGAGGTGGCCGGTGTGGAGGTCGCGGGTGAGGGCGGAGAAGGCGACTTTGAATTTTCGGTTGAGCAGGCGCGGCTGGTAGTCATATTGGGCGGGCGCGTCGCGGACGTGGTTGGGGTCGACGGCGAAGATCTGGATGTGGGGTGCGGCGGGGAGGCGGAAGTATTCGCCGTATTGGTGGGCCTTGGCGTTGGCGTCGTAGACGGTGGAGAACTTGGAGAGCGGGCAGCCCATGACGTTGCGGACGTTGTCGCCGCAGCCGTTGAGGGTGTAGAACCCAGTGGAGGCGATGGCCTGGATGAGCGGGAGCATGTTCCGCTTCGGGACCCAGTGGTACTGGACGTTTTGGCGGGTGGTGAGGCGGATGGACGGCGTGCCGTAGGGGTTGTGGTCGCAATAGTCATCCGCGATGCGATCGAAGACGCGCCACTGGTCGGCGGTGAACGACCCGCCGCCCGGCACCGAGCAACGCACCATGTAAGACCAGTCTTTCTCGCGTCCGGTCTTGGCCCGGTTGTATTCGAGGTAGATGCCCTGGGCCTTAGCCAGAAATTCGGATTCCTTGATGATGTCTTCGACCGACATGTCGGTGAAGTGTTCGTTGAGGTGGCCGACGCCGTGGTTGGAATCGAGCTTGATGTGCTCCTCTTTGCCGAGCTGGTCGGCGGGGGTGCGGAGCAGGGGTTCGGGGGCTTTAGCGGGCATATCGGGCGATCCGTAAGGTCAGGGCGGCCGTTTTGGGGTGGGCCTCGGCGGCGTCCCAAGCGGGGCGATCCGGGGCAAACAAGTTATAGTAGCGGTCCCCAGCGGCCGGGGCGCGGAGCAACCCGTCGCGACCCAAGCCGAAGCCCTCGATCGCCGATGTTCCACGCAGTGCGGCGGCGGTCTCCCCGGGGTTTTCGGACCCGCCCGCCCTAGCCGCGTCCCTGACCCGCTCAAGACGGCGATCCAGCACACCCCCGCAACGCCCCCGAGGAACCCCACGATGCGCATCACCATGGTCGGCACCGGCTACGTTGGCCTCGTCACCGGCACCTGCCTGGCCAACACCGGCAACGACGTCACCTGCCTCGACGTCGTCCAGGCCAAGATCGACAAGCTCAACGCCGGCGTCTCGCCCATCTACGAGCCCGGCCTCGACGAGCTCATCCAGCGCAACGCCAAGGCCGGCCGCCTGAACTTCACCCTCGACAAGGCCGCGGCCTACGGCGACGCCGAGATCATCTTCATCTGCGTCGGCACCCCCTCGGACGACAAGGGCCGAGCCGACCTCAAGTACGTCCTCGCCGCCGCCTCCGACATCGGCGACGCCATCGAGGCCGGCCCCGCCGACGCCACCCCCAAGGTCGTCGTCGTCAAGTCCACCGTCCCCGTCGGCACCAACGCCAAGGTCCAGGCCGCCATCGCCGCCAAGACCTCCAAGTCCTTCCACATGGCCTCGAACCCCGAGTTCCTCAAGGAAGGCGCCGCCATCAACGACTTCAACAAGCCGGACCGCGTGGTCATCGGCGCCGCCACCGAGTTCGCCTCGGACGTGATGCACAAGCTCTACGAGCCCTTCGTCCGCCAGGGCCACCCCATCTATGTCATGGACATCCCGTCCGCCGAGATGGTCAAGTACGCCGCCAACGCGATGCTCGCCACGAAGATCTCCTTCATCAACGAGATCGCCAACCTCTGTGAGGCCTACGGCGCCGATGTCGATCGCGTCCGCCTGGGCATGTGCGCCGACAAACGCATCGGCAACCAGTTCCTCTACCCCGGCCTCGGCTACGGCGGGTCCTGCTTCCCGAAGGACGTCCTCGCCTGCATGTCCATGGGCGAAGACGTCGGCACCAAGACCGCCGTCCTCAACGCCGTCCACTTCGTCAACCAGCAGCAGCGTAAGGCCTTCTGGCAGAAGGTCGTCGACTTCTTCGGCGGCAAGGGCACCGGCGGCCTCACCGGCAAGACCATCGGCGTCTGGGGCATCGCCTTCAAGCCCGGCACGGACGACATCCGCGAAGCCCCCGCCATCTCCCTCATGGAACGCCTGATCGACTCGGGCGCATCCGTCAAGGCCTACGACCCCGTCGCCCACGAGACCTGCCAAGATAAGCTCGGCGATCGCGTCACCTACTGCCCCGAGCCCTACGCCGCCGCCGAGCAGGCCGACGCCCTGGTCATCTGCACGGACTGGGACGAGTTCAAAGCCCCCGACCTGCAACGCCTCAAGACCATCATGAACGCCCCGGTCATCTTCGACGGGCGCAACATCCTGCGCAACGAAGACCTCGCCGCCGCCGGCTTCACCTACCACTCCGTCGGCCGCGCCCCGGTCGTCCAGGAACCCGCCGCCGCGATGGCGTGAGCGACTCAACCGCCAACCTGCAAAAACACTCAAGCACCCCGGCGTCACACCCGGGGTGCTTTTCTGCGCCTACACACCCCACCCAACGCGCTCACCCGCCCTGAGCAAACTCCCGCTTCCGCAACAGCTTGGGCACCAGCCCCGCCAGCAGCAGCGGGAGCGCCACCCATCCGGTCACCCGTAGCCCCCTCGCCACGTTCATGAGCCATCCCCGCGGCTCGTGGTCAGGTGCTGGCACAAGTTCGAAGATCGGCACCATGTAATGCGGCACTGACCACGCCGCACTCACCCAAGGAGAAACCCGACTGTCAAACGCCTTTGCCGTCTCGTTCAACCTCCACGCCCACAGCCCCGAAGCCTCAGCTGCCTCGCCCGGTAGATAAGGCCCCGGAGTCGAGAAACCCCACCAAAATAGACAAAACGCCACCACACAGACACCCGCCAACACCTTTATCACGCGTCCCAACTCGGTCCCATATCCGATAGGCGCGATCAGCATGTACCCCAGTGTGTGCAGCCAGCGCTGCTCGGTCGTCCGTTCCCGCTCCATCATCTCCCGGATCACCGCGTCTGCCGCCTCGTCGTCGCCACGATTGCGCAGGTGGCGTTCGATCGACCAGTAGTTGCTCATGCGAAAAGGCGTCGACTTCTCCAGCAGCTCCAAGTAGTCACACGCTCGGTCGCCCAGCGACCAGCGATCAACCCGGATATTGCTGAGATCAACCGCCGCGGGAAAGGGCCGATCGATTTGAAAACGCTTGACCTCGGCGCGTTCCAACACCACGCGCTCAGCGGGTTCGGGCTCAGCCAAAGGCCTGCCCATGCCATTGAAGCTCAACACTTGAAGCAAGTCGGCCCAGAAATTGTGCCATTCGCGTCTGCGTTCGGCCGCCGATGCCGGGTCACGCTCGCCGCCGGGCTCGACTTGGGACCGCAGCGTTGGAAAGCGTGGCACGCGACGGTATTTTGCGATCCACCGCACGACCGCCGCATCCCGAGGCCACCGCCGTTTGTAGAGCCGCCGACGCCTGAGGCTTACCAGGCGTAAAAACTTGGGTGAGCGTGCACGACGCGATCGACCGCGGTCCATCGCGACCTCGATGCGACGCATCCTGCGCGTACGCCACCAGCTCGCGGCCCGAGGCGGAACCTGGTGATCCACCGTCAACAGGCACTCCCCAGACAGGATCACGAACGCCGCCGAGAACCCACCCATCAACAGCCGCCCCGCCACCCGCAGCCCGTGCCCCGGCGTGCCTAGACTCGCGCCGTCCCACAAGATGACGCGGCCCGCGACGCGTGTTCCGCGGAGGCTCGTATCGCCGTGACCGACTTCCATACGCTTGCGCTCGCTCGCCTTCGAGCGATCGTCGCTCGCCTCTGCCGCGCCAGCCGGCGTGCCCACGGTCAGCCCCTGCAAGTCGATGTCGCTGCCGACCCTGGCCGTTTCCATCGACAGCGACGCGCACCAAGCCGGCGTCCAGAACGGCCCGGCCTTGCGCCCCGGCTGATCCCTCAGCCATTTTTTAATGTTCGGAGGCTGATTGGCCTTGGCCTGGAACGCCCCAGCCTTCACATCTTGCGTGACCTCAACGTCGTCGAGAATCAGCCGGCCGGGTGCGTCCTGACTCGTGCGGCCTTCAGACTCGCCCTCGGACCGAGGTTTTGCGTCCGGGTCCCCCACGGTCAGGTTTGTCAGGTCCAACGCGCCGCCAACGCGCAGGCCCGACAGGTCGCACGTCCCGCCGACCGACGCCCGAATCGGCCAACTCTTCTGTGTCTTCCAGTCCGCTGTGGTCATCGCCCACCCGCCAGCCTCAATAATCGTAGCTTCGCCACCGCTCACCGACGGATCGTTGCGCGCTTGAAATTCGAGGGCTTGGTGCACCGCCGCCTTGTGGAAGAAAGTAGCGTGTCGACCGACAGTCCCGCTTAGCAGCGCATCGCCGCGGACTTGGATGCCGTCGAGAACGAGGAGGCCGCCAATCACCAAGCCAGTGGCGGACAACTGTCCGACCTCGGCGGGCTGGGCATGGGTTGTGACCCTACCCGGCCGTTTTTCGGCCAGCACGCCCACATCGAGCCACAGGTCTCTGGCCCTCAACCCGCCGCAGGACAGTTCCCTAGCAACGCTTGCTCCGCTAAAGAAGATCTGCCCTCTCACTTCGGCTCCAAGCAACGAAACTCCGCCGGCCTCGAAGCGGTGGCCATACTTCGGCGTGGCGAACACACCGCCGGCCGCGAGACCCTCGGCGTCGAATTGGCCGTCGATCCTCGCGCCGTCGAATACGACCTGCCCTTTGATCGCGGCTCCGCGTAACAATACCTCATCGGCTTCGAAGCGGTAGTCATCCATTGGTAGAGCTAACACACCGCCGGCTGTAAGACCTTGGGCGAAGAGCAAGCCTCTGATACGCGTGCTGTTCAGTATAACCAGCCCATCGACACTGGCGTTTCGAATGGACAACATGCCATCTATCTGGCAACTTTCGACGTTTAAATCTGCGCCTAAGCGAGTGTGATCGAGGTTTAGGTTGCCTTGAAAGGTCCACCCCGTGAGGTTGAGCGATCGCTCGCAGCGGAGGCCTTCGAGATCGACGTCGCCTAGAACAGTACCGGAAGTGGGCAATGGTTGGTCGAGCCGAGCGAAAAGGCGCACTCGGGCCGCGAAGTCATCGGAGGTGAGCGTAGGCATTTGTCCCGGTCCTTGAGGCTTGGGGCTAGCATCTCGACTGTAAATGTAGCCGAGTCATCCAAGCGTAGCGGAGCGCTTAGTGGGCGTCTCGTGTCTAAACCTATACGGTAGTGCCATGCACGACTGGATCGACAAGAGGCTCGGCTGGATCGGCATCCCGCACCTGCCCATCATCCTCGCGGCCGGGCAGGCGGTGTTCATGCTGGCGACGCTGGGCAACCCCGCGATCTACACGCAGATGTGGCTGTCGTGGGCGGAGGTGCTCAGCGGCGAGGCGTGGCGGCCGCTGACCTACCTGTTCATGCCGCCGTTCATCTCGCCGGCCGGCGGGTGGCGGATGTTCGATGTGCTCTTCGCGTTCTTTGCGATCTACATCCTCTGGCTGATGGGCACGGCCCTCGAAGCCCAGTGGGGCTCGGCGCGGTTCACGGCGTTCGTCGCGCTGGCGTGGCTCTTAACCATGGCGGCTGCCTGGGTCGATCCGTCGAGGCCGGCCACGAATTTTTATATCGACATCACGATCTTTCTGGCGTTTGCGTATCTGTTCCCCGACTTCGAGTTCCGCCTGTTCTTTATCTTGCCGGTGAAGGTCAAGTGGCTTGCCATGATTGCGTGGGTGTTGCTTGCGTTGGGCCTGCTGGTCGTGATCTCGGCTCAGCAATGGGCCATCGCCGCGGTGATGCTGGCCGGTATCGCCAACTTCTTCGTCTTCTTCGGGGCGAACGTCGTGCGACGGGTCCGTGGCTCGGCCAGGCGGATGGAGATGAAGCGGCAGGCGATCCTCGACCAGGCCCAGCCGATGCACACCTGCTGCGTGTCCGGATGGACCGAACGCACGCACCCCGAGGCGGAGTTTCGCTACGTCAAAGAAGACGGCGAGGTGAAGTGCTACGCCATGGAACACCTGCCCGAGAAGTACAAGCAGGCGGCGGAGTGAATCTTGATTTATTTCTGCAAATAGGGGATATCAACACCGAGGGCCACGAGAGGGCCACCGAGTCTCACGTCGGATTCGACTCCGCGGCGGTCCTCAGATCTGGTTTGACTCTCGTGGCCCTCTGTGGCCCTCTGTGTTGAACGAATCGAGCCGGGTCGTCCGGTTTTTTTCTCTGTGCCTCTGTGCCTCTGTGAGAGCCAGAGTTACCCCGGCAGCATCGCGGCGAACTCGGCGTAGCGTTGGTCGATCTCGTCGCGCTTGAGGCCGCGCATGCGGTTGAGGGAGAAGTCTTCGATGTTGAACGAGGCGACGACGGTGCCGTAGGTCAGGGCCTTCTTGAGGTTGGCCAGCGACGTATCGCCGTCGGTCGCGGCGAAGTGGCCCATCATCGCCCCGGCGAACGAGTCGCCCGCGCCGGTCGGGTCGACGACCTTGTTGGAGGGGTACGCGGGCAGGGCGGCCCAGCCGTCGGCGTGCTTGGCGATGACGCCGTGCTCGCCCTTCTTGACGACGACGAAGCTCGGCCCGTAGCCGGCGATCGCCTCGGCGGCGGCGACGGCGTTCTTCTCGCCGGTCAGGGCCATCGCCTCAGAGTCGTTGACGATCACGCCGTCGACCTTGCCCATGACGTCGATCACGGCGTCGCGCTGCGTATTGATGTAAAGATCGATCGTGTCCATCACCGCGAGCTTGCGGTCGGGCAGCTTGTCGAGCAGCGCGATCTGGTTGCTGGGCTGATCGACGGCCAGGAAGACGTACTTCGAGTCGGCGTACTCGGCGGGCAGCCGCGGCGGAGCTTCGGTGAGCACGCCGAGCTCGATGCCCAGCGTGTCGCGGTCGTTCATGTTCTCGTGGTACTTGCCGTGCCAGCGGAAGCTCTTGCTGCCGGCGCGGCGCTCTAGGCCGAGGCGGTCGATATCGAACTCGTCGAACACGGCCACGAAGTCGTCGGGGAAGTCGTCGCCGACGACGGAGACGACGCGCGGTCGGGTGAAGTAGGACGCGGCGGCGGGGAAGTAGATCCCCGACCCGCCGACGACGTCGGAGGCCGATCCGGAGGGGGTTTCGACGTGGTCGATGCCGACGGCTCCGGTGACGATGAGGGGCATGCTTGCTCTTTCAGATTTAGACAGGATGACAGGATTGAACAGGATGAACGGGATGCACAGGGCGTTCTTGGATCGCCTTGCGTGCGGGCACCTTAGCTATTGAAGAAGGGGCGGCAAGTCATTGGGAGCGCTTCGCTCGGCCAAGCGTCACCGATGGCGGACAGCATCCCGTCGATCCTGTCGCATCCTGTGATCCTGTCCCAACCCGAAAGATCAGGCGTCCACCTCGCCGAGCTTGCACACACGCTTCCACTCGGCGGCGGTGACGGGCTGCACGCTCAGGCGTGAGTTGTTGACGAGCACCATGTCTTTGAGCTTGGCGTCGGCCTTGATCGTGTCGAGCGTGATCGGCGGGTCGACCTTGCGGAGGGCTTTAAGGTCAACGCAGACCCAGGGGTTGGAGCCATCCTTCTTGAGCTTGTCGGGCTTGACAGTGGGATCGGGGTAGGACTCTTTGACGACCTCGCAGATGCCGACGATCTCGCGGTCGCCGACGGAGTGATAGAAGAAGGCCCGGTCGCCTTTCTTCATAGCGATCATGTGGGCCTTGGCCTGATGGTTGCGGACGCCGTCCCAGGGTTCGACGCGGCCCTTCTTCGACCAGTGGTCCTGCCACGACCAGCTGCCGGGTTCGGATTTGACGAGCCAATAGTTCATGGTTGATCGATCATGTGGGATGGAGGATGGATCATGACGCGAAGCGTCCCGTTAGCCCCGGGCTCTGCCTAGGGTGATTAACCCTCGGCCTTCGCCGCGTCCTTAAACACCGCAAGGCACGCATCGATACGGCGGATCGTCTCCGCCTTGCCGATAAGGGCGAGTGTCAGGTGAATCGGCGGCGTCACCGCAGAGCCGGACACCGCGACACGCAGCGGCTGGGCGACCGACCCGAGGTTCTTCATCCCGTGCTCGGCGACGCACGCCTCGAGCGCCGCCTCGATCGCCTCGGGCGCAAAGTCGTCGCCAACAGCAGCCAGCGTATCGCGAGCTTTTTCTAGATCAGTGAGCCCTTGGGTGTCGTTTTTCATCAGCCACTTTTTGGTGGCTTTTGGGTCGTAGTGGTTCTCGCTTGGTGCGACTTCATCGTCGGGTGGGTCGAGGAACGAGCTGGCCTTGGCCGGGTCGCTCAAGACGCGGGCCCTGTCGTGGTAGGCCTTTGAGTAGATGAGCTTCTTAGCGTCTGACCACTCGGCACCATCGGTGCCGTAGCGAGGTTCGCAGAAGGCCCAGAGCAAGTCGTTGAATTGCTCTGTGGTCATCTCTGCAATCGCCAGCCGGTTGAACTCGAGCAGCTTGTCGCGATCAAACTTGGGGTTGGCTTTGTTGATGCGACTTAGATCGAAGGCGTCCACGAGTTGATCTAGGCCGAAGCGTTCGAGGTCGCCGCCGGGGTTCCAGCCGAGGAGCGACAAGTAATTCAGCAAGACCTTGGGGAGATAGCCGGTGGCTCTGAAATCGCTGGCGTCAATCTCGGGTACGCCGAGCCCGAGTGATCTGAGGACGATTGAGGCAATTCCGGCGTCATCGTTCTTCTTGTCGCGAAAGTCCGCCCACCGCTCGTGGAATCCGTCGATGTTCGTGACCGGTGGGGCGGGCCAAGACCGTTCCGCGGCCGCCTTCCGCGCGGCTTTGGCCTTGTCGCGTTTGCTCATCTTTGAGCCATCGGGGTTCATGATGGAGGGGGTGTGGCACCAGAGGGGGCGGGGGAAGCCGAGGGCGTCGTAGAGGGCGGCGTGTTTGGGGGTGTTGGCGAGGTGTTCGACGCCTCGGATGACGTGGGTGACGTCCATGAGGGCGTCGTCGACGACGACGGCGAAGTGGAAGGTGGGGAAGGCGAGGTCGTCGCCGTCGGCCTTTGCCTTCATGATGACGAAGTCTTCGATGTCGTCGGCCTTGACGGTGACTTGGCCGTAGACGGCGTCGGTGAAGGTGACGTCCTGGGTGACGCGGAAGCGGACGGCGCCGTCGTCGTCGTAGACGTGGCCGGCGTCGCGGAGGCGGGCGAGGTGGTCGTGGTAGATGGGCAGGCGTTCGGACTGGCGGTAGGGGCCTCGGTCGCCGGTGGCGGTTTCGTGGCCGGGGACGCCTTGGATGGCGGGGCCCTCATCCCAGTCGAGGCCGAGCCAGAGGAGGGACTCGGCGATCTGTCTTTCGGAGGCGGCGGAGGAGCGTGCGCGGTCGGTGTCTTCGAAGCGGAGGATGAAGCTCCCCCCGGAAGAGTGGTCTTTGAAGGGGCCTAAGTTGCGCTTGGCCTGCTGGGCGACGACCCAGGCGTAGAGGGCGGTGCGGGCGCCGCCGACGTGGAGGTTGCCGGTGGGCGAGGGGGCGAAGCGGGTGACGACGGGCTTGTGGGGGGCGGGGGTCGCGGACATGTGGGGGAGTGTAGGGGCGGTTGGATTTGGCGATTTGGTGATTTGGTGATTGTGGGGTAAGGCGAGTTGGCGGGTGGGTGGATGGGTGGCGCGGTGAGGAGGCGGGTGTTTTCTCTACCATGCTCGGCATGAGCACGGATGCGGGCAGCACGGAACACGGACAGCCGACGCACTTCATCGCGCAGAAGATCGAGGCCGACCTCGCGGGGGGCAACTTCCGGGGGGGGGTTGTCACGCGGTTTCCGCCGGAGCCGAACGGGTTTTTGCATGTGGGGCACGCGAAGTCGATCTGCCTGAACTTCGGGCTGGCGGCGCGGTACGGCGGGCGGTGCAACCTGCGGTTTGATGACACGAACCCGGCGAAGGAAGAGCAGCGGTACATCGACGGTATCAAGGAGGATGTGCGGTGGCTGGGGTTCGAGTGGGCGGAGGAGCGGTACGCGAGCGACTACTTCGACACGCTGTACGCGTGGGCGCAGAAGCTGATCGAGGCGGGCAAGGCGTACGTCGACGATCAGAGCGGCGAGCAGATCCGCGCGAGCCGTGGGGACTTGGTGACGCCGGGCACGGAGTCGCCGTTCCGCGGGCGGTCGGCGGACGAGTCGCTGGAGCTGTTCGCTCAGATGAAGGCGGGGAAGTTCGGCGATGGCGAGAAGGTGCTGCGGGCGAAGATCGACATGGTCTCGCCGAATTTGAACCTGCGGGACCCGGTGCTGTACCGCATTCTGCACGCGCACCACCCGCGGACGGGCGACGCGTGGTGCGTGTACCCGATGTACGACTGGGCGCACGGGCAGAGCGACTGGATCGAGGGCGTGACGCACTCGCTGTGCTCGCTCGAGTTCGAGGACCACCGGCCGCTGTACGACTGGTTTTTGGACACGCTGATCGATCTGGGCGTCGAATCGCCAAGCGGCGTGACGTATCGGCCGCGGCAGACGGAGTTCAACCGGCTGAACCTGACGCACACGGTGATGAGCAAGCGCAAGCTTCGGGCGCTGGTGGAGCGGGGCGTGGTCGACGGTTGGGACGACCCGCGGATGCCGACGCTGTCGGGGATGCGGCGGCGGGGGTACACGGCGGCGGGGCTGCGAGCGTTTGTAGACGGCGTGGGGCTGAGCAAGCGGAATCAGACGATCGAGCTGGCGCGGATGGAGTCGTCGATCCGCGAGGACTTGAACGAGGTGACGCCGCGGCGGATGGCGGTGCTGGAGCCGATCCGGCTGGTGATCGAGAACTGGCCGGAGGGTCACGTGGAGATGCGCGAATCGGTGAACAACCCCGAGGATGCATCGGCGGGGACGCGGGAGGTTCCGATGACGGGCGAGCTGTTTATCTCTGCCGATGACTTTATGGAAGAGCCGCCGAAGAAGTTTTTCCGGTTGGGTCCGGGGCGCGAGGTGCGATTGCGGTTTGGGTATTTCGTGACGTGCACGGGGTACGAGAAGGACGACGCGGGGCGGGTGACGGTGGTGCGGTGCACGTACGACCCGGCGACGTCGGGCGGGAACGCGCCGGACGGGCGGAAGGTGAAAGGGACGATCACTTGGGTGTCGGCCGAGCACGCGGTGGACGCGGAGGTTCGGCTGTACGACACGCTGTTTGCGGAGGAGTCGCCGGAGAAGGCGGAGCTCGATGCGGCGTTGAACGCGGAGTCGCTGAAGGTGGTGTCGGGCGCGAAGCTGGAGCCGGCGTGCGCCGAGGCGGTGGCGGGGGAGCCGATCCAGTTCGAGCGGGTGGGTTACTTCGTGCGGGACGCGGACGCGGCGGGGGGGGCGGCGGTGTTCAACCGGTCGGTCGGGCTGCGTGACGCGTGGGCGAAGGCGCAGAAGAAGGGATGAGCGGGGTCAGGCGGCGCGGCGTCGGCGGGCGGCGATCAGGCCCAGGCCGACGAGCGCGAGGGCCGGTGCGGCGGGCTCGGGGATGGCGGCGGTGAATGCGGGGAGGGTGAGCGGCACGATGCCGGAGAGGGCGAGTGGTGTGTCGCCATCGAAGCGGGGCGTGGGGTCGGCGGTGGCGGTGGCGGCGAGCGTGAGGTCGTCGGCTTTGAGCGTGGTGGCGTTTCGGATCTGGCGTTGGATCCATCGGAAGTGTCGGGCGACGTTGACGTGTCCGGCGATGTCGCCATAGTCGGAATCGATGCTGCCGTCGGAGGCCGAGGCGAAGGAGTGGACGCCAGCGAGGCGCCATTTCTTGCCTTTCTTGACGAACAGGCCGCCGCCGGAGTCGCCGGGCGCGACGATCGATTCGAAGCGGACGGCTTTGTCTTTGCCGAGCGCGTTGGGGGATCGGCCGCTGGGGTCGTCGAAGTCGGTGAGGAGGATGCGGCCGTTGTCGATGAGGCGGTCGACGGTGTTGTAGCCGGAGCGTTTGTCGGATGTTCCGGGCTTGGTGCCGCGTCGTCCGTTGCCGCCGAGCCCGTAGCCGGCGGCGATGGCGAGTTCGCCGAGTGGCTTTTTGTCTTTGCTGAGCTTGGCGGGCTTGATGCCGGTGGCTGCGGTGACGTTGGAGGTGAGGCGGACGAGGGCGATGTCGTATCCGGCGGAGCGGTTGACGCTGCCCGTCCACTTGTTGTGGATGATGATTTCCGACGAGCCAAAGCTGACGCCATCGATGGTGAACGACGCGGAGCCGGAGCGATCGACGACGTGAGCCGCGGTGAGGATCCACTCGCGGTTGATGAGCGTGCCGGACCCGAGCGCCCCGCCGCTGACGACGCGCCCGACGGGTGCGACGGGCCGGCGGTCGGCGAACTTGATGTGTTTGCGGTCTTTGCGGTCGTGGCGGATGGTGGCTGCGTCGGCGGGGACGATCGCGGTGAACGCGAGGATCACGCCCATGGCGATCGCGGCGACGCTGCGGAGAAAGACTGCTGCCGTCATGTAGGCCAGATCGGCCTGTGGCGGAACGGAGGTCAGCCCAGCGGCGTGATCGGACCGAGGCGCGGCCTATCGGTCGTCGGGGTGGGCGTTAGCGGTGGGCTCGTCGTCGGACGCCGATGGCCGCGACGCCCGAGGCGAGCAGCAGGGTGGCTGACGCGGGCTCGGGCACGGTGAGCGCGGTGGACGCGAGGCCGGAACTCTCCCTGGGAGCAAGCAGCGGCAGAGCCAGCGGCTGAGCGCCCACGGAGGGGTGGAAGCTGCGGGTGTCGAGGTTGTTTTTGCGTGTGCGCTCCTCGAGGGTTCGCATGGCCCTGCGGATCCACTTGAAATGCGCGGCGACATTCACGTGGCCGCTGACGTCGCCGTAGTCGCTGTCGATGGTGCCATCGATCGGGGCGGTGCCATAGGAGTGCACGCCGGCGAGCTCGAACCCGTTGTTATTGCGGATGAAGAGGCCGCCGCCTGAGTCGCCCGGGGCGATGAGGGCTTCGAGGTCCAGGGGGGTGCTGCTGCCGAAGCTGCTGTCGGCGGCATCGGTGGGGTTGTCGAAATCGACCTCGAGGATTCGGTTGTTCTCTTCGCGATTGTCGATGACGTTCTGCCCCGCGCGGTAGTCAAGGCCAAGAACGCTGCCCGTGGCGCCGTCGCCGCCGAGGCCGAAGCCGGCGAAGAAGGCGGTCTCGCCGACCGGGTTGCGTGTGCGGCTGAGCTTGACGGGCTTGCCCTTCTTGATTTTTCTGTTGACTTTGAGGACGGCCAAGTCGAACGCGGCGTCTTCGCCGGTGAATTCTTCGGTCCCGTCGTAGCGCGGGTGGATGAGGATGCCCTCGACCTTGTAGCGGGAGTTGCCGAGCTTGAACCTGGCGCTCAGGGCGGTGTCGACCACGTGTGCGGCGGTGAGGATGAAGTCCCGCCCGATCAGCGTGCCGGAGCCGAAGCCGTCCGGCGTGATGACCTGGCCGACGGACTTGCGCAAGAACTGGCGGGCGGCCAGGTCTTTGTAGTCGGACTCTGTGACGTCGTCGCGGAACACGCCGGCGAAGGCAGGGGCGGTCGCGGTCAGACACGCCAGCGCGGCACCGGCGATCCAAAGACGTGCGTTAGAAATTTGGCCCATCGGTCGCCTCGATTCCGGAAGTTGCAGGGGACACCGCCGGTCTTGTTCCCCAAAGCCTTGCTCACTGCCGGCCGTGCCATACTAACGCAAGCGATATTGAAGTCGAGCGGCACGCAGGGGATCACGGGGTTGGCTTCGAAGGTGATGGATTTTTGCGGGTCCGCGGCCTGGGTTGAGATTCAGCGATATGCCATGCTGGCAGGCTTGATTCGGCTGCGTGTGGGGTTTGGCGTGAGGGCGGGGAAGGGTTCTGACAGTTCGGGGGTTGTGACGGCCGATAAGGGGTCATGGCGGCCATAACGCCGCGGCAGTCGGCTTGGCCCCGGGTTCGCCTCTAGAGTTCGGCGGCGTCAGACCGATCGCCGATCTAGCCCGCCGTTCGGGCATATGATCTCCCGCAGGCATCGACGCCCGCCTGCTTCACGGAAGGAATCCCATGTTCGAAAGATTCACCGACCGCGCTCGCAAAGTGATGGCCCTGGCCAATCAGGAGGCGCAGCGGTTCAACCACGAATACATCGGCACCGAGCACATCCTCCTGGGTCTGGTCAAAGAGGGCTCGGGGGTCGGGGCGAACGTGTTGAAGAACCTCGAGGTCGATCTGCGGAAGGTCCGGCTCGAGGTCGAGAAGCTTGTGAAGTCCGGGCCGGACATGGTCACCATGGGCAAGCTGCCGCAGACGCCGCGGGCCAAGAAGGTGATCGAATATGCGATCGAGGAGGCTCGCTCGCTGAACCACAACTACGTCGGGACCGAGCACCTGCTGCTGGGCCTGCTGCGTGAGCACGAGGGCGTGGCCGCTCAGGTGCTGATGAACCTCGGGCTCAAGCTCGAAGAGGTGCGCGAAGAGGTGCTCAACCTGCTGGGCGCGGGCGTCGACCCCGAAGAGGCGACGGCCGGCGGCGGGGGCGGCGAGTCGTCGTCGCCGAGCGGCAAGGGCAAGGGCAAGAGCAAGACGCCGGCGCTCGACAGCTTCGGCCGCGACCTGACCGAGCTGGCGAAGGAGGGTTCGCTGGACCCGGTGATCGGCCGGGCGAACGAGATCGAACGGCTCATCCAGATCCTCTGCCGGCGCACGAAGAACAACCCGGTGCTGCTGGGCGAGGCGGGCGTCGGCAAGACGGCGATCGTCGAGGGCCTGGCGCAGCAGATCATCTCGCAAGATGTGCCGGAGATCCTGCTCGAGCGGCGGATCGTGGTGCTGGACCTGGCGATGATGGTCGCGGGCACGAAGTATCGCGGGCAATTCGAAGAGCGGATCAAGGCCGTGAT
>JBCCQE010000045.1:0-26241 GCA_039024495.1 Planctomycetota bacterium | reverse complement strand
GCCCAAAACTGGGGGGGGGGGGGGGGGGGGGGGGGGGGGGGGGGGGGGGGGGGGGGTGGCGGTCATGCGGCGGAGGCGTCGTGGGGGTGGATCGTGGTGACGTGCAGCAGGCTGACGACGGTGGGGCTGGCCATGACGGAGCCGTCGTCGTGCGCGGGGGCGAAGAGGTAGAGCCTGCCGCCCTTAACTGGGATGGCGAGTTCGGGGTGGCGTACTTCGTGGCGGCCTTGATCGGATGTGATCAGGACGAAGGGCTCGAAGGGCTGTGCCTTGAGGCGGTCGTGGACTTCTTGCGGGACCATGCGGGCATTTTAGTGGATCACCCGCCGCCGACGAGGGTGACGAGTTCGAGGGTGTCGCCTTCGGTGAGGGGGGTGTCGGCGTGCTTTCGTTTGGGGACGACGGTGGCGTTTTGTTCGACGGCGACGGGGCGGTCGGCGAGGCCGAGCTCGGCGAGGAGCTGGGCGACGGTTTGGGCGTCGGTGGCCTTGATTTCGCCGTTGAGGGTGATGGTCATGGGCGGATTTTAGGGCGGGACAGGGCGGCGGTGGCGGGCGATATGCGGGCTGGGGCCCTGTGATGGGGGTTTGTTACGGCTTAGTTAGACAGTTGCTAACGCCGTGTTATGATCTGGCCCCGACCTGGGAGGCTCATGCGTTCGACCTCGAACTGGATGTGCGGCGTGCTGGCGGCTTTGGCCGTGGTGCTGGGGGGTTGCGGCGATTCGGACGTGCCGGTGGGGTCGGCGACGACGGCTCAGCCGGCTCCATTGAAGGAGCCGCCCGCGGCCGACGAGGCGGTGGAGAAGCGGCTGGAGCGGATCGACCTGGCGGGGCTGCGGGAGTTGATCGAGGAGCAGGTGGCGGCGGATCGGGTGGTGGTGGTTGATTTTTGGGCGACGTGGTGCGTGCCCTGCGTGGAGATGTTTCCGCATCTGCACGAGGGGTTGAAGCGGCTGGGCGACCGGGTGGTGGCGGTGTCGGTGTCGTTTGACTCGGAGGAGGGGCCTTATGAGGCGCGGGCGTACGACTTTTTGGCTGAGCACGGCGCGTTGGAGCACGGGTATCTGACGCCGCTGCCGGCGGACCAGGAGGCGATGGTCGAGGGCGTGGGGGTGGCGTGGGCGCACGTCGCGCCGCCGGCGGTGTATGTGTTTGGGCCGGACGGGGAGCTGGTGAGCGAGACGGTGGGGGCGCCGGACCCCAAGGCGACGGCCGAGGCGATCGTGAGCGAGGTGACGGAGCTGCTGGCGGCGACGGAGCTGCACGGCGGGGTGGTGGGGGTCGATCTGCGGTTGCCCGAAGAGGAGGATTCGGATGGCTGACTCGTCGCGGGTGCGTGCGTCGGACGCCTACGAGGCGTGGGCGCCGGTTTACGACCGGACGTTTGGAGCGTTGTCGGCGGGGGTGCGTCGGCGGGCGCTGGAGCGGATGGGCGTGAAGGCGGGGGACCGGGTGCTGGACCTGGGTGTGGGGACGGGGACGATTTTCGACGCGATGGAGCCGGGCGTGCGGGTGGTGGGCCTGGACCTGTGCGCGGGGATGTTGCGGCGGGCGCAGCAGCGGCGGGGCGTGGGGCGAGACGGGCGTTATGTCGTGCGTGGGGACGCGGGTCTGCCGCCGTTTGCCGAGGGGGTGTTTGATCACGTGGTGCTGACGCACGTGGTGAGCGTGGTCGATGACCCGGCGGCGATGATGGCGTGGGCGGCGCGGCTGGTGAAGCCGACGGGCGGGGTGATGGTGGTGAATCACTTTGTGGAGCCGGGCACGTGGGTGGGCGGGGTGAAGCGTGCGTTGAACCCGCTTTGCGTGCGGGTGGGCTGGCGGAGTGATCTGAGCTTGGCGGAGTGTCTGGAGGGCGTGCCCTTGTCGGTGGAGTATTCGATGAAGGTGTCGCCGGTGGGGCTTTGGCGGATCGTGATGCTGAGGCCACGCGCGGGGGCCGGGGTGGTGGCGGACGCGCCGCGGCGTTTGCGAAGGGCGGAGCCGGAGGTGGCGGTGGATCGTGCGGCGGTGGCGGCGTGGTACGACCGAGGGGTGCGTGGCGGCGCGGGCCGGGCGCGGGGCGAGCGTGAGGTGGCGGCGGCGCACGCCTGAGCGGCGGGGCGTGGGCGGCGGGGTTACACTCGTGAGATCGAATCAGGGATGTCGAATGTGGAGCGTGCGGGGGTGCGGCGTGGGGCGCGCGGGTGTCGCGTGGGAGGGCTCATTGCGGCGGCGTGGGCGGCGGTGATGGGCGCGGCGGTGGTGGGTGGTTCGGCGGTGGCGGTTGAGGCGGTGCCGGACGCGACGCGGCCTTTGGCCGACCCGGTGCAGGACGACGAGGTGGTGCTGCGATGCCGCTCGGCGGCGACGTGGCGGGAGGGGGCGGTGCGTTGGCTGGTGTTGGAGGGGGACGCGGGCGTGGAGGCGGGGCCTTACCGGTTGCGGGGTTCGTCGGCGGTGGTGCGGATCGACGTGCAGCGGCTGCCGTGGCGGGTGGTGCGTCACGTGGCGGTGTATCTGGTCGATGCACGGTCGGCGGGGGGCAGCGCGGTGCGGCAGTCGGCGCCGCGGCTTTTGACGACGGTGTCGACGACGGGCGTGGTGACGCTGAAGGCCGATGCGATCGCGCCGGCGACGGCACCGCGGCCGACGGGTGAGCTCATCGATGCGGCGCGGGCGCGGATCGATCGGCGGTATGCGGCGCTGACGGCGGCGGTGTTGCCGGGTCCGACGGCGGCGGTGATTACGCCAGAGGTCGCGGAGCGGCGGGACGCGGATCGTGCGGCGCGGGAGCTGGATCGGGTGAGTCGGCGGCTGTCGACGCTTCGTGATCGGCAGCTCGCGGGGGCGCCGGAGGGGGAGCGGAATCGGCTGGCGGCGGCGCAGGGGCGGGTGGACGAGCGGCTGCGTCGCGAGCTGGCGGCGGCGGAGGGCGGGGTGGTTCCCGAAGCGCCGGCTCTTGCGCGGGGCGAGGACGGGGACGCGGTGTCGTCGGTGCTGCCGACGGTGGGTCAGGTGAATCTTTCGGCCGAGCGGATCGTGGAGCAGCCGGGCACGTCGCCAACCACGGGCGACGCGATGACGGCGGTGATGCTGATCGGCGATGTGCGGGTGGCGTATTTGATGCAGGGGCAGCCTTCGGTGACGCTGGAGGCGGAGCGTGCGGTGATCTTTATGCGGGGCGGGCTTCGGGGGGGGCGGACGGTGGAGGCTTTGGCGGTCGAGGGGGTGTACCTGGAAGACGCGGCGGTGATTACGGCGGGGGATTACTCAGTGCGGACGCCGCGGGCGTACTACGACCTGTCGACGAACCGTGCGGTGCTGCTGGACGCGGTGCTCTATGCGTACGACACGCAGCTTCAGTTGCCGCTTTATCTGCGGGCGGAGACGCTTCGTCAGACGAGCGCGGCGTCGTTCGAGGGCGAGCGGGCGCTGCTGACGACGTCGGAGTTTGCCGAGCCGCACTTCGCGATGGGCGCAGGGCGGTTGCGGGTGGAGGAAGAAGACACGGCCGACGGGCGGACGCAGCAGCGGTTTGTGATTAACGACGCAACGCTGCGTTATCAGGGGACGCCGGTGTTCTGGTTCCCGCGGCTGTCGGGGAGCAACGCAGAGACGCCGCTGCGGTCGGCGCGGGCGGGGTACAGCAACGACGACGGGCCGACCTTTGAGACGCGGTGGGATGCGTTCGGGCTGGTCGGCGAGGAGCAGCCGTCGGGCGGCGACCTTGAGGTGGCGTTAGACTACATCGCCGAGCACGGGCCGGGGCTTGGGTTCTACCTCGACTACGACGTGGACGGGGAGTTCTTCGGCGAGGGGTACGTGTATTCGCTGCTGTGGGACTCGGGCACGGACGACCTGCGGGGGCGGCGGGACATCGAGCGGGACGACGGCGCGTTCCGTTACGCGGGGCGGATTCAGCATCGTCACTTCCTGCCGGCGGGGATCGAGGCGTCGGTCGAGGCGGCTTCGGTTTCGGATGAGACGTTCCTGGATTGGTATTCGCAGACCGAGCTGGAAGAGGTGAAGCCTTACGAGACGTCGCTTTATCTGAAGAAGGCGACGGACGACTGGGCGGGGACGTTTTTGATCGCGGGGAACATCGACGACTTCACGCCGCAGTTCACGACGCTGCAGACGCCGGGGTACGCGGTGGCGAAGCTGCCGGAGGGCGAGTTCACGCTGCCGGGTCTGTCGGTGTTCGAGGAGTACGCGGTGTGGTCGAGCCAGACGTCGGTGTCGGGGAACGTGTTGCAGTTCGGCGAGGACGACCCGGCGCGGCGTGGTTTTTCGCCGAACGCGACGGCGGAGGTGTTTGGGTTTGCGGATCGCGATCCGTCGATCGATTTCGACGAGCGGTTTGAGTCGCAGGGATTGCCGGACGACGTGGTGACGCGGTTCGACACGCGGCAGGAGATCGCGATGCCGCTGGCTTTGGGTGATCTTCGGCTGACGCCTTACGGGGTGGGGCGGTTCACGGCGTACGACACGGACTTCGAGGAGTTCAGTGGCCAGGACCAGCAGATGCGGCTGTGGGGCGAGCTGGGCGTGCGGGTGAGCACGACGTTTGCGCGGTCGTACGCGGCGAGCAGTCGGGCGCTGGGGTTGCGTGGGCTGCGGCACGTGGTGGAGCCGGAGGTGCACGCGTCGATCGCGGAGTCTTCGTTGAACCCCGACGACCTGCCGGTGTTTGATTTTGATACGGAGCCGCTGAACCAGGGCGGGCGCGTAACGGTGGGAGCGACGCAGCGGTTCCAGACGTTGCGGGGTGGGTTTGGGCGTCGGCGTTCGGTGGATTGGATCACGCTGGAGACGCGGTACACGGTGGCCGAGGACGAGGAAGACGGGCCGGGCACGGGGGTGATCCCGGTGTACGTGGACTATCGCCCGGAGTATTCGATCGGCGGGGATCACTTTTATTCGGAGATGCTGGTCGCGGTGAGCGACTCGGTGTCGCTGACGGGGGACGTGACGTTTGACGGGGACTTCAGCGATGCGCTTCGCTGGAACGTGGGGGTGCTGGTGCAGCACACGCGGAACCTGACGACGTTTGCGGGGTATCGCGAGACGCCAGTGCTGGACGAGCGGCTGCTGAACTACGGGCTGACGTATCAGTTGACGACGAAGTACCGGGTGGGTGCGTCGCAGACGCTGGACATCGAGAACGAGGAGTCGCGGTCGGTGTCGGGCTGGCTGGAGCGGAAGCTGCCTCGGTGGACGTTCCGGGTGTCGGCGAGCTTTGACACGGTGGATGACCGCCAGACGTTTGGGTTTGTGCTGGTGCCGGACGGGGTGACGGGGATTTCGCCGGTGGGGTTTTCGTCGGGTCGTCGGGAGAACAACGGGGGGTGAGCGGGTTGGGGGTCGGGGGACCCACGGCTGGAAGCCGTGGGCTTCGGGGGGAGACGCACGATTGGGTGCGGTTCGGTGGGCGGGGGCGGGGATTCCTATACTGCCGGGCTCGATCCTGAACGCTGAGGTCTGCCGGTGATACGCTTTTTCCGTCGTTATCTGCTCAACAAGTGGGTGCTTGCCTTTCTGGGCGTGCTGTTGATGGCGGTGTTCGGGCTGGACCGGGCGCTGCAGCAGTTGTTTACGGGTGGCGGGCCGACGCTGGGGCGGATCCACGGGGAGCGGGTGTCGCTGCTGGACGAGCAGCAGGCGAATGGCGAGGTGCGGGTGCTGTCGCGGTTCCCGGGGATTGGGTTCACGCTGGACGCGGTGCTTTCGGTGGGCGGGGACGACGACCCGGATGACTCGCGGGCGCTGCGTTGGATGATGATCCAGGCGGACGCCGAGCGGATGGGGATCGAGGCGTCACAGACGCAGGTGGATGCGCTGTTGATGACGATGGGGGTGGACGACACGCAGATGGCGGAGCTGGCGGCGGACACGCGCGCGAACGTGGCGGCGTTGCGTGCGGCGCTGGGGCGGTACGTGGTGATGATGGACTACAAGGACCTGGTGTCGGGTCGGACGCTGGCGCGTGACGCGGCGGGGGTGGTGGAGGCGGGGACGCCTCAGGCGCGTCGGCTTGCGTTGACGCTGATGGGGTCGGAGATGGCGAGGCAGGGACGGATGCAGGAGTGGGTGGGGTATCAGGCGATGTCGGATGGGTCGGTTCGGCTGAGCGAGCCGGTGGTGGCGACGACGGCGGTGGCGATGCGTGCGGCGGTGTCGGGCGAGGTGGTGGTGATCGATGCGGCGGGTCGCGTGGACGACGCTGCGGAGGCGGACCCGGCGCTGATGGCTGAGTTGTTCGAGGCGTATCGGGATGCGCTGCCCGGCCAGGGGGAGCCGTTGGGGCTGGGGTATCGCACGCCCGAGCGGGTGAAGCTGGAGGTGCTTTCGCTTTCGGTGGAAGACGTGTTGGCGGTGCTGGAGGTTCAGGAGGCGGACGCGTTGGCGTGGTTCCGCGCGAACGCGGAGTCGGTGCGTGCGGAGCTGGACGATCCGGATGCGGACTACGCGGCGGCGCGGTCGCTGGTGATGCAGCGGCTGGGGTTTGAGCTGGCGCAGGAGCGTGCGTTGGAGCTGATGCGTGAGGCGCAGCGGCAGCTTTCTTCGGAGCTTCGTTCGATGATGGGGGCGGACGGCTATCCGCAGTTCGAAGAGGGCTGGCGGGCGACGTCGCTGCGGGACGTGGCGGATCGGATGGAGGCGGAGTACGGGGTTCGGCCGTCGGTGCTGGACCTGTCGCAGGACTGGACGCCGACGGATCGGTTGATGGGTGTGGGGCCGATCGCTCAGGCGGGGGTGGCGGGCCGGGACAATGCGCCGTTCCCGCTGTACGTGCGGTCGGTGCGTGAATTGGGCGAGCTTGAGGTGGAGGATCGGGCGGCGGCGCTTCGGCCGATGCGACTGGCGGTGGGGGTGCCGAGCTTGCCGATGGTGGATCGGTTTGGTTCGACGTATCTGTTCCGGGTGACGGACGCGCAGGTGTCGCGGGCGCCGGAGTCGATCGACGAGGTGGCGGACGAGGTGGCGGACGAGGTGGCGGCGGATGCGCGTCGGGTGGCGGCGTATCGGGCGCTGGTGGCGGAACTGGGCGAGATCGAGCGGCTTGCGGCGGAGCAGGGGCTTGCGGGCGTGGCGGCGGCGTACGACTCGGAGGTGGACCCGCTGCCGCCGACGCCGCGGCTGCGGCCGAGCGACCCGGTGTCCGAGGCGATGCACGACACGGCTCGGGCGGCGCTGGCGGGCGAGGGCGTGACGACGCTTGCGGCGGCAGCCCCGGCGGATCGCGTGGGCGCGGCGGCGTCGCCCGGTCAGCTGTTGGTGGCGGTGTTCCGCGTCGACGATTACCTGGCGATGACGCAGGCTCAGTACGAGCAGGTGCTCGATCAGCCGTCCACGCGGTTTCTGGTGGGTGCGGAGCTTCTGCCGCGGGACGCAGAGTCGCCGCTAAGCTTTGAGGCGTTGTCGCGGCGGACGGGGTTTGGCGGGGATTGATGGACGCCGGCGTGGTTCGCGGGGCGGATCGCTTGAGTCGTGGGTGGGCGATGTTTTTGTTTTGCGGGTGCGTGTGATTGACGGCACACATCGTGCTTCGCACGAGGTGTGGCACCCGGTGGGCATAGGTGTGGAGTGTCTATTGCATTTTTCAGTTTCGCGTAGCGGGTGCCCCGAGAGGGGTCCGTGCAAAAACCACGGGCCGCTGCGCGGCACCCGCTACGCCTCGCTGCAAAACGCTTTAGCCGACGCTGCTGCCGGGGGGGACTGGTTTGCCGGGGGTGATGAGGACGACGTCCTGGGGTTTGTCGTCGGGCTGGGCGTCGGGTGTCATGGCGGAGGCGGCGAGGAGCATGCCGTTGGATTCTTCGCCTCGGATGGTGCGTGGGGCGAGGTTGGCGACGACGACGATCTGCTTGCCGACGAGTTCGGCGGGGTCGGCGTAATAGGCCTTGATGCCGGCGCAGATCTGGCGGGTCTCGGAGCCGAGGTCGACCTTGAGCTTGAGCAGTCGGTCGGCGTTGGGGTGTTCCTCGGCTTGGGTGATGGTGGCGACGCGGAGGTCGAGCTTGAGGAAGTCGGGGAATTCGATGGTGGGCTTGGGGTCGGTCACGGGGGTCTCCTGAGCGGTCGGGGAGCTTAGCGGATGTGGGTTGGGGGGAGCGTGGCCGAGGAGCGGCCCCGGGTCATTGACCCGGGGCTAAGTCAACCACCACCCCAAATTAGGTGGGCTCGACGGAGGGGGTGGGGCGGTCGATAATGGGTCGAGGGGTGTCGTGGTTTTCTGGAGCGTTGCTTGAGCCTTTGCCTTCCTCACTATCGCGGCCGACTGCGGCGGGGGTCGGGGCGTCGGCGGCGGGTGTTGACGGGGGTGCTGGGTTTTCTGCTGATCGCGGTGCTGCTGGTGTTCGTGCAGACGCGTCCGCACCGGCTGGCGCAGCTTGGGGCGGGGCTGCTGGAGCGGGTGACGGGGGCGACGGCGGTGATCGACCGCGCGCATCTGACGGCGACGGGCGAGGTGGAGCTGATGGGCGTGGCGCTTCGCTTGCCAGGGGATGCGCGGCTGGCGGCGTCGCTGTTCCACGCCGAGCGGATCGTGCTGCGGCCGGACCCGGTGGCGCTTCTTGCCGGGCGGATCGAGGCGAAGTCGATCCGGGTGATTCGGCCGTCGCTTTACGTGACCGAGGACCTGAGCACGGGGCTTTACACGTTGCAGCTTCTGTCGCCTTCGTCGGACGAGGGGGATGACGGAGCGGAGCAGGGGGCGGCGTTGCCGGACCGGTTGCCGTCGCTGTTGATGCGGGACGCGATGCTGCACTTCGGCACGCGGGACGAGGCGGGGATGTATCGGGCGCTGGGGGTGGTGCCTCTGGATGGTCAGTTGATCGAGGAGGTCGGCGGGTCGTCGGCGTATCGGTTCGTGCTGAGCCGGCCGGAGTCGGGCGGCGGGGGCGGGGTGGAGGCGGACGCGGGCTTTTCGGTGGTGGGTCGGTTGGACCTGGAGGCGCGTTCGCTGGACGTGCGGATGGAGGGCCAAGGGGAGGTGCGTCGGTACTTCATGCCGAGCGTGGCGCGGGCGTGGTGGGAGCGGCTGGACCCCGAGGCGACGCTGTCGCAGCTTCGGGTGCGGGTGGACCCGGATGCCGGGCGGCGGATCGAGATCGGGCTGACGGGCGGCGCGTTGACGCTGCCGATCGGCGAGCAGCCGCCGCGGTTTGAGGGGGTGTCGGGCGGGCTGACCATCACGGACGATCGGCTGGAGATCGTCGATCTGGCGGGGCTTGCGGAGGGGTTGCCTTTTGTGGTGAACGGGTGGCTGGGCGGGCTGGACCCGCGGGTCGATCCGTTGGGTTTGACGGTGGACATTGAGCCGGTGGATTTGCCGGAGGAGCCCGGGATTATTTTCGGGCTGCCGCCGGTGGTGAAGAAGGAGTACGACCGGTTCACGCCGACGGGGCGTTTTGCGGCGCGGGCGCGGATCAGCCGCGAGCGGCCGGGCGACGAGCTGGCTTATGCGGCGGACATCCGGCTGATCGATGTGACGGCGGCATACCACCGGTTCCCGCTGCCGTTGGAGGCGGTGCGTGGGGTGATCCGCGTGGACCCGGCGGGCGTGTGGATCGACGGGCTGACGGCCGAGGCGCCGGGCGAGGCGGACGTGACGATCGCGGGTTCGATCGCGCCGGCGAACAACGCGGGGGTGATCGATCTGTCGATCGACGGCGTGGGTTTGAAGCTGGACGAGTCGCTGCTGGGCGTGATGGAGCCGGGGCAGCGGCGGGCGTTCGAGACGTTCTTTGACCCGGCGGGGTATGCGTCGCTGGTGGCGGATGGGTTGGTGGGGGGTGAAGACGGGGAGGCTAAGCCGCAGAGCGGCGGGGCGGGGTTTGCGTTTGGGGGGGCGATTGATTTGGGGGTGCGAGTGACGCGGCCGGGCGGGGGCGGGCATCCGCTGCGGGTGGTGTCGACGGTGCGGGTGGGTGAGGAGGCGTTGGGGGTGGTGCCTTCGTTCTGGCGGTATCCGTTGTCGGCGGTGTCGGGGGCGGTGGTGATCGCGCCGGAGTCGATCGGGATTGAGTCGTTGGAGCTGGTGACGCCGACGGACGGGTCGGCGGTGGTGACGGGGGTGGTGGATCGGCCGACGCGGAGCACGATCGCGCCGCGGGTGCGGATCGAGCGGGCGGATTTGCCGATCGATCGGCTGTTGATCGAGTCGATCCCCGAGGCGGAGCGGAAGTGGGTGAGCGACCTGCATTTTTCGGGCGGGCGGCTGGCGGCCGAGGGGCTGGTGTCGTTGGATGAGGCGGGGGCGATCGATTGGGCGATCGACGCACGGGTGGTCGACGGGGCGGCGCATCCGTTTCTCGGGGGGTACGAGTTGGCGGGGGTGACGGGCGGGGCGCGGCTGACGCGGGACGCGATCGAGCTGACGGGGATCGAGGGCGAGCACGACCGGGCGACGCACACGATCGACGGGGTGGTGCGTTGGGCGGAGCCGGCGGCGATTGACCTGCGGCTGGGCGGGCGGCGGGTGGAGGTGTCGGACGCGTTGTTGGGTTTGATCCCGCCGGACCTGGGGCAGCGTGCGGAGGTGGCGGAGCTGTTTGCGACGTACAAGCCGCGGGGCGTGACGGACGCGACGGTGCGGCTGACGTTGCCGGAGGCGGCGGATGAGGTGGTGGACGGCGCGGCGGTGGATGGCGAGGTGGAGCTGGATGTGGAGCTGTTGCTTGAGCCGCGGCGGCTGACGGTGGAGTATCAGGGGCAGGACGTGAGGGCGACGTCGATGGGGGGCGCGGTGCGGGTGAAGGGGGACGACATCGCGCTCGAGGCGTTGTCTGGGAACTTTGGCGGCAAGGCAGACGGGTGGTTCGAGGCGTGGGGGCACGCGACGCGGCAAGAGCCTCGGCGGCTGGCGGTGAACTTCAAGGCGGGGTCGCGGGCGTTCGACAGCAACACGCGCGGGGTGCTGCCGACGGAGGTGACTGCGGCGCTGGAGGCGATGTCGTTTGACGGTGGGTACGAGATTGTGGAGGGGCGGTTGGTGCATGCGCCGGGCGCGACGGGCGATGAGCCGATGCTGGACTTCGCGGCGCGGGTGAATCTGACGGGCGTGTCGCTGGATGTGGGGGTGGAGATCGCGGAGATGGACGGGGCGATGGAGCTGTCGGCGCAGGCGTTTGCCGATCGGCTGGGGCCGGGGCTGGAGCTGGCGATGGTGGCGGATCGGCTGACGATCGAGCGTCGCGAGGTGTCACCGATGCGGCTGCTGTTGCGGACGGACCCGGACGGTCGTGAGCTGGAGATCGTGGAGGCGCGGGGTTCGATGTACGGCGGGACGGCGGTGCTGCAGGGGCGGGTGGGGTTGCTGGACGATGCGCGGGCGTCGCTGGAGGCGCAGCTGGTGGGCGTGGAGCTTGGGCCGTTCCGCGAGCCGGGCGGGGACGAGAGTGACGGCGCGGAGGTGGAAGTACTCAGGGAGCACGATGCTCTTGGTGAGGGAGCGGGCGAGGAGGTGGCGTGGGAGCCGGAGGAGCAGACGACGGGTCGGCTGGATGCGCGGCTGGCGTTGGACTTTGCGTTGGACGAGCCGGGCGATCGGTTGGGTCACGGTGCGTTTTCGGTGACGGAGGCGCGGCTGTACGAGCAGCCGTTGGCGACGACGCTGCTGGACACGCTGAATCTTTCGTTGCCGGGGACGTCGCACTTCGATCGCGCGTCGGCGGTGTTTGCGGTGGCGGGGGACCGGGTGGTGTTTGACGAGGTGCGGATCGAGGCGGTGGGGAACGCGCTGGCGCCCAGCGGCGGTCAGCAGACAACGATCGAGATCGTGGGGGACGGTTCGATGGCGTGGGAGGCGCAGACGCTGGACTTGCTGTTGGTGACGCGTAACCCGGGGTGGCCGCACCTGGGTCCGCTGTCGGATTTGTTCAATGTGGTGAAAGACCAGTTGGTGGCGGTGGTGGTGGAGGGGACGTTGGAGGAGCCGGTGGTGCGGCCGGCGTCGCTGACGGCGTTGTCGCACCCGCGGACGGGGGAGGTGCTGTCGGAGATGCCGGAGGTAGCGGGGGCGGAGGCCGGGGAGTGATGGGCGGGGTGGGTTGCGGGATCGCACACATCGTGCTGCGCACGAGGTGTGGCACCCGCTATTGATGACGGCTGATCAATCGTGTCGCAGCGCGACGATGGGGTCTTGTCGGCTGGCTTGGACGGCGGGGTAGAGGCCGAAGATGATGCCGACGGTGGTGGCGACGATGAAGCTGACGACGATGGACCAGAGGGTCCAGACGGGTTGTTCGAGGGCTTCGACGAAGTGGTGGAGGATGGTGAGTCCGACGACGCCGGCGAGTCCGAGGCCGACGCCGATGAGCCCGCCGAGGCCGGAGAGGACGGTGGTCTCGACCAGGAACTGCATGACGATGTGGTAGCGGGTGGCGCCCATGGCGCGTCGGACGCCGATCTCTCGGGTGCGTTCGGTGACGGAGGCGAGCATGATGTTCATGATGCCGATGCCTCCGACGAGCAGGCTGATGGAGGCGATGGCGATCATGAGCGCGTTGAACATGGCCTGAGTCTGCTCGGCCTGGGTGAGCAGCTCGAGGGGGACGATGACGGTGACGTCTTGCTGGTCGGCGTGGGCGATGTCGACGATGCGTTGGAGCTGGCCGGCGACGAAGTGGACGTCGTCTTCGGAGCCGACGCGGACGACGAGCTCGGAGAGCTCGGTGGCGGTGATGCCGATGGAGCCTCCGCCGGAGCGTCGGGTGTCGCCGAAGCGTGACTCGGCGGCGGGCATGGGGATGTGGATGTCGAAGTTGAGGTCGCGGCCGACGAGCGCGCCGCCGGCGCCGCCTGCGAGGCCGATGCGTTTGAAGGTGCCGATGACGGTGAGGACCTGGCCGTCGACGTTGAAGTTGGCGCCGATGGGGTCGGTGAGCGGGAAGAGGCGTTCGGCGACGTTGGCGCCGATGACGGCGACGTTTTCGCCGGCCTGCATGTCGGTTTCGGTGAGGTATCGGCCGCGATCGATGCGGAGGTTGACGACGTCGCGGAGCTGGGGCGTGGTGCCGAAGACGGCGGCCGAGGGGACCTGGCGGACGCCGCGATAGACCTGGGTGCCGACCTGCTTGAGGGGGACGGCGGCGTCCATGGGGTGGACGGTTTCGAGGATGCGTCGCTGGTCGAGGCGGGTGAGGCCGTACTTGACGAGGCGGGACTGGCCGCCGGCCATGGACTCGGACTGGGCGGGCTCGACGGATCGGAGGATGACGTTGGTGACGCCGAGCTGGCGGATGTCGGCGAGTGCTTTTTGCTTGTTGCCCTCGCCGATGGCGACCATGGCGATGACGGCGGCGACGCCGAAGATGATGCCGAGCGCGGTGAGCAGGGAGCGCAGCTTGTGCAGCAGGAGGTTGGTGAGGCCGAGACGGAGGGTTTCGAGGAAGAAGGTCACGGGGGGTAGTTTAGTGGGCGGGGGAGGGTTGCTGGGTGGCCCGCGGCTGGCCCACGGCTTGAAGCCGTGGGCTTCGGCGGGGGGCGTGATGGGGTTTGGCTGACCGAATGCGTGGATGGGCGTTAGGTTGTGGGGATGGCTGATATTGAGATTGGGCCGGAGGTGGAGTCGGACGTGGGGTGGTCGTATGAGGTGAGCGTGTATTCGGAGGGCAAGGCGCATCGGTACGACGTGACGCTTTCGTACGCGGACTACGACCTTTGGTCGAAGGGGTCGGTGGCGCCGTCGCGGGTGGTGCGGCGGGCGTTTGAGTTTTTGTTGGAGCGGGAGCCGGCGTCGATGATTCTGAGCAAGTTCGATTGCTCGGTGATTCGGCGGTACTTCCCGGAGGTGGACACGGTGTTGCCGGCGGGGGCGAAGGGAGAGTTGGAGTGAGGTTTGAAGTTTAGGGTTTGAGGTGTGAGGTTCAGCTTGCGGGGGTGTTGGGCCAGTGGGCGGCGTGGGCTTGGAGGCCGGCGAGGAGGGCGTCGTAGACGCGGTCGGGGGCGGCGGTGGCGTCGATGACGAGGTGGGTGTCGGGCTCTTTGTTCGCTTGGTCGAGGTAGCCCTGTCGGACGCGGCGGTGGAACGCCTGGCCGCGCATCTCCATGCGGTCTTTTTCGTGGTCGAACTCGGACTCTCGGAGCAGGGGGTTCATGCGTGCGGTGGCGGTGCGTTCGTCGACGTCGAAGATGACGACGAGGTCGGGCCAGCAGTCGTCGAGGGTGACGCGGCCGACGGCTTCGATGGCGTCGATGGGGATGCCGCCGGCGGTGCCCTGGTAGGCGAAGGTGGAGGAGATGAATCGGTCGGCGAGGACGAGCTCGCCGCGTTGGAGGGCGGGGCGGATTTTTTCTTCGACGAGCTGGGCTCGGCTGGCCATGTAGAGGAGCATCTGGCAGCGGTCGGTCATGTCGTGGGAGTGTGCGGGGTCGAGCAGGAGCGAGCGGATGCGTTCGCCGAGCTCGGTGCCGCCGGGCTCGCGGACTTCGCAGATGGTGAGTCCTTGGGCGGTCGCGGCGTCGATGAATCGGCGGAGCTGGGTGGACTTGCCCGAGCCGTCGGGGCCGTCGAAGACGACGAACCGGCCGCGGAGTGACGGGAAGTCGAGGGCGGGGTCGGGGGGTGCGGGGCGGGATGGGGAGGGGGTGGGCACGGGCGGCGAGTTTAGTGATCGCGGCGGGGGTGGCGGGCGTAGCATTGGGCGATGGCGGACGGTGCAACGGCGACGGCGGGTGACGGGTATCTGGAGCCTTACCGGCGGGCGGCGGCGCAGATGGGGGCGGGGTTTGACGCGACGCTGTGGCACAGCCGGGCGGGTCAGCGGCTGCGGTTTGCGGTGATGGCGGAGATGGTGGGCGGTCTGTCGGGGCGGCGGGTGCTGGACGCGGGGTGCGGGCCGGGCGATTTCGCGGCGTGGATGCTGGACAACGGGCACGACTACGCGGCGTATCGGGGGGTCGATGGCGTGGACGAGGTGGTCGAGCACGCGCGGTCGCGGGGGCTGGCGCGGGCGGGCTTTGTGGCGGGCGACTTTGTGGCGGACGGGTCGCTGCTGGGCGGGTGGGGGGCGGAGGTGGTGACGCTGTCGGGGGCGTTGAACACGATGAGCGACGCGACGGCGATGGGGGTGCTGGCGTCGGCGTGGGCGGCGGCGGGGCGGGCGTTGGTGTTTAATTTTTTGTCGGACACGTGCGAGCCGGCGCGGCGGGTGGTGGGCGAGCCGGCGCGGCGGCTGCCGACGTTGGGGTTGTTGGATTGGGCGATGGAGCGGACGGCGGTGGTGCGTTTTCGTCAGGATTATTTCTCGGGGGGTCACGACGCGACGATCGCGATGGTGCGGCCTGGGTCGGGCCACGAGTCGGAGGTTTGAGCGGTGGTGAGTCGGGTGCAGCGATGGCGTGGGTGGTTGCTGACCGCGGGTCGGTTGGGGAACGCGGCGCTGCTGGTGGCGGTGATGGTGCTGGCGGTGCGGAGCTTCTGGGTGGAGGATTTTGTGCGGACGCCTGACGCGGGGCCGATGCCGCCGATGTGGGTGAAGAGCGGCGGTGGCGAGCTGCTGGTGCAGCCGTTTTTAGAGCGTCAGACGAGCGATCGCGGGGCGGGCTGGTCGTCGCGGCGGATCGATGAGGCGTCTTACCTGTCGGACGAGACGCGGTATTACGGGTACGGGTTTGGGTTTGACCCGCATCGTTTTTGGCCGACGGTGGTGCTGCCGTGGTGGTCGATCGCGATGCCGCTGACGGTGTGGCCGATCTGGTGGCTGCTTTGGGATCGGATGCGTTGGCGTCGCTTGCTGTCGGGGCGGTGCGTGGGGTGTGGGTACGACCTGACGCACACCGACGCGGCGGCGTGCCCGGAGTGTGGGCGGGTGCGTGGGGGTGGCTCGTTGCTTGAGCGGCGGTTCGCGCGGATGAACAAGGCGGCGCGGAGTCCGTCGTCGTCCGCGGGGTGAGGCTTGCGGGTGTGCAGGGAGGATCGGCCACGTTGCCCTCTCGAGGGTTGGGCAAGGTGTGGCGCCCTGTCAAATTTCACGCAGAACGCTTTAGGTGTTGCGGGGGCGTAGCGTGTTGACGGCGACGCAGTTCCCGCCGGCATCTTTGACCCGGGCCATGGCTTGGTCGGCCTGGTCGAGAACGGCTTGCGGGTCGAGGGCGCTGCCTTGGGGCAGGTGGACGCCGCCGACGCTGGCGGAGAGTTCGACGACGGCCTGGCCGGTGAGGATGGGGAGCTGGATGAGCTCGTGAAGCAGGCGGGTGGCGATGCTCTCGGCGTGATCGGCGCTGCCGCAGCCGACGAGGAGGGTGACGAACTCGTCGCCTTCGAGCCTGCCGAACGCGTCTTCGCCTCGGAGGGCGGCGATCATGCGGCGTGCGGCCTCGGCGAGGGCCTCGTCGCCGGCTTCGCGGCCGTGCTGTTCGTTGATGGCGGTGAAGCCGTCGAGGTTGATCTTGAGCAGGGCGGTGTCGTAGGCGGCGTGGTGGGCGGTGGTGAGATGGTGGGCGATGAGCTCGCGCATGCCCACGGCGTTCCAGACGCGGGTGACGGGGTCGATGCGTTCGGCGCGTTGGGCGGGGCTGAGGGCGGAGCGGTAGTTCTCGCCGACGGCGCGGACGGAGGTGCGGCTGAGTTCGCTGGCGGCGATGTGCGCGAGGTCGGTGAGGATGAGGATGTCGGTTTCGGAGAAGGCGTGGGGTCGGCCGTGGATGGCGCAGAGGGCGCCGATGCACCGGCCGTCGACGGACTCGATAGGAATGCCTGCGTAAGCGCGGATGCCCGGTTCGCCGGTGACGAGGGGGTTGTCGGCGAAGCGCGGGTCCTGGGTGGCGTCCGGGATGACCAGGGGGTCCGACCCTTGGATCGTGTGGCCGCAGAAGGAGATGTCGCGCGCGGTGCGTGTTTCTTCGAGGCCTTGGATGGACTTGAAGTATTGGTGGTCTTCATCGACGAGGGAGATCGCGACGATCTCGACGCCGAGGGCGCGTTTGGCGATTCGAGTGATGCGTTCGTAGCGCTCTTCGATGGGGGTGTCGACGACCCGCATCTGGTGCAGCGCGTTGAGGCGGAGCGTTTCGTCGGGCTTGGAGGTGGGGCATTGAGTCATGGGTGCGGCTCGTCGTGGAACACGCGGGGGGCGTGGGCGCGAACACGGGGCCGACGCCTTGGATTGTGGAAACGTCGGTTCTTGGAGGCGTGTCGTTGACGAGCGGGGCGGGCGCGGGGGGCGGAAAGCGGGGTCGGCTTCGGGATGGCGCGTTTAGGTAGTGCTTTGCGTTATGGGACTTGAGGGGTGGCGGGGGGTGTGGCGGGCGCAGGGACGCGGCCGGGAAGCATGGGCGCCATTTCGCGGGCGAGCTGGCCGTAGAGATAGCCGGTGGTCCAGCAGTGGATGGGCAGGGCGATGGCGTTGGCGAAGGGGTAGAGGACGACGGTGAGGGCGAGGACGATGTAGATGGGCAGCAGGAGCACGCGCATGAACAGCCAGATGAAGAAGACGATGAGCAGCGGCGCGAGCAGGCGGCAGCCGAGGATGAGGTTCTGGGGGATCATGAAGAAGGCGAGGACGTTGCCGGTGAGGGCGTAGCGGACCATCGCGACGCGGTAGAGCGGCCAGACGAGAATGAGGTAGAGCGTCGGGGCGATGGACTGGGCGAGGAGGATGCCTCGGTGCTTGAGCCAGATGTCTCGCAGCGTGGTGGGCGGCGGGGCATCGGCGGCGTCGACATCGAGGCGGGGGTCGAGAAGGGGTGAGAAGGCGTTGGTGATCCAGGCGGCGGTGTCTTCTTCGAGGTTGAGGTCGTTGAGGATGTCGTTGAGGAAGCCGGCGATGGCGGATTGGGTTTCGTCGGTGGCGTAGGACTCGTAGCCCCACTGGGCGAGCTCCCAGCCGACCATGAGCAGGCCGTAGCTGAAGACGATCATGAGGACGATGAGCGGGACCCAGTAGAGATAGCGCATGATCGTGACGACGATGCCGTCGACGAGGACGCGTCCCCACGAGAGGAAGGGCGGGAGGGGTTCTGGTTCGCCTCGGCCGAGTCGGCGGGTGAGCTGCGTGCGCCAGCCGCGCAGCGCGAGCGAGGAGAAGATGGTGGTGAAGTCAAAGAAGGTGATGACGGGCAGCGGGACGACGCGGAAGAAGGTGACGCCCTGGGTGAAGGGGTAGATGAGGGCGCGGCCGAGGTCGTATCGGGCGTCGAGGGTTTGGTCGGGGTGGGGCGGAGAGGGGGGCATGAGCGTCGGTGTACTGGGTGGAGTAGTAGTCACGGCGGAACCGTACTGGGTTGCGGGCTGATGCGCGCCGCGTGCGACTTAATCCGCGAGAGTGGTTACGTCTTGCTGCTTTTCAAGAAGGCTTTGCCGCGCGGCGAGAGTTCGTAGCCGGGCTGATGGCTGATTGTCAGCCCGAGGTTCTTGAGCTTACGGACGTTGATCTTGAGCCACTCCTTCTCCACGCCTAGGGAGCTTGCGAGCTGAGCTGCCGCGGTCTTGGGGTTGGCCTTGATGGCTTGAAGCACGGACCGGGTCCATGGACCGCTTCGCGACGCGGCGTCGAGACGGTTGAGCTTGTCGCGGATGGTGCGGCGCTCGTGGTCGTCGAGTTGGTCGCTCTCGCGGAGCTTGACCCTCGGGTCGGGGCCGTCGAAATGAACCTTGATGCGATAGGTGTCTCCTTGGCGTGTCTCCAGCTCTTGAAGCAGGTCAGCCGCGGAGGCGTAGCCCGACTCACGGGCGTCGCTTTCTGTGATCTCGGAGGGGTTGATTTGATCGACGGATTCGATGGCGAGGACGCCGATCGCGGTCTTGAGGGTGCCGCCCGACTTGACCGAGGGCCTTGTCCATCGACGAAAGACCAGGGTCAGGTCGCCCGACTTAATAGCTTCCAGCTGTGCCTTCTTCAGGAGCATGGGCGTCTCGGCGGTGGGTGGAGGTGGCGGCGGCTGGATCATGACGAGTGGGGGCTCGTCAGGTGCGTTGGATGAGTGCGCCGGCGGTGTGGCCGGCGAAGCCTGAGGCGAAGATGGCGTGGGTGCCGGTGCGGGGGATGGGCTGGGTGTCGGCGGGGATGGGGACGGGGCAGGGGGTCATGCGCGGGGTGTTGGCGAGCCAGGGCATGGGGGGGCGTTTGCCGGCGGTGAGGCAGAGTGCGGCGAGGACGAGTGCGGCGAGGCCTGAGGCGCCGAGGGCGTGGCCGAGCGCGCCCTTGCAGGCGTAGACGTGGACGGGGTCGTGGGCCTGGGTCATCTCGCGCTCGGCGTTGAGGACGTCGGCGAGGGCTTGGAGCTCGGCGGGGTCGTGGTCGGGGGTGCCGGGGGCGTGGGGGTGGAGGCAGTCGATGGGTCGGCCGGCGAAGAGGTTGGCGGCGAGTCGGCGGAGGGCGGGCATGTCGGGGGCGGGGCGGATGAGGTCGTGGGCTTCGGTGGTGATAGCGGTGTCGAGGAGGGTGAGTTGCGGGGAGGAGGTTTGAGGTTTGGGGTTTGAGGGTTGAGATGGGGTGGGGGAGGTACCCGGGGCGGCGCTTCGCTCTGCCTCGGCTTGGGGTCGTTGAGGTGTTGTGCTGCGGCGGGTGAGGATGAGGGCGGCGGCGGTTTCGGCGAGCATGAAGCCTTGGCGTTTTTGGGCGAGGGGGGTTTGGCGGTAGCCGTCGCGGGTGAGGGGGGCGAGGACGCCGAGGCGTTGGTAGGAGGCGATGAAGGCGGGGAGCAGGGAGGCTTCGGCGGTGACGACGAGCGCGGAGATTGATTGGCCGGGAGCGGGCTCGGGGAGTCGGCGGAGGTGGTTGGCGGCGTGGTGGAGGGCGACGAGGGAGGAGGCGCAGGCGGCGACGTGGTGCGCGACGGGGGCGATGCCGGTGCGTTGGGCGAGGTGGTGGGTGAGGGTGGCGTGGGGGCCGAGGGCGAGGGCCTCGGCGAGGCCGGGTCGGTGGAGCCAGGCGCGGGGGTCACCTGGGGGGACGGGCTGGTCGGTGGCGGGGTCGGTGGGGGGGTCGGTGGGTCGGACGAGAAGGGGGCGGAGGGCGTTGGGGGTGGCGGCGGCGACGCATCCCTTGGAGGAGGCGATCCAGGTGGGGAGGTGGTCGAGGGAGACGCCGGCCATGGTGGCGGCCTCGCGGGCGGCGGCCTCGGCGAGGGCGATGGCGGGGTCGACGGGGTCCTGCTGGGCGGTGGCGACGCAGCCGAGGGCGCGGGCGAAGTCGACATCGGCGGCGTGATCGGGGAGCTGGGGGATGCGATCGGCGAGGGTTCGGCCGTCGAGGAGGGCGGCGAGGGTCTCCCAGGCGGAGCGGCCCAGGGGGGTGATCAGGCCCAGTCCGGCGATCTGGAGGGGGGGCGGGTTGTCGGTTGGGGATGGGGGCACGGCGGCGGATGGTAAAGGGCTTGTTTGGCGAGGGTAAGCGATGCGTCAGACGGTCGTGGACGGGGGCGTGGGGGGGGCGGTATAGTCGCTGGATCAGGGCGAACCGAGGCCCCTCGTGCGGCGTCTAACCGACCTGCCGACGACCTCCCCGGCGTCGTTTGCCCGCGGCCGACCTCGGCGTCTGCCGACCGGCTGTCCCCGCTCCCAGGTACGACAGGGACTCTATGAAGATCGACCCACGGTTCACCCAGGAATCGGGTATCTGCCTGTTTACGGGCAACGAGCTGCTGCTGAAGGGCGCGTTGGAGACGCCCGGCGGTGTGCATCTGCTGACGGGGTATCCGGGCTCGCCGGTGGCGGGTTTTTTCGATGCGTGCGAGCGGGTGGGGCCGCTGCTGGACGAGCGGGGCGTGGTCGCGCGGATGGCGGTGAACGAGGCCATCTCGGTGGCGATGGTGAACGGGCTTCAGATGGTGGGCGGTCGCGGGATCGCGGCGTTCAAGTCGGTGGGCGTGCACGTGGCGTCGGACGCGATTGCGCTGGGGGTTTTGGCGGGGACGCCGCAGGGTGGGGGCGGGCTGATCGTGATGGGCGACGACCCGTGGTCGGACTCGACGCAGGTGCCGGCGGACTCGCGGTTTTTGGCCGAGCACGTCCGGATGCCGGTGGTGGAGCCTTGCGGGCCGCAGGAGGTGAAGGACTTTGTCGGGGCGTCGTTCGCGATCGGCGCGGCGGCGAACACGTACGTCGGCTACCTGATGACGGTGACGAACGCCGACGGCGGGGGCAGCGTGGTGTGCAAGGCGAACCACTTCCCGGAGATCAGCGAGAAGCAGCGTACGGCTCTGCGGTACACGCAGGACATCGAGCCGATTGTCGATCAGACGGTGCTGCTGCCGCCGCGGACGGGGGCGCAGGAGGCGACGCTGGCGGGGCGGTTCGAGCGGGCGGTGGAGGCGGCGCGGGACCTGAAGGTCAATGAGATTTTGCATCGGCCGCAGAAGGGCGAGCGAGCGCCGATCGGCTTCGTGGCGGCGGGGTCGGCGTACGGGTATCTCGCGCAGGCGTTGGAGGAGATGGGGCTGCGGGCGCAGGCGCCGATCTTGAAGCTGGGGATGGTGTACCCGGTGGACCCGGTGCTGGTCGAGCGGATGGCGGGGCTGTGCGATCGGCTGGTGGTGATCGAAGAGCGGCGGGGGTTTGTCGAGCGGCAGGTGCGCGAGGCGCTGGCGCACTGCGACGTTGCGGACGGGCGGACGGTCGAGCTTTATGGCAAGCGGTTCCCCGATGGACTGGACGCGATCCCCGAGACGAGCGGGCTGAACCCGTCGCTGCTGATTGATCGGCTGGCGCCGCTGTTTGAGCGGTATGGGTCGGCGTATCGGCCGGCGGTGGTGGCGCACGCGTCGCGGACGGCGGCGCGGCTGCGGACGACGACGCGCGGGAGCGTGGAGTTGCCGCGGCGTGACCCGGGGTTCTGCCCGGGGTGCCCGCACCGCGATTCGTCGTCGGTGTTGCTCGAGCTTCGTCAGGACCTGCTGGACGCGGACTACATGCAGCAGACGCATCGGCGGGGGCCGGTGGACCTGGTCGCGCACGGCGACACGGGCTGCTACACGATGCTGATGTTCGAGCCGAACAAGCCGTTGATGCACAACTACTCGGGCATGGGCCTGGGCGGCGGGACGGGCGCGGGGGTCGACCCGTTCATCGACAACAAGCAGATCGTCTTCATGGGCGACGGCACGTTCCACCACTCGGGGCAGGTCGCGATCGGGCAGTCGATCTACACCGGGCAGGACATCACCTACATCATCCTGGAGAACAAGACGACGGCGATGACCGGCCACCAGCCGCACGCCGGCGTCGAGACCGACCTGACCGGGCGGTCGATGAACCCGATGGACATCGAGCGGATCGTGGCGGGGATGGTGCCTGACAACCTGAAGCGCGACGTGCGGATCGTGCGCATGGACCCGGCGGACCGCGATCGGTATCGGCGGATGCTCGAGAAGACGATCCTGTCGGACGGCGTGAAGATCGTGATCGCCGACAAGGAATGCGGGATCACCTTCCACCGTCGGGCGCGGCGGGTCGAGGCGAAGATCGCGCGGGAGAAAGGGTTTGTCCCCAAGAAGACGTTCATGAACGTCAACCAGGAGTCGTGCGAGTATTGTCTGGAGTGCGCGACGTCGACCGGGTGCCCGGGGCTGACGACCGTCGAGACGGACTACGGCCCGAAGATGGCGACCGACCTGTCGTGGTGCGTGAACGACGGGGCGTGCCAGCGGATCGACGCGTGCCCGGCGTTCGAAGAGATCACGGTCGTGCGCAAGCAGGCGCCGGCGTCGCGGACGACGGATCTGACCGACGGCGAGCTGCCTCAGCCGGCGACGCCGCGCCACGCGGGGCAGGACCGTTGGCGGTGCCACCTGGCGGGCGTGGGCGGGATGGGCATCGGCACGTCGGCGGCGATCCTCGTCGAGGCGGGGCACGCGATGGGGTATCACGTGCAGTTCGTGGACAAGAAGGGGTTGGCGATCCGCAACGGCGGGGTGTATTCGCAGGTGGTGTTTGCGCGGCGGGCGGACGACGGGACGCCCCCGACGACGACGCCGCACATGGCCTATGGGTCGGCGGACCTGCTGCTGGGGCTGGACCTGGTGGAGGCGGCGCGGGGCGTGGACCCGGCGGTGCCGTACCGCGTAGCGTCTGCGGACCGGACGGCGGCGGTGGTGAACACGTCGCCGACGCCGACGGTGATGATGCTGCTGGGCCGGGACAAGTACGACGAGGAGACGATCGAGAAGTCGCTTCGTGCGCGGCTGATGCCGGGGCATTATTTCGGCGCGTCGGTTGGCGAGCTGTCGGAGCGGATCCTTGGGAACAAGCTGTACGCGAACGTGATGATGCTGGGCGTCGCGTTGCAGCGCGGGTACCTGCCGCTGAAGCTGGAGTCCGTGGAGCAGGCGATCCGCAAGGTGGCGGGCGGGCACGCGGATGCGAACCTCAAGGCGTTCACGCTGGGTCGGCGGATCGCGGCGTGGCCGCAGCGGTTCGCGGCGGTGCTGCGGAATCAGAACACCTACGAGCCGGCGCGGGTGACGCTGCGGCGCAAGACGGCGCTGCTGGCCGAGCGATACGGCGACTCGATCGCGCGGCAGTTCCGCGTGCTGATGAAGCAGACGTTCCGCGCGACGCGTGGGCTGCGGGTGGCCGACCGGCTGATGCGCGACGTGATCGTCCGGGCGCACGACTGCGTGGTGTGGGGCGGCAAGCGGCGGGGCATCTCGTACGCCCGGCGGTACTGCGACCGGCTGGTGCGCACGTTCCACAAGGACCATCCGGAGCACGGCTACGCGGTGACCGAGGCGGTGGTGCACAACCTCGCGAAGGTGATGCTGATTAAGGACGAGCCTTACGTGGCGTCGCTATTGACGAGCCCGGAGAAGTATCGGCGGGACGCGGAGCGGTTCAAGGTCGATCGGTCGCGCGGCGATCGGGTGCGGTATCGGCACCACAACCGGCCGGAGTTCGACCTGTTCGGGCAGAAGGTGCGGTTCAACTGGAAATCGACGGACTGGCAGCTCAAGCTGATGGCCCAGTGCCGATGGCTGCGGGACGTGTTGCCGAAGTGGCACGAGCGCGAGCGCGACTTCCGCGACTGGTACGAGCGGCTGGTGGACGAGTGGGATCGCACGGGCGACGCGCGCGACTACACGCGCTGGCAGCGGGTGTTCGCGACGCCGGCGACGGTGACGGGCTACCGCGAGGTGCGCTACCCGAAGATGTATGCGGCCCGTCGGTCGGTGCGCGAGTTGTTGGCGGCGCCGGTGACGGCGTTCGACGCGCCGGGCGACCCGCGGGTGGTGGAGAAGGCGGACCGGATCGAATTGCCGATGCTCAGCACGGGGTGACTTCGGCTTGATTCTTGCACCACATCGACCGAACATGGGCCGATGCATATCCGTGCTAGCTTTCTCCGGGGTGTTCGCTCTATCGGTCAGAACGGTGATACAGACATCTTTCCGTCACCGCTAGACAAGTACTTATTCTTTGATAACCCAGAGGCATGTGCAGATTGTCTTCACGAGTACTTCAACGAAGCTTGTAAAGTCGGCTCATCTGGCTTGAAGTCATTTTTCCGTCCGTTTTTGAGCAAAGACACGGTTTTGAGTCACGCTGGCTTCAAGGGTTTTCGATGGGCAACTCAAATTCATCAGTTTGGCAACGCATACCTACTTGGCTTGGTCATTCATGCTGCGGATCGGATTCAGGTGAGACGAGATGCGGTAGCTGGTGGCCGTTCGTTCTCCTACAACTTCCGGTCCGGCGAGTCTTCATCGCTATTTACTCCGAACGGCTGGCAAAGTTTTGAGAGTGCAAAGCGTGAGATTGCGCGACAACGTCCTGGTTATGTAGGTATTGCGGACATCGCTGACTTCTACTCGCGCGTCTATCACCATCGCATAAAGAATGAGATGAATCATGCTGGTGTAGATGGGCAAATCGTGCTTCAGATCGACGTAATGTTGTCGATGATTGCCGACGACAAGAGTTTTGGTCTGCCGATCGGCGGTGACGCGAGTCGTATTCTTGCAGAGTTGGCGCTCGTTCCTGTTGACGAGCAGCTTGTTACTGATGGGATTGAGTATCGAAGGTATGTCGATGATTATGTTATCTTTGGACCGACCCGAGCGGACGTGTTTCGGTCTGTCGTTCGTCTTTCCGAGATCTTGCATTCGCATGGTCTAAGCCTGCAAAAGTCTAAGTTGCGAATTGATAATGTCTCCTCGCTCTTTGGTGCAACTGATCTAAAGTCTGAGCTTGATGCTGAGTCGAGGGTTTCATTGGAGACGGACCTATCTCTTGAGATTCGTCGGATGATGCTTCTTGACATCAGTTACGATCCTTATTCAGAGACTGCAAAAGAGGACTACGATCGTCTCAAAGAAGAAGCAGAAACAATCAGGGTTGGTGACATCTTGTCTCATCAGATCAAGCTTCCTCATCCCAACATGTCAATTCTTCGACGCATATTTCGCTTGTTCAAGTTTATCGATTTTGATCAGCAGGCCGCCCTCGTAGAGATGATGCTGGATAACAGCCACCTGATTTTTCCGATTCTTCCAAGAGTCCTTCATGTGGCTAAGCCAATGGTCTCGAAGATCGATCCCGTTAAACGCGGGCGGCTGTTCAGGAAGCTTCGGGCAATTGTCACAGCTCGACGAGAGGATATGGCCGTTCCAATGAATAGGCTTTTTGCGTTGCGATTACTTGCTCACGATCCAAGCACAGAGGCAACAAAGTTGATTGCTGAGATGTACCGGGACACTAACCATCCCTCGCTGCGACGTGATGCAGTGTTGGTGATGGCCCGCAGAGGGAATTGGTCTTGGTTGGGTGAGCGCCGCAAACTGTTTGATCAACTGCATCAGTGGGAACAAGAGGCATTTATAGCCTGTTCTTTCTTGCTTGGGGATGAGGGCGCTCACTGGCGCCGCGGCTATTCCAAGGGGTTTTCTGGCTTCCAGATGCTGACTCTTGATTGGATGCAGGCGCGCGTCCAAGACGGAAAGCGGTTGCTTCCTGTCTGAGCGAAACATCACCTAGTTCAACTGTCGTCGAGAGTCATCAGAGGCGTCGGGTGATGGTGGCGAAGATTGCGCGGTCCCAGCGGAGGATGAAGACGGTGAGGGTGTGCTGTGGGTTGGGGGGTGCGGGGCCGCGGAGTTGGGGCTGGAGGGTGTCGGGGTTGACGGCCTGGTCACGGGTTTTGACTTCGACGAGGCCGGCGTGGTGGGCGGCGAGGGTGCGCTTGAGGCGTTTGAGGTTGTAGGGCTGGTGGTCGAGGACCTCGAAGGGGGTGAGGAAGGTGGACTGGTCGGCGGTGACGTGCGGGGGTTGGGGGGTGGGTGCGGGGAGGAGGCCGAGCGCGGGGGGGGGGGCGGGGTG
>JBCCQE010000044.1:0-27458 GCA_039024495.1 Planctomycetota bacterium | reverse complement strand
GCCTCGATCATCTCGATGATCTCGATGCGGTTCTTCTTGGCGAGCTCGAAGGTGTGCTTGATCTGCTCCATGTTGAGGCCGCGGATCTTGAGGTCGAGCTGGATGGCGGTGATGCCGTTGCGTGAGCCGGTGACCTTGAAGTCCATGTCGCCGAAGTGGTCTTCTTCGCCCTGGATGTCGGTGAGGAAGACGTCTTGTTGGGAGTCGTTGTCGGCTTGGATCATGCCGATGGAGATGCCGGCGACGGGGGCTTTGATGGGGACGCCGGCGTCCATGAGGGCGAGGGTGCCGCCGCAGGCCGAGGCCATGGAGGACGAGCCGTTGGACTCGAGGATGTCGGAGACAAGGCGGACGGTGTAGGGGAAGTCCGTGAGGTCGGGGAGGATGGGGGCGAGGGCGCGTTCGGCGAGCTTGCCGTGGCCGATCTCGCGTCGGCCGGGGCCAGTGATGCGCTTGGCTTCGCCGACGGAGAAGGGCGGGAAGTTGTAGTGGAGGTAGAACTTCTCGGCGTACTCGTCGCCGAGGCCGTCGACGATCTGCTCGTCCTTGCCCGAGCCGAGGGTGGCGGTGACAAGGGCCTGGGTTTCGCCGCGGGTGAACAGGCCGGTGCCGTGGACGACGGGGAGGACGCCGACTTCGCACTCTATGGCGCGGAGCTGGTCAGGGGCCCGGCCGTCGGTGCGCTTGCCGGAGCGGATGATCTCGCGGGTGACTTCCTCTTCGAGGTCGTGGACGGCGGTCTTGGCCATCTTGAAGCGGGCGCGTTGCTCGTTGACTTCGCCGACGCCTGCGGTGGGGGCGGGGTCGGGGAACTGCTCGGCGAGGAAGGCCTTGGTCGCTTCGCGGACGGCCTTCTGGCGGTCGAGCTTGTCGCCCTCGGTGGTCTTGGCGGCGGTGAGGGGCCCCCGGAATTGGTCCACGATCTGGCGGATGTCATCCGTCACGGCGGGCTTGGGCTCGATCTTGGGCTTGCCGCACTTGGCGACGAGTTCGTCGATGGCGGCGACGATCTTCTTGATCTCGGCGTAGCCGAATTCGATGGCCTCGACCATCTCGTTCTCGGGGATCTGGTGGGCGCCGACCTCGATCATGTTCAGGCCGTCGGAGTGGCCGCAGAGGAGCATGTCCAGGTCGGAGTACTCGGCCTGGGCGAGGGTGGGCATGATGCAGAGCTGGCCGTCGATGCGGCCGACGCGGACGTTGCCGACCGGGCCTTGGAACGGCGCGGGGCTCAGTGAGAGGGCGGCGGAGGCGGCGATGCCGGCGAGGACGTCTGGCTCGTTCTGGCCGTCGAAGGACATCACCCAGCACTGGATCTGGACCTCATCGATGTAGCCCTGCGGGAAGAGCGGGCGGATGGGGCGGTCGATGTTGCGCATGGTGAGCACCTCTTTTTGATTGGGTGCTCCTTCGCGCTTGCGGAAGCCGCCGGGGAACTTGCCCGCGGCGTTGAGCTTCTCGCGGTAGTCGACGGTGAGGGGGAAGAAGTCGATGCCCTCGCGCGGGTCGGAGACGACGGCGGTGCCGAGGATGACGGTGTCGCCGTAGCGGACGAAGACGGAGCCGCCGGCCTGCTTGGCGGCGTGGCCGGTCTCGATGGAGAGGGTGCGGCCGCCGATTTCGAGCTCGACGAAGGTGGACTTGGGGTGGTGGGGGTGAACGGACATGGGAGGGGTTCCTGATGGCAGGCCGAGGCGGGGGGAGGGCCGCCGCGGCGATGGAGGGTGGCGACAGAGCCGGCGGGTGCCGGGGCGTCGCGGGAGGGATGTCGTTGGCCGTGGCTGGCAGAAGCGGGAGAAGACAGAGGGTTGCGGGCACCCGTGAGTGCGCGGAACCGACTGCCGTCTCGATGCTCCGTGAGCCGGACCGAGCCCGATGCCCGGCGGCCTGGACAGCCTCACAGAAGACTGCCGGAGGAGCACTGTAGCCGATCCGCCCGTTCGGGGGAAACGGATATCAACCGCGCGTGAACGCCGGGTGCGGGGGGTTGGTCGTGAGGGCTGCGGGGCCGCGGAGCGGGTCGCCGCGGGGCGATTACTTCCGCAGGCCGAGGCTCTTGATGAGCTCGAGATAGGCCGGGCGGTCTTTGTTTTGCAGATAGCGGAGCAGGCGGTTGCGCTTCGACACCATCTGCAGCAGGCCACGCCGGGAGGCGAAGTCGTGCTTGTGGGTTTTGAGGTGGCCGGTGAGGTTATTGATCCGCTCGGTGAGGATCGCGACCTGCACCTGGGGGCTGCCGGAGTCGCCGTCGGTGGTGGCGTACTGTTTGACGACTTCGGTCTTGCGGTCGGCGGTGATGGACATGGGGGTTTCCTGAATAGGGCGTGTCACCTCGGGTGCAGTGCGAGCGTCGTGAAGATCGCGGCACCGGGCCCGGGTCGAGACGGCCACGCGACCGCCGATTCGAGTCCCGTAGATTAGCCCCGCCGTGCTCGTCGGGCAAGACGCCCGCTCAAGCCTGCCGCCTTGCCCATGCCCCGGCCCTAAACTCAGCCCATGCCGCCCTCAACCGCCACGTCCCCGGCCGAGCGTGTTTACGACAAGTCCGCCGCCGCGTTCGCCGCCGCTCGTCAGGTCATGCCCGGCGGCGTCAGCTCGCCCGTGCGGGCCTACCGCTCGGTCGGCCGCGACCCCGTGTTCGTCGCCTCCGGCGAGGGCTGCCGCGTCAAAGACGTCGACGGCCACGCCTACATCGACTACGTCCTCAGCTACGGCCCGCTCATCCTCGGCCATCGCCCCGACGTTGTCCGTGCCGCGCTTTCCAAGACCATTAAGAAAGGCTGGACCTTCGGCATGCCGACCGAGCTCGAGACCGAGCTCGCGCAGATGGTCGTCGACGCCGTGCCGTCGATCGAGGTCGTCCGCTTCGTCAACTCGGGCACCGAGGCCGCGATGTCGGCCATCCGCCTGGCTCGCGCCTTCACCGGACGCTCGAAAGTCATCAAGTGCACCGGCTGCTACCACGGCCACTCCGACGCACTGCTCGTCGAGGCCGGCTCGGGCGCGACCACGCTCGGCACCCCCAGTTCGCCCGGCGTGCCCGCCAGCGTGACCGGCGAGACCGTGCTCGTGCCGTTCAACGATCTTGATGCCGTGCGCGCCGCGTTCGAGCAATACCCCGGGCAGATCGCCTGCATGGCCGTCGAACCGGTCGCCGGCAACATGGGCTGCATCCCGCCGGCACGCGACTACCTCCAAGGCCTGCGCGACCTATGCGACGAGCACGCCGCCGTGCTGCTGTTCGACGAGGTGATGACCGGCTTTCGCGTCGGCCTCGGCGGGGCGCAGCAGCTCTACGGCGTCACGCCGGACGTGACGTGCCTGGGCAAAGTCGTCGGCGGCGGCCTGCCTTGCGCGGCGTACGGCGCACGCGAAGAGATCATGCGCCAAGTCTCGCCCGACGGGCCGGTGTATCAGGCCGGCACGCTCAGCGGCAACCCCTTGGCGATGGCCGCTGGCGCCGCGACCCTGCGCGAGCTGCGCGACACCGATGCGTACGACCGGCTGGAGATCACGTCATGCCGGCTGAGCGACGGCCTCCGCCGCGCCGCCGTCAACGCCGAGTGCCCGGTGCAGGTCACGCGCGTCGGCTCGATGGTCGGGCTGTTCTTCTCCGAGACGCCCGTGACCGACTACGCCGCCGCCACCGCCTGCCGCACCGACCGCTACACGGCGTTTTTCAACGCCATGCTAGACCGCGGCGTGATGCTCGCGCCGTCGGCGTTCGAGGCGTGGTTCGTCTCGACCGCCCACGAGCAGGCCGACATCGACGAAACCCTTGCCACCGCCGAGCCCGCCTTCGCCGCCGCCGCGGCCGTTGCGTGATCGACACGCTTGGTGGATCGGGTTGGACGGGATTACAGGATTGACAGGATCAACGGGATGGGAACTAGACGCGCTAATTGCCGTCGTCGGCCCACTGCTTGTTCCTTTCTTGGTTCCCCATCCTGTCCATCCCGTCGATCCTGTAATCCTGTCTAAAACCGAACTTCACTGACCCCCATCGGCTCCGCCGCCAGCGTTTACGATGCCCGCATGACCACCGCCACGCCTGCCGCCCCCGCCGCCGCGACCGGGACGTTCACCCTCCTCGCCGCCGACAAGCTCAGCCCCGACGGGCTCGCCTTCATCGAGGCCCAGCCCGACGCCACCCTGCTCGACCGCGCCGACCTCGCCAAGCTCAAGGCCGACCAGGGCCAAGAAGCCGTCGACGCCGAGCTCGGCGCTCTGCTGGCCGCCGGCGGCATTCACGGCATGATCGTCCGCTCGGGCATCAAGGTCACGCCCGCCGTCCTCGACAATCCCGGCGACCTCAAGGTCATCGCCCGCGCCGGCGTCGGCGTCGACAACATCGACCTGCCCGCCGCCACCGAGAAGGGCATCCTCGTCGTCAACACGGCCGAGGCGTCCACCGTCACCACCGCCGAGCTCGCCTTCACGCTCATGATGAGCCTGCTCCGCAACATCGGCCCCGCCTACCGCACCATGGCCGACGGCGGGTGGGACCGCTCGAAGTTCACCGGCCGCCAGCTCAGCGGCAAGACCGTCGGCGTCGTCGGCTTCGGACGCATCGGCCAGACCCTCGCCGATCGATGCCTCGCCTTCGGCTGCGACGTCGTCGCCTACGACCCCTTCATCAACGCCGAGACCATGCTCGACGGCCGCGTGAAAATGACGCGCGACTTCGAGGCCATGCTCCCCGCCTGCGACCTGCTCTCCTTCCACGTCCCGCTCAACGACGCCACCCGCGGGATGCTCAACGCCAAGTCCTTCGAGAAGTGCAAGGACGGCGTCTTCGTCGTCAACGCGGCGCGCGGCGGCGTCGTCGACGAGGACGACCTGCTCGCCGCGCTCGAGTCCGGCAAGTGCGGCGGCGCGGCGATCGACGTCTACACCGCCGAGCCCCCGCCCGCCGACAGCAAGCTCCGCAACTACCCGCGCCTGCTCACCACCCCGCACCTGGGCGCGAGCACCAAGGAAGCCCAGCAGGCCGTCAGCATCGACGCCGCCAAGGCCTGCCTGACGTACCTCCGCGGCGAGGGCGTCAAAGGCGCGGTCAACGCCCCGGGCCTCAAGGTCGACCTCACGCCCACGCAGGAGCGCTACGCCGACCTCGCCGAGCGCATGGCCCGGCTGATCAGCCCGATGATCACGCGCGGCATCGCCAGCGTCACCGTCTCCGTCCGCGGCGATGCGCTGTCCGGCGCGGCCGACATGATCTGCCGACGCGCCGTCATCGCGCTGCTCAACGACCACCTCTCCGACCCGGTCAACCTCATCAACGCCCAGCAGGTCGCCGAGGCCCGCGGCATCGCCATTCGATGCACCAGCGAAGAGCGCTCCCCCGGCAAGGGCAGCCTGCTGGTGATCGAGATCGAAGCCCCGCGCGAAAACCTCGCCCAGGCCACCCCCGCCGTCGATCGCAAACGCCGCATCGTCGGCCGCGTCTACGACGACCTGCGCCCGCGCGTCGTCGAGATCAACGGCTACCACATGGACATGGTCCCCGCCGGGCCGATGTGCCTGATCCAGAACGCCGACCAGCCCGGCATGATCGGCGTCGTCGGCACGACCCTCGGCCAGGCCGGCGTCAACATCGCCGACATGTCCATCTCCCGACGCGAGGACGCCGCCGGCGTCACCACCGCCATGCAGGTCCTCAAGATCGACGCCCCCATGCCCGAAGACCTCGTCCAACAGATGCGCAGCCGCGACGGCATCCTCAAGATCGCCACCGTCCACCTCCCGCCCATCCTCGACAACGCCTGAACACCGCCGCACACCACGCTCGGCTAAACTTGCTTAGGTAAAGATCAGCCCCCGCCGCCCGGAGCCCGCGCCATGGAGATCAACTTCCAAGAGGTCGACGACAACGTGCTCATCGTCAACCTCGACGGCGGCATCGACTCCACCACCGCCAAAGAGCTCAACGAGGCGATGACCAAGATGGTCGACGCCGGCTTCGACCGCATCGTCGTCGACTGCTCCAAGCTCAACTACATCTCGTCGCTGGGCATCGGCACGCTCGTCACCCTCCACCGCCGCCTCCAAAAACGCGGCGGCGACGTCAAGCTCGCCTGCCTCTACGGCACGGTCTGGGACGTCTTCAAGATCTCCAAGCTCGACATCATCTTCCACATCTTCGACGACGTGAACCGCGCCCGACTCGCCTTCCGCGAACAACAACCCGTCGACCCGCGCTGACTTCGCCATCGCCCCGCCTCTGCATCACTCAAGCCGGGGCAAAGCGAAGCTCCGCCCCGGGTACCCCCGCCACCCACAACTCAAATCTTGTCCACCCACGCCGGCGGCCGCTGACTGCGCTTCCACCCCGTGTACCCGAAGTAACCCGCCACCCCCAGCAGCAACGCGACCACCAGCAGATACCCCTCCGGCCGCAAGAAAAACCCCGTGTGCGGCGTCGCATCGATCGCGTGCGGCTGACCGGCCGAGAACCGGTAGCTGTCAAAGATCAGCCCGTCCGGGTCCATCGCCAGCACCGTGCGCTCGTCGCCGTGGATCGTCACCAGCTCGCCGTGCGTGCGCTCGGCCGTGTGCGCGAGGTACGACCGCCGATTGCCGAAGATCGAACCCGTGCCCGGGTCGGCCGGCGTGCGCAGCGAGTTCATCCCGAACCCGCCATCGCCGACGTACACCGTCCCGCGCGGGTCCGGCCTGCCGCCGTACAACGGCAGCGTGCGCTTGTAGGCGTGGTCGTCCGCCTCCAACACCAGATCCACGCCGAACGCATCGAACAACGGCGTCCAGTGCCGCCGCACCTCGCGGTTCTTCGTGTTGCCGAAGCTGCGTGCCGACGGGTATGCCGGCACGTGGTACGCTGCGATCAGGTGCGTGCGCTCGGCCCGCGCCTCCAGCTCGGCCGCCAGCCAGTCCGTCTGATGGCCGGGCACCGAGTTGGTGTGCCCCGAGTCGAGCAGGAAGATCGACAGGTGCTCGCCGATGTCCAGCACGCCGTACCCCGCCGGGGCAGGGAACGCGAACAGCGCATAGAAGAACGGCGCAAACGCCTTGGTCCGCCCCCGCCCGCCAGCCGAGACCTCGTGGTTGCCGATCGTCACCACCTTGGGGATCAGCGAGCCGTCCGCCCGCCGCGCAAGGTTCTCCCACGTCGCGAGGTAATACAGCCAGCGGTAGGCCTGATCGAGATCGCCGTCGGCGTAGGCGATGTCGCCGGCGATCAGCGCGAAATGCGGGTCGTGGTGCGCGACCGCTTGGATCATCTTCTCGAACGGCTTCTTGTCCTTGTAGACACACCCGCCCACCGCGAACCGCAGCGGAGCGTCCGCGTCGGCGGGCAGCGTCCGCACCCGCACCGGCCGATCCCGCCCCGGCACCGCCACCAGGTACGCCGTGTCCGGCTCAAGCCCGATGAACTCCGCGACATACACCACCCGGTCGTGCGTCCCCGGCATCGGCCGCGCCCCCGCCGGCATCGCCGTGTACACCGCAGCCGGCGCGCCGTCCGCGCCCGCTGCCTCGGCATCGTCCGCCGCGCAGATCGCCGCCGACGCCCACCGCCGATCCAGCGGGCCGATCCAGTGCACCGTCAGCGTCGTCGTCGGATCGCGCTGCCACGTCGCCCACACCGCCTCGGTGATCGGCTCGTCCGCCGCCGGCAGCGTCTTGTCGGTGTAGTCCGTCCGCACCGGCCGCGCATCGTCATCCGCACCCCGCTGCGCCAGCGCCCCGCCGCACACCACCGCGGCCAAAGCCCAACCCACCGCTGCCCATCGCCATGCGTGCCGTCGTGTCATCGCGTTGGATCGTACCGCAGCAGCACCGGCCCCACGCCCCCCCCCGCTTCGCTCGGCCGCAGCTCGATCGCCTCACCCAGCCCGGCCGTCCCGCGCTTCTTAAACCCCGCCAGCTCGTCGGCCGAAAGAACCAGCCACGCCGCCCCGTCCGGCAGCCGCTGCGGCCGATCCAACGCAGCGTCCACGCCAACGATCGGCCGATCCGCGTACCAAAGCAGGTGCGGCACGTCCCAGATCACGTCGTGCGCGTAAATCGCTTCGCCCCGCTCCACCTCCGCACCGATCACCCGCGCCGACGCGTACGACCACGCCCCCCGCCGCTCGTCGCCGTGCACCTGCACCATCGGCACCGACGCGCACCCGATCACCAGCGCCGTCAGCGCCGCCCCCGCACCCGCCCGATGCCGCCACCACGCCCGCACCGCTGCCGCGCCCAAGCCCAACGCCAGCAGTACCAACACTGCCGCCAGCGCCGGAGCGAACTCGGCGTTGCGCACCGCCAGCAACACCCCCACCACCGCCAACCCCGCGCCGCCGATCACGGCGATCGCTGTCCCCGCCGCGCGGATCACCGCCTGCGCCCCAGCCGGCACGTCCCCACGACGCCACGCGTCGGCCAGCCCCGCCACCGCCAGCGGCGCGAGCGTCAGCGTCGGGTAGAGGTAACGCGGGTTCGTGATCCCAGCCAAGGCATAAATCAGCCAGGCCACGTACACCGCCAGCGCCGCCGCCCGAAGCATCGCCCGCTTGCGCGGCATCACCTCTGAAAGCGCCGCCACCCCCGGCAGCCCGCGCCATCGCCCCTTGGCCCGGCGCATCGTCAACGGCAGCGCCGCCGTCGTCGGCAACCCATACGCAAAGCAAAGAAGCGCCGCCAACAGCCCCCCGCCCACCGCCGCTGCCGCGCCCGCCGCGTCGAACGGCGCCGCCGCCTCGCTCACCCCGCGCATGTCCGCCGGCAGCCCGCCGTGCTCCCACAGCAGCAGCCCCGCCCAAGCCGCCGGCAGCACCAACGCCACGCCGATCGCCGCGTACACGTGAGGCTGCGCCAGCCCGCGCCACCGCGACGTCGCCACCGCCGACCCGATCATCGCCCCCGCCACCAGCGGCAGCCCCGCGTGCACCTTGGTCAGCAGCACCGCCCCCATCGCCAACCCGCCGCCCACCACCCACGCCCACCGCGCCTTCCGCCGCCGCGGCTCGGCGACCAGCTCGATCATCGCCACCGCCGCCACCGCCACCGCCAGGTTGTGCGCCGCGTCCAGGTCGGCCGTCAGCCCCTGATCCCACAGCGGCACGAGGCACGCCACCGAAAGCCCCGCCGCCCACCCCCCCGCCGCCGAACCAAACCACCGCCGCCCCGTCCACGCCAGAAAACCCGCCAGCCCCGCCGTCGCCAGCGCGCTCGGCAGCCGCCACGCGAACTCGTTCGCCCCGAACACCGACTCGCTCGCCGCCACCAGCCAATACTGCCCCGGCGGCTTACGCAGATAAAGCTGCCCAAACAGCCGAGGCGTCACCCACTCGCCCGTCGCCACCATCTCGTGACCGGTCAGCGCCCGGTGCCCCTCGGTCTTGCCCAGCGGCGCCTCCCCCAGCCGAGGCAGCAGCATCAGGCAGATCAACGCGAACGCGCCCACCGGCGCGGCCGCCAGGTGTCTCAGCAGGCAACCAACCATCACCGCCGAGTGTACGCCCCAGGTGATCCCTGTTTCGCCGGCGAGCTTGCTCGCCGATCCCCCGCGCCCCCGCTACACTCCCCGCCCCGAACCCCGCCCAGGAGGCCTGCCATGCAAACCACCTTCATCTTCCTCAAGCCCGACGCCGTCCAGCGCGGCCTAGTCGCCGACATCGTCGGCCGCTTCGAGCGCAAGGGCCTCGAGCTCGTCGGCATGAAGCTGATGATGGTCCCCAAGGACCTCGCCGAGAAGCACTACGCCGAGCACGCCGACAAGCCCTTTTTCCCCGGGCTCATCGGCTTCGTCACCTCCGGGCCCGTCCTCGCGATGGCGTGGAAGGGCGTCGACGCCGTGGAGGTCTGCCGCGCCCTCATCGGCGCGACCAACGGCCGCAATGCCGACCCCGGCACCATCCGAGGCGACTTCGGCATGTCCGGCGCCAACAACATGGTCCACGGCTCGGACTCGCCCGAGTCCGCCGAACGCGAGCTGGCCATGTGGTTCACCAAGGACGAGCTCGTCGACCACGAGCCCACCCTCAAGCAGTGGGTCTACGACCCCTACGACCTCAAGTGATCGCGGCTACTGCCCCTCGATCCACGCGACGTGGATCGAGTCGTCCCCGCTCGTCGACGGCGCCGGCCCCGGCGGCAGGTCGCGGATGATCCGCGCGATCTGCGAGGGCTCCAGCGCCGTGTCGTAGATGTCGACCGCCTCGATCACCCCCGTCCACGCACGCTCCTTGCCGATCTCGTTGAACAGCGCGAACGGCATGTTCGGGTCGAACGCGTTGAGGTTGCCCGGCAGCGGGCTCAGCATCACCAGCTCGCCGTCGATGTAGAGGCGCACGTCGCTGCCGTCGTACGTCACGACCACGCGGGTGAACTGATGAGCCGCCAGCGTGCCCGACGCAAGCATCGGCGGGTCGCCGTTGTTGTTGGCCGAGCCCGCCCGCAGCAGCGTGACCATGCCCGTGCCGGCCTGGCCGACCGAGACGTTCCGCGACGCGATCGAGTCGGAGTAGGTCACGACCCGCCGCCCGCCGGGCGAGCTCGTGGTGTCCGGGGCAAACGCCGCGTAGATCGTGAACTGATCGGTCGTCGTCAGGTTGGCGTGCAGCTTGGGCGCGGCGGCCGGCGTTGCGGCGATCACGTTGCCGCTCACGCGCAGCGTGTCCGTGGCGAGCCACGCGACGCCCGACGGGTCGTCGATCGGCAGGTGGGCCGGCCGCTCGGCGTTGGACAAGTCCACGACTCGGTCGTTCTCCGGCGAGACGCCCGGCGTGTTGCTCCTCATCACCGCGTCCACCTGGGTCGCGTCGAGCGGGCGGTTGTACACCCGCACGTCGTCCAACCGGCCGTCGAAGCTGAACAGCAGCCCCGTGACAAGCTTGGCGACCTCATCCAGCGAACTCATGCTTTCCAGCCCCGTCACCAGCGAGCCCATCATCCAGGGCTTCTCGTTGCCGCGCGTGCCCGACGACGCCCCCAGCCCGCCGGTGTAGCTCGACGACTGCGCCAGCACGCCGTCGAGATACAGGCGAAGCCCGCCGGGCCCGAAGCTCAACGCCACGTGATGCCACGTCCCCGCCGTCACCCCGCCCGTCTCGAAATACTCAAACCCGTCCGCGGTGATCATCACCATCACCAGCCGGTCCAGCACCAGCGCGATCGTCAGGTCGCCGGTCGTGACCCCGGCATCCGATCGCTTGGCCAGCAAGACCGGCGTCGTGAACGTGTGGTCGGCGTTGAACCAGAACGACACCGCCCCGCGGTCCAGCAGGTACGCCGGGTGGTGAGGGGCGACGACATACGAGTCGAGCCCGTTGAAGCGGAACGCGTCGCCGTGCCTGCCCGAGGCGTGGTACGTCACGTTGGTCGGCAGGCCGTTACTCAGCCCCGTCTCGTCCCGCGTGCCCGGCGAAGAGCCGTCCGAGCCCTGCGTGCCTCCGGCGGCCACGATCACATCGCCCAGCCCGTCGGCGACGTGGATCGCGCTGTTCCTCGACATCGTCAGATCGCCTCGCGAAATGACCCGGCCGAAGATCGCCGATTGATTGTCCATGTCCAGGCCGTACGGCCCGACGACCGAGCCGGAGATCGCCGAGCGATCGTTCATCGTCAGGCTGTCGGTCGTGTCGGTTCCATAAAACAGCAGCGTGACCCGCTCGGGCGACCCCGCGTCGGCGTGGATTGATGCGTCTTCAAGCAGCGTGGCCTGGTTGTTGAGCAGCAGCGTCAGCGATGCGCCATCGGCCAGCACGATGCTCGCGTCGTTGAGAATCAAATCGCCCTCGACCTGCACGCGTGTCTGCCCTTTGACGGTGATGGTCGCGCCCCCGCGGGCTTCGAGCGAGGTGAACGACAGGTCGCCCGTCCACTCCTCACTAGTCCCGTCGTACACCTCGTCCGTCCCCGCGGGCGCGGCGAAGTCGCCGGGCAGGCTGAACGTGGGCGGCGTGAAGTCGACCGTCGCCAGCAGCGTGTCGCCGGTGATCGTTGCGGTGCCTCGCGTTTCCACGTTGGTGCTCACGTTGCCGCTGGCACCGATCACCAAGTCGCCTTGGAGGGTCGCCTGGTTGGCCAGCGACACCGCCTTGGGCGAGCTGGTGGCCATCTTGGTCACGACCAACGCGTCGATCGTCAGCCCCGGGTCGTAGCCGCCTGCGGCCACGTTGTACGCGTCGATCAACGCGTCGCCCTCCATCTCCAGCCGGCCGCCCAGCGCCACGCCCACCGGCCCGGAATAACCCTGCCCCTCGCCGGCGTCGTCCAGCGGCCAGTGCGACACCAGCTGCGGCACCGAGTCGGCCGGCGGCTCGTGGAACCGATACGACGCCACCAGCCGCGGCAGCCCCGTCGCGTCGGCCTGCTCGTGCAGCCACTTCACCTCGCGGTGCGACAGCGCGCGGCCGAACAGCCGCACGTCGTCCAGCCGACCGTCGAAGTAGTGCTGCGACCCGTCGCTGCCGAGGTAGAGCGCGTCGGTGGTTGTGTCGATCGCGCCCGTGACCGCGGCCGAGGTCATCAGCACCCCGTTGACGTACAGCCGCATCTCGTCGCCGTCGTACGTCGCCGCCACGTGCTGCCACACGCCCGCGCTCGGGGCCGGCGTGCTGATCGTGCCCACGCCCTTGAGCCAGAACTCCAGCGTCCCCGCGTCGTGCAGCCAGAGGCGGTACTGGTCGTCCGCGCCCTTGCTGATGAGGTGATCGCCGGTGGTCCAGACATCGGCCTGCACCCACATCGCGATCGAGAGGGCGTCGGTCGGGCTGAGCAGCGGGCGGTGCTGCACCTCCACGGCGTCGTCGGAGCCGTCGAAGTCGATCGCGCGATCGATCACGCCGGGCTGATCGATCGTGGGCGAGCCGAGCATGAGGCCGTGGTGGTCGTCGATGCCGTCGTACAGCGCGGTGCCGGCCGTTTCGTCGAAGCTCCACGCCGCGAGGTAGCCGTGCGGCACGGTCCCGCCGGCGGCCCACTCGATCGACCGCCGCACCAGGGCCGCGCCGTCGTCGGAGTAATCGATCACGTCGACGTCATCGAACGCGAGCGGGATCGCGACGCGTCGGCCGTGCACGAGGTTTTGCTGTTGGTCGAGGCTGCCGGCTTCGAGCAGGTAGAGCGCGGGCGAGCTGGTGGCGTCGGTTAGTGGGTAGCCGCCGGCCACCGTGGTCACGCCGGTCTTGGTCGCGGTCGCGAGGAAGCGTGCGTCGCCGGCGATGTCGCTGCCGTTGCGATACAGCCCGCCCGGCTTATCGAGCACCTTAAGGGAGCCCAGCGACAGGCCGCGCGTGATCGGGTGCAGGTTGTCCGCCACGTAGACGCTGTTGGACGTGCTCGCGATGGCGTTGCCCAGCGAGAGCCCGGCGTGATCCTGCACCGCGCCCTCTTCGAGCACCACGCCGGTCGCGGTGTTATCCAGCAACGCCTCGACCTTCGTGGCTCGCACCGACGCCGCGACGAAGACCACGTCGTTCGCGTCGACCGCCGCGTCGAACGTGTCGTCGGCCGCGTCGTCGTCGATCGTTGTGACGGCCATGCCCCACGACTCAAGCATCTCGATGCGGTAGCCGTCGAGGTCGGACACCGGCACGCTGCCGGCGACGTAGAGCACGGAGATGGGCGTGGGTACGGAGAAGGCGACTTCGGCCGTGAGGCGGTGGCTGATGTCGCCGACCCGGCCGATAACCTCGACGGTCACGTCGTCGAGCGTGCTGTCGCCGAGATCGCCGTCCTTATCATCGGTGTAGCGGACGGCGAACGTGCCCTCGCCCCACGCGACGTCGCTCAGCCACGCGCCCGAGGTCTTGCCCGTCCGCCAGTCGGCGGCCTGCTCGACGTGACGCAACGCGACGGCCATGCCCGTCTCGGCGAGGCCGCGCGCGGCCGGCTGGGCACGCACGTTGGTCGCGACGGCGAGCGAGGTGTTCGCGCTGCGCAGGAACCCCACGCCCAGCGCGGCGGCCACGGCGATGGCGATCATCGCCAGCAGATAGGCCGTGCCACGCCGATCGCGCACGCGACGCGGGGCGCGTGTCGGAGCCGGGTTGCGGGGCGGGGTGCGGTGCGGCATGGCGTGGGGCGGTCAGTTCTGGCTGCGGTTCCGCAGCGCGACCGAGTGGGTGGTCACTTCGGTGAGCTGCGCGTGGGCGATCTCGATCTGGTACGCGATGAGCGCGGCCGAGATGTGGTCGGCCGGGTTGTTGGTCGTGAACGTGGCGGTGACGACCCGGTTCGACCACACGGTGGCGTCCAGGTTGTTGGCCGCCTGCAACGCCAGGATCGGGGTGACGAAGCTGGTGGTGGCCGGGTCCCACTCGGTGGCAATGCCAGACGCGACGGTGGCGTAGGTGAGCTGCGTGGTGGCGGGGTCGTGGTCGATCACGCCGACCTCCGAGGCGTCGACCAAGCCGTCGTTGTCGGTGTCGCTGGTCCAGAGGATCACGCGGGTGGAGCTCACGTCGAGCACGCGCCGGCACGAACGCAGCGCGGCGTTGATGCGCGACGACACGACCTTGGACTCGACGACCAGCGAGCGCACGGATTTCTCTTCGTCGCTGCCGCGATCGGTGGCGAAGACCATCGCGCTCACGGCCAGGCCGACCAGCGACGTGCCCGCCATCGCGAGCATGAGCTCGGCGACGGTGAGCCCGCGACGCCGGGTGCGCGATCGGCGGTGCGTGTTCATCGGCCGTCCTCTCCGACCCAGCGGCTGAGCGTGGTGATCTGGCCGTTGGCCCGCGCGACGCTGACGGTGATCTGCAGCCCATCGTGATCGCCGCCGAGCGCCGGGGCCGAGAGGGTCTGGCGATCGATGGCCACGGACAGCGCGAGGTCTTGATACGCATCCGGCAGCGCGGCGCCGGTGCCGTCGACGAGCGAGCCGGCGGTCTCGGTGTGCTTGTGGAAGTCGTCGATGGCGTCGTAGTCGGCGGCGGTGGTCTCGCCGGAGTCCGGGCCGAGCGAGGTGTGGCCGTCGGGGTCGTCGTAGGGCAGGGCGAGCACGCGCTCGAGCGTGGACTCGGCGACGGTCGCGGCGCGGTGCTCGTCGAGCGCGTTATAGGACTGCTGGTGGCCGATGACGATCGCCTGGCTGAGCGCGATCGAGACGAACGCCACCACGACCGAGGCGATCAGCACCTCGGCGAGCGTGAACCCGCGGCGGCGGGCGGGCGGCGATAGCGGGGCGTGCGACATCACGGCGTGTGAGGCAGATCGTCGGGACGGCTGGGCCGGTTGAGCCGAATCTGCGGCCAAGCCGCACCCCGCGTGCAATCCCCCCGCGCAACCGGCCGATAGCGCCCATATGCCCGCGCCCTCGAAACGCCGACCGACCCGCGGTTACACCCTGGTCGAGGTCCTGACGGTCGTGCTGCTCATCAGCGTGATCGGGGCGATCGTCGTGCCGATGCTGGGCAACACGACCGACTCGGCCCTGCGCGGCGCCGCGGCGATCCTGGCCGCCGACCTGGACGCCGCCCGCGTCGACTCGATCGCCAAGGCCGACGACCCCCGCGTGCTGGTCTTCGACACGGCCGCCGGTTCGTACCACGTCGCCGCCTCGTCCGACACCGCGACGCCGCTGACCAGCGACGCCGACGGCCAAGCCTGGCAGATCACGTTCGGCCAGGGGATCGCACGCGACCTGGCGGGCGTGGGCTTCGGGGCGATGTCGATCGGCGGCGATGGCGAGCTGGGTTTCACGGCGTTTGGCAGCCTCGATCAGAATGCCGACGCGGAGGTCGTGCTGCAGGCCGGCACGCAGTCGATCGCGATCGCGCTGGACGCCGCGACGGGCGAGGTCACGGTGGGGCAGATTCAGTAGAGGGTCGAGTGGGCCGGGGATTGCTTGATTGGATTTTGTTTGCGTGACGCCGGTTCGCGCCGGGCGCGTGCTTGGGTGGGTCTGGGCTGAATCCGGCCGCGGCTTGGCTTACGATGTGGCACGCCCGAAGGACTCGGGCACCCCGCCCGCCCCGGAATCCCCCGGAGCCCCCGGCATCTGCCCCCGGAGTCTGCCGACTTGTCACGCACGACCTCGACACCGCCCACCCCCGATTCCAAGCCCGCCCCCGCCGCCTCCGGACGCCCCGAGTCGTGGCGCGACGTCATCGAGACCGGCAAGCACTCGCAGGTGCCCGAGGGCCTGTGGGTGCGCTGCCCGCGCTGCGAGGCGATGCTGTTCACCAAGGCCTTGGCCGAGAACCTCAACGTCTGCCCCGAGTGCGGCTATCACAACCGCGTCGACGGCGACACCCGCATCCGCCAGCTCGTCGACGAGGGCAGCTTCGAGCCGATGTGGGACGACCTCAGCCCCAAGGACACGCTGCGCTTTGTCGATCGCGTGCCCTACAAAGATCGGCTGACCAAAGAACAACGCAAGACCGGGCACCGCGATGCGCTGATCTGTGGCCGGGCGTTTGTGAAAGGCCGCGGCATCGCGCTGGCCGTGATGGACACACGCTTCATGATGGCGTCGATGGGTTCGGTGGTCGGCGAGAAGCTCAGCCGAACGATCGACCTCGCGATCGAGCGCGACCTGCCGCTGGTCGTGATCTGCGCATCCGGCGGGGCGCGGATGCAGGAGTCGTCGCTCTCGCTGGCGCAGATGGCCAAGACCTCGGCCGCGCTCGCCCGCCTGGACGACGCCGGGGGGCTGTTCATCTCGGTGCTGACCGACCCGACCACCGGCGGCGTGACCGCGAGCTTTGCCATGCTCGGCGACGTCATCCTCGCCGAGCCCGGCGCCCTCATCGGCTTCGCCGGCCCACGCGTCATCGCCAACACCGTCCGAGAAGAGCTGCCCGAGGGCTTCCAGCGAAGCGAGTTTCTGCTGGAAAAGGGCTTCATCGATCGCGTGGTCCACCGCCACGACCTGCGCCGCGAGATCGGCCGGCTGATCGATTACGCCGGTAAGTAAAGCTCGGCCGACGCAGCCGGTCGGTGGGGCGTCCGTCCCGCAACGCCCGCCGCGCCCGCTCAGTTATCGCGACGCCCGGCCCGATATGAAGCCGGAACGCCGCCCAAGGGGACCCCGTATCGCCCGCACCGAGCCATCCCAGACGCTCTGCCGCCTGCCTCGACGCCCGGCCCGTGCCGTCGCCGAGCGCTGGCACGTCGTCGCCTGTTGGTGCCTGGCCCTCGCTGCGCTGCTCGCCCCCGCTGCGGCCGCGCAGGACGCCGAGCTGCGTAGCTTCCAGAGCCGGCACTACCTGATCCACACCGACCTCGAGCGCGACGAGGTCGTCGAGTTCGGCCGGCACATGGACGCCGTGTTCGCCGAGTTCGAGCGCCGGTTCGACGGCTTCCGCAACCGCCGCCGCGCGCCGATGCCGCTCTACCTGTTCAGCAACGAGGACGGCTACCGCGACTACCTCGCCAAACTCGACATCGACGCCACCAACTCCGGCGGGATGTTCTTCGTCCGCCCGCAGGCCCAGGGCCTGGCGACGTGGGTCGGCGGCAAGTCCACCACCCGCACGCAGGTCGTGCTCCAGCACGAGGGCTTCCACCAGTTCGCGTGGTCGTACATCGGGCGCGACCTGCCGGTGTGGATCAACGAGGGCCTCGCGCAATACTTCGAGGACGGCATCTTCACCGGCCGACGCATGCGCACCGGCATGGCCGACGCGCGCCGCATCGCGATGGTCCGCAACGCCATCGAAACCGAACAAGCGATCCCCCTCGAGCAGATCGTCTCGCTCACCGGCCAGGCCTGGTCCGACACCCTCGCCACCGACCCCCAACGCTCCTCGCTGCTCTACGCCCAGTCGTGGTCGATCGTTTACTACCTCGTCCACGGCCGCGACGGCCGCTACCGCGCCGCCTTCCAACGCTACCTCCAGCTCGTCAGCGAGGGTCGACGCAGCGACCAGGCGATGCGCCAGGCCTTCGGCGTCGAGTCCCTCGCCGGCATCGACGCCCAGTGGCGCGCCTACGCCCTCGCTCAAGAGCCCGACCCCGTCACCGCCGCCGCCGAGCGGCTCGACTTCTTCGGCGTCGCCATGGCCTACATCAAAGAGCAGGGCGAAGAAATCCCCGACTCGTTCGAGGCCTTCCAGTCCCTGCTCAGCCGGCGGTCCTTCGCGCTCACGCGATCCTCTCACGGCCTCACGCACGAAATCTCCGCCGCCGACCCCGAGGTCTTCACCTTCACCCGCCCCGGCGGCGTCGACGCGCCCTTCCGCATGCTCGCCCCCGCACGCGACGACCTGCCGCCTCGCATCGAAGCCCCCGGCCTGCGGCCCGAGCCACGCCTCGAGTGGTCCCGCGACAGCCAGGGCCAGCTCGTCTACGAGATCGAGTACCGCTAACCGACACCCCGCTCGCCCACCCCGCCACGCCCGCCCGCTACCATCCGGCGATGCGCGTCGCGCTGGTCACCGAGACCTACCCACCCGAAGTCAACGGAGTCGCCCTCACCCTGCAACGCATGGTCCGGGGGCTCGCCGTGCGCGGCCACCTCGTCGAGGTCGTCCGCCCCCACCAGGGCAAGCAGGACCGCTCCATCCGCTCTCGCAAGGACCGCACCTTCGACGACCACGGCGTCACCGAGCACATCGTCCCCGGCATGCCCATGCCCATGTACGACGGCCTGCACATCGGCCTGCCCGCACGCAACCGCCTCGTCCGCCGATGGAAGTTCCAACGGCCCGACATCGTCCACATCGCCACCGAGGGCCTCCTCGGCTTCACCGCCCTCTGGGCCGCCTATCGCCTCGGCCTGCCCGTCGCGTCGTCGTTTCACACCAACTTCCACCAGTACGCCAAGCACTACCGCATCCCCGGCATCGAGCCCGTCGCCACGCAGTACCTCCGCTGGTTCCACAACCGCTGCGGCGTCACGCTCACCCCCAGCCACACCATGGTCAAACGCCTCGCCGGCCACGGCTTCGAGCGCGTCGCCTGGTGGCCGCGCGGCGTCGACAACCAGGAGTTCAGCCCGCACTACCGCTCCGAAGAGCTGCGCCAGTCGTGGGGCGTCACGCCCGACGACCCGGTCGCGATCTACGTCGGCCGCGTCGCCGCCGAGAAAAACATCCCCCTCACCATCGCCGCCTGCGACGCCGCCCGGAAAAAAACGCCGGGCCTCAAGCTCGTGATCGTCGGCGACGGCCCCATGCGCGAGCAGCTCGCCGCCGACCGCCCCGACATCGTCTTCGCCGGCATGCGCCACGGCGACGACCTCTCCGCCCACTTCGCCTCGGCCGACATGTTTGTCTTCGCGTCCGAAACCGAAACCTTCGGCAACGTCGTCTGCGAAGCGATGGCCTCCCGGCTCGCCATCGTCGCCTACAACTACGCCGCGCCGATGATGCACATCGCCCACGACCGTGCCGGCCACCTCGTCCCACTCGGCGACGCCGACGCCTTCACCCAGGCCACCACCGATCTCGCCGCCGATCCCGCCCGCATCGCGCGCCTCCGCCAAGGCGCGGTCGACGACATCAGCCTCCACGCCTGGGACCGCGTCGTCGAAGCCTTCGAGCAGACCCTCCAAGCCGTGATCGACGGCACCGTCCCCCCCACCGCCGAGATCAGCGTCCGCAACGGGCACGTCCCCGCCGCCGTGTAAGGCCTCTCGTCAGTCGCGCCGCGATCAACGCTCGCCCGGCTCCGGCGCTGCGCTCTCGAACGCTTTACCGGCCGCCGCCGCCGCCGCCGCACGCTCTCCCTCAGCGATCAAATCCGACGGCTCCAACACCTCGCGGTGCAGCGGCGAAAAGATGATCCTCGCCCCCGGCCGAAACAGAAGATACGCCCACACCCACTGCACCGCCGTCATCACCTTGCTGCGGAACCCCGCAAGAAAAAGCAGGTGCACGCCCGCCCACATCGCCCACGCCACGAACCCCGTGCACTCCACCCGCTTGAACAGCCACGCCACCGCCTTGCTCCGCCCGATCGTCGCCATGTCCCCCTTGTCGAAATAAGCAAACGCCGGCCGCTCGCTCGGCTGCTTCCGATCCCCGGTCTTCAGCTCCCGACTGATGATCTTCGCCACGTGCGTGCCCATCTGCATCGCCCCCTGCGCCACGCCAGGCACCTCCTTGCCGTGCGCGTCCACCAGCGTGGCGATGTCGCCCACCGCAAACGCCTCGGGGTGACCCGGCAGCGAACAATCCGCCTCCACCTCGATCCGCCCCCGCCGGTCCACCGGCAAGCCAAGCTCCGCCGCGATCGGCGACGCCACTACTCCCCCGCCCCAAAGGATGTTCCGCGCCTCGATCACCTCGCCCGAGTCAAGCACCACCCGCCCCGACTCGATCGCCTCCGCCCGCGTGTTCAGCATCACCTCGACACCCAACTCTTCGAGCTGCCGCTTCCCCGCCTCGCACAGCCGATCCGGGTACCCCGGCAGCACCCGATCCGCGCCCTGCACCAGCACGACCCGCACCCGGTTCAGGTCGACCTTCCGAAAGTCGCGCCGAAACACCTTCTTGCTCAGCTCGGCCATCGTGCCCGCCAGCTCCACGCCCGTCGGCCCGCCGCCGATCACGCAGATCGTCGTCAGCCGCCGCACCTCGTCGGGGTCCGCCTCCGTCTCCGCCCGCTCAAAGCTCGTCAGCACCCGCCGTCGGATGTCCAGCGCGTCCTGCACCGTCTTCAGCCCCAGCGCGTGCTCCGCCCAGTGGTCGTTGCCGAAGTAGCTCGTCCGCCCGCCCAGCCCGATCACCAGGTGCGTGTACTCCACGCTCGACTGCCGCAGCTGCACGACCCGCCGGCCCAAGTCGATCCCCCGCACCTCCTCCATCACCGTCATCACGTTCATCCGCCCGCGGAAGATCGAGCGGATCGGCTGAGCCACGTCCGGCACGCTCAGCCCCGCCATCGCCACCTGATACAGCAGCGGCTGAAACGCATGGTGGTTCTGCTTGTCGATCACCGCCACCTGCGCCTCCCCACGAAACGCCCGCACGAAGTGCAGCCCCCCAAACCCGCACCCCAGCACCACCACCCGAGGCGTCCCCGGCCAAAGCGGGTAGTGATGCGCCACCCGCCGCTCCACGCCCGCGCCATCCTCAATCGCCATCCGGTCGCTCCGCAAACGGGCTCTATACTCCCCGCCAAGGCCACATGCACGCACGCCGGCCGTCCGGGCCCTGTGCCCACTCACCCTACACCGCCAACGCCACCACTTCCATGCCCGCCACCGCCAGCGACATCCGCCAACAGTTCGTCGACTTCTTCCTCGATAAGCACGGCCACCAGCACGTCGCGTCGTCGCCCGTCGTCCCGCTCAACGACCCCACGCTGCTGTTCACCAACGCGGGGATGAACCAGTTCAAGCCCTACTTCCTCGGCACCGAGTCCCCGCCGTCGCCCCCGCGCGTCGCCAACAGCCAGAAGTGCATCCGAGCCGGCGGCAAGCACAACGACCTCGACGACGTCGGCAAAGACACCTACCACCACACCTTCTTCGAGATGCTCGGCAACTGGTCCTTCGGCGACTACTTCAAAGCCGAAGCCATCGACTGGGCGTGGGAGCTGCTCACCGAAGTCTGGGGCCTCGACCCCGAGAGACTCCACGCCACCTACTTCGAGGGCGACCCCGCCGAAGGCCTCGAGCCGGACAACGAAGCACGCGAGCTATGGCTGCGCTACCTTCCGGGCGCGCGCGTCCATCCCGGCAACAAGAAAGACAACTTCTGGGAGATGGGCGACACCGGCCCCTGCGGCCCGTGCTCCGAAGTCCACTTCGACCGCACCCCCGGCAAGACCGGCGCGGCGCTCGTCAACGGCGACTCGCCGGACGTCATCGAGATCTGGAACCTCGTCTTCATCCAGTTCAACCGCCGCCAGGATTCGACCCTCGCGCCGCTCCCGGCCAAGCACGTCGATACCGGCATGGGCTTCGAGCGCATCGTCGCCGTCCTGCAGGACAAGGACTCCAACTACGACACCGACGTCTTCACCCCGCTCTTCGCGGCGATCAAAGAAGTCACCGGCGCCCGCGACTACATCCCCGGCGGCACCGGCGACAACCTCACCGACCCCATCAACGTCGCCTACCGCGTCATCGCCGACCACGTGCGCTGCCTGACCTTCGCCCTGACCGACGGTGCCCACTGCGGCAACACCGGCCGCGACTCGGTGCTTCGCACGATCCTTCGCCGCGCCGCTGTGTTTGGCAGAGATAAGCTCGACGTTGAAGAACCTTTCATCTATAAACTCGTTCCCGCGGTAGTTGACCACTTTGGCGATGCATTCCCTAACTTGCGTGCGAAGCTAGATGCCGTCACCGCAGAGATCAAGGAAGAGGAAATCAGCTTCAGTGATAATCTGTTAAGCGGGCTGCCAAGGGCGCAGCTCGTTATCGCGGATGTATTCCATCAAAACCGCTCAAAGGTCGAGGGCTACCGCAAGGGAGTTTCGCGCTGTGTTAGCCAACTCGATGTTTTGCTGGGTCCACCACATCTGGATGAATCTGACGACAAATTAATGGATATTTATTGGTCATTTCGTAATGCTTGGCACCCACTGAGGCGTGATTGGCTGCCTTATGGTGCGAGTGACCACCCGTTCGATGTGCAGTTCCCGATCTTAATGGAGTCGCGGGATTCATTAGTCTTAAATGCAGAGAACCTTGAGTTAACTATTGGTGGCATGATATCGAATCGATCGATTTTTAGAACAGAAGTGCAGGAAATCCTACTGAAAGTTAAAGATGATCTGGCTGAAGCGGTATCAGATCTGAAAGATTTTGTTCGTGGGCTGAAAGTGCCTGGTAAAGACGTATTTGATCTTGAATCAACCTACGGATTCCCCTTTTCGATCACGAAGGTTATGGCCGAGGAGCGTGGTCTTGCCGTCGACGAGGCGGGGTACGAGAAGGCCAAGCAGCGTCACGCGGATATCTCGCGCGGAGGCGCGGAGGGCGCGGAGTTTGACGCCAAGGGGGCGCTGAAGGACTTGATCCAGCAGGCGTCGTTCGAGCCCACCGAGTTCGTCGGCTATGACACGACGTCGATCGAGCCCGGGGCGCAGAAGCTGCGGCTGTTCAAGCGCGTCGGTCAGTGCTTCGAAGAGGTGAAACAGGCGACCGTCGGCGAGTACGTCGCGGCGGTGGTCGAGCGGACGCCGTTCTACGCCGAGGCCGGCGGGCAGGTCGGCGACGCCGGGACGCTGTCGTGCAACTGCGGCGGGTCGATCGACGTCACGGACACGCAGAAGCTCGCGGACACGTGGTTTCATCTGGGTGAGGTGACACAGGACATCACGGCCGCCGAGGCCGCGCCCGTGGGTTTAGCCGTGGACGCGCAGCGTCGCGGGCGCATCGCCGCGAACCACACGACCACGCATGTGATGAACCGGGCCCTGCGCAGCCTCGTGAACCCGGAGGCCGACCAGAAGGGCTCGCTCGTCGATGATGAGAAGCTGCGTTTCGACTTCTCCAACGCCGGGCCGGTCAAGCCCGACCAGCTCGCCGCGGTTGAGGCGCAGGTCAAGGCCGACATCGCGGCCGACCTGACGGTCGACGCGCAGGTCGCGCCGCAGGAAGACGCGCTGAAGATCAACGGCCTGCGCGCCGTCTTCGGCGAGAAGTACCCCCCGAACGTGCGTGTTGTCTCCATTGGCGCGAGGGTCGATGACCTGCTCGGCGATCCGTCGAACGGTGAATGGGCGGGCAAGTCGATCGAGTTCTGCGGCGGCACGCACTTGGCTTCGACCGGCGCGGCCGAGGCGTTCTGCGTGGTGTCCGAAGAGAACGTCGCCAAGGGCATCCGCCGCATCACGGCCCTCACCGGCCAGGCCGCGCGCGACGCGCAGGCCGCCGCGGATGAGCTGGAGGCCAGGCTCAAGTCGCTAGCCGACGCCGCGTCCGAGGCGCTCAAGGCCGGGGTCGACGCCGCCAACGCGGCGCTGACCGAGACGACGCTGCCGGCCGTCCGCCGCGCGGCGTTGCTTGCGACCATTGCGGAGCTGAACGCCAAGCTCAAGGCCGCCGCGAAGCAGCAGGGCAAGGCCGCCGCGGGCGCGGCCGTCGAGCAGGCGAAGGCCATCGCCGCCGATCACGCAGGGCCGGTGATCGTCGCGCGGCTGGACGACGTCGACGGCGGGGCGCTGCGCTCGGCGATGGACGTCGTGAAGAAGGCCCACCCCGACGCGGCGATCCTGCTCGGGTCCACGGCCGGCGAGAAGTGCGCGTTTATCGCCACGGTGCCCAAGCCGATGATTTCTGCCGGGCTCAAGGCTGGCGACTGGGTCAAGCAGGCCGCCCAGGTCACCGGCGGCGGCGGCGGTGGTCGTCCGGACTCGGCCCAGGCCGGCGGCAAGGACCCCGCGAAGCTGGACGAGGCTCTGGAAGCGGCTATGGCGTTTGCTTCGTCCGTTTCGACGGGATGACGGGATTCACAGGATCAACAGGATGATTGTTTCGTTTGGCCTTGTGGGATCGAATTTGTCTTGCACATCCCGTCCATCCTGTGAAATCCTGTCATCCTGTCCCAACCCGACCCCCGGAAGGGACGACTCCTCGGAAGCGACGAACCCAAGATGCAGATCAACGACAACTTTTTGAAGCTCGCGGCTGGCTATCTGTTCCCTGAGATCGGGCGGCGGGTGTCGGTCTTCAGCGAGGCGAATGCGGAGGCGTTGAAGGCCAAGCCGATCATCAAGCTGGGGATCGGGGACGTGACCGAGCCGATGCCCGAGGCGTGTCGGACGGCGATGATCAAGGCGGTGAACGAGCTGGGCAAGGCCGAGACGTTCCGCGGGTACGGGCCGGCGTTTGGGTACGACTTTTTGCGCGAGAAGATCGCGCAGCACGACTTCGTCGATCGCGGTTGTGAGATCGCGGCGGACGAGGTGTTTGTGTCGGATGGGAGCAAGTGCGACTCGGCGAACTTGTTGGACATCCTTGGCCCGGGCAATCGCGTGGCGGTGTGCGACCCGGTGTATCCGGTCTATGTCGACACGAACGTGATGGCCGGGCACACGGGCGCTGCGGACGAGTCGGGGCGGTACGCGGGGCTGACGTACCTGCCGGTGACGGCGGAGAACGGCTTTGCGCCGCCGCTACCTGGGGAGAAGGCGGACGTGATTTACCTGTGCTCGCCGAACAACCCGACCGGGGCGGTCTTGGATCGGGCGGCGTTGACGGCGTGGGTGGACTACGCGAACGCGAACGGGGCGTTGATTCTGTTTGATGCGGCTTACGCGGCGTTCATCACGGACGACGAGCTGCCGCGGTCGATCTTTGAGATCGATGGTGCGCGGACGTGCGCGATCGAGTTGCGTTCGTTCTCTAAGAGCGCGGCGTTTACGGGGACGCGTTGTGCGTACACGGTGGTGCCCAAGGATTTGATGGGTCGTTCGAGCGACGGGCAGGAGGTGTCGCTGCACGCGCTGTGGAGCCGGCGTCAGTCGACGAAGTTCAACTGCGTGGCGTACGTGGTGCAGCGCGGCGCGGAGGCGGTGTATTCGGACGACGGGCGGGCGCAGACGGGGGAGCTGATTTCGTTTTACATGGAGAACGCGCGGCTGATCCGTGAGGCGCTGTCGGCGGCGGGGATGACGGTGCACGGCGCGGAGCACGCGCCGTATGCGTGGGTGGGTTGCCCGGAGGGGGTGACGAGCTGGGCGATGTTCGACAAGCTGCTGCACGAGGCGCACCTGGTGTGCACGCCGGGCGCGGGGTTCGGGTCGTGCGGGGAGGGGTATTTCCGCCTGTCGGCGTTTAACTCGCGCGAGAACGTGGAGGCCGCGATCGAGCGCGTGGCGGCGGGTGTGGGGGTTTGACGGGCGCGATGGACATTGAGCAGGAAGTTTCGGCGTTTTTGGCGATTTGCCGGACGGCGGCGCTGGCGACGGTGGATGGGGAGGGGCGGCCGCACGGGGCGAACGTGCAGTACGTGAGCGATGGGCGGTGGCGGCTTTCTTGGGTGAGCTCGGCGTCGGCGGCGCACAGCGTGCACCTGGGCGAACGGGCGGCGTGCGCGGCGACGGTGTATGCGCACGACGATCGGCCGGAGATGATCCACGGCGTGCAGCTTCGGGGCGAGGCCGAGCTGGTGACGGGCGACGAGCGGCGGCGGGTGCTCGATCTGTATCGCGGGAAGTTTTCGTTTGTCGCGGACGAGCCTTACGCGACGGCGATCGAGAAGCAGGGGGTGTATCGGCTGACGCCGACGTGGCTGCGGTGGATCGACAACCGGCGGGGGTTTGGGTTTAAGGTCGAGCAGACGCTGAGTTAGTCCCTGCTTACGGCGCTTGCCACGGGGCCATTTCGGCGAGGGCGAAGGTCATCTTGGATTCTTCGTATTCCTTGAAGCGTGCGACGTGGCCGTCGGCGAAGAGGAGGTTGAGGGCGCCGCTGTGCTGGGGTTCCCAGTAGGTGGTGGTGCCTGCGTTGGTGGTGGTGTCGAGGCCGGGGAGGCCGACGCAGTTCTGGGTGTAGTCGTCCTTGTCGGCATCGAAGAGCTGGAAGTCGCGGTTGAGGTCGCCGCCGGCGACGAAGGCGGAGGCGAAGCGGATGTCGTCGGCGCGGATGGCGGCGAAGTCGCCGGCTTCGATGAAGGCGGCGTTGACGCCGAGGAAGTAGTGGTAGGGCGAGTCTTGGGGGAAGAGCGGGCAGCCGGAGTAGAAGGGCTCGGGCTCGGCGTCGTCGGTGGGCTTGGCCTGGATGTATTCGTCGACCTGTTCCATCCAAGAGGCGCGGTCGGTGGTGTTGGGTTCGCCGTCGTCGGGGTCGGCTTCGCCCCAGCGGATGGTGGCGCCGGCTAGGGGGTAGAAGGAGCGGTGGTCGATCTGGAAGGCGGCGTGTCCGATGCCGATCTGGCGGAGGGTGGAGGAGCAGCTCAGGCCTTGCGCGGTGCGTCGTGCGGCGGCGAGGGCGGGGAGGAGGATGCCGATGAGCAGGGCGATGATGGAGATGACGACGAGCAGTTCGATGAGCGTGAAGCCGGGGGTGCGGCGGCGGGTGGTGCGGCGGTTGAGCATGGGGTCCCTCCTTTGAGTCGTGGTGCGGCCTGGCGTGGCCTGTAGCATTATCGTGCGAATGGGTCGGCGAAGTCGAGCCCGCGGCGTGATTTCTTGCGGTTTGGCGGGTTCGAGCGTTTTGTGGTTTGAATTTGTTTGAACGCGTGGATGGAGCTCGAACCGGGATGCTGGACGACGGGTTGCGATTGACGAAGCCGGGGCTGTTCGTGACGGGGACGGACACGGAGGTGGGCAAGACGGTGGTGGCGTGCGCGATTGCGCGGGCGCTTCGGCTGACGCCCAGGGTGGAGCGTGGGGGTGGGGCGGCGCGGCTGGCGCGGGTGGGGGTGTGCAAGCCTTCGGCGAGCGGGTGTCGGCGGGAGCGTGAGGGGCTGGTGAACGAGGACGCGGAGGCGTTGGCGCATTTTGCGGACACGGATCAGCCGTTGGACGTGGTGAACCCGGTGCGGTTCAAGACGCCGGTCGCGCCGGCGGAGGCGGAGCGGTTGGAGGGGGTGGCGACGGACTGGGGGGCGGTGCGGCGGTCGTTGGAGGTGATTGATGCGGGGTGCGACGTGATG
>JBCCQE010000043.1:0-28360 GCA_039024495.1 Planctomycetota bacterium | reverse complement strand
CCAACCGAACCACCGCCCCCACCGCCTCCGCCTCCCCAGGCCCCCCCGTCACCGCCACCCGCAGCCCGTGCCGCTCCACCGCATGCCCCGCCACCGCCGCAAACCGCTCCGCCGGCCAACGCTTGCTTACCTTCGCCGCCCCCGGATTCATCACCAACCACCCATCCCCCGCACCACCTTCGTCATTCGGCATTCGACATTCGGCATTCCCAAGAACCTCCGCCGCCCGCGCATCCTCCCCCGCCAGCGTTGCCACCCGCATCGACGCATCCGTCACCTCCGCCCCCAGATACCGCGCGATCCCCAGGTAATAGTCCAGCGTCGGCACCGGCACATACCTCCCCCCCTCTTTCCGCGGGATCAGCCGATCCGTCAGCAGCACGCCCCGGCCGTCCCGGTCGTACCCCACCCGACGCTTCGCCCCGCCCAGCCACACCAACAAACCCGCCCGCCAACTGTTCGGCAGCACCACCGCCACGTCATACCCCGTCCGACGCATCCGACGTGCCGCCGCCCACAGCCCGCCCCCGCGCTTGTCGTACACCCGCACCCGATCCACACAACGCATCGGCCGCAGCACCGACCGCAGGTTCCCCACGCACCACGCATCGATCCGCGCCCCCGCAAACGCACCCCGAAGCGCCCGCAGCGTCGGCGTCGCCATCACCGCGTCCCCCAGCCACGTCGGCATCACCACCGCCACCCGCTTCGCACCCCCGCCCCGCTCGTCCGCGCCGCCCGCCACCTCACCCACGCCGACCGTCAAACATCAGCGCCGCGATCACCCCGAGCTGGGCCAGCAACGCCGCCAACGCCCACCGCGAAAACACATCCCACGACCCCGCCCCCATCCAAAGCGCCCCCGCAAAACACACCACCACCCCCACCTGCAACACCACCGCCGCCACCGACACCCAGCTCCCCCCGCCCGCCGTCGCCCGCTGCCCTCGCAGCTCCTGCAGGATCGACCGCAATAACCGCTGCGACCCCGCAAGCGGCTCACCACCCGCGCCCTCCCCAGCCTCACCTGCACCCGTCGCCGACGCATCCGCCCCCTCACTCCCCCCGCGCCGCCGCGCCAGCTCCGCCGCGATCGGCCCGGGAATGTCCCGCGTCTCCTCACGCGCCACCGCCGTATCCACCGCGCCACCCGCCGGCGCTTCCGCCACCCCCGCAGCCGCCCCGTCACCACGCCGCCCACGCCGCGCCGCGCCCACCGACTCGCCCTCTTCCTCCACCTCCGGCTCCGGCGCATTCCAAGGCCGAAACGGCCGCACCGGACGCGCCGCGCTCGGCGACGCCACCCGCACCTCGCCCCCGTCGCCCTCCGCGCCCTCGCGCTTCGCCCCGACCTCCGCCGCCGCCCGACGCTGCAGCTTCGCCACCGCCGCCGCGTCCCACCGCCGCGGCCCCTCCTTGCCCTCGCCGCGCTCGCCCCGCGCCTCCGCTGGCGTCCGCGCCTGCGCCACGATCCGCACCGCATCGATCAGGCTCGCCGCCATGAAGTCAGGCTTGTCCCCCCGACGCGCCGCGCCCTCCTCGTCGTCGCCCCCGTCACCCGCCATCGCCGTCACCCCGCTCACCTCCGCGATGTCCAAAGGCGACAACGCCGCCGCGTCCGCACGCAGCAAAATCGTCCGACACCCCGCCGCCGCCCCCGCCTGCACGTCGCGCATCTGGTCGCCGATCATCCAAGACCGGCTCAAGTCCAAATCATGATCCGCCGCCGCCTCCAGCAACATCCCCGGCGAGGGCTTGCGATTCGGATGCTCCTTGCGGTACTGCTTCAACCGCCCGTCCGGGTGAAACGGGCAGTAATAAAACGCATCGACGTGCGCCCCGTTCGCCCCCGCCTCGATCATCGCACCCAGCCGCGCGTGCACCGCCTTCACGTCCGCCTCGCCGTACTTCCCCCGCGCCACGCCCCCCTGATTCGTCACCACCACCACCCGAAACCCAAGCCCCTTCAGCGACGCCACCGCCGTCGACACCCCCTGCATCAGCTCGACCCGCTCCGGATCACCCAGGTCGCCGTCGTTGCGAATCAGCGTGTTGTCCCGGTCCAAAAAGACCGCAGGCTTCGACATCAAACCACTTTAACCAACCCCCATCGCCACCACCATTTAATGACGCGCCTCACCGCCTCCATCCCATCCCCCCCCATGAAGCGCCGCGATTCATCGCGTCCTCCACACACCCACCCCCAATCTCACACCCCGCTCCCCTCCGCCCTCCGCCCTCCACCCTCCGCCATCTCCCCCACCACCCCCATCAACTCCTCCAGCGCCCGATCAAAATCGTCATTCACCACGAAGTGGTCGTACACCCCGCTGCTCTTCGCCGCCGCGATCTCGTCCTTCGCCCGACCGTACCGCCGCTGGATCGTCGCCTCGTCGTCCGTCCCCCGCGTCCGCAGCCGATCCAGCAGCGACGCCTCGCTCGGCGGCAGCACAAACACCCCCGTCGCCCCCGCCAGCTTCTCCTTCACCGCCGTCGCCCCCACTTGGTCGATCTCAAGCACCACCACCCGCCCCTCGTCGATCCACCGCTCCACCGGCCCCCGAGGCGTCCCGTAGAAATTCCCATACACCTCCGCGTGCTCCAGAAAAGCCCCCGCCGCGATCCCCGCCTCGAACGCCGCCCGATCCACAAACGTGTAGTGCTGACCGTCCCGATCCCCCGCCCGCCGCGGCCGCGTCGTGTGCGAAATCGACAGCCGCGCACGATCCCCCAGCCGCTCCAACAACGCGTTCGTCAGCGTGCTCTTCCCCACCCCCGAAGGCCCGCTGATGATCACCAGCCCCCCGTCGCTATGACTCCCGCGTTCCGTCATCCGGCCAGCATACTCAAGTCACCCCAACCGCCCACCAACCCCATCACCAACCCGTTGAGCCGGAGACGCGCAGCGTCCCGCGCCTCCACCGCGTAGCGGCAGACGCGAAGCGTCCCCCGTCCCACCACCCCACAACCACCCCTCACCCACCCCGACTCAACACACACAAAAACAACACCGCCATCCGCACGCTGAGCCCATGCCCCACCTGCTCCAGGATCGCCGACCGCTCCCCGTCCGCCACCGAGCTCACGATCTCCACCCCCCGATTCAACGGCCCCGGGTGCATCACCAACACATCCCCCTTCGCCCGCGCCATCCGCGCCTCCGTCAGCCCAAACCCCGCCACATACTCCCGAACGCTCGGGAACGCCGGCCCGCTCATCCGCTCGTGCTGCACCCGCAGCATGTTCACCACATCCAGCGTCGGCAAAGCCGCATCAAAATCATCCGCCACCGCGCACCCCATCGACTCGAAGCTCCGCGGCGCCAGCGTCGCCGGCCCGATCACCACCACCTCCGCGCCCAGCTTCGTCAACGCATGAATGTTCGACCGCGCCACCCGCGAGTGCGCCACATCCCCCACGATCCCCACCCGCAGCCCCGACAGGTCGTAATCCCCCCGCCGACCTTTTCGCGTCGCGATCGTGAACGCGTCCAGCAGCCCCTGCGTCGGGTGCTCGTGCTGACCGTCCCCCGCGTTGATCACCGACACCCCCACCGACTTCGCAAGCTGCACCGCCGCCCCGCTGAGATGATGCCGACACACGATCGCATCGACCCCCATCGCCTCGATGGTCCGCGCCGTGTCCGTCAGCGACTCGCCCTTGCTCACCGACGACCCCTTGCTCGTCATCTCCAGCACGTCCGCCGACAGCCGACTCGCCGCCAGGTTGAAGCTGGCCCGCGTCCGCGTCGAGTCTTCGAAGAACAAGTTCACCACCACCCGCCCGCGCAGCGCAGGCACCTTCTTCACCGACCGCCCGCTCACCCCCTCAAACCCCTCCGCCGTCCGCAGCACGTGCCGCACGTCCTCCGCCGACAGCTCCGCCAACCCCAACAAATCGCGATGCCCCCAGCGATACCCGTCCGCCGACTCACCCATCCCGCGCCTCCTCCTCCAACTCAATCCGATCCACCCCGTCCGCCTCCACCAGGCTCACCGCCACGCGCCCCCCCGCCACCCCCGACAGATCCACCCCCACCACGTCCGGCTGGATCGGCAGCTCACGCCCCCCCCGATCCACCAGCACCGCCAGCCACACCCGCCGCGCCCGCCCCAGGTCCGCCAGACTCTCCAACGCCGCCCGCACCGACCGACCCGTCATCAGCACATCGTCCACCAACACCACGTCCAGCCCGTCGATCGCGAAGTCCACCTCCGTCGCCCGCACCTGAGCCCGCGCCCCAAGCTCGCTCAGGTCGTCCCGGTACAGCGTCACGTCCAGCGCCCCCACCCGCCCGCCAAACCGCGACGCCCCCGACGCATCCGTCAGCGCCGCCGCCAATCGCTCGGCCAGCGCATCGCCCCGGCTCTTGATCCCCACCACCGCCCACGCCCGCCCCGCCCCCGCCTCCACGATCTCCCCCACTCCGCGCACGAACGCCGCCGCCACTTCCGCAAACGCTTCGCCCTCGATCGGAGACCGCATCGCCGGAGTGTAAACAGAGCGGCCCACGCCAACCGACGCAGGCCGCTCCCTCCTCCCCCTTCCTCTCACCGTGCGTCACCCTCAGCTAAACAGATACTCCCGCAGGTACGTCAGCTCCACCTGCCGATCCACCAGGTCGTACGCATTCACATCCCCCAGCGACACCATCCCAAGCACCCGCCCGTCCCGCCCCAGCACCGGCAGGTGCCGCACCCGCCGCCGCTTGAAGATCGACCGCGCCTCGCCCAGCGTCGTCTCCGGCTCGCAATACACCACCTCCCGCGTCATCACATCTCCCACCCGCGTCAGCGACGGGTCACGCCCCTCCGCCACCACCCGACGCAGCACATCGCGCTCCGTAAAGATCCCCGCCAGCTCCTCGCCCTCGCACACCAAGAGCGCCCCAATCGACCGCAGGTTCATCACCCCGGCCGCCTCGCGCACCGTCACATCCGGGCCCACCGACACCACCGCATCCCCCTTGCGCTCCAGAAGCACTTCCACCGTCGCCATGTCGCACCTGCCTAACCCACAAGGGACGTGATAAAGATTCACCCCTCACCCTACGCCCGCGCCCCCTCGGCTCCAATAAGAAGTTTCCCCCCGACTTGTCCTCGCCCCCCGACCCAGCCGATGATGGGGCAGCAGCAAAAACCGTTCCATTCTCAAAGCCCGCCCCCCGCCATGCAGCTCAACACCGGACAACACATGCGACTCGGCCAGCAGATGAAGCTGGCCCCCCGCATGATTCAGTCCATGGAGGTCCTCCAGATGCCCCTCGCGGCCCTGGAGGAACGCATCGAGCAGGAGCTCGGCTCCAACCCCACCCTCGAGCTCGTCGAGGCCGCCCCCGACCTCGACGCCGCCAAGGCCGAGCAAACCCAGCTCGACCGCGACGACCTCGACCGCGAACGCGAGCTCGTCGTCTCTCCCAACGCCGACACCCCCAACGCCGACGACTTCGAGCGCCTCGCCAACCTCGCCGACGAGGGCGGCAGCCAGTGGGCCGACAACACCACCGGCTCGTCCGACTTCGCCTCCTCCGACTTCGGCTCCCGCGCCGCCGCTCGCTACTCCGGCGAACGCGACGCCAAGCTCGACGCCATGGCCCAGTCCGCCGGCCGGCCCGACTGCCTCACCGACCAGCTCCTCGACCAGTGGCGCCTCGCCGACATCGACGACGACATCGCCCCCGCCGGCGAATACCTCATCCCCTTCATCGACGCAGACGGCTACCTCCGCACCCCCTTCGACGAACTCATCGCCGAAGCCCCGCAAGGCCTCACGCAAGACCACCTCGAGCTCGCCCTCGACGAGATGCAACAACGCTTCGACCCGCCCGGCCTCGCCGCACGCGACCTCCGCGAGTGCCTGCTCCTACAGATCGACAACAAGATCGACGCCCACCGCCGCGACCACCGCCGGCTCAACGGCCACACCCCCGACCTCGCCGACGCACGACTCATCGTCGACGAACACCTCGACGACCTCGAACACAACCGCCTGCCCAAAATCAGCAAAGCCACCGGCATCTCCCTCGACGGCATCCGCGCCGCCGTCCGACAGCTCCGCCAGTTCCACCCCCACCCCGGCCGACTCCTCACCGCCGACGAAGCGCCCTCCGTCACCCCCGACGCCGTCGTCACCTTCGACGAACTCCAAGACCGCTACGTCGCCACCCTCATCGACGGCCAGGTCCCCCACGTCCAGATCTCACCCGAATACCTTGAGATCGCCGCCAAGCAGGACGCCGACAAACGCACCCGCGACTTCCTCAAAAACAACATCACCTCCGCACGCTGGCTCATCGACGCCATCGCCCAAAGACAGGTCACCCTCCTGCGCGTCATCAACGCCGTGCTCGACGCCCAACGCGACTACTTCGACCACGGCCCCTCCGCCCTCAAGCCCCTGCCCATGACCCAGGTCGCCGACCAGCTCGGCATCCACGTCGCCACCGTCTCCCGCGCCGTCTCCGAGAAGTACCTCCAAACCCCCCGCGGGATCGTCCCCCTGCGCATGTTCTTCTCCGGCGGCACCACCTCCGCCTCCGGCGAAGACATGTCCTGGACCGCCGTGCAGGAAAAGCTCAAAGAAGTCATCGCCAACGAAGACAAAGCCAAGCCCCTGAGCGACGATGCCCTCGCCGCCGAAATGAAAAAACACGGCATCGACATCGCCCGCCGCACCGTCGCCAAATACCGAAACCAACTCCACATCCCCTCCGCCCGCCAACGCAAAGAGTATTGACGTCTCACGCTCCGTCGTCGCGGACAAACTGCTCGTGGCACTCAAAGCCACGCGCATGACGCCACACGCTGCGGTACCCGTACCCCTCCAGCAGGCGCACCCCGGCCTCCATCGACTCGCCCCGCCCGCTCAGCGTGCGTGTGTGCCATTCAATAAACCACGCTCGAACTGCACCCGACGCCAGCAACTCCGCCGCCCCCCGCAACACGTCCAGCTCGCCACCCTCCACATCCACCTTGACCACACTCGGCCGCACGCCCAAAACCTCCGCCGCCGCCGTGAGCGTCTGCGCAGCCACACGCACCACCCGCCCCGAAGCTTCGGCCCCCGCCAGCGAATGACGCCCCGACAGCGGCGACGCATCCACCATCAACTGCGCCTCACCGTTCTCCGCGCCGACCGCCACGTCCACTACCTGCGCCGACTCCACCGCGACCTGCCCCACGACCTCTCTTGCCCGCAACACCAACTCCGGGTGTGGCTCAAACCCAAACACCCGCCCCCCATCTCCGCCGATCCGCCGCCCAAGCAGCGACGTCACCACACCCATGTTGGCGCCCACATCAAACACCACGTCCCCCGGACGCACCGCGCCCAGCAAGCGAGACACAAACTCGTCCTCATGACGAATCCGATCCACCCGCGTCACCTCCGCCGCGCTGCGCACCGGCACATCGATCGTCACCCCACCCACCGACAACGACACCGCCCCCCGCCGCGCCGCACGCGCCCGACGCGGATAGCTCAGCCACAACCCAATCCCCAGCCTGCCCACCTGTGCCTTGCCCTGCTCCAACCAATCCATCGCGTCACTCAACCTCGCAACTCAAAACCTCCCCATCCACACCGTGATAGCGTAATCGCATGTCGTCTCGGCAGGGCCCACCTCCACCATCCCCGCGCTCGAACGCCACCGACACCGAAGACACCCCACACCCGATCGCCGACCCCGCCGCCGCGTCCCGCCGCGGGGCCGGCTACCTCCTCGCGGGCCAGGCCGCCATGGCCGCCAGTCAGATCGTCCTCGTCCTGCTCATCGCAAGGCTCGGCGGCGACACCGACGCCGGGCGATTCCTCCTCCTGCTCGGCATCGCCACGCCCACCTTCGCCATCGCCAACGGCGGCCTGCGCATCATCGCCTCCGCCGACATCCGCCGCGAACTCCGCACCCCACACCTCCTCCGACTCCGCATCATCGGCATCACACTCGCCGCACCGCTCTGTTTGACCGTCGGCGCCGTCGCCCTTGGGCCCGCCACTGCCCCGCTCGCCTGCGCGGTCGTCACCATGAAATGCGTCGAAGCCATGAGCGATCTCGCCTACGGCTTCGGCCAGCGCGACCGACGCTTCCGCACCATCGCCCTGGGCATGACCCTCCGAGCCGTCATCGGCCTCACCGCCGCATCCGCTCTCCTGCTCGCCGGCCTCGACACCACCTGGGCCGTTGTCGGCGTCGTCGCCGCATCAGCCGCCGTCTTCCTCTCCGTCGAGGCCCGACTGCTCCAAAGCCCCACCCACGCCACCCCTCCAGCCCGCCCCAAGCCGATCCTCCGCCGCGCCATCGCGCTGGGCGTCATGTCCGCCTTCGGCGCACTCTTCATCTACACCCCGATCTACATCCTCGGCACCTTCTCCCTCGCCCAGGCCGGCACCTTTGGAGCGACGCAACAGCTCGCCCTCGGCTTCACCCTCCTCGCCGCCGCCTGGGGCCACGCCCACACCTCACGTTACGCCGAGCTCGCCGATCACCCCCGCCAACTGCTCGTCGAAATCGCCAAGGGCGCATTCATCGTCGCCGCCCCCGCGCTGCTCGCTGCCGGGGTCGCCCTCACCCACGGTCGACTATTCCTCGACCTCGCCTTCGGCCCCGACTTCAACGCCACGCCCGCCACCCTCGCCTGGCTCTGCGCCGCAACCGCCGCGATCAACCTCGCCAGCCTCACCATCTACGCCTGCGTCGCCGTCACCCGCGACTGGTGCGCCCCCCTTGTCCACCTCGCCGGCGTCACCTCCTGCGTCGCGCTCGGCCTGGCCTTCTACCCCACCTTCGGCACCCAGGGCATCGCCGCGGCCTACCTGCTCGCCGCCCTCGCCGCCGCCGCCGTTGGCGTCGCCTCCATCCTTCTACCCCTCGCAAACCGCCCCCTCGCCGGCCACCCACGCGAGGCGTCCACATGAACGTCCTCCGCGTCACCCCCCACTACTTCCCCTTCGTCACCGGCCCCGCCAACCAGGCCCGCGCCATCGCCACCCTCCTCGCCGCCCAAGGCCATCGCGAAACCCTCGTCACCACCAACCACGGCTGCCCGCCCGACACCCCCGCCGAGTCCGACGAACAAGCCGTCACCGTCCACCGCCTCCGCCAAGGGCCAGGCTTCATGGCCTATCGCGCCGTCCGCGACCTCCACAGCCTCACCGCCGCCGCGCACGACGCCGACCTCATCCACGCCCACCTCTATCGCAACCGCCTGACCACACACGCCGCCACGCTCGCCCGTCGACTCCGCAAGCCCTACGTCCTCCAACCCCACGGCACCCTCCGGATGTACCGCGAAATCCTGGTCGGCCCCGCCGGCAAGCTCGGCCAACTCCCCTACCGCGCGTTCGACACGCTCCGAGCCGCCCGCGAGGTCTTCGCCGCCGACGCCGTCGTCCTCGCCACCACCCAGGAGCGCGACGAGGCGATCGCCTTTGGCGTCGACCCCGAACGCGCCCACGTCATCCCCGTCGGCGTCAAGCCGGAGATCGCCACCGCGATCGACCAACACACCCCACGCCCCGCCGCCGACGCCGTCCGCTTCTTAATGGTCGGCAACCTCAATCGCGATCGAAACCCTGAGCTCGCGATCCAAGCCGCCGCCCGCGCTGCCCGCGAAACCAGCGCCGACTTCACGCTCGACATCGTTGGCCCCGCCGTACGCCGCTCCCTGTGGCAGCGCGGCGGCGACTACCTCGCACACCTCCGACAACGCGCCAGCCAACTCGGCATCGCCGACCGCGTCCGCATCGTCGGCCCCCTCACCGGCGACGATCTGCTCAACGCCTACTTGAACGCCGATGTGTTCATCAACCCGACGCGCTACGAAAACTTTGGCCAAGCCACCCTCGAAGCCGCTGCCTGCGGCCTCGCCCTTCTCTGCACGCCAACCGGCGTCGCCCGAGACTTCGTCGCACCCGGCCGCACCGGCTTCTTCATCAACCCCACTGAACCCGGCGCCCTCGCCGATCGCATCGCCTGGTGCACCCAACACCCCAACCGCGTCACGCAGCTCAAACACGCCGCCCGCATGGCCGTCCAGAGCCGCTACCACTGGCCCACGATCGTCGAGCAATACCGCGAGCTCTACCGCTCGCTCGGCGTCGCCTAACCCCGGACTCCAAGCAGCCGTCGGACGGCCCGCCACCACCCCGCCATCACGGGATTCACCATCGCACGCAACACCCACGGCCCGCCGCCCGGCAGGTCTACCCGCGGCACCAACTGCCCCGCACGCACGCGATGCCCCAACGCCCGCCGTCGCGCGATCGTCCGCCGCATCTCGCCGCTCAGCAAGCTCGCCCACACCCGCGCCCGCGCCCCCGGCCGGCCGATCGCCACCGAGTAACCCACCTGCATCAACTCCATCAGCGCCAGCATCGGGCTCACCGCCGCCAGCAACGCCCACGGCCAGTACGTCAGCAGCATTAACCACCGGTTGCGCTCCAGGTTGAAGTACGCCTTCGTCGGCGCGTCCGGCGTGTACCGATGCAGCACCGCCGCGCTCGGGCAGTAGTGCGGCGGCCGCCCCATCGCGTGCAGCCGCAGGCCCAGGTCCGCATCTTCGAGATACATCCCGAACGCCGGATCAAACGGCCCCGCCTCGTCGATCAGCTCTCCGCGCACCATCACCGCGCAGCCCGACGCAAAGTCGATCTCCCCCGCCGCGTCGAACCGCCCGTCGTCCGGCTCGCCGTACCCGGTCATCATCCCGAAGCCCAGGTAGTGCACCCGATTGCCCACGGTGTTGATCCGCCCCGGGGCGTCGTGCAGCAGCACCTTCGGCTGAACCGCCCCCGCCTCGCCGTGCGCATCCAGATACGCGATCAGCTCCGCCAGCCACCCGCCGCGGACGACCGTGTCGGCGTTGAGCAGCGTGACGAACTCGACATCTGGCACCAGCTCGCGCAGCCGCGCCACCCCCGCGTTGTTCGCCGCCGCGAACCCGACGTTCCGCTCCAGCCGCAAGAGCTCCGCCCGCGGGAACCGCTCGGCCACCGCCGCCGGCCCGTCGTCCACCGACGCGTCGTCGACCACCACCACCGTCAGCTCGATCCCCGGGTGCTCGGCCGCATCAGCAAACACCGACTCCAGGCACGGCCCGATGTCCTCAGCATTCCGATAGAGGCCGATCACCAACCCCACCCGCCGCGGAACAGGCAGCGTCCTTCTCGCGCCGTCGGGCGTGGCGGGGAGCGAGTCCAGAGAAGCGTCACGCGGCGTCATCGCGGGTTAAGGTAAGCGGACACGGGCACTTCGCTCGGCAGGGACGCAGACGATGACGCACGGATCGGCGACGGCAGGGGGCTCAGACGGCTCGGGGGCGGGGTTCGACTTCGACGGCGCGTCCGTCCTCGTGACCGGCGGCACCGGCTCGCTCGGCCGGGCGATCGTCCGCCGGTTGCTCGAGCACACCGCCGCCAGGCGCGTAATCGTCTTCAGCCGCGACGAGCACAAGCAGTGGGCCATGCAGCAGGAGCTCGCCGAGGCCGGCCACGACGCCCGCGCCCGCTACTTCCTCGGCGACGTCCGCGACCTCAAGCGGCTCCGGCTCGCCCTGGCCGGCGTCGACGCCGTGGTCCACGCCGCCGCGATGAAGCACGTCGCCGCCGCCGAGTTCAACCCCTTCGAGGCCGTCCGCACCAACATCCTCGGCAGCCAGAACCTCATCGAGGCCGCGATCGACGCCGACGTCCGCCGCGTCCTCGCCGTCTCGACCGACAAGGCCTCCAACCCCGTCAGCCTCTACGGCGCGACCAAGCTCGTCGGCGACCGCATGTTCCTGCACGGCAACGCCTACGTCGGCAACGGCCCCGGCGCGTTCGCCGTCATCCGCTTCGGCAACCTGTCGGGCTCACGCGGGTCGATCCTGCCCAAGTTCCGCCGGCTCGCCGCCGAGGGACGCGAGCTGCCCGTCACCGACCCCGAAGCCAGCCGCTTCTGGGTCGACGTCGACGCCGCCGCCGCCCAGGTGCTTGCGGGCGTCGCGGACATGGCCGGCGGCGAGCTGTTTGTCCCCAAGGCCCCGTCGGTGACGGTCGCCGCGTTGGTCGCCGCCGTCGCGCCCGGCGCGGCCACCAAAGTCGTCGGCCTTCGCCCCGGCGAGAAGAAGCACGAAGAGCTCATCGGCACGCACGACTCGACCTACACCGTCGACCAGGGCGACCGCTACGTCATCACGTCGTCGCTGGCCGGCGAGGCGAGCGTGGCGGGCCAGCCGGTCGGCGACGGATTCGCGTACACGTCCGACCGCAACGACCGCTGGCTGACCGAGGCCGAGGTGGCGGCGATGGTCGGCAAGTCACTCGACGGCGACGGCGGTGTGACTTCCGGGGGTGAGTCCGGGGCAACTTCCGGGGGGGCGTGAATGGCGGGGTCGGGCACGCGCGTCGGGGGGGCGTGGATGTTCATCGGGCAGGTGGTGTGGGCGGCCAGCCAGTGGGCGGTGATCGCCGTGGTGGCTCGCAAGACGGCGCCCGAGGCGGTGGGTGAGTTCGTGCTGGCGATGGGCATCGCGACGCCGACGTTTCTGATGGCCGGGCTGGGCCTGCGCGTGCTGGCGGCGGCCGACGTGCGGGCGACCCGCCCGCTCAAGGCGTATGCGCTCGCGCGCGTCGGCGGCGCGGCGCTGGCGGCGGCGATCACGCTCGTCGGCGGGCTGCTCGCGGCCAACGGGACGCGCGCGGCGGCGATCGTGTTCGCCGTGGTCGTGCTCAAGCTCGCCGACCACGCGGCGGACCTGATCTACGGCGGCGGGCTGGCGGTCGGGCGGGCGCGATCGGTCGGGCTGTCGATGGTGATGCGCGGGGCCGGCGGGGTCGTCGCGGCGTGGGCGACGATCGCGACGACCGACTCGCTGGCCGCGGGCATCGTCGCCATGGCCGGCTGGTGGCTGGTGGTGCTGCTCGCCTACGACCTGCGCGTCTGGGCGGCGGCCGAGCGCGGCTGGCAGACGACGCTCGCCAAACAAAGCCGCGAGGCCGTGGCGAGCCTGCGTGTCGGGCTGGCGTCGGTCGCCAAGGCCGGCCTGCCGCTGGGCGTGGTCGCGGGGCTGGGGGCGCTGATCGTCTACGTCCCCGCCTACTTCCTGGACACCGTCGATCCGGCGCTCACCGGCATCTACGGCGCGCTGAACTACGGCGCCCTGGTGCTCACGCTCGCCGGGCTGGCGTGGGGCCAGGCGGCCACGCCGGGCATGGCGCGGCTGACCGACGAGCCGCACCGATTCGCGCGGCTGCTGCTGGGCGTCAACCTCGGGCTCGTCGCGCTCGGGGCCCTCGCGGCCGCGGCGGCGCTCACGATCTCCGACCCCGTCGTGCGCATCGTCTATGGCGAGACCTACGCCGGCCAGAGCGTCGCGCTGGCGTGGATGATGATCGGCGCGACGGGCTACAACGTCGTGACGGTCAGCGGCTACGGCGCGCTGGCCCGCGGGCGGTTCTACCTGCAACCGATCCCGCTCGTGGTGGGCGTGGCCGTGGAGGTGGCCCTCATGGCCGCGTCGCACGACGGGCTGACGGTCGAATCGGCATCGGTAGCCCTGGCGATCGGCGCGGGCGTCGCGGCGGCGGCGATGACGGTGCTGGCGCTGTGGCCGAGCGCCGCCGGCGTGCCGCAGCGTTGAATGCGTCACTCATCGTTCTTGCCGCGTTCCTCGCGCATCATCGCCACCATCTGCGCCAGCGTCTGGATGCGGCGTTCCTGCACGCTCACGATCGACAGCAGCGCGAACGTCGTCAGCAGGAAGTAGATCGCCACGCCCAGCGTGAGCATCGTCGCCTTCTCGATCACCAGCACCCGCTCGAGAAACACCACCGCGTCTGGCCAGATCGCCACGAAAATCAGCGGCAGCCCCGTCAGCACGAACAGCAGCACGTACCGCTCGTTGAGCCGTTGCTTGCGCAACGAGCGGACCGTCAGCGCGAGGATCGTCAGGCCCACGCCCATCAGGATCAGCGTCCGCGGCCAGTGGTGCAAAAGCTGGCCGAAGAGATCGCGCGGCGGCGCGGCCAGCGCGATCGCGAGCGCCGATTCGGCGAGTTGAACGGACTCGGGCGTCATGGCGTGGTCTCCGATGTGGGCGACGCAGCCGGAGGATCGGCCGCGAGGAGCGCCGCCGGCCACGGCCGACGGACGGTGTCGATCGCCAGCGCAAAGCTGACTTTCAGGACGTAGAAAAGCCCGCGTCGGAGCGGGATCGAGGTGACGCCGTGGTCGCGATCGACCATGCGGACGGGCGTCTCGACCACCCGCATCCCGTGGCGAGCCAGCAGCAGCACGACCTCGGGCTCGGGGTAGTCGTCCGGGTACCAGTGAGCAAAGCAGCGGATTGCACGCCGCCCGGCGATGCGGAAGCCCGACGTGCAGTCCGTCACCGGCGGCCCGCCGAGCATGGCCAGCACGCCACGCAACATCCGGATGCCGAGCATGCGCGACGCCGGCGGGCGGTAGTTGCCCGGCGAGTCGTCGAGGAAGCGCGAGCCGATCACCAGGTCCGCCTGCGACTGCGCCAACGCCTCGATCAGTCGGCCTGCCTGGTCGGGCGGGTGCTGGCCATCGGCGTCGATCTGAAACGCCGCGTCGTACCCGTGCTCGGCCGCGTAGCGATACCCCGTCTGCACCGCCACGCCGATCCCGAGGTTAAACGGCAGCCGCACGCACCGAGCCGGCGCCGGCACGTGCCGATGCGTCCCGTCAGTCGAGCCGTCATCAATGACCAGCACATCCGCCTCGGGCAGATGCTCGCCGATCGCCCGACACACCGCCTCGATCGACCCGGCCTCGTTAAACGCCGGCACGATCGCGAGCACACGCGTTGCAAATTGACCGGCATCACTCACCATCCGAACAGTCTACGGACGGAGGGAGGATGAGTGACATATAGATCGCCGGCTCTAGCCGACGCGCCGTCTTTCAACCGGTGATGCCTGCTTCATGCAGCTGCACTTCGAGCGACCAGTTCATCGGCTTCTGCGATTCATCGAACCAACGAGCACCTTCACCGATCCACTTACGAAGGTACTGCTCAAACGTAGCCGGATTGCTCGTGCCCGGCTCGTCATCGTTGCCGAACTCGTAGCCACAGCAAGCGCACACGTCGTACGACGGATCGCCGAAGTGCTGGCTGTATGGCGGAAGCGGAAGTGAATGCCAGGGCGGCTGCGGCAAGTCGCGATACGGCGGCAGGTCGAGCCCCGAGTAACCGCAGCACGGGCACGTGTGCGATCGACCTATCAACCTGCTCGCCATCTCAAGTAACGCTCAATGCGGCATCGGGAACCGCCGGGCGATCTCCAGCGTTTTGGCCTTCGCGGCGGCGAGCTTGGTTTCGTCGCCGGCCGAGCAGAGGACTTCGACGATGATCGCGGCGACCTCGCGAGTGTCGTCGGGCATGAGGCCGCGGGTGGTGAGCGCCGGGGTGCCGAGGCGGACGCCCGAGGTGGCGAAGGGTGAGCGGGTCTCTTCGGGGACGGTGTTTTTGTTGGCGATGATGCCGGCCGTCTCGAGCCACGCTGCGGCGGCCTTGCCGGTGATCTCCGAGGCGTCGGGCAGGTCGGATTTGCGCAGGTCGATCAGCACGAGGTGGTTGTCGGTGCCGTTCGACGAGAGCTTGATGCCCTCGGCGAGCAGGCCCTCGGCCAGGGCCTTGCCGTTCTCGACGACCTGTTTGGCGTAGTCCTTGAAGTCCGGCCGCAGGGCCTCGCCGAACGCGACGGCCTTGCCGGCCACGCAGTGCATCAGCGGGCCGCCCTGCGTGCCGGGGAAGACGGCCTTGTCGAGCTTCTTGGCCATCTCTTCGTCGTTGGTCATCAGCAACCCGCCGCGCGGGCCGCGCAACGTCTTGTGCGTGGTGGTCGACACGAGATCGCAGTGCGGGAACGGCGAGGGGTGCGCGCCGCCGGCGACGAGCCCCGCGATGTGTGCGATATCGGCCATCAAGATCGCACCGACCTTGTCGGCCACCGCGCGGAACCGCGCGAAGTCGATCACACGCGGGTAAGCCGAGAAGCCGCACATGATGAGCTTGGGCTTGTGCTCGAGGGCGAGGGCTTCGACGGCGTCGTAATCGATGTGGCCGTCGTGGTCGGACGCGGGGTCTTTGATGAGCGGGTAGTGGATCGGGTTGAACCACTTGCCGGACATGTTGACCGGGCTGCCGTGCGTGAGGTGGCCGCCCTCGGAGAGCTCGATCGACAGCAGCGTGTCGCCGGGCTCGAGCAGCGCGAAGAAGGCGGCGATGTTCGCCGACGCACCCGAGTGCGGCTGGACGTTGGCGAACCGGCAGCCGAAGAGCTCGCAGGCGCGGGCGATGGCGAGGTCTTCGACGGCGTCGTAGTTGCCACAGCCGGAGTAGTATCGCTTGCCGGGGTAGCCCTCGGCGTACTTGTTGGTCATGCACGAGCCCACGGCGGCCATCACCGCGGGGGAGGTGTGGTTCTCCGAGGCGATCATCTCGAGCGTGTCGTGCTGGCGCTGCTCTTCGGCGTCGATGAGCCGGCCGACCTCAGGGTCCGAGGCGCGGAGGGCGTCGAGCGAGGCAGCGAGATCGGGGGTGTCAGTGAGGGTCATGGCAAGGTCGTGGGGTGGGTCGTCGCGGGTTCGGTCGAAGAAGTGGCGGCGTCGGGCGGGGCACTCACAGGCACCGCAGGCAACGTCTCGCCTAGGGCGAATCTTACGGTACGTTCGCCCAACCCGAGGAACAGCGCGTCGCGGCGTGTGAGCGCGGCCGCCGGGCTCGGCCGACCGACCGCAAACTCCACCGCCTCGTCGCCCACGATCCGCCCCGTCGCCAGCTCGTACGTCAGCAGCCGCTGCCGATCGACCTCCCGCCGCGCGTCGCGCTGCTCGGCGTACACCGCCACGGCGTGGTTGCTGCCCACAAACACCCCAACCACCATGCCGCCCATCGGCAGCGTCGCCGCGTCCACCCACGCCAGCTCGCCACCCGTGCCCAACCCATATAGATGCGCCGACCCCGCGATCAGCCACCCGCCGTCGTGCGCCACCGGCCGCGGCGGCGGCGCCAGCCTCGGCATCACACGCTCGGCCCCGCGCAACACCGTCCCGCTCAGCAGGTCCAGCCCGATCACCGTGTGCGACGCATTCCGCTCCCGCCGCACCACCAGCATCGCGCTCTGCGGCCCCACGTGCATCGACGCCAGGCTCTCGAGCGCCCCCAGCCGCGTCCGCCACCGCAACCCGCCGTTCTCCAAGCTCCGCCAGCTCGCCTCCGTCGACGTCACCACCAGCATCCCCCCGTCGCCCGTCAGCCGCACGTCCGCCAGAGGCTCGGCAAACTCCAGCGGCCCAAGCACCACCCCGCCCGTCGCCGCGTCCAGCACCAGCGCCGCGTGCCCCTCATGGGCCTCCCCGGGGAACATCACCCCGTGCAGCGCCACCCGCCCGTCGTCCAGCGACACGCCCGCCACGTTCCGCAGAGGCGTCCGCTGCCGCCACATCACCTCGCCCGACACTGCGTCGATCGCCATCGCCCGCCCGTGCACGTCCGCAACCACCACCGCGTCGCGCCCCGCCGCCGCGTGCATCATCACCCGCAGCGGCAGCAGCTCGCCGATCACCAATCGATCCCCCGCCCGCTGCATCCGCGCCCGAAGCTGCGCCACCGCCGCGTTGTTCGGCCCGAGCTCCTGCAGAAAACGCCGCTGCGCCTCGTTCACCGCCTCGTCCGCCACCTCACCCAGCAGGTCCAGCTCCACCTCCACATCCACAAACGGCCACGCCTCCCGCCCCGTGTTCAGCTCCACCCCGAACACCCGTTGACCCGTCGGCAGCCACACCACCGCATGCGACTCGTCCATCGACAGCAGCTCCGCGCCGTCCGCGCCGATCGCCGCTTCCCACACATCCTCGCCCGTCGCCGCCGACACACCCACCAGCCGCCCCCGCCGCTCGATCAGCACCAGCTCGGCCGATGAGCTCTGCCCCGCGTCGTCACGCACGCTCAGCATCCGCCCTTCGATCACGTCCGCCTCGCCCACCCGCCGGTCCAGCGCCACCCGAGGCGACGCCTGCTCGGCGCGCATCGCCATCAGCATCATCACCGCGTCCAACGGCCGCTCGCCTTCCGCTGTCCACACCACCGCCCCCGGGTAGTCCCGCGCAAACCGCCGCAGCCAACCCATCGCCCCGCCCGGCCGCCCCTGCGCCTCCGATGCCTGCGCCAGCCGACCCGCGACCTCCCCCGCCAACGCCGCGTCCTCGCTCGGCAGCACCGCATAAGCCCGACGCAGCAGCCGCGACGCCGCCGCCCACCGCTCCGCCGACGCCTCCAGCACGCCCGCCTCCAGCCACGCCTCGGCCGCGCAGTCCGCCAGCGGGTACGACGCCGCCAGGTCCGTCAGCGACGCCACGTCCGCCGTGCCCGTCGCCCGCAGCCCGTCGAGCCGCCGACGCGCCGCTTCGTCGTACGCCGCGTAAAGCTCCGCTCCCTCGGCCTCAAGCAGCGCCTCGATCCGAGCCCGCGCTTCCAGCCCCGCCAGCCGATCCACCCGCGACCCCTCGTACAGCCGCTCGCGCAGCGTCGGGTCCGCCAGCACGCTCTGGTACTGCTTCAACGCGTCCGCCGGGCGATCCGTCTCACCCAGCAACTCGCCCCGCGCAAAACGGATCGACACCTCCTGCCCGGCCGTCGAGGTCTCCATCGCCAAACGCTCCAGCACCTCAAACCGAAGCGCCGCGCCCGCCGCGCGATCCGTCACCAGCCCAAGCAGCTGATCAAACACCCCCGCCGACCCCGCGCCCGCCCGCAACGCATGATCCACCCCCCGCAGGATCAACCCCGACTCCCCCGCCTCCCACGCCGCGTGCGCCAGCGCCAGCCCCGGCTCGGGGTCGTTCGCCGACGCCGCCTGCCCCAGCCGACGCACCAGACGATCCGACGCCACCCGCCAGTCCAGCAACCCCACCACCATCTCCGGCCCGCTCACCACCACCTGCGAACCCATCGCCGCGACGTTCCCCCGCTCAGGCGCCTCCGCCGTAAACACCGTCTGCCCGTCCGCCAGCCCCACGCCCACCAGCCCCGACCCGCTCGACGCCACCAGCGTCCCCCCCGACACCGCCGGCACCCCCACCAACCCCCCGTCCAACGCCCCCGCCCGCTCCCACTTCACCCCAAGCGTCCGCCCGTCCAGCCGAGCCACCGCCGCGCCCACCACAATCACGTCCCCGTCGTACCCCCGGATCGCCCCCGCCTGATTGAACAGCCGCCGCAGCACCGGGCTCATCGCCCCCGCCCCGTCGCTCAGCCGAAGCCCGTCCGCCGGGTCCAGCAGCACCGCGCCGTCCGCATCGCTCGCCAGCGACACCAACAGCCCCGCCTCCACCGCCAGCACCCCGCCACCCCGCGGCCGCTGCGCCGTACGCAGCGACCCCCCACGCCGCGCCGCGTCGCTCGGCTTGGCCAACACCGTCAGCCAACGCACCCGCCCCGTCCCCAGCGAGATCGCCGCAACCGCCCCCAGCCGATCGTTCACAAACACCACCCCGTCACGCGCCAGCGCCGCGGGCGTCGGCCAGTCCGTGAACCGCGCGTTCGTCGCCGTGCTCGCCACGTGCCGCGTCCACGCCACCGCCCCCGTCGACGCCTCCAGCCCCACCGCTACCGTGTCCTGGAACCCGCTCACCCGCGAACGACGAAGCAGCACCACCACCCGGTCCCGGCTCACCAACGGCTCGCCCACCAACACCGCCCCCTCCGCCGCATCCCCCATCGCCGACGTCGGCGTCCGCCAAAGCACCGCCCCGCTGCCCGTCTCAAACGCCACCACCTCCCCCGCCAAGGGCTGCATCGGCCCCCGCCGCGCAAACCTTGCCACGCTCCGTGACGTCAGCAGCGCACACCCCCAGCCCTGTTCGCCCACCCAGACCCCCTGGGGCTCGACGTTCAGAGCCGCGCCGGGCATCGGCTCCACCGGCCCAGGCAAGCCCAACCGCCACGCCTCCCGACCCGAATACCGATCCAGCCCCACCACCTCGTCCCCAAGGTTCAGCAGCAGCCGATCGCCCGACCACGCCGTGCGTGCCATCGGCTCCGCCGGCCGCACCCCCCGCCGCCCCGCGTTCATCACCTGCGTCGCCGACGCGCGGTCCGACCACGACCACAACGCACGCACCCCGCCGTCCATCAGCCCCGCCGACCCCCCCGCCGCATCAAACGCCTCCGCCTCGCCACCCATGTCGCCGCCCATCCGCCCAACGCCAGCCGCCGCACCGCGCGGCAGCCCCGCGATCGCCGCCTGCACCTCGCCCCGCTCGTCCCCCCGCAGCACCCGCGCCACGCCCGCCTCGTCCCCCAGCAGCCGAAGCGCCGACGCCCGCAGCACCGCGCGACGCCCCGCCTCGACCGACTCAGCATCCGGGTGCTCCGCCAATCGATCCAGCAGCCCCAACGCCTCGCCCGCCTCGGCCCGCTCCAGCAGCAAGCCCGCCGCGTCCAGCCCCGCCAGGTACCCCGCCTCCGTCAGCCACCAGCCCTCCGACAACGCCATCAGCCCCGCCAGGTCGCCCGGCTCGAGCATCGCCAATCGCCGCTCCGCCACCGGCCCCGCCATCTCCCGATACGCGCCCAGCAGCGCCGCGTCCGCCGCGATCCGCGCCTCGATCTCCAGCCCCGCATCCCGGTACCGCCCCGGCTCCATCTCCAGCAGCCGAGCCCCCGCCAGCTCCCGCGCCTCCCCCAGCCGCGCGATCGCCTCGCCCACCCGCCCCTCCGCACGCAGCACCATCGCCGCCTCCACCGCCTCCCGCGCCCCAATCGCGTCCTCCACGTAAACCGGCACCGGAGCCGGACCCGTCACCCCCGCAAACCCCTGCCCCGAAGCCGGCCCCGCCCAACACACCCCGCCCATCACCGCCCCCGCAGCGATCGCCACAACCCCCCACGCCCGCACCCGCATCCGCACCCCCCAAGCTCCACCGCCACGCAGCCGCATCCCTGCCACCATGCCCCAATCATATCGCCCTCGCCCCGCCCAAGACCGCGCACCCTCGCCCATTAACCCGCCCTCGCTATCCTCCCCGCATGCCCGCTTCGCCCGCCCGCTTCACCGTCGTCGGCCTCGGCGAGGCCCTCTTCGACATCTTCGGCACCGAGCAACGCCTCGGCGGCGCCCCACTCAACGTCGCCGTCCACGCCCACGCCCTCGCCGCACCCCACGGCGGACGAGCCGTCTGCGTCTCACGCGTCGGCCAAGACCCCCTCGGCGACCAGCTCCTCGCCACCCTCGCCGAACGCGACCTCGACACCGCCGTCCTCCAGACCGACCCCGACCGACCCACCGGCCGCGTCTACGTCACCACCGACGGCCAAGGCTCGCCCGCCTACGACATCCCTCCCAACCAGGCCTGGGACGTGCTCCAGCCCGACCCCGACCTCGACGACCTCGCCCAGACCACCTCCGCCCTCACCTTCGGCTCCCTCGCCCAGCGCGACCCCCAGTCCCGATCCACCATCCGCCGATTCGTCGAGCAGTCCCGCCACGCCATCCGCCTGTTCGACGTCAACCTCCGCCTCGATTTCTACGACCGCAGCATCCTCGAGTGGTCGCTCGAAAACGCCTCGATCGTCAAGCTCAACGACGAAGAGCTCGACGCCGTCTGCCACACCGTCCGCATCACCGCCGACGCCGAAGACCCCGACGCCAAGGCCCGCGCCCTGATGAAGGCCTTCAAGCTCGACACCGTCGTCTTCACCCGAGGCAAAGAAGGCACCCGCCTCATCACCGCCGACACCGCCATCGACGGCAACCCCGCCACGGCCATCCCCGCCAAAAACGCCGACGCCGTCGGCGCAGGCGACTCCGTCACCGCCGCCATCCTCGTCGGCCTCTGCCTCAACCGCCCCCACCAACACATCGCCGACGCCGCCAACAAAATCGGCGCCCACGTCGCCTCCCAACCCGGCGGCCAACCCCAACTCCCCGACGCACTCATCAACCTCCTCGCCTGACGCCCCGAATCTAAAATCTCCCCAATTGAGCGACGCGGTTAACCGCGTCACCCATCACATCACCAACCGCATCCCGCTCATGAACATGTCGTGCATGCCAATCCCAAAGAAATAGATCCCAAGCAGGCAAAACGCCAGATAAACCCAAGGCAAAAACGATCTCCCCCACTCGGACGGTGCCCTCGCCAAATAGATCACCGTCACCAGCAATAAAGCAACCCAACCCAGCGTCAGCAGCGTGAACCCGTGGTCCACGACCCAATCGCTGAACGATGGCTCGAGCGGGCCCGTGTTCGGATTCTCCGCAACACGCTGTAACAGCATCATCCCCACGCCGCCCAACACCGCCCCAATCGTGCACGCCACCAACCCCACCCCCGCGATCACACGGTCCGCGTTGTCCCATCGAAGCGCCACGTTCTTCGTAAGGTTTTGCCACATCCCCCCAGACTAAACCCCCGCCCAACCTCAACCAACCCATTTAGCGACGCGGTTGACCGCGTCCGCCCCCGCTAAACTTCGCGGATGTCTTTCAACGTCGCTATCGCCGGTGTCACCGGAGCCGTCGGCCAGGAATTCCTCCGCCTGCTAGAGCAGCGCGACTTCCCCGTCGCCTCGCTCCGCCCCCTCGCTTCCGCCCGCTCGGCCGGCAAGACCGTCACCTTCCGCGGCCAGGCCGTCACCGTCGAAGAGCTCACGCAAGACAGCTTCGCCGGCGTCGACATCGCCCTGTTCTCCGCCGGCGGGTCGATCAGCAGAAAATTCGCCCCCGCCGCCTCGGCCGCCGGAGCGATCGTCATCGACAACTCCTCCGCCTTCCGCATGACCCCCGGCGTCCCGCTGATCGTCCCCGAGATCAACGCCCACGCCCTCGACACCGCCGGCATCGCGCTCGGCAGCCGGATCGACGCCGACGCCCCCGATATCGAGCACCCCTTTTCCGGGGGAGGCGTGATCGCTAACCCCAACTGCTCCACGATCATCACCCTCACCGCCGTCAACGCCATTCACCGCGCCGTCGGCATTGCCCGCATGGTCGCCGCCACCTACCAGGCCGCCTCCGGCGCCGGCGCCGCCGCCATGGCCGAGCTCGAGCAACAAACCCGCGAGTCCCTCGACGGCACGCCCCCCGACCAGCTCACCCAAGACATCTTCGGCCGACCCTACGCCTTCAACCTCTTCAGCCACAACTCCCCCATGCAGCCCAACGGCTACAACCAGGAGGAGATGAAGATGGTCCACGAAACCCACAAGATCTGGGCCCAGCCCGACGGCTCCAAGCAAACCGGCATCTCCGCGACCTGCGTCCGCGTCCCCGTCATGCGTGCCCACGCCGTCGCCATCAACCTCACGCTCGACGCCCCGCTCACCGCCGACGCCGCCCGCGAACTCCTCGCGCAAGCCCCCGGCGTCAGCCTCATCGACGACCGCGCCAACAACCGCTTCCCCACCCCGCTCGACGCCTCCGACCAGGACGACGTCTTCGTCGGCCGCATCCGCCAAGACATCTCCCAGCCCGACCACCGAGGCCTCGACCTCTTCGTCTGCGGCGACCAGATCCGCAAGGGCGCCGCCCTCAACGCCGTCCAGATCGCCGAGCACCTCGTCCGCGCCGTCCCCGCCGCCTCCGGCAGCTAACGCCGCCAGCGCCCCAGCTTCCGCCCCAAACCGCCGCGCAGCCCCCGAAAACCCCGCCCTTGGGGCATTTCCGCTTGACCCCCAGCAAGGTACGGGGTCTACTGATGGCCAAGGGAAGGGAGCCCCTTCAATTTAAGTCTCGGCCGACACGCAGGATGCGTCCACAGCCGGACTCCCGCCGACACCGCTGCCCACGCAGCGACCTGTCGCTCCACACCGCCCGCCCGCACCGCATGAACCGCCGCCGCGCCACATCCCGACGCCGCACGACGCGAGCAACGTGGCTCGCCGCGCCCGCAGCCTGCGCATGGGCCATCGCCTCCCTCGCCGCGATCGCCCCGGCCCACGCTCAGTTCGTCCAGCCCGGCTTCAACGACGACCCCATCTCCGCGCTCGGCACCAACGACGGCAGCCGCACCGCCGACCTGCCCTTCGACGTCCGCATCGGCGACACCACCTTCGACTCGGTCGTCGCCAACAACAACGGCGTCATCAGCTTCGGCGGGTCGTTCGAGCCTTACGTCGCCGACACCCTCGACGCCCTCGCTCAGGTCAGCGACCGCACGCTCATCGCCCCCTTCTACGCCAACGTCGACACCTCGCCCCACGGCTCGGGCGACTACAACGGCGGCATCGCCGCGCTCGGCCTCGGCACCGTCGACGGCCGCGCCGCCTTCGGCGTCACCTGGGACCGCGTCGGCCGATCCGACGAACTCGACGACCTGCTCAACACCTTCCAGGTCCTGCTCGTCGATCGCTCCGACATCGCCAACGGCGACTTCGACATCGTCTTCAACTACGACCAGATCGACTGGACCGTCTCCGACGACCTCGCCGATCTCACCGCCCAGGTCGGCATCGCCACGCCCCAAGGCGACAGCCTGCTGCTCGACGTCTTCGAGTCCCACCTCGCCTGCTCGGACCCCGAGTTCACCCCCGCCTTCGCCGTGCCCGGCACCTACACCATCTCCATCCGCGACGGACGCATCCCCTCCAACGTCGCGATCGTCCCCTCGCCCACCGCCGCCGCCTTCGGCCTGCTCGGCCTCGTCGCCATCGCAGCCCGCCGTCGCCGCTGACACCGACGACCGCGCCCCACAAAGCTGCATTGCAACGCAATGCAGTGCTTCTTTGATTTAAATAACCAACCCCCTGCATTGCGTTGCAATGCAGCTTTGTCCTGCGAGAAACTCAGCGATGCTAACCCCTACGCCGCGGGCTTCTTCACGCGCGGGGCATACACCCGCACGCAGTTACGCCCCGAAGCCTTGGCCGCGTAAACGCCCTGGTCCGCCGCCTTCACCAGCGCGTCCGGCGAGGGAAACAACCCCTCCGCCTGCGTCGCCACGCCGATGCTCGCGGTGATGTGCAGCTCTTCGCCCTCGTCCGACGCCACCGACGCCTCGGAGATCTTCACGCGAAGCTGCTCGGCCGTCTTCGCCGCGTCCCGACGCTCGACCCGCGGCAGCACCACCGCAAATTCCTCGCCGCCGTACCGGCTTACCAGACCAAGCTCGCCGATCGCCTCGCTGAGCACCTCCCCCAGCTTGACCAGCACCCGGTCGCCCACCGCGTGGCCGTAGGTGTCGTTGAACTTCTTGAAGTGGTCCGTATCCAGGAACAGCACGCTCAGCGGCTGGTTCGAAGAAATGCACTCGGTGAACGTCTCTTTGACGTAGTCGTTGAAGCGTCGACGGTTCGCCACGCCCGTGAGCGGGTCGGTGTTGGCCTCGTCGATCAGCTTCAGCTTCTCCATCTCGAGCTGCGTCGCTTCCTGCGTCGACTGCAGCGAGATCGTCGCCAGCGCCTCGTTGGCCGCGCCGAGGATCTCGTCCGGGTTGCCCAGCCCGCCCGTGGGCAAATCGAACAGACGCTTCATCTCAAGCGTCTGCTTGTGGATGTCGCGCAGGAGCTGCTCGGCCTCCTCCTTCTCCAGACCCATCAGCCGCTTCATCGACGCGAAGCAACGGTCCGAAGCCTCGGCGCTCAGGCCCTGGCTCAAGAAAAGCTCCGCCACGTCGTTGCCCAGCGCGACGCACTCGACCAAGCCGACCAACTCCTCGGGCGCCGTCTCGGGCGTGTGGTGGAAGCGGATCGGCGCCACCAGCAGCGGCGGCAGCTTCCACCGCTCGGCCAGCTCGGCGCCGACCACGCTGTGATCGATCCCGTAGAACGACTGCTCGATCCCCGCGAGCTTGGTGTGGTCGTCGCCCGCCTCTTGGAGCAGCGTCTGGTACTCCGTGCCCAGCGTCTGGTTCATCGTGAGCATCCCGAGGTCCTGCATCAGCGCCCCGAGGAACGCCTCCTCCTGCTGCACGATGCCCCGGGCCGCGGCCATCCGCTTCGCCGCCGTCGCGGCATACAGGCTCCGCTTCCAGTACGTCATGTGGTCGAAGTCGTCCCCGCCCTGGTCCGATAGATTCCCCACCAAGCTGAACCCCAGGGCCAGGGTCTTGACGCTGTTCAGCCCCAGCACCACCAGCGCGTGGCTGATCGTCGAGACCGTGTGGGCCTGGCCGTAGAACGAGCTGTTAACGGTCTTGAGGATCTTGCTGGACAGCGCCGGGTCGTGCTGGATCGTGGTGGCGATCTGCTTGATGTTCACGTCGCGCTGCTGCACGAGGTCGATCACCTCGAGCGCGATCGTCGGCAGGCTCGGCAGCCTCGGCGACTTGAGAACCCGATCCAGAAGCTGCTGACTCATCGTCTTTCCGATCTCCAGGTGAAGCCGCGGGCCGGGGCGGGAATGCGCCCCTCGCGCACCGCCGATGTGCACAGAGATCATCGGACCACCCCCCGGGCGTCTTGAACGCTTCACCCCGCGCAGCCCGGGCAAAATCGCCTCAGAATGAGACGAAATGGGGAAAAAAAGACGCCGGGACCTCGCAGATCCCAGCGTCCAAGAATGTTCGAAAGACTACCCGGCGTTGATCGGACTCAGCCGTCCGCGCCGGCCTGGGCCACCTCGGGCTCGGGCTCGGCCTCCTCGGGCGGCTCGGGCTTGGGCTCCGAGCGGAACGTCAGGTGCTCGTCCGTCTCGTGCTTGCCCACGTGGATGATGCACGGGGCCGAGAACTCGTCGCGAAGGATCGACTCGGACAGCGGGTCCTCGACGTATTGCTCGATCGCGCGACGCAGCGGCCGGGCGCCGAAGTCGGGGTTGTACCCCTTGTCGATGAGGAAGTCCTTGGCCGGCTGATCGACCGCGAGCTCCATCCCGCGCTCCTCCAGCCGCTTGAACACCTTCTTGAGCTCGAACTCCACGATGCTCACGAGGTCTTCCTTGATCAGCGGCCGGAACACGATCGTGTCGTCCAGGCGGTTGATGAACTCGGGGCGGAAGTACCGCTCGATCTCGGTGTTCAGCAGGATCTTGATCTTGTCGTAGTCCGCCTCTTCGGATCGCACGGCAAAGCCGAAGCCCGCCTTGTTCTTGATCAGGTCCGCACCGATGTTCGACGTCATGATCAGGATCACGTTGCGGAAGCTCACGTGCCGGCCGAACGAGTCGGTCAGCTCGCCCTCCTCCATGATCTGAAGCAGCATGTTGAACACATCGGGGTGCGCCTTCTCGATCTCGTCGAGCAGCACCACGGCGTACGGCCGACGGCGGATCTGCTCGGTGAGCTGCCCGCCCTCTTCGTAGCCGACGTACCCCGGAGGCGCGCCGATCAGCCGCGAGACGTTGTGCTTCTCCATGTACTCCGACATGTCAATGCGGATGAGCGCATCCATGTCGCCGAACATGAACTCGGCCAGCGCCTTGCTCAGCAGCGTCTTGCCGACGCCCGACGGGCCGATGAAGATGAACGAGCCCATCGGCCGGCGCGGGTCCTTGAGGCCGGACCGCGCCCGACGGATCGCCTTGGCGACCGCCTTGATCGCGTCGTCCTGCGAGACCACCGCCTTGTGCAGCTCGTCCTCGAGCTGCAGCAGACGCTCGCTCTCGGCCTTCTCGAGCCGGGTCAGTGGCACGCCGGTCATCTTGCTGACGACCTCGGCGACGACCTCCTCGTCCACGACGCCGTCGATCTCCTGGCTCTGCTCGCGCCACTGCTTCTGGATCGTCTCTTTCTCGCGACGCAGCGACTCGGCCTTGTCGCGCAGCTCCGCGGCCTGTTCGTAGTCCGCGGCCTTCACGGCCTCGTCCTTCTCGATCGACAGCCGCTCGATCTTCTCCTCGATCTCCGTGAGGTTCGGCGGCTTGCTCATCGACTTCAGCCGGATCCGTGCCCCCGCCTCGTCGATCACGTCGATCGACTTGTCCGGCTGCACGCGGGCCGTGATGTACCGCTCGCTCAGCTCGACCGCCTGCACGACCGCCTCGTCGGTGATCTGCACGCGGTGGTGCGCCTCGTAGCGATCCCGCAGGCCCTTGATGATGCTGACCGTGTCTTCCTTGTTCGGCGGCTCGACGAGGATCGTCTGGAACCGCCGCTCGAGCGCGCCGTCCTTCTCGATGTACTTGCGGTACTCGTCGAGCGTGGTCGCGCCGATGCACTGGATCTCGCCGCGCGACAGTGCGGGCTTGAGCACGTTGCTCGCGTCAATCGCGCCCTCGGCCCCGCCGGCACCGACCAGCGTGTGCAGCTCGTCGATGAACAGCAGCACGTTCTTCACGCGCCGCACCTCGTTCATCACGGCCTTGATCCGCTCTTCGAATTGCCCGCGATACTTCGTGCCCGCGACCATCATCGCCAGGTCCAGCACCACGATCCGCCGCTCGAGCAGGATCTCCGGCACATCTTGCGAGATGATCT
>JBCCQE010000042.1:0-28721 GCA_039024495.1 Planctomycetota bacterium | reverse complement strand
GCTCACCAGCACGCCAACTCCGCGCAATGGTTCACCGACAACGGCGGGCCGGTCTACTCGCCGCCAGGCTTCGGCCTCGATCACGAGCTCGACACCACACGCAACGTGCTACGCCAAGCAGCCGACGACCAGACCCCACGCTTCATCTACCTCAACCTCTCCCCGCCGCACATGCCGCTAATGGACGCCCCCGAGCGATTCCTTGGAATGTACCGGCGTGACGACGTGCGCCCCAGAGACAACCTCCAACCGATCGGCGACGAACAAGCAACGCGTGAAAAACTGCTGACTTATCTCTGGGACTACCGCTACTACCGAGACCGGCTGCCGTACGCATCCGCGCTGCCCGAGGGCTGCGACATCCTCGAGCTCCACCGCCTGTACATGGGCCTGACGTCGTGGGTCGACGAAGCCCTCGGCCGCGTACTCGACACGATCGATGAAACAGGAATCGCCGACCGCACGCACGTGGTTTTCACGTCAGACCACGGCGAAAACCTCGGAAGCCATGGCATGATGGGCAAACTCTCGCCCAACGAAGAGGCCTACCGCATCCCCATGGTCTGGCGCGGGCCGGGCATCGCCGCGGGGAACGTCAGCGATCGCGTCGGGTCGCTGGTCGACCTGGCACCGACACTCGTCGACCTCGCCTCGCTGACTGTGCCGCGCCACATGCAAGGCAAGTCGCTGACCTCGGCGTTCGACGCCACGAAGACCCATCGCGAGGACGCCGACAACGTCGCCTTCTTCGAAACGCTCAACCACGGCGTCGGCGTTCGATCCGCAACCCATGCCGTCAACCTGCCGTGGACACAAACCCCAGACCCCAGGCGTGGCGTCGCCTCAGAACCCAACTGGGCCTTCGACCTGCGCGACGACCCACACCAACAAAACGCCCCTATCCCTGAAGACCCGACCTGCCAAGCCTTAACCAAAGCCGCCCGCCACTGGGACAACCAAACCAAATGGCTAGACGGATGATCCCGGTCGGCAGGCGGCAACATCCCTGCCGCAGACCTACCTCTCGACCGCCAAACGCGGCATCCAGTTAGAAGACATTCAAGCAATTCTGTCCAAGCTAAAATACGCAAGTCGATACCGTTTGAACTACGGCAAGCTGCTCAAGGTTCGAATATTCGAATCGACTCACCGCGGAACGCCGCCCTCACCACTTCCGCCGCGAGCTTGGGGCGGCGGTACTCGTCTAAGACGCCCTTGTTGTTAAACCCGCGAGGCCGCTTGATCGCCATGCCGTCGTCGTACGTGCGCCCATCGCAGTACTGCCAGAGCGAAACCCCCGCAATCCGATCATCCTGGATCACCTTGTTGCAAACCAATCTGAGCAAATCGGCCTGATACTCCTCGCTCCAATGCGCGCGGTGAGCATCCCTCCACCCGTAGATCGCTCCGGCGCCGATCTCGCTCACGATGAACGGCCGATCATCGACACCCAGCTCCGCCATGCGATCCAGCACACGCTCGATGGCCGGAACGATCTTCTCAAGCGGCCTGGGCCCAGCCTCTGGGTTGCTGTACCACCCCGGATACATATTGATACTCACGATGTCGGGCAACGCCAGATTGATGTCGTCAAACGGGTGGTTGGATGCAAACGTCACGGGGCGAGTCGAGTCCTCCCGACGCACCGCCGCGACCAGTCGTTCGTACAGCGGCGCAGACTCCGGTGTTTCTGTCCTGCCCTCATTGAGAAACCCCCACATCACCACCGAAGGATGGTTGTAGCTGGATCGAATCATTCGGCGCGTCTGCGCTTCAACGCGATCGCAGAAGGCATCGGCGACAAAGTGCTCCGGTTGCGGCTGCCAGCCGAGCGACTCTTCAAACACCAGAAGGCCGTGCTCGTCGCAAAGGTCGAGGAAGCGCGGGTCCTGAGGATAGTGACTGCCTCGCACGAAATTGCAGCCCATGTCTGCTAGAAGCTGAATGTCCTGGATCAGCTGCGCATGCGGCAGCGCGGGACCGAACTGCGGGTGGCTTTCGTGGCGGCAGAATCCGTGGAGCTTGATCGGTTGATCGTTCAGCAGAAGCCGAGGCCCGTCGACGCGGAAATCCCGCAGCCCGAATCGCGTAACGAGTTCGTCTTCCCCAAGACGGAGCGTGAGCACGTGTAGATGCGGCGCATCGGGCGTCCAGGCCGTCGCGTTCGGCACATCCATCTCGAAGTCGACAGATCGCCCATTCCAGTTTACGTCAGCGATCTCCATAACTGGGCCGTCGTCGAACCGCACCGAGAGTGCGGTGCCTGAAGGCACGGCTTCGAACGCATCGGCCACGATGTGGATACGGCCGGCGACGCGGTCCAGCACGGTGATGCGGGCCTGTTCGATCGACGGGCCCACAAGCTCACGCAGGAGCACCGGCCGATAAACGCCGCCGTAGAGATAGAAGTCGAAATAAGGCTCAACAAGCGGAGTCCGCTTCTTGTCCAAGCGATTGTCGATCACGAGCTCGATCGTTCGGCGCGACTCAGTCGAGGGCGGCAGCATCACCGACCATCCGCTGTACGGCAGGTCGTGCGTGCCTACGGGTCGGCCGTCCACGTAGAGCTTGCACCAAAGGCCCAGCCCATCGAAGCGGAGCTGCGCGGACCGACCCGCAGTCACCTCCACAAAGGTCCGCAAGACGCCCACACCCCGCCGACCCGCCCAGGCTGGACAGGCGTCGAACACGCCCGGCACGGCCAGCCGATCCGGTGTCGCGATCTTCGAGACATCCAGCGTTTCGGGTTCATCGACCTCACCCAGGAAAGCGAACTCCCAAGCCCCATCGAGGCAGCGCGTCAGATCGGGGCGATAACGTGGAAATGCGTGCATCAACAACCAGACCAACTAAACCACAACATGGAGTACCGACGAACCGAACATACCATCCGGCTCGGTGGGCGTCATACCAGACGCGATGATCACGAATAACAGCTCAGCCTCGCTGGCTTGTGCGCAACGGTTATCGCAGGGCCGTCGTGCTCGTAGGTCGATCGCCCCACGAGTCGCAATCGTTAAGCAGCGATGCTGCTACTCCGTGCGATCGACGTAACGCCAGATGCCGTAGCACCCGGTGGTCACGATCAGATCGCCCGAGTGCGGGTCGACGCGGAGGCACTGCGGTTCGCGGCCGCCATCGAGGCGGGTGCCGTCCAGAGGCTCGGTGAGGTTGAGGTTGGTCCAAGTGTGGCCGCCGTCGTCGGAGCGGATAACGCCGACATCGGCCGCGTGCGTGTCGATCCGCTGCCCGGCGTACACGCGGCTGCCGTTGCGAGGGTCGACGGCGACCGTCGCGACGCGGTGTCGATCGGTCCCGGTCTTCGGCGTGTCGAGCAGTTGCAGGCGGTTGCCGATCACGGCATCCGGGTCCGAGGTGGTGGGCAATCGCCATAGCCGGTTGTTGGCCGCGATGTAGACGCTCTCGCCGTCTGGAGTTGCCGCTAGGTCGTCAATGAAGCCGGGGACCTCGGCCAGCGCTTGCCAGCTCCGCCCCTCGTCCTCGCTGGTCACCACGTGGCTCGCGCCCTGGCGGTGCAACGCGCCATAGAGCCGGCCCGACTCGTCTGCGGAGATCACGCCCGACACGCCTTCCATCGGGGACCAGTTCAGGCCGCCGTCGTCGGTGCGGTACTGCGCGATGAACGCCAGGCTCGGGTCGTGCGGATGCACCAGCCCGCCGTCGTAGCCGAACCGTGCGTCCGACCGATCACCGGCCCACTCGATGCCGCTCTGCAGCGACCACGTTGCCCCGCCGTCGCGGCTGATGGATAATCGACGCATCGTCCCCCATCCCTCGGCGTCGCCTACCGCCAACACGTCGCCGCTCACTGCCACGCCGCCGTACGTAAAGCCGCCCCACTCTTCACCGCTGATCGGCGTGTAACGCCACGTCTTGCCGCCGTCCGAGCTGACCGCGCCGTTGTAGTCCTGGCTCGAGAAAAACAGCAGCCCGGGCTCGTGCGGGTTGATCGTGATCAGCCCGCCGACGTACACGGCGTTTTGCCCTTGACCGGACCACTCAAAAGCGAGGCCGCCGTCGTGACTCGCGGTCGGCCAGTCACCGCCGAACGACCAAACTCGATCCGCGTCTTGAGGGTGCCAGGCGAACAAACCCTCGCGTTCGTTCTGCGGCATGAACGCCGGGCCGGCTTTGGTCGCCGAGGTGGTCCACGTCCGGCCGCCGTCGTGCGAGGCGTGGCGATGCCACCGCCAGTTGTCCGCCTCGCTGGTCATGACCATGCGCCGCGGATCAACCGGGCTGACTTTGATGTCCTGGAAGTGCACGTTGCGGCGCGGCTCGGAGGCTCGCTCACCGCTGGGCAGTCGCAGCGGCTCTTCAAGCCCCTTGCCGGGCAGGCGTTCCCAGGTGTGACCGCGGTCGTGCGAGACCATCGCGCCATCGGCCACGCTGATCCACACCGAGTCGGGCGCCCCCACGCTCACGGACAGCCCGGTGGCCGAGGCATCGTGAACCTGCACGAGCGATTCACCGCGGTCGTTGCTGACGAACACCCCGCGCTCGTTCGCGACGTACAGCCGACCCGCCGTGGGGTGCACCGCGAGCTGGCTGTTGCCGGCGATCTCGCTCGGCTGGCCATCGAGCCTGTGCCATGTTCGGCCGCCGTCGTCCGAGCGATACAGCCCGGGGTTCACTTCCATCCCCGAGCGCCCCTCGGCCGCGCGATCGGCCGTGCGTGTCCAATACACGACGCGTGTGAGCCCGGCCGCGTCGTCGCGTGTCGAGGGGTCAAACGCGATCTTCTCCCGCCGATCGACAAACCCGCAGATCGCGGCGCGGTACACCGGCCGCCAGCTCCCCGCGCGGTCTTCGCTGAGGTAGACGCCGTTGAATTCCGACCCCATCGAGTTCATGCCGACGGCGAGCACCCGATCCGGGAAGTTCGGATCGATCGTGGCGGCGCTGGCACCGCGTGGCGTGAAGCCCACGTTCGCCGGCTCCCACGTCGCGCCGCCGTTGAGGCTGCGCCAGATGCCGCCGACGTCCGTGCAAAACAGAACGAACGAACCGTCGACCGCGTCGGCCTCGATGTCCTGCGGCCACTGGCAACCCTCGCCGCCGAGCTCGACGCCGGACGCCCGCGCTTCAGCGGTCACGAAACCCAGCGGACGCCACTCCGCGGCCGAGACGCCGGCCCAACCGAGCGTCGCCACAAGGGCTGCGATCAAGATCGATCGGGAATTGCTGAAAGCCGTAGAAAGATCGAGAGCGGAGTGAGCGTTGAGCGTCATCACGGGTTGTCCAGGCGGGTGTGTCGGATCTGTAGGTCGCCGTAGCGGATGCCCCCGGCGTGGCCGTCGACGAAGACCATCTGCACGACCTCGTCGCCGGCGTGGCGGTAGCGCAGTTCCTCGAAGCCGGGGTCCCCGGGGTTTGCGGCAAAGTCGACGTTGTCGCCGAGGTCGGCGGGGGTGTCCAAGGGGTCGCCGTTGCGCAGCAGGCCCTGCCACCAGACGCGGTTGTTGTCGACGGACTTGGCCAGCGGCTGCGAGGTGCCGTTGGCAAGCGACTGCGAGCCGTCGGCAATGAGGAACAAGTCGGTCGGCCGGAGCACGCGTTCCGATCGCATGGGCATGTAGTTGCCCGGGCCGGTCGGGTCGTTCTGGGTTGCGTCGGGCATCAAGCGCGGGTGGGCGCTGTAGTGGTTGTCGTTGCCGCCGCCGCTGCTTGGGGCAAAATCACCCGCCATGGGGCAGAGCAGCACGTCACGCCGGCGCTGCGCGTCGGGGCGGCCTTCGCCGCCCATGTAGCGATCGGGCAGGACGAAGGTCCAGTCCTCGTAGGGCGTCCAACTGTTGATCCCCATCGGCAGGACCGCTTCGTCTACTTCGTAGGCGGTAGCCGCCAGACCGATCTGGCGGAGATTCACCAGACACTGCGCGTCACGCGCGGTCGATCGCGCGGCCTGCAGCGCGGGCAGCAGGATGGAGATCAGTAGTGCGATGATGGAGATCACGACGAGCAGTTCGATGAGCGTGAATGCGCGGCGGTGGTTCATGGCACAAATCCTTTGAGTGAGACGAGACGCTTGAGCCAGAGGGAACGTTCTAGTGGCCGTGGCCGATGACTTCGAAGTTGTCGAAGGCCTCAAAACCCGTCGGATCGATCAGAAGGCCGACGGCATCGAGCGTGCCCTTGGCGGGCAGAGCGACGGCAGGAGCCGAGGTATCCAGACCCAGCGTGACACCGGGCATGAAGCTGAGCGGTAGCCAGGCTGCATCGGCGACATGGAGTTGGATATCGGAATGCTCGGCTTGGAACTTGTCGTACAGGCCGTAGCCCGCGATCGTTTGCGCCTCGATGGCCGTCTGTGACGCGAACCAGCGCCCGTCCACGCGGACCACGAAACGCACCGTGTCCGGCTGCGAGAAGGCCAGATCGACACGCAGCTCGGCGATCGGATGCTCGGCGAGGTCGATGGCCGGTTCCTCGGTGACATAAAGCGTCACCTGGTTCCAATAAGGATCGTCGCCGACGCCGTCGGGCCCGAGCGTGTTGATGAGATAGCCCAGCTCGGTGGCGTCGTCGGTGCCGCTGCCCACGGGCGAGCCGTCCGCTGCTGCTCCCCTCTGCTCGTTGATCATGCCTTGCGTGGCTGCGTTGCTGTCCTGGCTCCAGCCCTGCGGGCCGAGGTAGTACGTCCAGCCCACGGAGTCCAGAGATGCGCCGGCACCCGAGGTGTTGGCGAACGTCTCGCGATAAAGCACCTCATCCGCGTAGGCGGCGGGAGCGAGCGTGGACGCCGCCGCGATGGCAATTACGCCAGACGCGAGCAGGTCGGAGGTCGATTGGCTGGGCTTTCTGAAAATGGGCATCGTGAAAACTCACCAAGACGAGAGACAAGGCCGCGATCAGCGGACAAAGCCCGAGCACGCCTCTCGACGTGCCCGAACGTCAAAGGGGATCAGTCGCGACGGCGGGCGAGCACGAGGCCGCCGGCCACCAGACCCAGCGCCAGGCTGGCGGGCTCGGGGATGGGGGTGGTGGCGAGGTTGTCGATGGCGAAGACCTGCTGCGTCGCAATGCCCGGGAAGCCGGCGTTGTCGATCGCGATCTCCAGGAACGAGCCGTTGCCGGCCTGGAACGCAATCAGCGCGGAGCGAACGGTCCCGCTGCCGAGCGGCGCGTCGAGGTCGGCGACGATCTGGAGGCTGTTGTCCTGGCCGTCGAGGATCGTCAGGCGGCCCAGCGCGTCGGACTGGCCGAAGCCGCCGAGCGAGTCGGTCTTGAACCGGATGCCCAGGTCGAAGTTCTGCGAGATCTCCGAGTCCTTGGCGGTGACGTCGAGCGTCAGCGTTTGAGCGCCGATGAGGGCGTCGATCACGGAGCCGTTGGGGGCCACGCCGTTCTGCAGGAGCAGGCGGAAGTTGTCGCCCGAACCGGGCACGGTGACTTCGAGCTCGTTGTCGGCGTCGCCGTCGACGTTGGTGATGGTGCTGGTTACGGAACCTTGGTCAAAGAACCCGAAGTCCTGAGTGCCGTCGAAGTCGTTGAGCACCTCAGCCGAGGCGGCGGACGCGACGACACACAGAGAAGCGGGGGCGATCAGACGGAAAAACATTTTCATACCTCCATTGAAACGTGCACGATTCGAGCGGCGACGCGCCGCTGCGTGAGAGAAAACATTCATCGATTCGACCTCGGAGCCGCCACGCTCGCGCCCGGGCGCGGCGTGAAGGGGACGAGCACGGCCTCATCGATCTTGGCGCCATCGGCCAAGGCGCGGGCTGTTCTTGCGACCTGCTCACCCATCGCCCCGAGCGGCAGCGCCGCGGCGGTCAGCTCAACGCCGAGCCACGAATAGCTGTGCGGGTGTTCGTCCATCGCGACGACCGACAGGTCCTCGGGGATCGACCAGCCCAGTCGCTTCGCGGCGGTGCCGATGGCGTGCAGACCGGAGTAGCTGCCGGCCACCACGGCCGTGGGACGGGATCGCTCCAACCACGCCGCGACGCGGTCGACATCCACCGGCTGATCGCCGGTGGGCGGGCGACCGAGATCGGACTCGACCGACCACGTGTCCAAGTCGCGAGCGACCGCGGGGTGATCGCTGGAACCAATCCAGCACGTGCCGGCGGCATCCAGATCGAGGCCATCGGCAGCCAGACGGCGCTCAAAGGCTTCTTGGCGCTGAAACACCCAGGCGCCCGGCCAACGATTCACCACCAGGCCGATCCGATCGTGGCCCGCCTCGCGCAGAAAGTCCAGAGCGAGGTTCATGCCCTGGCAGTTGTCCTCGGCCACGGTCGGCAGCCCAAGGAACTGATGCGCGGTCCCGACCACCAGCGTCTGCAGATCGAGGCGAACCGCCTCGCGCAGCATCATCGCGTCGCGCGGTTGGGCCGCGAGCGAAGCCAGGACGTCCGGCCGGCTTCGCTCGAGACGACGCGAGAACGAATCGGCGTCGACTTCGCGCATCCCCAGCAGTTCCACGCTGAGCCCGTGGGTGTCGGCGGCCCGATCGATGCCCGCCATCACCAGCGGCGTAATCCAGTCCTCGCTCAGCTTGCCAATGTCGAACAGCAGCACGCCCAGCCGGATCGAGCGTTGCGCCTTGTTGCTCTGTTCGGAACGCTCCAGCCCCGAGGCGGCACGAGGGCCCACGAACGTGCCACGCCCGGCCTCGCGGCTCAGCCAGCCCTCGCGCTGCAGAGGCTCCAGCGCCCGTCGGATGGTCGAACGGCTCAAGCCCGATCGCGAGGCGAGGTCGGCGTCGGTCATAAACGGCGTGCCCGGCGAGAGACGCTCGGCACGGATGTATGTCACGACTCGACGCTGCAGCGCATCGACCGCCCCACGCTGAGGAAAAGCGTCCTCAAAGATCGCCCCGGGCTGCGGCGACGTGCGCGCATCTGAGCCGCGAATCCCGGCAAGGGCTCGGCGACGCACATCTTTTTGAGCCATTTCAGACATCCGACCCATTATGCGCCACAGAATCGCCGGCGTCTACCGCTTGAAGGCATATTCGCCCCCTGACTGGGGTAATTACTGATCGCGATTCTCAAGGTCGGAGGTAATTAAACCTCCATTTCAGGGCGTTAATGAACAGAATTTGGCTTTTGCGCTATTTCACACCCCGGGTGATCAGATCAAGCGGGCATCTAGGAATCGCGACCATCTCGGACGTCGCCGCCCCGTTCGACACCTGTACCGGACCTTTCACGCAACAACGCCGCGCGACCTGGCCGGCGGGCCTGGACCGAGGTTCGATGCGCGGCGTGTTGCGTGGAGCGTCTCTGGCCAGCCCGTTACGCAATCCAGTGCTGCGGGCCGAGTGTGGTCCGGCCAGAAGGCAGCGTCACCCAGAGGATTCAAGGCAGGGTCTTAGATTTGGTGACGTGAGGAAGCAAGCAAAGCGATCACTCCCCAGCCGGGGCTGAGGGATGAGCGATGGCACCCGCGCGCGGGCTATCACAGTGGCGTTATGGAGCGGCGATGAAGCGTTGGAGGCTGCACCGGGCGAGCAATTTAAGGAAGCGATGCGATAGAACGCGTTACGGCTGGTAGGCGTAGTTGCCCCAGGGGTTGCCGCCTTCGGACCAGGCAGAGGACGAGGTTGATTCGAGGTTGTCGTCTTCGTTGCTCAGGACGGCGCCGTGGCCGTCGAAGAAGTTGGCGTTGATCGTGCCGTTGGGGTGACGGGTGAAGGGGCCGTTGAGGGCGTGGTTCGAGGTGCTTTCGAGTTCGTGACGGACCTCGACTTGGTTGTCGCCCTGGTCGGTCACGAGCGCGACGGAGGTCGGGTCGTTCCACGAGGAGACCTTGCGGAGCCCGAAGCCCCATGTGGCGTTGTAGCCATAGCGTGCGCCGCTGTTGTAGGCGTAGCTGATGAGGAACTCGCCGCCGTCGCCGTCGTTGGGGAACTCGTTGGTGCGAACGCTGGGGTCTTCGTCGGTCGGGCAGATGAAGACGTCGCGGTTGTTGTCGACGTAGCCGGCGAGCGAATCCTGCTGGTACCACTTGGGCCCGGCGAAGACGGGGTTGAAGGCGGGGGGCAGGAATTCGTCGTGATCGTTGGCGTAGAGCTGGCCGGCCAGGCCGAGGCTGCGGAGGTTGGCCAGGCAGGCGACACCGCGGGCCGACTCGCGCGCGGCACCGAGGGCGGGCAGGAGGATGGCGATCAGCAGCGCGATGATGGAGATCACCACGAGCAGCTCGATGAGGGTGAAAGCACGCGGCTGGGGACGGGAGAGATTCATGAGGGCGTCCTTTTGCGTTTGAGCGAGGGAGATGAAGACAGATCGACAAGACCCGCGGGCGGGGTTAGCCGCCCACAGGTGAGTTATCAGGCGTTTCGGCGTCGGCCGAGCAGCGCGACGCAGCCCACCGCGGCCAGGATCGCCGATCCAGGCTCGGGCACGACGACCACGCTGTCGAGCGTGGTGCCCACGCGGATCTCATCGAACTCGGCCCGGTTGTTGATGCCAAAGCCGGTCACGGTGTCGAGACGCAGGTAATCGTCGCTGGTGAGGCCGACCACGAACGTGTTGCCCGGCGCGTGATCGACCTTGGCGAGGCTGTTGGCGTCGAGCGCGGCTTCGGTGATCGCGGCACCCTTGATGGCATCCCAGTCGGCGGCTTCGAGGATCCACATGGTGGCGGCGTTGCTGCTGAAGGTCGGGCCATTGACGTTGGTGAACTTGCTGACCGCGAGGTAGGTGACGTCGGCGGCGATGACTGCGCCGGACGAAGTGCCGACGCCGTTGTCGGCACCGACTGCCGCGTTGTCTGGGTTGTTGTCGCCAAAGAGGGTGATCGTCCGGCTTTGTAGTTTGCGCTGGACGTTGTCGACTGAATCTGCAAACGTCAGACCCGTCTCGTTGGCGAAGCTGCCGCTCTCGTCCTGGTTGAACAGGAAGCTGACCCACAGGTCCGTGCTGGCCGGGGTGGTGAAGTCGCTGGGGAGTTGACGCGCGGCGTTAAAGCCCTGGTAGGGGCCGTCGCCGTTGTGGTTGTTGACGACCTGGGCGGCGCCGCCGGTGACGGGGTAGTCGCTGAGCGTGAGCCCGGTCACGACGGAGGCGCCGTTGATCGAGCCATTGCTTGCGCCGCCGGTGGTCCAAGCGCGGGTGGCGTCCCAATCGCCGCCGTTCTGGCCGACGAGGTTGCTGGACACGGCGTAGTCGAAGCCTTCGTAGAGAAGCAGCGTCGCCGAAGCGGAAGGGGCGGCGACCAGGGCCATGCCGGCGAGGCCGGCGACGAGGGTTTGACGCGGGTTGAAGTTCATGTGAGGCCTCCTTTGTGGACAGAAACGTGAAACCGGACAGGCACCTACGGGGTGCTGAGAAACTCATGCGGGGGGACTGGCGGACCCAACGGGGAACGCCGAACGACGGACCACCAGCCGGCCGGCCTGGGACACGGATTGACGCGGGTGCTTAGGGTTGGCGATGCGCTGGGCGAGCAGGTCGACGGTCGCGGCGATGAGGCCAGGCGCGTCGATGTCGATGGTGGTCAGCGGCGGGATGGCGAAGCGGCTCTCGGGCAGGTTGTCGTGGCCGACCAGCGACAGGTCGTACGGGACGCGAATGCCGGCTTCGGCGAAGGCGCAGAGGGCAGCGATTGCGAACTGGTCGTTGTGGCAGGCGACGGCGGTGGGTCGCTCGTCGGGCGGGGTGGCTTTCCATCGAGCGGCGAAGCGCCCGGCGGTCTCATAGGCGTCCTGGCTTTTGCCGGTGTCCGGCTGCCGGACCAGCCATTCGGGCGACAGCCGATGACCGGCGTTGATCAGCGCGGCCGAGAGCCCGCCGAAGGTGTTGCGCTCGAAGGCGACCTCGTCTGAAGACGGGTCAAACAGCGCGGCGATGCGGGTGTGGCCGAGGCCCAGCAGGTGCTCGCCCATGAGCCGGCCGTTGGCGGCGTTGTCCGCGGCGACCACATCGGTCTCGCCGACGTCACCGCCGTAGACCACGGTGGGGACCTGGCCGCGCATGATGTTGCGGTGCGTGTCGAGGTCTTTGTCTTCGTAGATCGGGCCGATGATCAGGCCTTCGATCTGTTCGCTGAGCAGGCGCTGCATGTGCGCGGCTTCGGTGTCGGGGTCGCCGTCGCAGACACCGAGGTGGAGCAGGTAGCCGCGAGAGCGCAGGGCTTTTTCGGTTTCGTCGGCGAAGCGTGCCCAGAACGGGTTGGAGAAGTCGCGCGTGAGCAGCAAGCCGACGACGCCCGACCGGCTGCGCTTCATCATCTGCGCGCCGCGGTGTGGCGTGTAGCCCAGCCGATCCACGGCCTCCTGGACACGCCGCTGCATGTCCGGCGAGTATCGCGACGCAATGCCGCGATTGAGGATGTCCGACACCGTCGTCACCCCGACGCCGACCTCCTTGGCCACCATGGACAGCGTCACCCGGCGGGGGCGTTTAACGGTGGTCGCGGTTTCAGAGGGCGTCGAAGGCATGGAGGCTCGAAGGTGGGTGATCACTCGGCGGTCGAGAGCAACAGAAGGCTGTAGCCGGGCAGCACCACGGGCTGGCCGGGCGTCCACTGAGGCGGGCGCGAGCCCTGCGGGACGATCGCCTTCACCGTGGTCCACGGCGTGTCGGCGTTCAGCGTGTCGTTGGGGTGGATGCGGACGGACTGGCCGGCCTTGACCATGAGCAGCAACGCCCTGCCGCCGTCTTCGTGTTGGACCGCCAGGGCCTCGACGGCGTCGGGGTGTTCGGAGGCGACGGCGTGCATCTCGCCGGCCAGGTGGCGGTGCCAGAGGAACAGCTCGGCCGGGGCACGCTTGCGGCCGTCGCTGGTGAGCAGGCCGTAGATGTTGTCCTGGATGTGCCAGACGAACGCGCCGTCTGCACCGGCCTCGGCGATGTGCTTGACGGTCAGCGCTTGGAAGACGGCGCCGACGCTGTTGCCCATGCGACGGTCACGCGTGGTCCACGTCCAGCTGACGTTGTATTCGGTGAGGTAGCCGGGCATGTCGGGGTAGCCGGCGTCGGCAAGCAGCTGCATGGTTTCGGCGGCGTGGTTGCCGAGCTTGTCGGCGGCGGCGAAGACGGAGGCGTTGTCGTCCGTAGCCTTGCCGGAGGCGTAGTTGTGCCACGTGAAGAAGTCGCTGTAGTTCAGGCCGTCGTGCTCGATGAAGCTCTTGACCCACTGCGGCTTGGGCCAAGTCAAAGCGGGGCCGCCGACCAGCACCTCGCTGTCGGCCTGACGGATCGCCTCGACGCAGCGGGCGTAGAGCGACCAGAGCTGCGGCAGCTTGCCGGCCTTTTCGTAGTGACCCTCGCGCTCGTTGATCACTTCGATCATCGCCAGCGGATGACCGATGCGGCGCATCACGCCGGGCAGCTCGCCGCAGAGACGGATGAACTCTTCTTCTTTTTCGGCGGGCAGCACGTTGCCGTCGTGGAGCCACTTCGGCCACCAGTTGATGTTGAACATCAGCCGGGTGCCGCGCATCCCGAAGGCCGCGTCGAGGTTCGCCTTCATGGCGTCGGCGTCCCAGGTGCGGGTGTTGGCGTCGGTCCAGCGCTCCATCTTCTCGGCCCAGTGGACGCGGACGATGGACGGCTTGAGCTCGCGCATGTAGGCGTTGAACGCCGGCTGCCCGGCCAGGTCACTCTTAATGACCGAGTAGTCGTTGACCGCCCAGTGGTCGGCGGTGATGGGCCCGGTCGGGCGGCTCCAATCCGCAAACAGCGAGAGATCGATCGGAGGCGCGGCGTTGTCGGGGCGCTGCGGAGGAAGGTCGGCCGCGTCGGCCTCGGCGGGCTTCTGAGCGGTCGGCAGATCGGCCGGGCCGGCTTCGAGCCCACCGCCTCCGCCGCCGTCGAGCGGCTCGAAGACCACCGCGTCGACGGTGACCGGCCCCTTGTTGCCGCGGATCACGACGACGCCCGTGCCGAACGTCGCGCGGTCGAACGTGCCGAAGCTGCTCCACGTCATCTCCTCCGGCGACGCCCAGACCCACGCCAGCTCTTTCTGCTGCCCGCGGACCTTCGCCTTGAGATTGACCGGCCCGCCGGCGTGACGGATCCACACCTTGGCCCGGCCGGTCCAGTCGCCGAGGCTGTCGGTCACGAAGACCGGCTCCCAATCCCGCTCGCTCACCACGCCCTGGCCGTCATCGATCCCGACGACCCGGCTGCTGCTCGCGGGCTTGGGCGATTCCGCCTCGACGCGGTGCCCGCCGGCCGGCTCGCCGTGCACGGGAAGAGATGCCACGACAAGCAGCAAGGCCGCGCTCAAGCACCCCAAAACAGCCAATTTTGAGGCACAACGCGCGGCAATATCTGACCGATCCGAGATCATTAAATGCTGATTTAGGGCCATGAAGTCTGCTTTTCAGATGACAGATACGATTTTCGAAGAATGATGCGGAACGTTCCGAAGAATAACGCGCCCCTGCCACCTGTCAAGCCTTTGTCCGATCCGCAGCACGCAAACAGCCCTCGTCCTGCGACTCGGCCCACCCGTCAAGCCTCGCCGCCGACGCAAAATCCCACGGCCGCAAACGCCAACCCCTTCCAAATAAGCCCAGCCACGATCGCTGCACGCAAGCCGCATCGCTTGACGGCCAACGGGTGTTCTTGACACTCATTCTCATTTCAATCACTCTCCACAACTCCCCACACGGCCCGGCATCGATCCGGGCCGGTGGGACCGCGAGTGCGTGCCCCTCCTCGCGGCCAACACGCGCTAGATATAGCCCCGCAACCCCCGACCACGCACCCCGAGACCCCTCCATGACCCCACGCTGCATCGGCCTGCCCCTCACGCTCGTCCTGCTCGCGCTCACGCTCTTCGCGCCCGGCCTGCACGCCCAGGGCGTCGTCAACGTCTACACCTCGCGCCACTACGACACCGACGCCGAGCTCCACGGCCTGTTCACGCAAAAGACCGGCATCCGAGTCAACTCCATCGAGGGCAACGCCGACGAACTGCTCGCTCGGATGCGTAACGAGGGCGACCTCAGCCCCGCCGACGTGTTCGTCGCCGTCGACGCGGGCCGGCTTCAAAAGGCAGTCGACCAAGGCGTCTTCACCCCCTTCGAGTCCGACGTCGTCGAGCAAAACATCCCCGACTTCATGCGCCACGACCAAGGCCTGTACATCGGCCTGTCCAAGCGCGTGCGTGTCCTCTATCTTTCCGACCGCGTCGCGTCCGACTTCGTCACGACCTACGCCGACCTCGCCGACCCCCGCCTCAAGGGCAAGGTGCTGATTCGCTCGTCGGGCAACGTCTACAACCAGAGCCTGCTCGCCTCCTTCATCGCCAACTACGGACAGGCCGACACCGAGGCGTGGGCACGCGGCGTCGTCGACAACATGGCCCGCGTCCCTCAGGGCGGCGACACCTCGCAGATCCGCGCCCTCGCCGCCGGCGTCGGCGACGTGGCCGTCGGCAACCACTACTACTTCGCCCGCATGCTCGTCCTTGGCGATGCCTCGGACAAGGCCGCCGCACAGACCGTGCGCCTCGTCTTCCCGGATCAGCAGGGCCGCGGCGCCCACACCAACATCTCCGGCATCGGCCTGATCAAAACGGCCCCCAACCGCGACAACGCGATCCGCTACATCGAGTTCCTCACCACACCCGAAGCCCAGGCCATCTACGCCCTCAAGAACTTCGAGTACCCCGCCGTCGAAGGGCTCGAGCTGCCCGAGGTCTTGAAGTCGTTCGGCGAATTCAAGAGCGACACGCTCAACGCCGCCGAGCTCGGCCGCTACAACCGCGACGCCGTCGAAGCGATGGACCGGGCCGGGTGGCGCTAACCGGGCGAGGGCGGCGATGAATCTCAGCGTGTTGCGTCCGGGGCCGTGGCCCTTGATCGCCCTGGCGGTCAGCCTGCTCGTCGTCGTCCCGCTGGCGACCGTCGTGTTCGCCAGCCTCGGCGATGCGCAGGGCTCGTGGGCGCACCTCGCCCAGACCCGCCTGGGCACGTACACCCGCAACACCCTCACGCTCGCCGCGGCCGTGTGCGCAGCCACCGCAGTCATCGGCACCGCCACCGCGTGGGTCGTCACCACCTGCCAGTTCCCCGGCCGCCGCCTGTTCGCCTGGGCGCTGCTCCTGCCGCTCACCGTCCCGGCCTACCTCGCCGCCTACGCCTACACCGACCTGCTCGAACCCGGCGGCCAGCTCGACGCCGCGCTCCGCGCTCAGACCGGCTGGTCCACGCTCGACCTGCCCCCCGCCCGATCGCTCGCCGGCGCGGCCTTCGTCCTGAGCATCACGCTCTACCCGTACGTCTACCTGGCCGCTCGCGCCTCGTTCGCCGAGCAGTCCGGCGCCGCGATCGAGGTCAGCCGCACGCTGGGGCGCGGGCCCTGGGCGTCGTTCTTCCGCGTCGCCCTGCCGATGGCCAGGCCATCAATCGCCGCCGGCGCGGCCCTGGTGCTGATGGAAACGCTCGGAGACTTCGGCGCCGTCGAGCACTGCGCCGTCGACACCTTCGCCACCGGCGTCTTCCACGCGTGGCGCTCGCTCGAATCGGCCACCACGGCGGCCAGGCTCGCAACGGTGCTGATCACCTTCGTCGCGTTCGCGGTGCTGCTGGAGGGCATCACCCGCAGGCGCGCCCGCTTCTACCAGCTCGGCACCAGGCTGCCGCCCGTTCGCCGGACGACGCTTCGCCCCGCCGCGGCGGTCGCGGCGATCGTGGGCTGCGCGTTGCCAGTGGCGATGGGCTTTGCTCTGCCGGTCGCGGCGTTCGCTCGGCTGGCGTGGTCGGCGGTGGAATCGCACGCCGTGCAGATCGCCATCGAAGCCGGGCTGCGATCGGCTTCCGTCGCCGCCGTTGCCGCCGCCATCGCCGTGGTGCTCGCGCTGGCGGTGCGTTTTGCGCGCCGGTTTGCGCCGGGCCCGGCGACCGCGACCCCCGCCGCCGCCTGTCGGCTCGGCTACGCCATCCCCGGCACGGTCGTCGGACTGGGCCTGCTCATCCCGCTGGCCGCCATGGACCGTGGGTTCAACGGGCTCACGCTCTGGGCCTTCGACTGGCGCCCGGGCCTGATCCTCACCGGCACCGCCGCGGCGGTCGTCATCGGCTACCAGACGCGCTTCCTCGCCGTCGCCACCGCCCTGCTGGACGGCGCGTTCAAGCGCCTCCGACCCAGCCTCGACGAAGCCGCCCGCACGCTCGGCAGCTCGCGCCTCGAGATGATCCGCCGCGTCCACCTGCCGCTGCTGCGCGGCTCCGTCGCCGCCGCCGCGTTGCTGGTCTTCGTCGATGTCGTCAAAGAACTCCCCGCGACGCTCATGCTGCGGCCGTTCAACTTCGACACGCTCGCCGTCCGCGTATACCAGCTCGCCGGCGACGAACGCCTGCCCGAGGCATCGGCCGCCGCGTTGGTCATTATCGCGATCGGCGTGATCCCCGTGGCTACGCTGTCACGACTGACGCAACCATCCTCCGCCCGAACAAAGTCGCTACAACCCCAGTGATGCCCGCCGTCGACCGACCGTCCACTCACCCGAGGCCGCAAAGCACGCCTCAACCCCCAGCCTCCGAGCCCGTGGTCTGCGTGCGCGACGCGGCCTTCGCCTACCCCGGCGGCCACAGCCTGCTCGACGGCCTCAGCCTCGACCTCTATGCCGGCGCCGTCACCACGGTCATCGGCCCCTCCGGCTCGGGCAAGACCACGCTGCTCCGCGTCATCGCCGGGCTCGAGCGCCTCGAACGCGGCACCGTCGAGATCGCCGGCCGTGCCATGAACGATCGCCGACAACACACGCCCCCCGAGCGACGCGGCGTCGGCTACCTCTTCCAGGATCACGCGCTGTTCCCGCACATGACCGCTCTGAAAAACATCGCGTTCGGCGTGCGCGGCCGTCGGCGTGTTGAACGCCTCGCGTTGGCCAAGCACTGGCTGGACGACGTCGGCTTGGCCGAGTTCGCCGACGCGATGCCGCACACGCTCAGCGGCGGCCAGCAGCAGCGCGTCGCGCTGGCCCGCGCCCTGGCCTCCGAGCCACGCGTCGTCCTCCTCGACGAGCCCTTCTCCAGCCTCGACCCCGAGATGCGCGACCAGCTCTGCCCGCAGACCTTCGAGACGCTGCGATCGGTCGGCGTGGCCACGCTCATCGTCACGCACATGCCAATCATCGCCAAACACGCCGGCGGGCCCGTATTCGAGATCAATCACGGCCAAGCCAGCCGAGCCAAGATCGGTTGAACGTCAACGCCGTATCACGAGATGTCGCGTTTCCCCAACCTCAGCCAAGGCACGATGAGCGTGAGTTCTGCGTACACATCAACTCAAAGCGAAGGCCGCACGACGACGCGCCGTCGCTAGGCCCAGACCGCACGCCAGCAATGCCATCGATGCGGGCTCGGGAACAGGCGCCGAAGTCGCATTTGCCGTAGCCACAGACGCACCAAAGCCGCCGGCCAGGATCGCCAGATCGCCGGTGTTCACGAAGCCGTCGCCGTTAAAGTCCGCCGCGCCCCACGAGTTCGCGGTTGCACCGAAGTTGCTGGCGAGGATGGCGAGGTCGCTGGTGTTCGTCGCATAGTCGAGGTTGGCGTCGCCCATGACCGTGCCAATGAGGTCTTCCACCAGCACGCGGAGGTCTTCTAAGTCCACGTCGCCGTCGCCATCGAGGTCGCCCTGCGTCTCGGACGGGGCGGCGAGGCCAAAGTTCGCGGCAAGCAGGTCGATGTCTTGCAGGTCCAGATCGCCATCGCCATCGACGTCGCCGAGCAGGCCGACCGGCGGGGTAGCGAGCAGAATTGAGAGCTGCGTGGGTGTGAGGTTGGCGTTCTGATGGAAGAGGATCGTGTCGATCTCGGCAAGGCCCTCGCGCCGGCCGAGGCGGAACTCCAGCGGCACCCCGACGTGCGTCTGGGTAATACCAAACACCTCGCCGGTCTCCCACGAGAAGGAGCCGCCGCTGGTGATGTTCTCCGTGACGGTTGGGTCGGTCGCGAAATCGGTCGGGGTGAAGAAGCTGTCCGACGACCCGCTGAAGCCACGCGCGAGGTAGTAAGCCGTGTAGTCGCCGGCTTGCGCAAAGGCGATGTCGTAAAGCGCCAGCGTGTCGTGCGCATCCGAATCGCTGCGCCCGCCGGGCGGCGACTTGAGCACCTGCCCACCGGACGCCTCGGCGATCGAGGCGACGCTCCACACACTGCCGTCGTTGTCCGGGTCGGTGATGGATGAAACCTGCTCGGCTTCGATCACGACGTAATCGCCCTCGGGCAGCGGGGGTGGCCCGCCCCAGTCGTCCGGCTCCTGATAGCCAAACCAGCTCGCGCCGACATCGGCGGTCGTCAGCGGCTTGCGGGCGATCTGAGCGGGCGAAAGCTCGTCGGAACCGATGTCAAATAGGCCGATGCGCGGCTGTCCATCCATGTCGTCCGTGACGTACGTGGCGGTCGCCGAGGTGCCATCGATCGCCGGGCTCGTCGGTGCAGGACGCCACAGGCCGTCGGCGTCCTGGATCAGTTGTGGATCGACCTCGCTGATCCCCGCTCGCGGGGTGATGCCGAGCGGAGCGCCGTCCGCGATGTTGTCGGCAAAGAGATACCCCGTGCCCTCGTTGCCCTCAAAGGAAACACCGCCGGCGTTCGAGATGATGTTCCCCACAATCGTCAAGTCTTCGGGCAATAGCGAGCGGTCGCGCGTCCCCAACCCCCAGTCAAAGGTGATGCCCGCGCCGTTGGCGTTGACGATGGTGTTGTGGGCAACAACGACGTTCTTGACCCGCGCGTAGCCGTTCAGAGGCGTGTTCGGGATGCCGGCGGCAAACGAAATCGCGCCGTCTGCACGGTCGTCGACATCGGCGATGTAGTTGTTGATGATGCGGTGGTCTTCGCCGATCACGCGGATACCGCCCGAGCCATCCGCGCCCTCGCCGAGAAAGAAGTTGCCCTCGACGGTGGCGGCGTTACCGTGCCGCAGCGTGAGCGTGCCCTTGGACTCGCGGAAGGTGTTGTATCGGAAGACGTTGTCGCCGGACTTGTTCGAGATAATCTCGATCTCGCCGTCGGATCGCTCGAACAGGTTGTTTTCAACGACGATCTGCGCGCTCTGCAGGCTGGTGCCGCTGTCGCCGAGGCGGATGGTCTCGAAGCCGTTGTCCCAGCCCTCGGGGCGATCGCCGAAGTGGTTCGAGTCGATCTGGTGCAGCGCCTGGATGGGCGACGACGATTCATCCAGCCACGCCACGACCTGAGCGCCGATGTTCTGTTGGTCGAGAAAGGTGTTGTGATCGACGCGGTTGTTCTGTCCGTAGAGCGAGACGTAGTGGTACTTGTCGGTGAGGTCGATCGGGTTGTACGACTGGATGACCGAGTTGGTGAAGCGTGAGTTGGTGGCCTCGCCGAGCGGGCCGCGGAACTGGACGACGTGGTCCGAGTTCTCGATGGTGCCGCCCTGAAAGTGCAGCCCGTCGACGACGAGGTGGTCGCCGGAGATCCGCAGCCGCGAGGTGCCGTTGAGCACGACGCCGCCGGGCGTCTGCGGGCGTAGCGTGATCGGGTTCGCCGAGGTGCCGATACCCGCGAAGTCGATCTCCTGGTTGGTCCAGAAGCCGTCGGCCATGACGAGGGTGTCGCCGGGCTGGGCGAGGGCCATGGCGTTCTCGATGTCGTCGGCGCTGGCGACGTTGAACGTGGCGGCGCAAGAATATGTGGCGTGCCACGAGGCCGTGGCGGCGAGAGCAAGAGCGAGCGTGCGTGGCGAGTGGAGCATGAGACGGGCCTCGGGCGAGCGGGGACGTGGCGATGTTGAAACAGAGAAGCGTGCGTTGCGCTGACGGATGAGTCGGTGATCTACGGGCGGTGCAGCGAGCCATCGGGCAGCCGAGCTTGCGTCCACTGGATGACCGAGTCGTCGCACGGATAGCGTTCGGCGAGGGCTTCATCGAGACCGACGCCGATGCCGGGCTGGTCGTTCGGATAGAGGTATCCCGACTCGAAGGTCGGGCTGCCCGGGAAGACCTCGCGCGTTTCCTCGGTAAAGGGCTGGAGCTCTTGCAGGCCGAAGTTCGTGGACACAAGATTCAGATGCAGGTGCAGGGCGTGGCCGATGGGCGAGAGGTCGCCCGGCCCGTGCCAGGCCGTGCGGACGCCAAACGCCTCGGCGACGTGCGCGACCTTCCGGGCGGGGGTGAGGCCGCCGATCTGGCTGATGTGGATGCGGATGAAATCGATCAGCCGTTCCTGAACCAGCGGCAGCCATTGCTGAGGGCTGTTAAACAGCTCGCCCACGGCCTGCGGCGTCGTCGTGGCCGCACGCATGTGGCGATACCAATCGAGGTCTTCGTGGCCGAGCGCGTCTTCCAGGAAGAACAAACGCGAAGGCTCGAGCCGCTTGGCAAACGCGATGGCCTCGGCAGGCGACAAGCGTCCGTGGACGTCGTGCAGAAGTTCGAGCTCGCCGCCAAAGTACGCCCGCACGTGTTCGATGGCCTCCACCGTCGACTCGACGTATTGCCTCGGGTCGTAATACGCGCCGTCGAGCGCGCCCTTGGGCCGATGGGCCAGCGCGCCGCCCGCACCGCCATAGGCCATCCCCCCGGCCTCGCCGGATTGCCGCGTCTCGGCCGAACCGCCACCGAATCGGACGCGCACGTGACGCATGCCTTGCTCGATCTGCGCCGCGACGTGATCCGTCAGCTCGGACAGGTCGCGGCCGTCGGCGTGCTGATACACCGCGGCGCCCTTGCGCACCGGCCCGCCCAACAGATCGCACAGCGGCATGCCCGCCATCTTGCCCTTGATGTCCCACAGCGCCATGTCGACCGCGGCGATCGCGTTGTTCGTCACAGGGCCGTACCGCCAATAGCCGTTGTAGTTCATCAGCCACCACAGCTCTTCGATCAGGGTGGCGTCACGCCCGATGACCAACGGCTTGATGTGATCGAGCAGCATCGACCGCACCGGGTGAAACCGCTGCGTGAAGGTGCCGCAGCCGAGGCCGTAGAGCCCGGGCTCGGTGGTGTCCACGCGCACGATGAGCAGGTTGCGACCCATCGGGGCCGTGCAGATCACGCGCAAATCGCGAATCGCAATCACGCCGGCACCGCCTTGAGTGCATCCTTAAGCGACTCGGCAGCGAGCGCCAACACTTCGTCGCGGTCCATCGCAGGCCACCGCTCGTGCGTGGGCTCGAGGGTGATCGGGCCGTCGTAGCCGATCCCAGCGAGCGAGCCGAGAAAAGTCGGCAGATCAATCACGCCGGTCGCTCCCGGCATCTCGCGCCGCATCACGCTCTGATCTACCAGCGGCACCGCCGGCGCATCGTTGAGATGCACGACCACCACGTCAGACGCCTGCATCGCCAAGATGTCATCGGCGGTTTCCTCGGCACAATGCCAGTGGAAGCTATCGAGCATCAACCCCACGTTCTCGCCGCAGGCGCGGACAAGACGCATCGCTTCGGGCATCGTGTGAATGAACTCGTTCGGTTTGCCCCTGCGACGGCTGTCGGGCGAGACGTACTCCACCCCCAGCGCGATCTCATACGCCGCGAAAACCTCGGCCGCCGCGGTCACGCGCTCGACGTGCATCTCGAAGCACGCTTCGTAGTTCAGCTCGTCGTGGAACGGGAGGATGACCGATGAAGTGCGCGTGTACCCGAGCTCGCGCGCGAGCAATGCCCTCTCGTGGAGGGTCGCAAAGTTCTCTTCCCACGCCGCCGCGTCCACTCCGATCTTGTTGGTCAGCAGCGAGCAATAGCCCGGCCTCAAGCCCGCATCACGCATCGATGCCTTCAAGCTGGCGACATCGAGCGAACCCGCGTCGATGCCCTCGCGGTTCAGACGGAGATCGACGCCCTCGAATCCATGACGCGCGGCCATCTCGACGGAGACCCGCGGGTCTGCACCAAAGCCGAGCAGGTCGAGCATCAAGCTGGGGTACATCGTTCGAGCTCCACGGCCGATGGCGACCGACACGAAAGAAATCAGACCTGACACAGCTCGCGGCACACCTCGACCACGGCGATCTGCCGGCGCACGCTTTCGGGCGTGATGGGCATCGGCGTGCCGGAGCGAAGGCACTTGGCAAGGTCGCGATAGAAAGACAACCCGCTGCTCGGCGGGTTGGAGGGCGCGTGCCAGCTATCCGTCTGCCATGGATAGTCTTCGCGTTGATACTTGCGTTCGTTTGCGGCGCCGGGGTCGAGCTCGCGTTCGGGCATCTCGTCCCAGTCGACCCACTTCCACTCGAGATGCTCGGTGTCGCCGCGCAGGCCGCCGCTGGTGCCGAAGATGCGCCATCGCTTCTCGGGGTAAGCGCACGCGCTCGAGGTCTCAAGATCAATTGTGGGCGAGCCCTCGCCGTAGAGCACGATCTTGACGTGATCCTCGGCGTCGCCGACCGAGAGCGTTCGCTTCACATCGGCGAAGACGACCGGCTCCTCTTCGCCGAAAAGCTGCACGGCATGGTCGACCAGATGGGCGCAGTGGTTGTTCAACGCGCCGCCGCCTTGGTCCTTCATCGTCTGCCAGTCCCAGCGGCGGGTGAAGAAGCTCCACTCCATGCGGATCTGGACGATATCGCCCAGCACGCCGGACGCGATGATCTCCTGCACCTTCAGGAAATGCGGCTCGTAGCGCCGATTCTGAAACGGCGCGAGCACGTGGCCGGTGTCGCTAGCGACCTCGATCATGCGGTCTGCGTCTTCGATGGTCAGCGCCATCGGCTTCTCGCAGACCACGTGCTTGCCCGACAGCATCGCGTCGCACGCCTGCTGAGCGTGCAGGCGGTTCGGCGAGGCGACCACAATCAAGTCGAGATCACGCTGGGCGGCAAACGGCTCGAAATGCGCGAACGCCTTGGCACCCGTCGCTTTGACGGCTTCCTGGCAGCGCTCCTCGCTCGGGTCCGACACCGCGACCACGCGAAACTGGTCGGGCATCTCCGCGATGGTCTTCGCGTGGATGTTCCAACCGCTTCGCCCAAGGCCAGCGATACCGACCCGGATCGGGCCGTCGTGCTCAATGCCCAAGTGGTGATCCGACAACGCAGCCTCCTGCACCCCGATTCAGCGGATCCGCGACTCGGTGACCCACATATCCAGATTCGGCCCGAGCATCTCCTTGACCGGTCGAGTCAGCTCATCGAGCTCGGCCAGATCGGCGGCGCTCAACTCGATGTCCGCGGCCGCGGCGTTCTGCTCGACCTGAGACTTGCGGCTCGAACCCGCCAGCACCGCCGACACGCCCGGCTGATGCAGCAGCCATGCTAATGCCACGTCGGACATCGACACGTCCAGCCGCTGGCAAACCCGTGAAATCCCGGCAATCGCCTCGAAGGCCTCGGCTTCGCAGCCCGGCTCGTCGTGCCGAGACTGCGGCCGATCTTTCGAGAACATCCGCGTCCGCGCACGCTCTTCGGGAACCTCGTCGGCGTGGCTGAAACGCCCGGTGAGCAACCCCTGAGCCACCGGCGAGTAGCACAGGATGCCGGCCCCGTGCTGCACGCACAGGTCACGCACCTCGTACTCCGCCGCGCGAGCCAGCAGGCTGTAAGCGATCTGATTGGTCGCCAGATCGCTGATCTCCATCGCCGCGGCCAGGTCTTCGACGCCAAAGTTGCAGACGCCGAGCACACGCACCTTGCCTTGCTTGACCAGGTCTTCCATCGCCGACAGCGTCTCGTCGATCGGCACCACGTTCTTGGGCCAATGGATCTGATAGAGATCCATGTAGTCGGTTTGCAGGCGCTCCAAGCTCTTCTCGCACTCGGCGTAGACGTCGTCGGCGCAGAGCGTGGGCGTGTTGATCTTGTTGGCGATCACCACGCGGTCACGCGGGATGCCGTGCAGCGCCTTGCCGAGCTGAATCTCCGAAGCGCCGTCCCCATAGCCCGGAGCGGTGTCAAAAAAGTTGATTCCTACATCGATGGCATGCCGGATCGTTGCGATCCCAGCATCGTCGTCGAGGCCTTCGTATGTGGGGTTGGCGACGGTAGACATGCACCCAAACGCCACGCGCGAGACATGAATGCCGCTTTTTCCGAGTTCAATGGTCTTCACAGCGTCGATCTCCGCGTGAGTTCAGGTCAAGGTGTGGTCGAGCCCGCGGCAAACGAGTCGGCCGGGAGCGGAAGAACGATATACAGCCAGAAGTCGGCTCGGTGATCCAGCGGCATCGCTTCGATCACCTCTTCCAAAGCAGGGTCGTCAAACCCCACAGACGCACGCCGCAGCCCGGCCGCGAGGCGGTCGTAACGCGGGGTCCGCGTCTGCTGATACGTCCACGAGTCGATATCCACCATGTAAGGCGTCAGGAAGTCGATCCCCTTGCGGATGCTCCGCCCGCCAGCGGTCTCGAACGACCACAGGTCCACACCCACAGCCGATCCCATGTGCGCCAACTCAAGCATCGCGCGGTTGTTGAAATCGCTGTATTCCAAGGCCCTCGTGCGCCGCAGCTCTTCGTGCTGGCTGCCATCGGGCGCATATTGATAGGCGATACGTTCTTTCACGCCCTCGCACATCGCGACCACCGTCGCCTCATCGCCTGAGAACGACGCGTAGAGCGCAATCTGCGCCGCACACCACGTCCCGTGGTTGTTCTTACCCGCCAGCTCGCCCGTGCCGAACTCGCTAGTCAGAAGCCAGGTCTTGTACGCATCGAACCAGGCCTTCACGCCGTCCAATTCTTCGTCCGTCAGCGCGCCGGCCTCGTGAACGATCGCCGCGGCATCGGGCGTCCAGCGAAAACGATTGGTCTCGATGATCCCGAACTTGCGACCCTCCGACACGCCAGGCACGAACTGCCCGTACAGCATGCGCGGGTTCATCCGCGTGTCTTCGTTAAGGAACCACACCCGCAGCCGCTCAGCGGCGTTCTCCGCGTAACGCTGATCGCCGAGATAGAACGCCGCCAAGGCGAGGTCACGCACGGACGTCGTCATCGTGTCCAAGGCAGGCAGGTCGTAGAGGTCGCGTTCGGGGTTGACCTCACCGTCACGCCGAACATAAGGCAGACCGTCATCGGTGTCCGGGTTCGGCCACCAATACGGCGACAGGCTCACGTAGTCCCGCATGTCTCCGCTCGAAGGCGCCTTCGGCTTATTGACCACAGTCGTGACGGGCTTGTCCAGCGCCTCCTCGGCACGACGCGCCAGGTCGGCCACCGCTCTGGCATTCGGCGACTCCGGGTCGAGCCGGGCTATCTCACGAGACGACGCCATCGCGTGGGCGTCCATCAAGATCAACCCGTCGCCCAGATCGCCTGGGGCGAGGTCAGCGAGCGCATTCGCCCCGACGACACACAAAGAGGCCGCCGCGGAAAGCCAGGCGAATCGGCGAAGAGGACGGTTAGCGGTGCTGATTCTCATTCAATTATCTCCATGTCAACGGAGGCCGGGTGCGGGGAAAAGAGCCACTACAGAGACGCCTCTAAGGCAGTCCCAACTGTAGTCAGACACACATTATTTTGCAAGTAATGTGCATGCACACAATATCTATTTTGTACATATACGCTGTAAGTATATACTAAATATGTGTTTATTACGTCTTTATTGAGAGATATAAAAAGCACAAAGCGCTTGACATGCTTGAGTGTTCCGGTTTTAATAGCAAGCCATGTCGATCGTCAAAGTCGCAGAATCTGCCGGTGTGTCTCACTCAACGGTCTCGCGGGTCATCAATAATCGTCCCGGTGTTTCCAATGATGTCGCGCGACGCGTGCGGCAGGCCATGGAGCGGATCGGCTACACCCCGCCCGCCGTCCGCCGTGGCCCGCAGGCTCGCGGACGCGGGGGTGTCAAGACCGGCTCAGTGGCGATGCTCATCTTCGGCGCCACCCCAACCCTCGCCGTCGCGCCCGTTGCCGCCCGCGCACTCCACGCCATCGAGAGCAGCCTCGCCGAAGAGGGCTGGGGCCTCGTGCTCGGCCAGGTCGGCAAGGGCGGCAAGCTGCCCGCCAGCGTCTCGGGCAAGCACGTCGACGGCCTCATTCTCTACGGCCAAGCTCCCCCGCGGCAGATCGCCGATCAGATCCGCGACCTGCCCTCGGTGTGGCTGCTGAGCCAACGCAGCACCCGCGGCTTCTGGGGCAGCCGAGTGCAGCCCGACAACGAAGCCATCGGCCGCCTTGCCGCCGAGTACCTCGCCGACCAAGGCTGCCGCGAACTGGCGTTCATCCACCTCGATCGATCACACATCGGTTTCGAAGAACGCGCCGAAGCCTTCAAGCAAACCGCTCTCGCGTCCGACCTCAACGTCAGCATCCTCAAAGACGATCGCACCGGCTCGGCCGCCCCGCCGATCGACCCGCAATGGATCGCCACTCAGGTCGATCGACTCGCGGAATTGTCGAATCGCCCCACCGGCATCTTCCTGCCCCGCGTCTCCGCGGCCGGTCTTCTCTATCGGGCGCTGCGCTCTCGCGGCATCGAGCCGGGCCGCGACGTCACCGTCGTCACCTGCGACCAGGACGCGATCCTCTCCGCGCTCGAGCCGCAGCCCGCCACCATCGATGTCCAGCCAGACATGATCGGCCGAAGCGCCGCCAAGCTCTTGCTATGGCACATCCAAGAACGCATGGCCGCCGTCCGCACGAATCAACTCGTCGAGCCCCGACTCGTTGAGCCGGAAGTCTTCGAATCACCCAGTCGGGAGTAAATCACCGCGTCGGTCAAATCTCAACGCATCGTCAACGACTCCCAATCACTTCGCACGTTTCTCGTTTTCTCAACCCTGGAGGTTAAATTCATGATTTCTCTTAAAGACAACACGTGGCTTGCCTGCGTCGGTGCATCCGGCCTGGCACTCGGCTTCACCGGCGTCGCTTCCGCGACCGACATCCTCAACCTCGACTTTGAGGACGGCCTCACCGCGCCGTTCTACAACGCCGGCGGCTTCACCTCCGGCGGCGACGCCAAGCCCGTGCTGACCGCCGCCGACGATACGGCCGGCCTGGGCAGCGGCAACGCACTCTTCGTCGAGTCCAAGGGCACCGGCAGCGAGCTCTACGTGGTCCTGCCCAACGACGCCACCATCGGCCCGGACATCGGCGACTTCATCTCAGTCAGTTTCGACTTCCGCATCGATACCTCGACCAGCTCGCAGCCGGACTCCGGCTCGGCCGACTTCCGCTTCGGCTTCTTCAACGACGGCGACGGCTCGCTGAACGTGTTCAGCGAGAACGGCAATATCTTTGGCCAATCCGGCGGCGACTTCGACGGCTCCGCCGGACCCATCGCACCCGACTTCGGCATCCACGGCCGCGTGCCCGTCAGCCCGCGCCCAGGCAGCGAGGCACGCATCCGCACCGAGGCCGTCGGCGACACCGGCATCCTCTCCGGCTCATCGCAAGACGGCGGATCGATCGCCTCGCCCGAGGCCGACAACCTGACCATCGACACCGTCGGTAACGGCGTTTGGCCGTCTTTGGATGTCAACGACAACTACAACATCACCATGACCATCAGTCGCGAGTCGGAGATCCCCGACATGGCGACCGAACCCATCGAGGTCGTCCGTGGCACTCTGCGGCTCGAGAACACAAGCAACGGCGACATCATTGAGATGAGCAACAGCGATCCGTTCGCGACCGCGATGGCGGCTTCGTCCTTCCAGTACTTGGCGTTCGAGAACGCCAGCGACGATTTCGACTACATCTTGGACAACTTCGTGGTGAGCGACAGCACGTCCTCTGCGTTGCTGGGCGACCTCGATCTCGACGGCGACCTCGACGTCGACGACATCAACCTCCTCGGCGACAACATCGGCACCGGCACCACCGCCGCCGACGGCGACATCGACAACGACGGCGACGTCGACACCGACGACCTC
>JBCCQE010000041.1:0-29949 GCA_039024495.1 Planctomycetota bacterium | reverse complement strand
CGCGGCGTGTGGGGGGGTGTTGGTGTTGACACCCGCGGCGGCGCTTTGCTCTGCTGCGGCTTGGGGGGGGATGCGGGTGGGGGTTGGGGCGGCGTCGAGGGCGGGGAGGTCGAGGGCGGTTTCGTCGTTGGCGGGGTCGTGGTTGGGTGGGAGGGGTCGGTCTTCTGAGCCGCGGAAGCGGTCGGCGACCTCGGTGGCGATCTCGTCGGGCTCGATGTTGGGCTGCGCGGCGGCTGCGGCGGGGGCCGGGGCGGCGGGCTCGACGGGGCTGCCGTTGAGTTGTGCGGAGACGGCGGCGGAGCGTTGGGCGAGGGCGCGGGCGCGTTCGACGAGCTCGGCGGCGCGGCTGAGGGCGGGGTTTCGGCTGGCGGTGGGGGCCTGGGCGGTGGCGGGCTCGGCGGGGTCGCTGGCGGTGGGGGGAGCGGGGGGGTGGTCGACGAGCCAGCCGGCGAGCTGCTCGAAGTCCTGCATGCCCTTGGAGGCGGCGTCGTATTCGGTGATGGGCTGGCCGAACGAGGCGGCCTCGCGGAGCTTGGCGTTGTAGTTGATGACGACTGGGAGGAGCTGTTCGCCGAAGCGGGTTTTGAGGTCTTCGAGGATCTCGCGAGCGAGCTTGGTGCGGGCGTCGTACATCGTGGCGATGACGAGGAGTCGGGCGTGGTGGCCGGCGCGTCGGGCGAGCATCTCGACGGTCTGGGCTTGTTTGTTGGCACCTTTGAGGGCGAAGTATCCGGTCTCGACGGGGATAAGGACTTCGTCGGCGGATCGCAGGGCGTTGAAGGCGAGCAGGCCGATGGAGGGGCCGCAGTCGACGATGCAGAAGTCGTAGAGGTCCTGAACGGTGGCGAGGACTTGAACCAGCCGGCGGTCGCGGTCGGGTGCGGTGGCGAGTTGGCGTTCGAGCGCGGCGAGGGCCATGCCGGAGGGGACGAGGTCGAGGCGGCGTGCGATCTGCCAGGTGGCGTCGGCGACGCCGACGGAGCCGTCGAGGCCGGCGCGGAGGAGGTCGCCGACCTGGAGTTCGATCTGTGCTTCGGGGACGGCGAGGCCGAGGGCGCAGTGGCCCTGGGGGTCCATGTCGACGAGGAGGGTGCGGTGTCCCTCGGCGGCGAGGGTGGCGGCGAGATTGATCGCCGTGGTGGTCTTCCCGCAGCCCCCCTTCTGATTCATGATGGCGATGGTTCGCAACCCGAGCCCCTTCGTCCGTGAAAGGTCGGCCTCCGCCGTGCCTGCCTGCCGTCGCCGATCCGTGGCGGGGCGTGGACGCGCCGCTCCGGCGGCGTGTCCGATGTGGTGGGTATCGGGGGTGGTGCCGGTAATCCTTGAAGAATTGGGCGGATAAAGCGGATTCGCGGTGGGCGGGCGTCGGAGATAGCGGCGGCTTGGCGGCGGCGGCGGGCGGTAGCATGGTCGGCGTGACGCAGCGTCGCCTGGTCTTGGGAAGCCGATCGCCGCGGCGGGCGGGGCTGCTGGCCGAGGCGGGGTTTGCGTTCCGGCAGGTCGACCCGCCGTACGCCGACCCGGCAGACCCTTCGGCGCATTCCCCTGCATTTGCGGGGGTTGAGGCGCTTGCCGAGGCGTTGGCGGTGCGGAAGGCGGAGAGCCTGGCGGGGTTGCTTGCGGCGGACGAGGTGGGGTTGACGGCGGACACGGTGTGCGTGGATGGGCGGGGGCGAGCGATTGGCACGCCGGAGTCGGCGGAGCGGGCGGAGGCGATGATCCGTGGGTTTGTGAACAGCGCACACCGCGTGGTGACGGGCGTGGCGATGGCGACGGCGGACGGCGGGGTGGTGGAGCGATTTGCGGAGGCGGCGACAGTCACGCTCGGCGCGCTCGACGACGGCGAGATCGCTGAGTACGTCGCCGGCGACGGGTGGCGGGGCAAGGCGGGGGGCTACAACCTGACCGAGCGGGTGGCGGCGGGCTGGCCGATCGAGGTGCAGGGGGATGCGGACACGGTGGTGGGGCTGCCGGTGGGGCGGCTGGTGGAGTTGCTGGAGCGACACGGCGTGGCGCGGGCGGGGCGATCGGTGGCGTGATGGCGGATTGGTCGGCGATCGTGAGCGGGCGGGAGCGTGGGGTGCGGGCGGGGCTTTTGCGTGCGGCGGCGGCGGCGGTAGAGCCGGCGTATCGGCTGGCGGTGGATCGGCGGAATGCGTCGTTTGACGCGGGGCGGCGGGCGGCGGCGGACCTGGGGCGGCCGACGCTTTCGGTGGGGAATCTGACGGCCGGCGGGACGGGCAAGACGCCGGTGACGATCGATGTGGCGCTTCGGTTGGCCGAGCGTGGGCACCGGCCGGGGGTGTTGACGCGGGGGTATCGCGGGGGCGACGAGGCGGAGGAGATGCGAGTGGCGATCGGCGCGGCCGGGGTGGTGGGCGTGGGGGCGTCGCGGGTCGGCATGGCGGCGCGGGTGCTGGCGGAGGACGCGTCGGTGACGTGCTTCGTGCTGGACGACGGGTTTCAGCATCGCCAGGCCAGGCGGGACGTGGACTTGGTGTTGGTGGACGCGACGGCGCCGTTCGGGCCGATCGGTCTGACGCCGCCTCGGCTGATCCCGCGGGGTTTGCTGCGCGAGCCGATGGGGGCGTTGCGTCGGGCGGACGCGGTGGTGGTGACGCGGGCGGACCAGGCGGACGCGGAGTCGCGGGCGTGGCTGGCGGCGCGGATCGCCGAGCATCACGGGGCCGAGCCGGCGGCGCAGGCGTCGATGGGGTGGGGGGCGTTGGATGGGTCGACGGCGAGCGCGGGGTCGGCGGCGGGGGCGTCGAGCTTCGAGCGGGAGATCGCGGTGGAGCGGCTGGCGATGCTGGACGTGGTGGCGGTGTCGGGGATCGGCAACCCGGCGGCGTTCGAGGCGACGCTGGGCGGGCACGCGCGGCGGGTGATCGCGGCGCACCGCTTCCCGGATCACCATCGCTACACGCCGATGCTGCTTCGGCGGCTGCTGGTGGACGCCAAGGCGGCCGGGGCGCACGCGGTGGTGACGACCGAAAAAGACTGGGCGAAGTGGCGGCCGCTGCTGGCCGACGGGCCGGGCTGGCTGCCGGCGGATTTGCCGATCCTGCGGCCGCGGGTGGCGGTGGCGTACGACCGAACGGACGCGATCGAGGCGTTGCTGGATCGGTTGCCGCTGGGCGATGACGGTCAGCCGAAGGATTAGTCGTTGCCGGCTGGCTCGGTCGCTTGATTCATGGTTGAGGTCTGCGTCCGTTCGGCTTCGAGCTGGCGGCCGATGACGGCGGGGTCGGCGTCGACGATGAGCACGGCGACGGCCTTGGCGGGGAGCTCGAACTCGGCGACACCGTCGTTAAGGGCTACCGACACGGAGGCCTCGACGAGGGCGTGCGCGAAGTCGGGGTCGCCGAGGTCGATGTCGGTGCGGCCGAGCAGCATGCGGAGCTCGGCGGTGTCGGCGGCGGTGTCGGCGACGGCGGAGAGGTCGATCGTGACCTGGGTGGGGGTGTCGTACGAACGGTGGATGAGGTGGACGTAGGCGCGTCGGACGCTGGCGGTGGCGAGCGTGTCGATGCGGGCGACGGCGGGATGGGCGCGGATGGCCTTGAGGCGGAAGGGTTGCTCGAAGCGGGGCACGCCCGAGTCGTCGACGGCGAGCAAATCGGTGCCGTGGTGCTGGCTGTAGAAGCCGGTGACGCGCCCGGTGGGCTTGACGAACGGGGCGTGGTCGTCGCCGACGCGGATGGCGGTGATGTCCCAGCGGTTGCCGATCATCATCGACTGTGTGGCAAGCACGGCGCGGTCGCCGCTGCGCATGATGGCGTGCAGGAAGCCGGCGGCACCCATGGCCTGGCCCCACTCGGCGCGGACGGCGGGGTGGCCGTTGACGCTGTCGCCCCAGCCGTTCCAGTTCCACTCGGTGAAGGCCATAGGCTTGTCGTGCTGGTCGTTGTCGCGGTTGTATCGCCAGCGCGATCGGCCTTGCTCGTCGAGCCACGGCATCGAGATGAGCAGGTGGAAGTGTTCGCTGGGCTCAAGCTCTTCAACGGGCACTGAGGTCGCGCCGTCGTCATTGCCAAGGCGGACGGTGCCATCGGTGGCCCATGGCATGTAGCCGTGATCGGCGATGATGTCGACGCCGGGTTCGAGGGCGGCGAGGCGTTGGTTGTAGCCGCCGCCCAGCATGCCATCGGTGATGATCTGGATGTCGGGGTCGACGGCGCGCATTGCGCGGCTCACGGCGTCGACGAGCCGGAGTTGAAGATCGAACCAGGCTTCGTCGTCGGCCAAGGGGTTGATGTCGGCGGGCTCGACCTCTTGTTCTTCGGCCTGCTCAGCCCACTGTCGCCCAAACCGACGCTTCTCGAACCAGATCTCGTTGCCGATCTGCCAATAGGTGACGCCGGCGGGCCGGACGCGGCCGGCATCGATGCGGGCCTGGACCCAGCCGCGGTAGCGTTCGGGCACGTCGTCGGGCGTAGACGCGTTGGCGAAGGCGACGACGCCGGCGGCGAACTCGGCGGCCTGCTCAACGGTCCAGTCGCCTTGCCAGGTGGGCATGGTGGGGACAACGATGAGAGGCTGGGAGCGTAGGCGTTCGCAGGCATCGAAGAACTCGACGAGGCCGAAGTCGCGGCGGGGCGTTTCGAGTGGTTTGGTGTCTTCGAACCACAGGCCGTCGATGGGCCCAGGCAGCCAGAGGCGGTAGTCGAAGCGGTTGGAGTAGCGCTCGACGAGGAAGCCGCCGGGGAAGCGGATGATGGGGGCGTGGAGTTCGGCAAGCCGGTCCATGGCCTCGTCGGAGAGCGTGCCGGTGTTGGGGTCGACGGCGGCCTCGGGGCCGCGCTCCGAGGTCGGCTGGCCGACGCCGGCGTCTTCCATGAACTGGCCGAAGAGCAGCGGCGAGATGGGGTGCAGGGTGTTGGCGTGGACGACGATTCGCGCCGAGGCGGGCTCGGCGACAGGCTCGGCTGGTTCCACGCCGTCAGTGTCGGCGTTGCCCGAGTTGGCCGCGCTGCCGGGGGTGGCGTCCGGCGTCGTGTCGACGTCTGGGGGCGTGGGGGCGGGTGCGGGATCGGCCGCAACGGGGAAGAGGGCAGCGAATGCCAATAGGCCCGCGAGGGTAGTTGCGATGCGGGTGACTGAGTTCATCGCCTACGATCTCCGCCTGCTTCGCTCGTCGACTCGCTGTCACGCGACAATGAGGCGTCGAGCCTGTCCTGCACGCAGCTTACGTTTTCACCATGGCAGATTCCTTCGACCTCATCGTGATCGGTGGCGGCCCAGCCGGGTACGTCGCCGCGATCCGCGCCGCACAGCTCGGCATGAAGACCGCGATCGTCGAGCGCGACAAGCTCGGCGGGACGTGCCTGAACTGGGGGTGCATCCCGACCAAGGCGCTCTTGAAGAACGCCGAGCTTTATCACACGCTCACGCACTCGGCCGATCAGTTCGGGCTGTCGTTCGACAACCTGTCGTTCGACTGGTCCAAGACGGTCGGCCGCTCGCGCAACACGGCCAACACGCTGAACAAGGGCGTGATCGGGCTGATGAAAAAGAACAAGGTCAAGTCGTACGAGGGCCACGCGCACATCCCCGCGGCGGGGAAGGTGACGGTCTACGACAAGGCGGACACCGCTCGCAAGGGCAAGCCGACGGCCGAGCTGGCCGCGGGCAAGGTGCTGATCTGCACCGGGGCCCACGCGCGGCCGCTGCCGGGCACGCCGTTCGATCACGACAAGGTGATCAACGCGCGCGACGCGATGACGCTGGCCGAGCAACCCAAGAAGCTGCTGATCGTGGGGTCGGGCGCGATCGGCATGGAGTTCGCGTACTTCTTCAATGCGTATGGCACGGAGGTGACGGTCGTCGAGATGGTCGATCGCGTGCTGCCGATCGAGGACAACGACTCGAGCAAGGCCGTGCAGAAGTCGTTCGAGAAGGCGGGCGTGAAGTTCAAGCTCAAGCACCTGACAACGGACGTGAAGGTGAACAAGTCCGGCGTGTCGGCGACGATTGCACCGGTCGGCAAGGACGGCAAGCCGGACGCGGGCAAGGCCGAGACGATCGAGGCGGACAAGGTGCTCGTGGCGATCGGCGTGATGGGGCGGTACGACGGGCTGTTCGACGAGTCGCTGGGGATCGAGACGTTTAAGGATCACATCAAGGTCGACTTCCGCAAGCAGAACGCGGACTACCAGACGAGCGTGCCGGGGATTTACGCGGTCGGCGACGTGATCGGCCCGCCGTGGCTAGCGCATGTGGCGAGTGAGGAGGCGATCCTCTGTGTCGAGCGCATGGCCGGTCATCACGCGCCTGACATCCAGTACGACGCCATCCCCGGCTGCACGTACTGCCACCCGCAGATCGCCTCGATCGGCATGCCCGAGCGCGCGGCGAAGGAGGCGGGCATCGACTACGTGGCGGCGACGTTCCCGTTCATGGCGTCGGGCAAGGCGCAGGCCCTGGGCGACACGACCGGGTTCACGAAGATCATCGCGAGCAAGGCGCACGGCGAGATCCTCGGCGTGCACATGGTCGGCGACTCGGTCACGGAGATGATCGCCGAGGCGTCACTCGCGATGCGCAACGAGCTGACGGCCGACGAGCTGATCGCGACGATCCACCCGCACCCCACGCTCAGCGAGACGACCCACGAAGCGGCGCTGGGGACCGAGGGGCGGATGATCCACCTGTGAGCGTGCGTGACTCGCCCGCGACGCGGCGCGCCCATACGCCTTGGCCGCGGCCAAGCGGCGTGGGCATCCGCTAATCTTGCGGCCGTGTCCGACACGCCGCCGAACCTGCTCTTTCTGTTCCCAGATCAGTGGCGATGGGATTGGTTCGGTCACGTCACCGATTCGGCGTACGGCGACGCGAAGGTCGAGACGCCGAACATCGATCGCCTCGCGGCACAAGGCACGCGCTTCACCCAGTGCCGCACGAACAGTCCGCTGTGTCAGCCCGCCCGCGCCTGCCTGGCAACCGGGGTGCGCTACCACCGATGCCCGGTCCGCGGCAACGGCGATCAGCTCGACGCCGCCGAGGCCGACACCGTCTTTCGAAGGCTTCGCGAAGCCGGCTACCGCACCGCCTGCACCGGCAAGACCGACCTGCTCGCCCACGGCCGACCGCTCGGCCTCGACGGCTGGTCCCGCGACATCGGCCGCTTCGGCTTCACCCACTCGGCGAATCAAAACGGCAAGGGCGGCGCTATCCTCTGGTCGACCCCCGACCAGCCGACCGAGCTCTGGGGCCACGCCACGCGGCAGAGTGACCCGGCGGTCTGGCAGGCCTTGCGCGACGACTGGGACCGCCGCGCCCAGCCTCGCCGGCTGAAAAAGCAACTCCCCGCTCATCCCAGCCCCGTTCCGTCCGAGCATCACTCCGATGGCTTTTGCGCATCCCGCGCGCTGCGCTTCCTCGAAGACTGGCCCGCCGGCACGGACGACCCCTGGCTGCTGTGGGTCAACTTCCCCGGCCCGCACGAGCCGTTCGACCCGCCCGCCGAGTTCCTCGCGCGTTACGAAGGCGTCGGCTTCCCCGACCCGCTGCACCCGGATGCGGACAACGACCACCAGGCCCTGCGTCGGGCCTACGCCGCGCTGTGCACGCACGTCGATCACTGGATCGGCTGCATCCTCGACGCCGTCGAACAACGCGGCGAGGCCGGCAAGACGCTCGTCGTCCTTGCCTCCGACCACGGCGAGATGCTCGGCGACCACGGGCGGTGGTACAAGGAAGTGCCGCACGAGCCCTCGGTCCACGTCCCGCTCATCCTCGCCGGCCCGGGCGTCCCGAGGGGGCACGTCCGCGACGACCTCGTCGAGCTGATCGACATCGGCCCGACCCTGCTCACCGCCGCCGGGCTGCCCGTTCCCGACCACTTCGACGCCCGCCCGCTGCCTACCCACGGCGGCACGGCCCGCGACCATCAGCTCCTTGGCCTCAAGTCCTGGCAAGTCCTCGTCACCGACGACCGCCACAAGCTCGTCGTCGGCTTCGACGGCAAGCCCCGCCGCCTCTACGACCTCAACGCCGATCCCCTCGAACAGCACGACCTCGCCGGCACGCAGCCCGACCTCGTCGACCGGCTCACCCGACGCCTCCGCGATCTCACCGCCGACACGCCCGCGCTGGCCTGACCCGCCAAGCCCGCGCCGCCGCACGCTCAAACCGACCGACGACCTCGGGGCGGATCGATCGCCTTGCAATTCCCGTCGACTTGGGCGATGCTGAGGCCGGCCGATTGGGAGGCCGCCTGTCCGCGGAAAGGGTTCAACCCACCCACTGTTCCCTCCGGGGCGCGAGCCCCACGCGTGACATCCTCAACCTTTTCCTGCTCGTCGACGGCGGACCGCGAGCGCTGATGGAAAGGGTTTCCCTATGGCCGATCGGCCCACTTCTTCGTCGGCGCGCAAGCACTTCCCCGTCAACCCGTCGCTCGAGCACCTGCAGAAGCAGGCCAAGCGACGCGCCAAACAACAACCCGACCTCACCCTCGCCAAGGCCCAGCACCTGCTGGTCAAGGAGTACGGCTGCCGCGATTGGGTCGAGCTGACACGCGTCGTGGCGACGATGAGCCGCCAGGCGTCTCGCGACGCGTTCGAGGAACTGCCCAAGGCAGTCAACGCGCGCGATCTCGACCAGATCAAAGCCATCCTCGCGTCCGGCGAGTTCACGCAGCACGACCTCGATCTCGCGCTGGCTTGCTCCGCGCTCCGCTTCGACGAGCGCGGCGAGATCGCTCGGCTCTTGCTCGATCACGGCGCCGACCCCGACGGGCAGTACGGCTCCGCCGGCTACGGCCCCATCGTGTTCCTCACCGGCGAGGGCCTCGAGCCCGAAGGCCTGGCCTTCCTGCTCGACGCCGGCTGTGACGTCACCTTCGCGCCCATCGACACCAAGTACGGCAAGCACGGCGTGATGTCCCACTGGCTGGGCACCTACGTCCGCGGCCGCAACGAGCCCAAGCACCGCGGCCTGCGCCTGCTGCTCGACGCCGACCCCGACCTCGTCCACCGCCGCTACTCCGACATGCCGTACGGCCACATGCGGCTGCGCGGCGCGACGCTGCTGCACCTCGCGATCGACTTCCAGGAGGCCGAGTGCGTCGATCTGCTGCTCGATCGCGGGGCGAACATCAACGCCCAGGCCGACGTCGTGACCGACGACGAGGGCGACACGTTCGGCGGGCAGTCGCCGATCTTCCACGCGATCGACTCGTGGATGGGTTACGGCCGGACGCTGCTCAAGTCGCTCGTCGAGCGGCTCGGCAACGACATCAACTGGACCGTCGAGGGAAGCATCAAGTTCTACGACGGTGTCAAAGGCCCGTTCACCGCGCGACAATGGCTCGAGCAGAACCTCGACGAACTCGCCATCGTGCGCGCGGCGACCAAGGACGCGGGTGAGGCCAACGCGGGGATCCCCGCCGAAATGCTCAATGATTTCGGCAAGGCCCTGGTCGGCAAAGGCGGCGACATCGACCGCGTCCGCCGCATGCTCGACCGGGAGCCGCGGCTGGCCAACTGCAACCCGTGGTCGCCCGGCTGGGCCGGCTCGGCCGTCGAGGCGGTGGCGGGGATGTGCGTCTGGCACAAGCCGGCCGAACACGCGATCGCGCGGCTGCTGGTCGAACGCGGCGCGATGTGTTCGCTGCAGACCGCGGCGCGGGCGGGCCTGCTGAGCGAAGTCAAACGCGAGGCCGACGAGCGCGGCTGGGTCTTCAACGAGGTCGACGTGAAGGGCCGCACGCTCATGTACCGCGCCGCCTGCGTCTACGGCAAGTTCCACGAGGGCGAGGCTGTCGCCGACTATCTCATCGAGAAGGGCGCTCGCGTCGACCTGTTCTCCGCGTGCACGCTCGGCATGCTCGATCGGGTGCAAGCCCTGCTCGCCGACGACGCGTCGCTCGCCACCGAGCCCGACCCCGAGGGGATGACCGCGCTGCACTGGGCGGTGCGCAACCGGCGGGATCCCGGCAACGCTGTGGTCATTGTCGAGGCCCTGCTGGATGCGGGGGCCGACTTCGAGGCGGTCAACCCGACCGAAGACGGCATGCGGCCGCTGCACCACTGCGGCGAGTGGTCGTCGCCCCGGGAAGTCGCGGAGCTGTTGATCGATCGGGGCGCGGACGTGAATGCGCGGGCCGGCGAGTCGGGTTGGACGCCGCTGGATTACGCGATCGACCGCGGTCGGGACGAGATGGCGAGCTTGCTGCGGGAGCGCGGCGGGGTGGTCGGCGATCGCGGCGAATGATCGCAGCGCGTGGCGGTTGCGGCGCGGCGGGCGATGCGGTGAATGCGCGGGCCTAGTCTTAGGGATGACGACGCTTGCGATGGGGATCGTGCCGGAAGAACGGGCCGATGGCTACGGCCGGGCGCGGCTGTGCGTGGGCATCTCGTGCGTGGGGACGATGGTGGTCGCGTCGTCGGCGGCGCTGTGGGTCGGGCTGCCGGAGGGGTGGTACGGGAACCTGACGCCCGGCGGGCTGGTGAGCCGGCTGGCGGTGTGGCTCGGGGTGTACGCGTTGTTGCAGCTGCCGTTTGATTGGCTCGGCGGGTACGTGTTGCCGCGGCGGTACGGGCGGCCGACGTCGGGGGTGGTCGCGTTTGCGTTCGGTTGGCTGCGCGGGGTTGTAGTTCAAGGCGCGTTGCTGTTCGGGTTGGCGGGTTTGATGACGATCGCGGGGCACTTCGGCGAGGCGTGGCTGACGGTGGGCGTGGCGGCGGCGGCGATGCTGGGTCAGTTGGCGCTGCGGACGACGCTGGCGCGAGCGGTCGCGCCGCTTGCGTTGAGGCGTGCCGAGCTCGCGGACGGCGCGTTGCTTGCGCGGCGTGAGGCGCGGTCGGGGGACGAGTCGTTTACGGGTGGGATCGAAGGGGTGGCGTGGCCGAGCGGGTCGCTGGCGGCGGCGCACTGGCGCGAGGTGCTGAGCGACGACGAACTGGCGTGCGCGACGCGTCGGCGCGAGGCGGCGGTGGCGTCTGGGTTGTGGCGGCGTGGGCGTGTCGCGGCGGTGTCGTTTGTGTTGGTCGGCGTCGCGCTGGCGGCGTGGCTGACGGGCAACGCGTCGCTGGGCACGGCGGGCGGGACGGTGGAGCTGAGCCTGTGGTTCACGCTGTGGTCGTTTGGGGGGCTGCTGGTGCTGCCGACGTTCTCGCGGCGAGCGGTGCGGGCGATCGACGAGCGACTGGCGGCCGAGGGCGTGGACCGGGCGGTGATCGACGCGACGACGAGCAAGCTCAACGCGATGCAGGACGGGCAGGTCGATCGGTCGGCGGGGGTCGAAGCGATCTTCCACCCGATCCCCAGCGTGTCCCGCCGCGGCGGCGAGGGCGGGCGAAGCGCAGGCCTGGCGGCGTGGGACCTCGCGCGCACGGCGGTATACCTCGGGCACGCCGGGCTGGGCTTGCTGGGTCGGGCGGTGCACTGCAACTCGGGCAAGCCGGCGTTGTGGGTGTATCTGCCGACGGATTGATTCGGTTGCGAGATCGAGCGATCCGTGAGGGGTTGGGCGGCGTATTTCCGCCATGAGCGAAGCGGTGGCCGAGGGCGGTGGGGCAGCGGGGGTGGATGAAGCGAGGCCGACGCGGCGAGGATTCCTCCCGGCGGGGATCGATCGACGGGTCTTCGAGGCGATGTGGCTGCTGGCGTTCGTCAGCACGCTGGGTTACGCCGGGCGTTGGCACTGGACGCTGGACCTGTTGGCGCACCCGCGGCGGTTTCTGTTTGTCTGCGCGGCGGTCGGGCTGGCGTGGCTTGCGATCCGGCGGCGGTGGTGGTTTGGGTCGGCGGCGCTGGCCGCGCTGGTGCTGAACGGGGCGCCGATGGCGTCGCTTTACCTCGGCGGGCATGCGCCGGCCGTGGACGGCGCGACGCCGCTTCGGCTGGTGGTGTTCAACGTGCTGACCGACAACCCGCGGAAGGGCGACGTGTTGGCCTACCTGGCCGACGGCGAGGCCGACCTGATCGGGCTGTTGGAGACGGACGATCGTTGGGTGGCCGCGCTGAGGGAGTTGGAGGGCTATCGGTTGGTGACGGCGCAGGCCCGGTCGGACAACTTCGGGTTGGTGTTGCTGGAGCGGGATCGGCCGCGGCCGGGCGTGTCGTCGGCGATGGCGCGGGTGGTGTATGCGAATAACACGCCTTGGGCGTTGCCGATGATCGAGGCCGAGCTGACGCTGGACGATCGGCCGGTCACGGTGTTGCTCACGCACCCGATCCCGCCGATCGGCTGGGCCCGCGCGACGGACAACCGCGAACAGCTGGCGTGGTGTGCGGAGTGGGCGGAGGGTCGGGCGGAGCGCGGCGTTGGCGCGGTCGTGGCGGGGGACTTCAACGCAACACCGTTCGGTTCGGCGTTTGCGCCCTTCTCAAGGGCAGGTCTGGTGAACTCGCAGCGTGGGTACGGCTGGTCGGCGACGTGGCCGGGCGAGTTGACGCCGTTGGGCTTGGGCATCCCGATCGATCACGTCGTGCACTCGGCCGATCTGGCGACGGTCGATCGTGACGTGGGCCCGAAGCTGGGGTCGGATCACCACGCGGTAGTGGTCGACCTTGCGTGGGCGCGGTGATCTGAATCTTGCATCGATCGCCACGCTAAGCTCCGCCCATGCCCGGCGGTCGGCCCAATCTTTTGTTTCTGTTCCCCGACCAGTGGCGGTGGGACTGGCTTGGCTGTCACGACGGATCGGGCACGATTTATGGCGACGCGCCGGTGCGGACGCCGACGATCGATGCGCTCGCGGCGCGTGGCACGCGCTACACGCGGTGTCGGACCAACAGCCCGCTGTGCGCCCCGGCGCGGGCGTGCCTGGCGCAGGGCGTTCGGTACGGGCGGTGTGGCGTGATCGGCAACGGGCAGCCGACGCCGACCGACACGCCCAATGTGTTCCGCCTACTGCGTGACGCGGGGTATCACACGATGACGTGCGGCAAGTCGGACCTGTTCAAGCCCGACCCGGCCGACAACCCGACGGGGTATGTGCCGGTGATGGAGGCGCTTGGGTTTGCCGACGGGATCGACCATCGGGGCAAGGGGGATGCGGTGAATCGCGCGCGTCGCGGGGTGGTGGAGCCGTACACGAAGATGCTCGCCGAGCGCGGGCTGCTGGACGCGCACCTGGCGGACCATCCGGAGAAGGCGTTGCAGCGCCCGGCCCGCCCGTCGGCGTTGCCGGCCGATGCGCACACGGACACGTTTGCGGCGGACAACGCGCTGCGTTTGTTGGATCGTGCGCCGGGCGATCGGCCGTGGTTGCTGTGGGTGAATTTTCCCGGGCCGCACGATCCGTATGACCCGCCGGCCGAGGCGTTGGCGGGTTATTCGATGGAGGACTTTGCCCCGCCGGTGAACTACAAGGCCGGGGCGGTGGCGTTTCGCGATTGGCCGGCCGACCGGCTGCATTACGCGGCGAGCTGTTCGTGGATCGATCGGCAGATCGCGCGGTTGCTTGAGCGGGTGGCCGAGCGCGGGGAGATGGACGACACGCTGGTGGTGTTTGCGTCCGACCACGGGGAGATGCTGGGGGACCACGGGCGGTGGACGAAGGCGGTGGCGTTGGAGGGGTCGGTCCGGGTGCCGTTGATCGTGGCGGGGCCTGGCGTGGGGGCGGGCGAGGTGCGGGACGATTTGGTGGAGCTGATCGATGTCGGCGCGTCGCTGCTGACGGCGGGGGGCGTGGCGGTGTCGGGCGAGATGGATGCGCGGCCGCTGTCGGTGCACGGCGGGTTGCCGCGGGAGGTGCAGCATTCGGCGCTGGGCGACTGGGAGATGGTGTGCGACGGGCGGTTTAAATATGCCCGGCACGTTGGCCGCGACTCGCCGGGGAGCCTGTGGGACCTCGACGCCGACCCGGCGGAGACGACCAACCGGCGGGACGACTTCCCCGACGACCTCGCCCGGCTGCGGGCATGCCTGGCCGCCGAGGCTGCCAGATTGGCGGTTTGATTCCCCAAAAAACCCTGTTTTCGGTCTCGGATCGCCGTTTTCCCGCGTCGACAGGCGGCACCGCGGTTGCTTTGAGTGGGGCATGGATTTCAACCGCCTGACTCAGAAGACCCAGCAAGCCCTCCAGCAGGCCCAGTCGATGGCCGTGGAGCGGGGCCACCCGGCCGTGGATACCGACCACCTGTTGCTCGCGTTGTGCACGCAGGAGGACGGGCTGATCCCGCGGCTGCTGGAGCGGATGAAGCGGCCGGCGGACGTGGTGATTGCCGAGCTGAACCGTCGGCTGGACCGGCGGCCGTCGGTCTCGGGGCCGGGCGCGACGTCGGGGGCCGGGGCGAACCAGGTCGCCGTCACGCAGCAGCTCAACGAGACGCTGGTGGCTGCGGAGAAGCGAGCCAAGGGGCTCAAAGACGAGTACGTCTCGGTCGAGCACGTGGTGCTGGGGATGATCGACGCCGCCAAGGGCCAGGGGCCAGACGCGACGGGGCGGATGCTCATCGACCTTGGCGTGACCGGCGATGCGTTTCTCGAGGCGATGACGGCCGTGCGCGGCAACCAACGCGTGACGTCGGCCGACCCGGAGGCGACGTACGAGGCGCTCGATCGCTACGGCGTCGACCTTGTGGACGCGGCGCGGTCCGGCAAGCTGGACCCGGTGATCGGGCGGGACGACGAGGTGCGGCGGGTGATTCGCATCCTGTCGCGCAAGACGAAGAACAACCCCGTGCTCATTGGTGAGCCGGGCGTGGGCAAGACGGCGATCGTCGAAGGGCTCGCGCAGCGCATCGTGCGCGGCGACGTGCCCGAGGGGTTGAAAGACCGCACGATCTTTGCCTTGGACATGGGCGCGCTGATCGCCGGCGCGAAGTATCGCGGGGAGTTTGAGGAACGGCTCAAGGCGGTGCTGAACGAGGTGAAGTCGGCGGACGGGCGGATCGTGCTGTTCATCGACGAGCTGCACACGATTGTTGGTGCCGGCAAGACCGAGGGCGCGATGGACGCGGGCAACCTGCTCAAGCCGATGCTCGCGCGTGGCGAGCTGCACTGCATCGGCGCGACGACGCTCGACGAGTACCGCAAGCACGTCGAGAAGGACGCGGCGTTGGAGCGGAGGTTCCAGCCGGTGCAGGTCGATGCGCCGAGCGTGGACGACACGGTGTCGATCTTGCGTGGTTTACGCGAGCGGTTCGAGGCGCACCACAACGTGGCGATCCAGGACGCGGCGCTGGTCGCGGCGGCGACGCTGAGCGATCGGTACATCGCCGATCGGTTTTTGCCGGACAAGGCGATCGACCTGGTGGACGAGGCGTGCGCGAAGGTGCGGACGGAGATGGACTCGATGCCGGCCGAGCTGGATCAGATCACGCGCCGGGTAATGCAGCTCGAGATCGAGGAAGCCGCTTTGAGAAAGGAGAAAGACGCGGCGAGCAAGGAACGGCTGAGCGAATTGCAAAAGCAGCTGGCCGACCTGCGGACGGACGCGGACGCGCTGCGTGCCAGATGGGAGAGCGAGAAGGCGGACCTGGACAAGACCGGCGCGCTGCGTGCTGAGATCGAGCGCGTGAAGCTGGAGATTGAGCAGGCCCAGCGACGGTACGACCTGGAGAAGGCGGCCGAGCTGCAGTATGGCCGGTTGCCAGAGTTGGAGAAGCAGCTCGCCGCGGCCGAGCATCGCGAAGCGCAGGGTCAAGCCGGGCAGGAGTCGACCGATGGCGACGCGCCGCTGGTCGCCGAGGCGGTGACCGAGGAAGAGATCGCCGAGATCGTCGCGAACTGGACGGGCATCCCCGTGTCGCGCCTGGTGGAGACCGAGCGGCAGAAGCTGTTGCAGCTCGAGCAGGTGCTGCACGAGCGCGTGATCGGCCAGGACGAAGCGGTGAAGCTGGTGAGCGACGCGGTGATCCGCGCGCGGGCGGGAATTAAGGACCCGCGTCGGCCGATCGGCTCGTTCATCTTTCTTGGGCCGACGGGCGTGGGGAAGACCGAGCTGTGCAAGGCACTGGCCGGCTCGTTGTTCGACAGCGAGGACAACCTCGTGCGGATCGACATGAGCGAGTACATGGAGAAGCACGCGGTGTCGCGGCTGATCGGCGCGCCTCCGGGGTACATCGGCCACGACGAGGGCGGCCAGCTCACCGAGGCGGTGCGACGCAAGCCCTACGCGGTGCTGCTGTTCGACGAGGTCGAGAAGGCGCACCCGGACGTGTTCAACGTCTTGCTGCAACTGCTCGACGACGGCCGGCTGACCGACAGCCAGGGGCGGACGGTGAGCTTCAAGAACACGGTGGTCATCATGACGTCCAACCTCGGCAGCCAGTACCTGCTCGACGACGCGGTCACGGCGTCGACCGGGCAGGTCTCCGAGCAGGCACGCAACCAGGTGATGGCCGACCTGCGGGCGCACTTCCGCCCGGAGTTCTTGAACCGCGTGGACGACGTGGTGCTGTTCAGCCCGCTGACGCTGGCGGAGATCGAGCGGATCGTCGACCTGCTCGCGGCCGACCTGCAGGCCCGGCTGGCCGATCGGCGGATCACGCTGGAGCTGACGGACGCGGCGCGGCGGCACATCGCTCAAGCCGGGTTCGACCCAATCTACGGCGCCCGGCCGCTGAAGCGGTACCTGCAGCACGAGCTGGAGACGCGGGTCGGCCGGGCGATCATCGCCGGGGACGTGGCCGAGGGTGCGGCAGTGACGATCGACGCGGACGAGGACGCGGACGAGGATGCGGACGAGCCGTTGGTGGTGCGGATCGATTCGCCGGCCGCGGCGTAACGCACGCAGCGCGTGCGGCCGATCTGTGGTTGCATGTGCAAACGGTTAGCGAAGCTGGGCAGACGATTGCGCAGGCCGTGCGGATAGGTCGGCGAATTGTTCACGCCGCATTCTCAAAGTTAAACATATTCAAAACATGAGCCTCACCGCCGCGTAATAGGGCGACTCTACTCTTCCCTCCAACAGTGCCTGCGCACTCCGTTTGGAAGAAACACACTCACTTTGGAGGAAACAATGTTTAAGACTTCTGCTCTGTCGGTGGCTGCGGCTGCCTGTGTTGGCCTTGTTGGTGCTCACGCCTCGGCCGACGTCATCGCTTACTGGAACCAGAACAGCAACTCGCTGCCCGGTGGCGGCTTCGGCTTTGAAACGACCGACTTCCCCCAGGCCGCCGACCTCGGCGCGGGCAGCCTCACGCTCGCTGACTTCGACACCAGCGCTACCTCGGGCGTCTTCGACACGATCCAGAGCTTCGCTGGCACGACCGTCAACGCGCAGCCCAGCGTCTCCTCGGGCGGCTCGCTGGCCCCGCAGAACGGCTCTGGCGGCGTCAACAACGGCATGTCGATCGACCTGACCGTCTCGACCGACAACTTCGAGGACATCATCGTCTCCTGGGCCCAGCGTGGCACATCCACGGGCTTCGATAGCCGGGCGTTCTCGTACTCCATCGATGGTGGCACCAACTTCGTGCTGGTCGGCACCGATTCGGGCTCGCTGGGCTCGTCCTGGGCCACCGAAACCTACGATCTCAGCGCCGTCACGGCCGTTGACGATCAGTCGAGCGTGATCTTCCGCATCACCCTGGACGGTGGCTCGACCACCAGTTCCAGCGGCAACAACCGCTTCGACAACATCACCATCGAAGGCACGGTCATCCCCGAGCCCGCCTCGCTGGCTCTGCTGGCCGCCGGTCTCGGCGTCGCCGGCCTGCGTCGTCGCTCGGCCTGAGCCGTCACGACCGGACCGCAGATTTGAGAATTGTTAGAAAGCACGCCCGGAGCCTTGGCGCTCCGGGCGTGTTCTTTTACTTTTCTTCCTCGGCCCGGTGACGTCCTATGCCATAACCGCCGGGCCTTTCCACGCTGCCGCTGGGGTAGGCCGCTAGGCCGGAAAGTCCACCAACCGATGTCTCTGAACCGCACCACGCCGCTGGCGATCGCTGTGTTCTCGCTCGTCTTCTGCCTGGCTGCGGCCGATCGGGCGGTCGCCAACGACCCGTGGGCAGCCCCCGCGACCTATTACGACAACGCCACGGGCACCGGCTCGACGCTCCAGAGCCAGCTCCGCACCATCATGCTCAACGGCCAGGTGCTCCGCAGCTACGGCGAGTTCCGCGACATGGCCGAGGTCACCGACGCCGACCTCGACAACCCCGGCAACATCCTGCTCGTCTACGACCGCTCCTCGGTCGACGGCAGCTGGGACAGCGGCTTCACCTGGAACCGCGAGCACGTCTGGCCCCAGTCCCGTCAGCCCGGCTCGGCCTCCAACGGCTCGTTCGGCAACCTCGGCGACCCCTTTGCCCTCCGACCCGCCGACCCCACCATCAACTCCAACCGCGGCAACCGTGCCTTCGGCTTCGACAGCACCACCGGCAGCCACGGCACCGTCGGCAACTACTACTTCCCCGGCGACACCGACAAGGGCGACATCGCCCGATCCCTCTTCTACTCCGAAACCGTCTACGGCCCGTCGCTGGGCATCTCCCTGACCGACAACTTCCCGACCGGCAACTTCATGGGCGACCTCAGCTCGCTCGTCGCCTGGAACTACGCCGACGCCCCCGACGAATTCGAACGCCGCCGCAACCACGCCATCTACGCGCAGAACTTCACCGAACGCGACGGCACCCCCACCACCAACAACCACTTCACCAACAACCGCAACGCCTTCATCGACAATCCCTGGCTCGTCCACTCGGTCTACGTCGATCAAAACAACGACACGCAGGTCACCCTCACCGGCCCGGATGTCATCCCCGGCGCCAACGGCCAGACCTCCGTCGGGGCCGACCTCGGCCGCGTGTTCCAAGGCCAATCCGCGTCGCAGTTCGGCTCGGCCGCCGTCACGATCTCCAAGTCCGGCAGCGACGGCACGTATTTCAGCGTCACGTCCGGCGGCGGCGCGACCGCCGACCTCGAAGGCAGCTACAACGCCTTCGCCCTCGGTGCCGCTCCCGACCAAACCCTCAACGTCGGCTTCGAGGACACGCTCGACACCGCCACGCCCGGCTTCCGCTTCGCGCAGGTCGTCATCGACAACCTCGATGTCACCACCGGCGCCGGGCCCGGCTTCGGCGCTCAAGACGGCGACGACGCCGTGTTCCTCATCGGCTCGGTCGTGAGCCAGCGCGAGGTCACGCAGGTCGGTGGGCCCGTCGATCTGGGCACCTCCATCGTCGGCACCGCCGTCCAGGCCAACGTCGACCTCGCCACCTCGGGCTCCGACAACGAGCGAACCCGCATCAATACCGCCGCCAACGCCGCCAACGGCGTGCTCACCGCATCTGCCGTTGGCGGCGTCCCGCTATTCGACGAGGCCTCCGACACCGCCTCGTACACCCTCACCACGGCCTCGGCCAACGCCGGGTCGACCGCCGACAACCTCGCCGGCTCCATCGGCATCCCCGTCACCACCGCCGAAGAGGGCGGCTCCGGCCTCGCCGGCGAGGGCAGCTACGCCGACGTCCAGGTCGACTACACCGCCACCTTCCTCGACCCCTCGAACGCCTCGTTCGACGCCGTGTCCGACGACGACGCCACCAGCGTCGATTTCGGCATCGTCGCCCTCGGCTCCGGCGGCGGCAGCGTCCAGCAGGCCCTCGCCCTGCACAACCTCGAGAACACCGCCGGCTACACCGCCGACCTCGACCTCGACGCCGTCACCCTCGACACCGCCACCGGCTCGTCCCTCGCCATCGACCTCGCCGCCACCCCCGGCATCGAGGCCGGCTCCTCCCTCGCCTTCAACGTCACCCTCGACACCACCACCGTCGGCGACTTCTCCGCCGTCTTCGACCTCGAAGTCTCCGACGAAGACGTCGCCGGCGCCACCACCACCCAGCTCGACGACGCCCTCACCCTCGAGGGCCTTGTCACCTACGGCGGCGACGCCAATCTCGACTTCCTGGTCGACACCAGCGACCTCGCCATCCTCGCCTTCAACTTCGGCCAGGCCGGCCTCGCCTGGCAGACCGGCGACTTCAACGGCGATTCGGTCGTCGACACCAGCGACCTCGCCATCCTCGCCTTCAACTTCGGCCAGGGCACGCCCGCCGCGACCGCCCCGGTCGCCGCCGCCGCCGTCCCCGAGCCGAGCACCGCAATCGCCCTGGCCGCACTGAGTGGCGCAGCCCTCGCCACCCGCCCCCGCCGCGCCCAAACCCTCACCAAAAGCTAATCGAAACCAAGCAATCGGACGCTGCCTGCCTCCTATGCTGGGACGGTCACTGGACTCCCTCGGAAGAAGCCCATGCACCACTCATCGTACGCCCCCGCTCAGCCCCGCCCCCGGGCTTTCACCCTGATCGAGCTGCTCGTGGTGATCTCCATCATCGCCCTGCTCATCGGCATCCTTTTGCCCGTCCTCGGCTCGGCGCGCGAATCCGCACGCACCTTGCAGTGCTTGTCAACGATTCGTCAGTGGGGGATCGCAGCGGCTGTGTACACGTCGCAAAGCGACGACTTCCTGCCTCGCGATTTCTCCGGGACTCTGCAAGACGAAGCTGGCGGCGACGCTTCGAACGGCGCAGTCGGAGACCCCTCGACCGGCGTCTGGTACAACGAACTCCCGCCGCTGGTCGGGCAGTTGCCCTACGGCGAAGCATTCACTGCGGTCGCCAGCACCACCGATGGTTACAACGAGAGCACGACCATTTGGTTTTGTCCGACGCTTGCAAGTGAGACCCGGCAAGTCGAAACCAACACGACGGCAAACGGCAACTTATTTCACTACGCCCAGAACGGAATGCTGAACGGGTCCGCGTCGTTTGGCGGCCACGGCCGAGACACCGATGGCGACGGGTTTAGCGATGTCGACATGAACTTTTACCCGTCGATTGGCGGGATTAACTTCGACGAGCCCGGCGGTTGGTTTTTGCCGCACACGCGGATCACCGATATCACCGACCTCTCGACGGCGGTGTACTTTGGCGAGCCTGACTTCCGTGTCTCTGAAGTCAACTACCTCAACATCGACCGCGCAAGACACGGCGGCGAGAACACAAACGTCGGGTTTGTAGACGGCCATGCCTCGACATTTAAGGGCGAGGATGCTGGGCTTCCAATCCATACAGACGACTCGGCAATCACCGCCCAGCCGCCAACGCCATTTCCAGTGCCACCAACGATTTATCAAACGGCGGGTGGCGATATGGTCTGGGGTGCGTTCATTCGATTGCCATTCGACCGCGTAGTAAGCGGTCCGTAAGTACTGCGTTTGCTTTTAGAGTTTGGCGGTTGCCAATGTTTGATGCTTAACCCACGTAGGAGGAAACTAAAAATGTTTAAGACTTCTCAGCTGATTGCGATCCTGGCGGTCTGCGGCGTCGCCGCAGGCTTCTCGCAGGCCTCGACCCCCATCGCCGGTGTCGATTTCGACGGCGGCACGACCAACGGCGGTTTCACGCCCCTGACGCAGGTCTTTACCCCCGACAACAACGCGAACTTAGGGTTTGGCGGCGACCCGTCCCCCCGCTTTCCCGACAGCCCGTTCGACCTTTTCGGCATCGCCCAGGGCCAGAGCAGCGGCCTTCCATTCGACCTAGTCGACCAGTCGGCCGGCGCGTTTCTCCCCGATGTTCAAGGCATCATCGAGACGACCAAGACCGACAACTACGTGGTTCTGGCGGACACCGAGAACAACGACAACTCGGGCTTCGTGACGGCTCAGTGGACGTTCGACGTCTCCGGCTACGAGAACCTGCAGATCAGCGTGGACTTCGCTGCGATGGGCCGGTTTAGCGCATCCGACCCGGGCATGTCCGACTTCGAAGACTACGCCGATTTCCGGACCACCATCGACGGCGGCACGCAAGAGACCCCCATCCAGGTCTTTATTGACGAGTCTCAAGACGACGCCGACATCCTTTATGACATTGACTTGGAATCCGGCTCCACGTCAGAGTTTTTCTTCGATTTCTTTGATGAAGGCGACTGGAATGACCTGATCGCGTTTGGCCCGATTGGGTCGATCGGTTACCACCCCGACGACAATGGGCTCGACGGTGACGATGTCGCTCAGGACGGTTTCATCCCCGAGCCGCTGTTGAGCAACCCCAGCAACGAAACTCGCGCTTACGCTGACGGAGGGTTCGAGGATCAAGAGATCGCCGCGTATCGGGACCCGCTGTTTGCCGTGACGTCCGGGACCTCCACCCAACTCGACGACGAGTTCGTGACCGTGACCGCGGACATTGCTGACACCGGCAACACGCTCACGCTTGACTTTCGCGGGATCATCAACGGGAGCGACCAGTTCTTCGTCTTCGACAACATCCTGATCACCGGCGACCTCATCAGCAGCCTGGTCCCCGGCGACGCCAACGGCGACGGCCAGGTCGACACCTCCGACCTGGCGATCCTCGCGGCCAACTTCGGTGGCATGGGCGTCATCGGCGGCATCTCCATCGGCGACTTCAACGAGGACGGCAACATTGACACCTCCGACCTGGCCATCCTCGCCGCCAACTTCGGCTTCGGCACCGGCCCCGTGGTCGCCAACGCCGCGATCCCCGAGCCCGCCTCGCTGGCTCTGGTCGCCGCCGGCATGGGCCTCGCCGGCCTGCGTCGCCGCCGCTCGGCCTGATCGGCCCGCCGCAAAATCCACTGCTTCTTACATAAGGCCGCCCTCAGGGGCGGCCTTTTTCATGCGCCGGGAGGCGACGAAGCCTTGCCCAAACCCCCAAAACCAGCCCGCGATGCGACTCTTACGCAACGGGCGTTCGCCAGTTTGCCCAGAGCTACGTTAATGTTCACAATGTGCAAGCTAACTATGTGAGAAAGACAAAAAACACAGGCTGTCCTCACGCAATGCTTGCATTCCGCTCATGCTGGGGTCATACTAACGACAGCGTTGCCAAAGGTGGCACGTGATCAGAAGTCCCTATCCCTGTCAGGAGGATGAGTATGTTCAAGCAGATCGCCGCCGCCGCGGCCGTTACGACCACCCTCGGCTTTGGTGCTTCGGCCCAAATCTTCGGTGAGCTTATTCAGACCGAAGATGGCGTCGCTGTTGTCGAAGGTTTCGCTCAACTGAACGCCGACGTGTACACGTTCGATGTCACCAATAGCTCGGGGCAAGACATCTTCGCTTTCGACGCGATGGTCTTCACTGTGAGCGGTGGCACGCTGCTTCAGGGTGCGAACTTCTCAAGTAGCTCACCGGTTCTGGACTTCAACCCGTTTGTTCCCCCGGATGGTGCCCTCGTGGCTGACAGCTTCTTCGTCGCCCCCGATCCCGCGACGCCCGGCGTGAACGTCGACACCGATTCCGAGCTCTCGGCGACCGCGATCGCCAACCTCGGCTCGCCGTACATCGTCGATGGTGCCACCGCGACCGTGGCCGTGCTCGTCGTGACCGAGGGTGCGACCATCGATTTCAACTTCGGCGACGCCACCGGCGTTAACGCCCTTGGCGAGACGATCGGTCCTGTCGTTGAGGTTCCCGAGCCCGCTTCGCTGGCTCTCGCCGCCGCTGGTCTGGCGATCGCTGGCCTGCGTCGCCGTCGGGCCTGAGCCTTCGTGGTCGGTCTTAACCGGCCTGAAGCGCTAAAGACTGGTTAATCGCACAACCAGGTATGAGTATTTGGCAAGGGCTGTCCGTTGGACAGCCCTTGTCTGTTATTTTCATTGAGCCTTGCCAAGGTGGCTCGGCATGCTCAGTGCGATTACCCAGTCCAGGAGGATCCCTATGTTTTCTAAATTTGCTCTCGCCGCTGGTGCGGCCGTCGTCGTCAGCAGTACCGCTTCGGCTCAGATCTTCGGTGAGTTCGTTCCCGTCCAGAGCGGTGCGACCGTTGTCGAAGGCTTCAACGTCCTGACCGGCGACGTCATCGAATTCGTCGTGACCAACAACACCGGCGTAGATATCCAAGCCTTCGACTCGCTCGTGTTCACCGTAAGCGGTGGTTCGTCCCTCCAGGGTGCCAACTTCACGAGCACCTCGTCGTCACTCGACTTCAACCCGTTCGTTCCCCCGGCCGGCGCCCTCGTTGGCGACAGCTTCTTTGTCGTTGCGGACCCCGCCACGCCCGGTGACAACGTCGACACCGCGACCGAGCTGTCGGCCACTTCGCTCGCCAACCTCGGCTCGGCTTTCATCCCCGCCGGTGGCTCGGCCACCATCGCGGTGCTGACCGTCACCGAAGGTGCTGAGGTTTCCTTCAACTTCGGCGATGCCTCCGGCTTCAACGGCCTGGGTGAATCGATCGGCCCGATCATTCCGGTCCCCGAGCCCGCGTCGCTCGCTCTCGCCGCCGCTGGCCTCGCCATCGCCGGCCTGCGTCGTCGTCGCTCGGCCTGAGTGCTGATTCTCGACAGATTGTGACTTCGGCAGGGGCCGTCCTTAAGGGCGGCCCCTGTTTTTTTTCGGGCGCCCGGAGATATGATTTGGGAATTCCGGGCTCAAACCACGCCAACCCGCCGCAGGAGGATTCCGATGCTTGCGAAAGTCGTGCTTACCGCCGTCGCAGCGACGTCTGTCTCATTTCAAGCCTTTGCCGTGCTGGATTGCGAGTTTGTGCTCGTCGGCGAGGGCGTGCCGATCGTCAGCGGCAGCATGCTGACCACGGCCGACATCTATCACTTCAACGTCACCAATCTCACGGGCGAGGACATCTTCGCCTTCGATTCGTTCCGGCTGACCGTGACCGAGGGCACCTTCTTCGAGGGTTCGCAACTCTCGAGTCCCACAGCTGACCTCGAGTTCAACGCGTTCGCGCCGCCCTCGGGTCGCCCGGTTGGCGACAGCTTTTTTGTGCTGGGCGACCCCGCGTTCCCCGGGACGGTGGTCGATTCGGCTTCCGAGCTTTCGGCTTCTGCGTTCGCCAACCTGGGATCGCCGATCGTGGTCGACGGGGCGACCGAGACCGTCGCGGTTTTGACGGTCACAGAGGGCGCGGTGGTTGGGTTCGATTTGAATGCTTTTGCGTTCAACTCGGGCGGCAACAACATTGGCTCGTTTTTCGCATCGAAGATTCCCGAGCCGACTTCGCTGGCGTTGCTCGCGGCCGGGCTTGGCGTGTGCGGGCTTCGTGTGCTTCGGTCGGGCGCGGTATAAACAAATGCGTTCGCCCTTGAGTTGCGGGCGTGTTCGTGCGTTGGCGTGATGTGTTGACGATTGAACGAGAGGCTTGATCCGGAGGCGTGCTCGTGTTGAAGCAAGTTCTGGGGTCGTGCGTGGTGGCGTGCTCGGCGTCTTATGCGACCGGCGCAGAGGTGGTGCCTGGGTCGTTTGACTATGCGTTCGAGTTCGTGGGCGGCTTTGTCGATCCGGCCAACGTGGCGTTCGATCTGTACACGTTCGACGTGACGAACGTGACCGATCAGCCGATCTTTGCGTTCGATTCGCTTGGTTTTTCCGGGATTTTAGACACTGGGCGCGAGGGTGCCTTGTGGTCCGGGGCGGTGGATACGACGTGGGCGGACAGCGCGTTCATCGGCGGTTCGCTGGCGATGCCGGGCACGAACGTGGATGGCGGCGGGGTGCTGTCGACGGCGGGGATTGCCGACTTGGGCAACGCGTTGGTCGGCGGCCACGCGACGGAGACGGTGGCGCAGCTCGCGGTGACGCCGGGGACGGTGCCGGTGTTTGAGAGTGGGGAGGCGATTAACTCATTTGGCCAGCCGGTCGGCACGCCGCCGCCGCACTGGGCCTCGACGTCGAACGGAGATGAGGGCTCGGGTTCTGTGGAATCTGGGTCGGAGTTTGCGATGCCGCCGACGGATCGCTGGCGCACGGAGCGTTATCAGATGCTGATGGAGGGCGACTACCTCGCGGGTGCGTTCGTGAGCCCGTCGAGCTACTCCAGGGCGAGCGATTGGTCCTCGGTGAGCAGCGACGACCTGATGCCATTTTGGTCGACCCAGCTGATGAGGAATCCCGTGGTGGATCTTTGGGATAACGCGACGCCGTGGCCGGGCTCAGTGAACTACGCCTACACCCACAACCACATTTTCTTTGAGCAGAGCCGTCTGATCGATACGCGCTACGCGACCTACGGCGACTTGCGGATGCCGGAGGTGTGGGCGGCGGACTTTGGGCGGTCGGTTGGGTTCGTGACGCCCGAGCCGGGCGCAGCGGCGCTGGTGGCGGCGGGGTTGGTGGGGGGGTGTCTGCGTCGGTCGCGGCGTGCGGCGGTTTAGCAGAGGGCGAGGAAGCACAGGGCCGCGAGGAGGGCGATCTTGCGCTTGGCGGCGCGGCGGGGGGAGGTGAAGTCGAAGACGCGTTGCAGGGTGCGGGTCGCCATGCAGGTATGCTGTCAACGCCGGTGCCAGCCGCGCCGAGTTGAGCAAAGGACGGTTTAAGCCTGTGATGTGCATGGATTTATATCTGAATGGCAACCTGGGTAAGAATTGGGCTTCGGGGCTTTCGAGGCGTGGGCGAAACGTTGGCGTGGCGGCGATGTGGCGTGGACGCCACACGCTTGCGGGCGTGGGCGGGGCGTGGCGGCGGGTGGCGGCGGGTTGGGGTTGTGCGGCCTGGGTGAGTGTGGTGGCGTTGGCGGTCGCGGGCGTGGCGGGGGCGCAGGTGGCGGGCGGGGCGAGCGAGCGCGGCGAGGCGGCGGTGACGGGGGCGGACGGGTTGCTGGCGTACGGGCTGGTGCAGGGGTGGGTGCGTCGGGGTTCGGTGGAGGCGATGGCGGGGGACCCGGTGACGGCGATGCGGCGGCGGGGGGTGGTGGGGGTGCGGGTGGTGCTGCGGCTGGAGGGGCGGCTGATGGGGGTCGGCCAGGCGTTGACGCGGCTGGAGGGCGACGCGGATCGGGAGACGGAGCTGGTCGGGCTGCTTCGGACGGCGACGGAGAACGCGATGGACGGGGCGCGGCGTCGGCTGGACGAGGCGTCGGCGCGGGCGCGGGCTCGTGCGGGGGCGTCGGCCCGGGCGGCGGACGGCGAGGGCGTGGAGCGTGCGGCGGCGGAGGGCGATGGGGGGTTGCCGCCTTGGCTGGAGTGGCCAGACATCGCGGATCGGCTGACGGCGAGCCTGGAGTTGGGGTTCGGGGCGCGTCGTCTGCGGACGGCGGGCGGGGCGTCGGCGTCGGGCTGGCGGCCGGGGCGGGAGGGGCTGCGGTCGGTGATTGGGCAGGGGCGTTTGGCGGAGGTGTCGGTGGCGTGGCCCGGCTGGGGCCTGGCGGCGAACCTGGGGGCGCGGCGGCAGTGGTCGTCGGCGACGAGTGAGGCGTTGGGACAGGAGCGTCGGGTGGAGGCCTTTTCGGTGGTGCACGTGGCGCGGCCGAGCCTGGGCGGGGTGGCGCAGGTGTACGACCGCGGGCTGCCGATGGAGATGGCGGCGGGGGCGGCGACGACGCAGCAGGCGCGGGACGCGGGCCAGCGGCTGGCGGGTTTTTTGGTGCGTCGGGTGACGACGGTCGGGCTGGTGGGCGCGGGGGCGGAGCCGAGCGTGGAGACGGCGGTGGTTCGGCCGGCCGAGGGGCTGGAGCGTGCGGCGGCGTTGCTGGCGTTGACCGAGGCGCGGCGGATGGGGTGGGTGGGCAACGCGGACTGGGTGCGGGTGGAGGCGGCGATGCGGCGGGCGACGCGGGAGATCGAGGCGGGGTTGGAGGAGGGGGCGGCGTTTGATCTGGGCGAGGCGGGGTTGATGCTGGCGGCGTTGTCGGACCCTGCGTGGTCGGCGGCGTGGGCGGACGCGGCGCGGGCGCGGCTGGAGGGCGTGGTGGGCGAGGCGATGGAGGAAGGGGGGCGGCGTCGGTTGGATCGGGTGGCGATCGGTCTGGCGGGGCTGGCCGCGGCGGCGGAGCGGCGGGGGGCGGACGGCGCGGAGCGGGCGGCGCTGCGGGTGCGGGTGGAGGCGGCGGAGGCGTTGGCGTGGCGGGGGGTGAACGTGATGGCGGGGTGGTGGCGGGCGCGGGCGTGGGATCGGCTGGGGGGGGGAGTGGAGGCGGAGGGTGAGGCGGGGGGCGCGGGCGGAGAGGGGGGCGAGGCGGGTCGCGCGGCGGCGACGGCGGCGGCGATGGGGCTGATGGACCGGCAGGTGATCGCGTTGGACGCCGACCGGCGGTGGCAGGCGGGGGGGCTGCGGTTCGGGCCGAGTTTGGGCGGGGTTGAGCCGGACTGGGAGACGGCGGTGGGGATGGGTTGGATGGCGGTGGCGGCGCGGGAGGCGACGGGGGGCGATCGGGTGGCGCTGCTGCTGGGCGTGGGTCAGTCGGCGGGGTTTGTGGGTCGGTTGCAGCTGACGGAGGATCGGCTGTGGTATGGCTCGGACCCGCTGGCGGTGCTGGGCGGGGTGCGGACCTCGCTGATGGACAACCGGCTGCGGCTTGGGCCGAACGCGATGGTGCTGCTGGCGCTGGCGGACGTGGTGGAGACGACGTCGGCGTCGGGGGTGGTGGGCTTTTGAGGGTGGGTGGGGGGCGCGGGTGGGGGTTGACGAGTGCCTAAGGAATGCGCGGCGTGCGCGCGGATGCGGCACGCGGTGCGGTGAAGCTGGGGGCTTTGAGCGGTGAAAGGCCCGATTGCGGGCTGGGGCTGCGGGTGCCCGGACGGGCGGATGCGTGGCACGCGGGTTGTAGTTATCGGGCGAGACCGCTGCGAAAGGCTCGCTTGAGGGGGCGAGTGGCGGTCTCGGGGGAATTGGAGCGGGAGGGAGATGCGGCCGGCCACGGCCGCATTTCCATTAGGGGCGGGGTCGATTTGGGCGGGCTCTTCCGGGGCCGACGGGGGGATGCGGTGCGCGGGCACGCACGGAGCGTGGGACGCTTCGCGTCTGCCGCTACGCGGGGTTAGCTGGTTTGGGCTTCCATGGCGATGACCTTTTCGAGGCGGCGTTGGAAGCGTTCGCCGCCGTCGTATTGGGCGGTGAGGAAGGCGGTGACGAGGGCCTTGGCCAGGGCGATGCCGACGATGCGGGCGCCGAGGCAGAGGACGTTCATGTCGTCGTGCTCGACGCCTTGGGCGGCGGAATAGGCGTCGTGGCAGACGGCGGCGCGGACGCCGGCGACCTTGTTGGCGGCGACGGAGGCGCCGACGCCCGAGCCGCAGAGCAGGACGCCGCGCTGGGCCTGGCCGTGCTGGATGGCCTGGCCGATGTAGCGGGCGAAGTCGGGGTAGTCGTCGGCGGCGTCGTACTCGTGGGCGCCGAGGTCGACGACCTCGTGGCCGAGCTGCTGGATGAGCTCGACGAGCTCGGCCTTGTGGGCGAAGCCTCCGTGGTCACAGGCGATGGCGATTTTCATGGGGGGGCTCGGCGTCGGGTGCGAAACGCAGGGCCGGGTAGGGTATCGCGCAGGGGGCCGGGGTGCGGGCGCTTGTTTACGAGCCAGCAGTGATCGCCCATTCAGCGAAACGCAGCAGGTCGGGGTCTGTTGCGGTTGGCTTACGCAACCAGTCGCGGATGATGTCAGCAGAAGCCGGGTGTCCGACGTAAACAGCCTCACCTAATCCATTGATTGCCGATTCAAGTGAACCCGGTACTGAGGACTGCAATGCCTGCCTCATGACTTCGAGGGCCGCGTTCTCAAGGGGGTCGGAAGCGTCGCCGTGTACGAGTGTAAAAATCTCCCAGAACATCGAGCACAGATAGCCGAGTCGATCGTCACGAACGTTGCGCTGATTCGCATAAAAGTAAGTGTCGGGGCAGTAACGATCGAAGAAGTTGCGATACAGATACACGAGGTGCTGCACGGATTGCTGGGCCCGGGCCCGATCTGAGCACGCGATGTAGTCCCACGTTCCGTTGCCGCATGTGTCGTCAAAGATGATGCTGAGGCCGATACCGATTTGCGTTCGCGAGTAGCGCTCGTGAATGTCGGGGTCAATGAGTGCGCGATCGATGAAGTCCAGCGTTCGCTCAGGATTCAGTTCGTGGCGATCGGACGGCAAGTCGTCGTTCACCGGGTCGGTGTTTTCGGGGAGGTTGAAGATGTCGTTGCGCCAGGTTTCGTATTGCATGGCGGGTGGAGGGTAGGGCGGTGCGGTTCGGGTGGCGAGGGGTTTTTGATTTGGTTGAGGGTTGACCGTGGCGGAGGGAGCGCCGCCCTGCGGGCGGGCGGCTTAACGGGGTGGTTGGCGGGGCGGGGGGG
>JBCCQE010000040.1:0-30624 GCA_039024495.1 Planctomycetota bacterium | reverse complement strand
CCCTGGCCTACGGCCAGGGCGGCGGCGGTGGGCTCGTTGATGATGCGGTCGACCTTGAGGCCCGCGATCTCGCCGGCCTCCTTGGTGGCCTGGCGCTGCGAGTCGTTGAAGTAGGCCGGCACGGTGATCACGGCGTTGGTGACGGTGTCGCCGAGGTAGTCCTCGGCGGTCTTCTTGAGGTCCTGCAGGACCATCGCCGAGATTTCCTGCGGCGTGTAGTCCTTGTCGCGGACCTTGACCTTGACGAGTTCGTCGGCGTTGCCGGTGACTTCGTAGGGGACCAGCTTCTCTTCGCTCTGGACCTCGGCGTGGCGGCGGCCCATGAAGCGCTTGATGGAGAAGACGGTGTTCTTGGGGTTGGTGACCTGCTGGTGCTTGGCGGGCTGGCCGACGAGTCGATCGCCCTTGTCGGTGAAGGCGACGATGGAGGGGGTGGTGCGGTTGCCCGAGGCGTTGATGAGCACCTTGGGCTCGCCGGCTTCCATGACGGCAACGACGGAGTTGGTCGTGCCAAGGTCGATGCCGATGGTCTTGCTCATGGTGATTTCCTTGCGTGGTTTGGTTTGGAGGTCGGGCGGTGGGTCCGCCGGGCGGGCGTGGTGCTCGCGCAACCGACAGGGACAAACGCGATGCCATCGTGCCGGGTTGCGGCGGCGGGCGACGGGGGTTTTTTGGCGTTTTTCGTGGGTTTTGAGGGGGTTTGGGCTGCCGCGCGGCGGTTTTTGCGGGGCGTGGCTGCCAGCGTGGCAGGCGTGATGCGGGGTGAGGACGATCGCGAATCGGCCTGTGTGGGTGGGGTTTGCGAGATCGCGGGTTGAAAAGTGCAGGAAAATCAAGAAGAATCACGATGAACGGCAGGGCGTTACGACGCCTGTCACGGATGAACCCGTTCCCAGCCACTCACTAAGGAGAGCACGATGGCTAAGAAGAAGACCACCAAGAAGAAGGCCGCTGCGGCGACCAAGCCCCCGACGAAGTCCGAGATCTACCGCACTCTCGCGGAGAAGACGGGCTACCCGCGCAAGGAGGTCGTTGAGATCTTCGACGCGATGACCGACCTGATGGTCAAGACCCTCAAGAAGCACGGCACGTTCAACATGCTGGGCCTCTACAAGATGACTCTGGTGAAGAAGCCCGCCGTGCGCGGCGGCAAGATGGTTCGCAACCCGTTCACCGGCGAGATGGTGCCGCAGAAGCCCAAGCCCGCCAGCAAGACCGTGAAGGTCCGGCCGATGAAGGCCATCAAGGATATGCTCTAGGCGTGTCCTTTCCGGTCGGGCGTGTGTGATGCCCGGCCGCTGCATCCCGTGACCGTTGCTACGCCCCCGGCGCCGCTCCGACGCCGGGGGCGTTTGCATATGTGTGAAGTGGCCGAGTGGCCGAGTGGCCGAGTGGCCGAGTGGCCGAGTGGTTGAGTGGTTGAGTGGTTGAGTGGTTGAAGGGCCGAGTGGGCGAGGGGGGAGATACACTGCGGCGATGCCTGCGACAGAAACCAAGACCGCTGCTCTGATCGACCGTGCGAACGCCTCGCTGTCGCCGAACTATGGGCGATTCCCGGTGGCGATCGTCAAGGGACGCAACGCCGAGGTGTGGGACGCGGACGGCAAGCGGTACATCGATCTGTTTGCGGGGTTTGGCGCGCCGCAGCTCGGGCACTGCCATCCCGAGTTGGTCGCGGCGGTGACCGAGCAGGCGAACGCGTTGTGGCACGTGGGCAACCTGCTGCACACCGAGCCGCAGGTGCGGGCGGCCGAGGCGATCCGTGACAAGTCGGGGTTCGATGGTCGGCCGTTCTTCTCGCACGCCGGGGCGGACGCGAACGAGGCGGCGATCAAGCTCGCGCGGCTGTACGGCAAGGCCCACCGCGGCGCGTCGACCACGGACCTCGGGCGGTACAAGATCGTGTCGACGACGATGTCCTTCCACGGCCGGTCGTTTGCGACGATGGGCGCGACGGGTCAGCCGGCGGTGCGGGCGGGGTTCGAGCCATTGCCCGCAGGGTTTGTGAACTGCGCGTACAACGACATCGCTGCCGTTGAGGCGGCGGTCGACGACGAGACGGTGGCGATTATCGCCGAGCCGATCCAGGGTGAGGGCGGGGTGAACGTGCCGGACGCCGATTACTTCGGCAAGCTGCGGGCGTTGTGCGACGAGCGCGACCTGCTGCTGATCTGCGATGAGGTGTGGGTCGGGTGCGGGCGGACGGGCAGGTGGTTTGGGCACCATCACTGGGGCGTGACGCCGGACGTGGTGACGCTGGGCAAGGGTGTGGGCGGCGGGCTGCCGGTGGGGGTGGCGGTGATTCACCCGAAGCACGCCGAGCTTTACGACGCGGCCAAGCACGGCGTGCGGCACGCGACGACGCTGGGCGGCAACTGCCTGTCGATGGCGGTGACGGCCAAGCTGTTCGAGGTGATGGAGCGCGACGGGTTGGTCGAGCGGGCGGTCGAGTTGGGCAGGCACGTGCACGAGCGGCTGAAGCCGTTGGTCGGGCGGGGCGTGGTGCAGGAGACGCGCGGGCACGGGCTGTTCCTGGGGGTGCAGGTCGATGTGGAGGCGCTCAAGTACGAGACGGCGCGGGACCTGGTGCTGGACCTTTTGGACAAGGGCGTGATGATCAATGCGACGAAGACCGGCGTGGTCCGGCTGGCGCCGCCGATGACGATCGAGCAAGAGTTGCTCGACGAGGGGCTGGACGCGCTGATCGCGGCGCTGGGCTCGGGGTGAGGGCGACGGCCGAGTTGAGGTGGGCCACGGAGCGGATGTCATGCGTCATGGGTTGAACGGTTGGGCTGGGGGTTGGCGGGTGGTCTTGGGTGTGGTGGTGGTGTTGGGTCTGTGGGGGTGTGCGTCGGGGCCGAGCGAGGCGGTGGAGGAGGAGCGTGCGACGCTGAGTTCGATCGCTCCGCCGGAGTCGCCTGCGGCGGTGCTTGATGAGGGGGAAGAGGCGGTTGCGCCGAGCGCGACGCAGTACCGGCTGGCGCGGGTGGATGTGTCGCTGGATCGGCCGTTGAACGCGGCGTGGGCGTTGGTGGACGACACGACGCTGGGGCCGATCAAGTCGGCGGTGTGGCAGAACAACGGGCTTCGGCTTGGGAAGGTTTCGGCGAGGCGGGTGGATGAGTTGCAGGAGGCGGTGGGGGTGCCGCTGGCGACGCGTCGGTCGACGATGGTGAACCTGACCGAGCCGGCGCCGATCCGGTCGGGGGCGACGGTGCGTCGTCCGGTGCCGATCGACCTGACGGTGCCGCCGATGAACATTCGGCGGGAGTGGGCGAGCTCGGGTCGGTTTCGTCTGCTGATGCGGGAGATCGCGGCGGGGTCGGCGGGGGTGTCGCTGGAGCTGACGCCGCACCTGTATCGGCCGGCGGCGTCGCTGGTGCCGCGTCAGCCGGGGCAGGACGAGCTGGATGGTTTGGTGTTTGAGGAGTTGGTGGCGTCGGTGAATCTGACGCCGGACGAGGTGCTGGTGATCGGCCTGCACTGGGACTGGGTGGAGGAGGGGTCGGACCGGGTGCCGAACTTCCTGGCCGAGGAAGCGGAGGATGAGACGCAGGCGAGCGAGGTGGGCGGCGAGGGGTTGGCGGACGGCGTGGCGGGTGGTGACGCGTCGCCGGGCACGGGTGAGGCGCCGGGCGGGGAGGGTGCAGCGGGGTTGCTTGAGGAGCCGGCGGTGGTGTTGCAGGCTCCGCCGTTGCCGGTGTCGGTGGGGCGTGAGTTGTTTGCGGCGCGGCGTGCGGGCGAGCCGGTGCAGGTGTTGCTGCTGGTGACGGTGGTGGACGCGTCGGTGCGGGTTGGGCCTCCGCCTGCGGGGGAGTGATGGCGCGATGGTTCAGAAATAGGGTGGCACACCTCGCCGGAGGCGATGTGTGGTTTGAGGTGGGCGATACGGAACGCACACATCGTGCTGCGCACGAGGTGTGGCACCCGCGCGCTGACAAGCTTGGGTCAGCCGTTGTCGGGCGGGTTGTTGGGCGGTGGGCCGTCGGGGCTTCCGGGGTTGCCGGGGCCGTCGCCGTCGCTGCGTTTTTTGCGTCGTCTGCGGCGGCGCTTCTTGCGGGGTGGGTCGCCTTCCTGGCCGTCGGCCGCCTTGGGTTCGGGCTTGTCGCCTTCGGCGGGGCGGCGGCTGCGTGAGTCGCGGTTGTCGGCGGCGTCGGATCGCTCGCGGCGGGGCTTTCCGCCGTCTTGGCGATCGCGCCCGCCGCGGCGGCGCGTGCTGCGCTCTTCGCGGGCTTCGGCGGCCTCGCGCTGGCGCTCGCGGAGCAGGCGGTCCTGCTCCTTGCACTCTTCGGGGGTGAGGAAGCGGACGATGTCTTCCATCGGCACGGCCTCGGGCGGCTGCGGGCCGAGCTTGACGAGGACGAGCTGCGTGAGGATCTGCGTGTCCCAGACCTGGCCGATGCCCTCGGGCGTTTCGACCCAGCTCTTGCGGTTGGGCAGGCGCTTGCGGAGTTCGTCGTACGTCTGGTCTTCGTAGCGCAGGCAGCACATGAGCCGTCCGCAGCGGCCGCTGATCTTTTGCGGGTCGAGCGTGGCTTTCTGGATCTTGGCCGAGCGCATGCTGACGGGCTTGAGGACCTTGAGGAACTGTTTGCAGCAGCAGTGCTGGCCGCACTTTTCGTAGTCGGCGACGAGGCGGGCCTCTTCGCGGTCGTTGACGTGGACCATCTCGATGCGCGTGTGCAGCTCGGCGGCGAGGGCTTTGACGAGCTCGCGGAAGTCGACGCGGTCGGGGGCGGTGAAGTAGAAGCTGATTTTTTCGCCGCCGAGGATGGGCTCGACGTCGACGAGCTTCATGTGTTCGTCGAGGCCGTGCTCGTGGATGAGGCGGCGGGCGAGCTTGACGGTTTCGGGCTTGGTGCCTTCGACTCGTGCTTGTTCGTTGAGGTCGTCGATGGTGGCGACGCGCTCGATGCGGCCTTTGGTGGTGAAGGGGTACTGCTTGCCGCCGGAGTTTTTGATGTAGTCGAGCATCTCGGAGCGCGAGACGCTTTTGCCGCAGCCTGAGTTGGGGCAGGTGGTGGTGAGCATCTCGACGAGCTCGGTGCCGCGGGGGGTGCGGGCGACGAGCTTGCTGCCGCAGCCGGGCTTGTCGCCCCCGGAGTAGGGCAGCTCGGCGACGAGTCGCTGGTAGCCGTAGCGGACGACGATGGTCTTGGGGGGTTCGAGGCGGTCGTAGATCTTGCGATCTTCCTCCTCGAGCATGATGGGCAGGGGGGTGATGGACCCGGGCATGGAGGAAGAGTTTCGGGGAAGTCCGGCGTGGCCGCAAATGCAACGAACAATTGAGCGCCTGACGACGCATAACTGACGGACCCAGCCCTTGGAGACGCGGCGTGGTGCAGGAACTCATTGGCGAGGTGCCCGGTGAGTTCTGGCCGGCGATGGTGCACGTGTTGTGGCGGGTGGACTACGGGGACCCGTTGTCGGCGGCATACAGCGTGGTCAACCTGCTGGAGGCGGTCGCTTGGTTTGCCGTGGCCGGCTGGGCGATGCGGCGGCACGTGCGCGAGGGCGGCGGGGCGTGGAACTACGCGTACGCGGCAGCGTTCGTGGTGTTCGGGCTCAGCGATGTGATGGAGTCGCAGGTCGTGCCGATGTGGCTGATCGCGGCCAAGGGGGTGATCTTTGGATTGATCGTGTGGCTGCGGTGGGAGGTGTTGCGGCGGTATTACCCGGGGCGGAAGTTGTGAGCCGGGGTGGATGATGGCTCGTGACGCGGCAAGCCGCGTCGCTAAATGAGTGGATGGCTTACGCGGTGGCGCGGAGGGCGGTGGAGTCGGTGACGCCGAGGTTGGTGTAGATCTCGCGGGTGGTTTTGGATTTGTTGAGGGTGTAAAAGTGGATGCCGGCGATGTCGTTGTCGAGGAGGTCGCGGCACTGCTCGGTGGCCCAGTGGGTGCCGACGCGGGCGATGGCTTCTTCGTCGCCGGCGCAGCGTTCGATGGCGCGCAGGAGCGGCGCGGGGAAGCGTGATCCTGCGGAGAGCTCGGCCATGCGGCGCATGCCTTTGCCGGAGGTAATGGGCATGATGCCGGCGACGATGGGGACGTCGATGCCGGCGAGCTGGCAGCGATCGCGGAAGTCGTAGAGGTCTCGGTTCTCGAAGAAGAGCTGGGTGGCGATGTAGTCGGCGCCGGCGTCGACCTTGGCCTTGAGGTGGTCCATCTCGTCGAGTCGGTTGGGGGTGGCGGGGTGGCCTTCGGGGAAGCCGGCGACGCCGATGCCGAAGCCTTTGGGGTCGGGGTGTTGGCCGGCGTCGTTGAAGGCGCGGATCATGGAGACGAGGCCTGCGGCGTATCGGAAGGCGTCGGCGGAGCGGTCGTAGTCGGTTTTGTCGCGTGGGGGGTCGCCGCCGAGGGCGAGGATGTTGGCGACGCCTGCGTCGGCGTAGCGTTGGAGGATGTCGGCGAGCTCGGCCTGGTCGTGGCAGACGCAGGTGAGGTGGGGGACGGCGGGGATGTTGGACTCGCGCTGGATGCGGAGGACGAGGTCGTGGGTGAGCTCGCGGGTGGAGCCGCCTGCGCCGTAGGTGACGGAGACGAAGGAGGGCTTGAGGGCTTCGAGGTCGCGGATGGTGGCGTAGAGGGCCTCGGCCGACTGGGGGGTCTTGGGGGGGAAGAACTCGAAGGAGAAGGTGGGGCGGTGTTGTGCGAAGATGTCGTTGATGTGCATGAGCTGGCCGATTGTTGGGGCGCGAAGCGGACGGTGCATCGTATCGGCGGGGGTGTGTTGGGCGAAAGGGGGCGGAGGGGTTGTGGGGATGAGCGTGTGTTGTGGGGGTTTGATCCACGGCTGGAAGCCGTGGGCTTCGGGGGAGGAGTTGGGCGATGGGTGAGTTTGTGGTGGATCTGGTGATCCCGGCGTACAACGAGGCGGCGAACGTGGGGGCGCTGTTTGACGCCTTGGAAGACATCGTGGGGGAGGAGCGGGCGGTGCGGCGGGTGATTTTGGTGGACAACCGGTCGACGGACGGGACGGGGGAGCTGGCGGCGGCGCGGGGAGCGACGGTGGTGCGGGAGGAGCGGGCGGGGTACGGGGCGGCGTGTTTGGCGGGTATCGCGGCGGCGGTGTCGGGGGAGGTGGGGCCGCCGATGGCGATTGCGTTTTTGGATGCGGATTTGTCGGACGATCCGGCGGAGCTGCCGCGGCTGATCGAGCCGGTGTTGGCGGGTGAGGCGGACCTTGCGCTGGGGCAGCGTGGTCGGCTGGCCGAGCGCGGGGCGCTGGAGCCGCATCAGCGGTTCGGGAATGCGCTGGCGTGCTTTCTGATGTGGGCGGCGACGGGGCGGCGGTATCGGGATCTTGGGCCGATGCGGGTGGTGACGGTGGCGGCGCTGGAGAGGTTAGAGATGGCGGATATGACGTGGGGTTGGACGGTGGAGATGCAGCACAAGGCGGCGACGCGGGGGCTGATGGTGGTGGAGATCGACGTGCCGTATCGGAATCGGCACGCGGGAGAGTCGAAGATCTCGGGGTCGGTGGTGGGGTCGTACCGCGCGGGGGTGAAGATTATTTCGACGATCGGGCGGTTGTGGTGGGGGGAGCGCGGTGATCGACGCGGGGCCCTGCGGGCCTCGGGCTAAACGGGGAAGAATGTGTGTATCGGCGCGGGGCCCTGCGGGCCGCCCGCTACGCGGATGGTGTGCGGGGTGGGTTTAGGCGGGGACGGGTTTGCGGTCGGCGAGGCCGGCGTCGATTTCGTGCCAGTGGCTGACGGTGGGTTCGCCGGCCTGCCAGCAGAGGAGGACCTCGCGGCCGTCCTGCCAAGCGGGGAAGTCGAGCATGCCGCGCTCGAAGTCTTTGAGCTCGACGCCGACGGCGTGGACCTCGTCGACGAGGTCGCTGAGGCGGTCCATGGCGGCGTCGTATTCGCGTTCGGCGTCGGCGGTGTGGCTGCCGCCGCGCTCGATGCGTCGGCGGAGGTCGACGATGCGTTGGTACTCGGCCTGGAGGTCGGCGACGACGGGGCGGAGGTAGACGAGGGCGCGGTTGGCGTCTTCGAGGGTGAAGTAGCGGCGCTCGTCGTCGATCTCTGCTTCGAGGGCGAGGGCGAGTTGGTCTTCAAAGGCCATGGTTGATCCTCCGAGGGGCGCGGCGGTTGCCGGCCGGTGGCGGGACCGCGCGGGCCGTCCGTGGCGGCCTGATGTGACGGGTATCGGCTGGGGGCGTCCGGGGGGTTGAATCGGGGAGGCGGAGCTCGCGTGGCCTGTCGGTAGCGGTGTTTTAGTACAGGCCGGACTTGAGGAAGTATTCCATCAGCTCGTGGCCGTTGTCGATGTGGAGGTCGGCGGCGGTGGCGGCGGCTTCGGTGAAGGGTTGTTCGAGGACGCCTCGGATGCGGTGGCCGTAGATGAAAAAGGGGGGCGGCGTAGGGTCGTGCATGCGGGTGTCGCAGCGGGTGTAGTGGTCGGGCATGCAGAGGATGCGGTAGGGCTCGTTGCGCTTCTCGAGGGCGTCGACGAGTGGGGCGGCGACGTGGGTGTCGATGGCTTCGAGGGCGGCGACTTTGGTGACGGGGTCGCCGGCGTGGGCGGCCTCGTCTGGGGCTTCGATGTGGACGACGACGAGGTCGTGGGTGTCGAGGGCCTGGATGGCGGTGCGGCCGGCGGCGGCGTAGTCGGTGTCGTGGTAGGAGGTTTGGCCGGGGGCGTCGAGTCGGTCGAAGCCGATGAGGTTGGCGATGCCGGCGAGGAGGTCGACGGCGGTGATCATGCCGCCGCGGACGCCGAAGCGCTGCTCGAAGGCGGGCAGCGCGGGCTTGCGGCCTTGGCCCCACGGCCAGAGGTGGGTGACGGGTGGCTCGCCGAGCTCTTTGCGGGCGGCGTTGATCTCGTGGTTGAGCAGGAGGTCGGCGGCGTCGTCGATGAGCTTGTTGAGCATGTCGGCGTGGGGGCTGCCGACGGGGCGGAACTTTTTGATGGGCTCGCCGAGGATGTCGTGGGGTGCGGTGGTGTCGAGCTCGGCGTAGTCGCGCGGGGGCTGATTGGTGGCGAGGTGGGTGCGGTCTTCGAGGATGTTGCGGTAGGAGACGCCTAGGTGCAGGGCGAGGCCCTCGGGGAGGATGCGCTGGCGGACGGCGTCGAGCAGGGCGGCGGACTCGGCGGTGGCGACGGCGCCGGCGGAGTGGTCGATCATCTTGCCGTCGAGGACGGTGACCCAGTTGGCGCGGAAGACGGTGGTGAGGGGGTCGAGTTGGAGGCCGAGGGCGGCGGCTTCGAGGGGGGCGCGGCCGGTGTGGTACTTGGCGGGGTTGTAGCCGAGCAGGGACATGGTGCAGACGTCGGACCCGCAGTTCATGCCCTGGGGGGTGGTGGCGACGGTGCCTTGGCGGCCGGCGGCGGCGAGGCGGTCGAGGGTGGGGAGGTTGGCGGCCTCGAGCGGGGTTTGGCCGTCGAGGGCGTCGACGGGGAAGTCGGCGGCGCCGTCGGGGAGGAGGAGGAGGTACTTCATTTGGTGATTTGGTGATTTGGTGGTTGGGTGATTTGGTGGTTGAGTTGGCGCACGATAGCGGCGGGTGGGTTGGCCCACGGCTTGAAGCCGTGGGCTTCGGTTGGGGGGTGGGTCTGGGCCGTGTGTTTAGAAGGAGATTTCGAGGCCTTCGTCTTCCCATTTTTCGAAGAGGAGTTCGAGGCGTCGGAGGACGAGGCCGAGGCGTTCGGCGGCGTCGTTGAGGTTGTTGTAGATGGCGGGGTCGTTGAGGAGTTTGCCGGCGGTGCCGTTGCCGTCGCGGGCTTGTTTGAGGGTGTCGGTGGCGGTGGTGAGGGCCTGGGAGAGGTCGTCGGCGGCGGCGATGTAGCGTTTTTCGAGGGCGGCGACGGACTCGCGGATGGAAGCGACGGTGGCGTCGACCTCTTGCATGGTCTGGCGGCCGGTGTCGGTCATGGCGCGGGCGTTGGCGACGGTGGCTTTGATGTCGTCGCGGATGGCTTCGTCGTTGACGTAGCGGTTGACGCCTTCGATGGCTTGCTTGAGCTCGGCCATGCGGGCGTCGGCTCGTGCGATGAGGGTGGCGAAGTTGGCCTCGGCGGTGCCGGCGTCGACGTCGTCCGGCGAGCGGTTGTCGGTGAGGGCGCGGAGGTTGACGGCGACCTCGCGCCACTCGACGGCGAGGGCGTCGTAGCGTTCGACGAGCCCTCCGATGCGCTTCATGGGTTCGGAGAGGGATTCGGCGAACTCGCCGCCGAGCGAGTCGAGCGGGGAGAGGACGCGGCCGTCGAGCGTGGCCGAGCCGTCGCGCGGGAGGGGTGTGGGCGAGGGGGCGTCGTCGTGGGCGAGGATGAGCTTGGAGCCGCCGAGGAAGGCGGAGGTGTGGACCTGGGCGCGGACGTCGTCGGGCAGATCGATGGTGCCTCGGATGGAGGCGGTGATGGTGACGCCGGCGGGGTCGTTGGCGAGGCGGATGGAGCGGATCTGCCCGACGCCGATGCCCCGGTAGGTGACGGTGGAGCCGTTGGTGAGCCCGCCGGCGTCGGGGAGGCGGATGGTGATGGGGTATCGGGGGTCGAGGAGGGTGGGGACGTAGCCGAACAGGACGAGGAGGACGGCGAGGCTGATGAGGCCTCCGAAGACGGTGACGCCGACGGCGGTGTTGCGTTGCGCTTCGTTCATGCGTTTGCGTTGGCGTGGAGCGGCGTGTCGTCGAACTGGTGGGGGCGGTAGCTGCGGATGGCTTGGATGTCTTGTGCGTCGGCGCGGCCGTGGATGAAGCGTTGGACGCGGTCGTCCTGGGCCTGCTCGAAGTGTTGGACGTCGCCGTCGGCGACGACCTTGCCATCGTAGAGCAGGACGAGTCGGTCGGCGATCTTGCGGGCGGAGGTCATGTCGTGGGTGACGACGATGGAGGAGACGCCGGGTCGTTTGCCCAGGGCGAGGATGAGTTCGTTGATGAGGTCGGCGCGGATGGGGTCGAGGCCGGTGGTGGGCTCGTCGTAGAGGATGAGATCGGGTTGGAGGACGATGGCTCGGGCGAGGGCGACGCGTTTTTTCTGTCCGCCGGAGAGGTCGGCGGGCATTTTGTGGGCGACGTCGGGGAGGCCGACGGCTTCGAGGGCGTCGTCGATGCGTTCGCGTTTTTCGCTGGCGGTGAGTGTGGTGTGTTGGTCGAGGGGGAAGCCGACGTTGTGGCCGACGGTGAGCGAGTCGAATAGCGCGGACATCTGGAAGAGGAAGCCGATGCGGGTGCGGAGCTGGACGAGGGTGTCGCGTTTGGCGGTGTTGACGTCGTGTCCGTCGAAGAAGATTTCGCCTTGGTCGGGGCGGAGGAGTCGGACGATGTGCTTGAGGAGGACGGACTTGCCGGTGCCGGAGGGGCCGAGGATGACGGTGGTTTGGCCTCGTTGGAAGTCGAGGGAGAGGTCGCGGAGGACGTGGAGGGGGCCGAACGCCTTGCTGACGTTTTTGAGTGAGGCGATGGGGGTTTGGGGGTCGGTCGCTGTCACTTGGGGGGTGCGGGCCGAGGGGGGTGTGTTGGGGCGTTTGTGGGGAGCGCTAAGCCGCAAGCGGCTGCGCTGTGAGCGGCTTGGGGTTAGTCGCCTTCGAAGACGGCGCGGATGGCGCGGACGACGAGGTCTTGCTGGTCTTTGGTCATCTCGGGGAAGACGGGGATGGAGAGGACTTCCTGGGCGGCGTGTTCGGCTTCGGGGAATCGGCCTTCGGTGTAGCCGAGGTGTTCGAAGCAGGGCTGGAGGTGCATCGGCTTGGGGTAGTAGATCTTGGAGGCGATGCCCGCGGCGGCGAGGTGCTCGGCGAGGGGGTCGCGCATGTTGGCGCGGATGCGGAGAGTGTATTGGTGGAAGGTGTGGTCGCGCTCGGGGGCCTCGAAGGGAGTGATGACGGGGGTGTCTTCGAGGAGGCGGTGGTAGCGTTCGGCGTGCTGCTTGCGGGCGGCGTTGTAGCTCTGGAGGTGGGGGAGCTTGATGTTGAGCAGCGCGGCGTAGAGGGCGTCCATGCGGAAGTTGCCGCCGAGCTTGTGGAAGGTGGAGCCGTCGCGGGTGCCGTGGTTGCGGAGGGAGCGGATGGTGTCGGCGAGCGCGTCGTCGTTGGTGGTGACGGCGCCGCCGTCGCCGAAGCCGGAGAGGTTTTTGGTGGGGTAGAAGGAGAAGCACCCGGCGGCGCCGATGGAGCCGACGCGTTGGCCGTTGACCGAGGCGCCGATGGCTTGGGCGCAGTCTTCGATGACGGGCAGGCCGTGCTGGTCGGCGACGCGCATGAGCTCGGGCATGTTGGCGGGGAGGCCGAAGAGGTGGACGGGGAGGATGGCCTTGGTGCGTTCGTTGATGACGCCGGCGAGGTGTCGGTAGTCGAGGTTGAAGGTTCGTGGGTGGATGTCGATGAAGACGGGGGTGGCGCCGAGGCGTGCGATGCAGGAGGCGGAGGAGAACCAGGTGAATGGGGTGGTGATGACTTCGTCGCCGGGGCCGATGTCGTGGGCGAGGAGGGCGAGGGTGAGGGCGTCGGTGCCGGAGGCGACGCCGATGGCGTGCTTGACGCCGATGGACTTGGCGAGGGCTTGCTCGAAGTCGGCGACCTCTTGTCCGAGGATGAAGCTGCCGGAGTGCAGGACGCGTTCGAAGGCGGCGCGGAAGGCGTCTTGCAGGGGGGCGTGCTGGGCTGCGGGATCGATGAGGGGGACCCGCATGTCGGGGGTGATGTGGGTGGAGAGGGTGGCGGGGGGCGTCATGACTCGTGCTCGCCTGGGCGGCTGGGACTTGCGGTGAGTTTAGGGCATTGTGTGTTGGGTTCGGCCGGGTGTCACGCGTTGTGGCGCGCGTGAGCGGGCGGGGCGGTGGCTTGAGGCCATTGCACACCTTGCCGCGTTGCGGTCGAGGTGTGGCACCCGGCGTGGTGGGTGGTTGTTTGTTTAGAAGCGTGGTGCGGGGGGGGTGCCGTCGTTGGGGCGGGCGGGTGCGTTGCCGGGTTGGGGCTGCATCGTGGCCTGGAGCTTCTGGGCTTCTGCGGCGACGAAGTCGAGAGTTTGCGTGGGGAGGGTGAGTTCGACGACGAGCTGGGCGGTGTCGGCGCCGAGGTCGAAGCTGAGGGGCGGGAGGTCGGCGGGGACGTCGATGGGTGGCATGCCGAACATGGGCAGGAAGTTGTTGGCCATGCCGGCGATGCCTTGGAAGCTGACGTAGCCGGAGACGGCGGCGTCGGGGGTGGTGCGGTTGTCCATGGCGGTGGCGAGGGGCGGGTCGGCGGCGAGGATTTCGGTGTTGGGGGCGAGGATGGCTTTGGCCATGGCGACGTCGGGGTTGGAGGTGAGGACGACGCGGCCGTCGGTGCCGCCGATGTAGCCGGACATGTTGGTCTGGGCGAAGGCGGCCATGGGGCCCATGGCCTGCATGAGCTCGGGGGGCATCTCCTGGGCGTAGGTCCACTCGGCGAGGCTGACGCCCTCGATCTCGACGGCGTCGCGGTTGAGCGCGGCGCGGGTGACGATGTCGGCGGTGGCGAGTTGGCCGTCGGGGCCGGGCACGGGGATGGGCTGGGTGGTGCCGTCCATCTGCTCGGTGATGTCGGCGAAGGCGTCGACGAGGGCGTCGACGTCGTCGACGTCGTAGACGGTGGCGGCGTTGACGAAGCCGGCGGGGTTCATGGCGGGCTGGTCGGGGACGTAGAAGACGGTGGCGCCGGCGTTGATCAGTGCGGCCATGTCGGCGGCGGCCTCGAGCTGGACGCGCTGGGCGTCGGCTTGCTCGGGCGTGGCGTCGACGAACTGGTTGAGGAGGGTGGTGGGGTCGATGCCGGCGAGGTCCATGGCGATGGCCATGAAGTAGGGCTTGGCGGGGAGGTCGCGGAGCTGGTGGGCGAGGGGGTTGGCGGGCTTGCCGATGAACGTGGCGGCGCCGGTGGACCCGGCGGGGAACTTGGTGGCCATGGCGAGCTTGAGGGCGTCTTTGCCGAGGTCGATGGAGACGAGCGTGGCGTCGGCGTCGAGGAGCCCTTCGACGAAGACCGACGTCATGGCCATCTGGGCCTGCATGGTGGCTTTGAACTCTTCGGGGGCGTCTTCCAGATCGGGTTGGGCGGTTGTGGCGTCGAGGATTTGTTTGATGGCGGGGCCGACGGCCTGCGTGTCGATTACGGCCATGGCGTGGGCGTTGTCGGCGAGGCGTTCGGCGTAGGGGCCGACGGTTTCGAGCAGGCGGGCGGTCCTGTCGCTGGGCTCGTAGGCGGCGAGCTGGTCTTCGTTGTTGGCCATGGCGGCGTAGTCGTCGACCTGGGTGACGAAGGCCTCGGTGCCGTCGGCGAGGACGACGGCGCTGATGCCGTCGGCGGAGGTGGCGCCGAGGCTGGCGGCGAACCGGCCGTAGTCCTGAACGGGGACAAAGGTGATGGTGAGGGGCTCTTCGGCGAGCTGTTCGCTTTGGGGGGCTTGCTGGTTGACGTAGTCGGCGATGTCTTCGAGGGCGATGACGAGCGGGCGGTCGGTGGCGACGCCTTCGGGGTTGCCCATGGCGTCCATGATTTGGCGCATGGGGTTGGCGGCGCCGGGGGCGAGGACGTTGAGAGTCTTGCTGAGTTCGGCGATGCGGTCGGACACGGCCTGGGGGTTGGGGACGACGACGACGAGCTCGGCGTCCTGGGGGGCGAGCTGGTGGGCGTCGATGGCGTGGGCGGGCGGGGCGAGGAGGGTGGCCGCGGTGGCGGCGGCGGCGAGCAGGCCGGTGGCGAATGCGACCGCGCGGGGGGCGTGGGGGTGGGTGGCGGAATGGGCGGCGGCTTGGGGTGTGTTGATGAGGGGGTTCACGGCTTGGCTCCGGTGGGGTGGCTGGGTGTTGTTGGTGCACTGTACGAGCGGGGGGCGTTGCGGGGTCGCGTACGATGGGGGCGATGAGTGCAGGCGTGGGACAGGCGGGCGGGGTGGGGGCCGATGCGTCGGTAGACGCGGCGGTGGGTGCTGCGGTGGGGTCGATCGAGCCGGGGCGGGGGCGGAAGGTGCTGGTGGCGATGTCGGGCGGGGTGGATAGCTCGGTGGCGGCGGCGCTTTTGAAGCGGGCGGGTTGGGAGGTGGTGGGTGCGTTCATGCGGCTGGGCAGCGACGACTCGATCGAGGCGGCGGAGGGGTACGACAACTTGTTCGAGGGGTGCGCGACCGACCCGAGCCAGCCGAAGGCGGGGGGCGGGCGGCATCAGGGGTGCTGCTCGGTGAACGACGCGGCGGACGCGCGGCTGGTCGCGGCGCACCTGGGCGTGCCGTTTTATGTGATCAACTTCAAGCGCGATTTCGGGCGGGTGATTGAGTATTTCGTGGACGAGTACAACGCGGGGCGGACGCCCAACCCGTGCGTGCGGTGCAACGATTGGCTGAAGTTTGGGCGGCTGCACGACTACGCGGCGTCGATCGGGGCCGAGTACGTGGCGAGCGGTCACTACGCGCAGGTCGGGCGCGATGATGCGGGGGCGGCGACGCTGGTGCGCGGGCGCGACGGGGGCAAGGATCAGTCGTACGTGCTGTTCGGGACGACGGCGGCGAAGCTGGAGCGGATGCTGCTGCCGATCGGGGGGTTGGAGAAGCGCGCGGTGCGCGGGCTGGCCGAGGCGTTGGGGCTGCCGGTGTTTGACAAGCCGGACTCGCAGGAGATCTGCTTCGTGCCGGACCGGGACTACGCGCGGCTGGTCGAGCGGCGGACGGACGGGGGGTTTGAGGAGGGCGAGATCGTCGACACGAGCGGGGCGGTGGTGGGCACGCACGGCGGGCAGCAGCGGTTCACGATCGGGCAGCGGCGGGGGCTGAACCTGGCGATGGGGTATCCGATCTACGTCGTGGATAAGGACGCGGCGACGAACCGCGTGGTGATCGGGAGCAAGGAGGACCTGGCGGCGACGGGGTGCGTGGCGGGGAGGGTGAATTGGCTGGACGGGGAGGTGTCGACGGCGTGGCGGCGGTGCGGGGTGAAGGTGCGGTACAACGGGGGCGAGGGGACGGGGGCGGTGTGTCTTGCGGACGAGCCGGGTGACGATGGCGGGTTGGCGATCGAGGTGCGGTTCGACGGGGCGTTGGAGGCGGTGACGCCCGGGCAGGCGGTGGTGTGTTACGAGGGGGATCGTGTGATCGGCGGGGCGTGGATCGACCGGGCGGTGCGGTGATGAAGGCTTAAGTGGGTTTGGCAATGAGCGTGCCGCACTCGGGGCATTTGCCTTCGCAGCTGCGCAGGTCGTAGGAGCAACTTGTGCAACGGCCGCCCCTTCGCTGGATTCGACGCCTGATCAAACGGTCTGTCGACCAACCAATGAGTGCGAGTAAGAACAGCAACAGTGGTGGCGCGATTTTTATCTCCGCCATTGGGCTGCTGTTCGTGTTGTCTAAGAAGATGTGAAGTGCGTACGGAATGGTCCAGTGCTTGGTTTGGTCGAGCCACCCCCAGGCTGGCTCGCCTTTATTGAGGTCGCCAACTGCGGTGCCGACGCCCGAGTCGCCCGCGTGTTCGAATGCAAGATCACCGTCGAAGGGCGAGTACGGGTTGGTGTCGGCCAAGACGTAGGAAGAGACCGCACCTCTCTGGATCCTCAGTTCACCGATGAGGGCGATTGGTCCTATCGCGATCATCCCGGAGGTCGCGAACTGGCTGCCGACCGTGAACGGCGTCGAGGGTGGTGGGCCTTTGGATACGAAGCACACCGCCCAGAGAAGGAGCGTGCCGCACGAGATGATGACCCACGAGCAATTCCAAGCGACCCGAAAATATCGCATGACACCACCGTACTACTTCGGAGGGTCCTGACCAAGATCGACTTGGCAGGCCTGGGCCGTTGACTTCGTCACTGAAGCCGGGGCAGGCACGACGGAGATCGGGTGATCGGCGGGGCGTGGATCGATCGGGCGGTGCGATGAGCGGCCGCGGGGGGTGGGCGTTTCGCGGGGCTTGGATTTCGGTTAGGGTTCGATGAGCGTGAAGAGGATGCGTTCCAAGGCGGCGTGTTGGGTGGTGCTCGGGTGGGCGCTGGTGTGGCTGGTGGTGATTGCGCCGGGGCATCGGCGGGGATTGATTTCGACGGATGCGCAGCCGACGAGCGGGCTTGCGGCGGTGGTTTACAAGTGCCCGCTTTGCGTGCTGGGCGGGCCGACGGGCGATGGGGAGCCGGCGGACGGGCCGCGGGAGGACCCGGTCAAGACGTGCGCGTTGTGCAAGCTGAACGCGACGCTGACGCCTCCACCGCCGCCGGTGGGTCCGGCGATGGTGGCCGAGCGTGTGGCGCTGATGGGGGTGGTGACGACCGCTCCGGTGGTGGGTCTTTCTGAGCCTGGGACGTGCGACGCACGCGGCCCGCCGGCTTTCGCCTGAGCGTGCGTCATCTTTTGATGGTCGGTTGGTTGTGATTCGCGTGGCTGCGCTTGGCGTCGCGGCGTGATTGCGATCGGTCGGCTGCGGGGCTGACGCGCGGGTGGCGTGACCGGGTTTTTCTTAGCTCATAGCGGAGCGAGCGCATGCGTGATGCGTTTTCGTTGATCGAGTTGTTGGTCGTGATGGCGATCGTGGCCGTGCTGATCGGGTTGCTGCTGCCGACGTTGGCGTCGGCGCGGGCGACGGCTCGGCAGACGGTGTGCGTGGCGAACATGCGTTCGATCGGCCAAGCCCACGCGGTGTATCTCGTGGAGTCGGGCGGGCGGATGCTGGGGACGTCGCACGGCACGTCGTGGATGGCGGTGCTGTCGGGTTACACCGAGGCGTTGCTGCTGCGTTCGCCGGTCGACGCGAGCCCGCACTTTGCCGATGCCGATGCGTCGGGTCGGCTGCGCGAGACGAGCTATGCGCTGAATTACCTGGCGAGCCCGGACAACGGCGACTCGGCGGCGGTGGGTGAGATCGACGGCGTGCTGCGCCCGAGCGCGACGGTGCACGCGGTGATCAAGGTGTTTACGAGCCCGACCGGGGCTGCGACGGAGGATCACGTGCATCCCCGTCTGTGGATCGGCATCTTCGATCCGCCGGAGGTTCTGGCGGCGAACGAGGTGCAGACCGACGCGTACGGCGGTCGTCTCGGGACGGCCGACGCGGCGTCGGGTTTTGTGTTTCTCGACGGGCACGCCGCGGCGCGGCGGTTCGGCGAGGTGTTTTTGAGTGAGTCAGAGAACGCTTTTTTTCCGGCGGCGGCGCGTTAGGCGTGGCCGTGTTTTTCACAGGAGTTTTTGAGATGCGATCGATTTTTCTGGGTGTGACCGGCGCGGCCATGTTGGCGACCGGGGTGACGTGGGCGCACGACGGGCGTCGTTTCGAGGTGAAGGTGGTCGATGGTCAGCTCGTGGCGCACGGGTACGACTCGGCCGGCAACGACGACGGCGCGGGCGCGATCCGTGCGTACTACAACGCGATCCACGCGCACTGGACGAACAGCGTGGTGGGCAGCGGCGCGACGGCCACGCTGCCGGGCTTCGACGTGCTCGATGAGGCGTCGGAGTTGGCGGGGTATGACCTGGACTACACGCTGGTCGGCGCGAGCAAGTGGACGGTGACGCCGGACACGGGCGGGCACGGCGGGCATAGCGCGATGCATGCTGGCGGTCATGACTCGATGCACGACGATGGGATGCACGACGGCGGGCACGGCTCGTCGCCGATGATTCACCTGATGCCTTTGTCGGGCGAGGTGATCGGGCTGAGCTACGACGGGTCGGTGATGACGACCGACACGCCGGGCGCGGTGGAGCTGGTGGATGATTGGGACGGGCAGGTCGGCTCAGGCAACGGGTTTGACTTGGACTTTCTGTATCAGATCGCCGAGGCCCCGACGGACACGCTGTTTGTGTTGGAAGCGGTGTTGAGCACGGACGCGCCGGGCGTGGCGGACAGCGTGAAGTTCTACACGATCCTCGCGCCGCAGGGTCACGGCTTCCACGCAAACGCGTTGGCGTTGGAGGCGTATCTCGGGACGCCGGTGCCCGAGCCGGCGGTGGCGACGCTTGCGGCGGCTGGGGCGTTGGCGTTGTTGCGACGGCGGGTCGCGTGAGTCTGGCGTGATGCGTTGAAGAGGATTGGATCGAGCGCCTCGGCCGTTGGGCTGGGGCGCTTTTTTGTGGGTGGGGCGTGTCGTTGGGCAAGGGTTATGCTTGCGGCATGGCAGGGATGCACGAGCGGGTGGCGGAGGTGGAGCGGCGGCTGGGGGAGGCGGGGGTGGCGTGTCGGCGGGACGAGGCGTTGGGGGACAAGACGTGGTTCGGGGTGGGCGGTGCGGCGGCGCTGTGGGTAGAGCCGGGGGATGAGGCGGAGCTGGCGGCGACGGTGCGGGCGTGCGCGGCGGCGGGGTGTCCGTGGTGGGTGATGGGCTCGGGGGCGAATTTGCTGGTGCGGGACGCGGGGGTGGACGGGGTGGTGATCGGGCTGACGGGCGCGGGGTGGCGGGCGGTGGCTGGGCTTGACGGGGAGGCGGGCGCGGGCGGCGAGGTGGAGGTGCGTGCGGGCGCGGGGGCGGACCTGATGAAGCTGGTGCTGGAGACGGCGAGGGCGGGGCTTGAGGGGTTGGAGGGGGTGGCGGGGGTGCCGGCGACGGTGGGGGGCGCGGTGCGGATGAACGCGGGCGGGGCGTACGGGGAGGTGGGCTCGGCGGTGCGCCGGGTGCGGGTGATGTATGCCGATGGGGAGGCGGGGTGGCTGGGGCGGGAGTCGCTTCGGTTTACTTATCGCAAGGGGGATGTGGGGGCGCCGCTGATTGTGGAGGTGGCGTTTGGGCTGGGTCGTGGGGATGCGGGGGAGCTGGTGCGTCGGGTGAAGGAGGTGTTTGCGTACAAGAAGGCGAGCCAGCCGATGGGCGAGAGCTCGGCGGGGTGTGCGTTTCGGAATCCGGTGGAGGCGGACGGGGTGCCGGAGGAGGTGAAGGGGTGGGGCGCGGGCAAGCTGATCGATCGGGCGGGGCTGAAGGGGCTGCGTGTGGGGTGCGCGTCGGTGTCGGAGGTGCACGCGAACTTTATTGCGGTGGATAAGGAAGCGCGGGGCGAGGGTGGGGGGAAGGCGGATGATGTGGTCGCGCTGATGGGGCGGGTGGCCGAGGCGGTGGAGGGGCGGTTCGGGGTGCGGCTGGTGCGGGAGGTGGTGGTTTGGGGTGGGGAGGGGTGAGGAATTCTGAGGTTTGCGGGGTGAGGTTTGAGGTTCTGGGTTTGGGGTGCGGGATGCCCGAGGCGTGAGTGGCGGAGGTTGGTGGAGTCGCTAGGCTGGGTGCAGCTTCGGCTTGATTTCGGGTCGATTTTGATCACCACCTGCTGCGAGGTTTGGCTATGCGATATGGCGCTCAGATGTACACCCTTCGGGATCACTGCGAGACGGTGGCGGACATCGCCAAGACGTGCGCGAAGGTGAAGGCGATGGGGTACGAGGGGATTCAGGCTTCGGCGGCGGGGTTTGCGACGATCTCGGCGGCGGACTTGAAGAAGGTGATGGACGACACGGGGCTGGTGTGTGCGGCGACGCACATGCCGTTGGATCGGTTGGAGGACGTGTCGGCGGTGTGCGACTGGCACGCGGAGGTGGGTTGCGGGCTGACGGCGTTGGGCGGGTTTGGCTGGGGCGGCGTGCCTCGGGCGGACTGGGAAGACTTCGCGGCGAAGTACAGCAAGATCGCTTCGGACTGCGGGAGCAAGGGCTTGCGGGTGGGGTATCACAACCACAGCCACGAGTGGTCGCCTTTTGGTTTGGCGGACGCGCCGGAGTCGATCAACCCGCGGCAGACGCCGATCGAGCTGATGGTGGATCGCCTGGATGCGCCGGGGTGGTTCGAGCTGGATGTGTACTGGGTCGCGCACGGCGGGGGCGACCCGGCGGCGTGGATCGAGCGGCTGGCGGGCCGGGTGCCGGCGCTGCACTACAAGGACATCACGGTGACGCCGAAGCGTGAGCACAAGATCTGCGAGGTGGGCGCGGGGAATTTGAACTGGCCGCGGATTCATGCGGCGGCGCTGGCGGCGGGGACGGAGTGGGCGCTGGTAGAGCGGGACCAGGGCGATCTGGACCCGTTCGACAGCCTGCAGAAGTCGCTGGACAACATCCGCGCGTGGGGGTGATGCTTGTTGTGCGGGGTTTGTTTGCGCGGCGTGGCGCGCGATGGGGCGGGCGCGGGCGGCGCGGTTGCAGGATCGGCGGGGATCGATCACACTGCCCGGCTCGGCGGTCCGACGCGGGCGGCCGATGATGGTTGATTGAGCACCCCGATCCTGAGAGGTCATCGAATGGCGATCCGTATCAAGGCCCGCAGCGGCGAGTCGGCTGAGCAGATGTTGCGTCGGTTCAAGAAGCTGTGCGAAAAGGAAGGCCTGACCAAGGACATCAAGAAGCGGGCTTACTACGAGAAGCCGTCCGAGCGCAAGCAGCGTGCGCTGCGCAAGAGCAGCAAGCGTCAGCAGCAGCAGACCGACTCGCAGCGTCGCCGCTGAGTGTTTCGCCGTTTCACGGCGTCGTTTGTTTGGCTGCGGCATATCGGCTGCGGATTTGTATTTTGAACTGTCGTTTGTTGACGCTTTGAGCGAAACGGGATTTGGCTCTGTGGGGCTTTGTTTCGTGGGTTCGTATGGTTCTAAGGTTGGCGTTGGTGTGTTTGTTCGCTAGGATCGGAATACCGCGATACGCGATAGCGTTTTTGTGAATGCCAGAGCCTTAATGGGCGCGTGGTTTTGATGATGGACACCGAACTGAACACGTCTGCGATGGAGGCCGACATCGATCCGGAGCTTCCGGCGTCGATGCGTTTTGCGATCATGGCGGCTCGGGAGCTGACGGATCGCAAGTGCGAGAACGCGACAGTGTTGGACGTGCGTGGGTTGAGCCAGGTGTGCGATTTTGTGGTGGTGGCGACGGGGACGTCGGATCGCCAAGCGAAGTCGGCGGGGCATTACGTCGAAGACCTTGGCAAGGCGTTGGGTTTTGAGAAGCTGGCGAGCGACGCGGATGCGCAGACGAAGTGGGTGGTGGTGGATTTTGCGTCGGTGATGGTGCATGTGTTTGAGCCGGCGACGCGGGCGCACTACGACCTTGAGATGTTGTGGGGCGATGCGGTTCGGGTGCCTTGGCGGCGTCCGGCGAACGAGCGCGGCGTGGGCGGGGCTGAACTTCGGAGAGGGACGTTGGGCGACGCGGGCTGAGCCCGGTTGCGTTTGGTTTTGTTTTTATTGGCATCGGGGGATGGAAAGGTTTGCGATGTCTGGATTCATGGGAGCGTTTAAGGAAGAGATCCGTCGTCTTGCGCGCAAGGAAGTGAAGGAGGCGTTTGATCCGTTGCGTAAGCAGGTGACGTCTCAGCGGTCTCAGATCGCGGGGCTTCGTCGCGAGCTGGCGGACCTTCAGCGCGAGCTGAAGTCGGTGTCGAAGTCGGCGGGGAAGGCTTCGGCGTCGAACGAGGCGGTGGAGGAGTCGGGTCGGCCGCTGCGTTTTTCGGCGGCGGGGTTTGCGTCGCACCGCGAGCGGCTTGGGCTGTCGGCGGCGGACATGGGCAAGCTGCTTGGCGTGACCGGTCAGTCGGTTTACGCGTGGGAGCAGGAGCGTTCGCGTCCTCGGCGCAAGCAGCTCGAGCAGATCGCCGAGGTCCGCGCGCTGGGCAAGCGTGAGGCGCTCAAGCGGCTGGAGTCGCTGGACGGCTGAGCGGGCTTGAAGGCTTGGACATGGCGGGCGTTGGCTGGGCGCGGTTTGTGCGCGTGGCGGTCGATGTGTCAGACTGCGCGTGGCGCTGCTGTGTGCGGCGGTGCGTGGTGATTCGGGAGCTGCGATGAATATCGTGATCTGCGGGGCTGGCGAGGTCGGCCGACATGCGGCGGAGGTGCTGGTGGCGGAGGATCACTCGGTGACGGTGATCGACCGCGAGGCGGGGCCTTTGAGGCTGCTGGACGACGCGCTGGACGTGCGGACGCTGCGGGGGAGCGGGACGCACGCGGAGGTGTTGCTGGAGGCGGGTTGCGCGACGGCGGAGCTGTTTATCGCGGCGACGAGCCTGGACGAGGTGAACCTTCTGGCGGCGTCGGTGGCGAAGGCGGTGGGGGCGAAGCGCTGCATCGGGCGGGTGCACAGCGGGGTTTACTTTGAGCGGCGGGGCTTGGATTACGTCAAGCACCTGGGGCTGGACCATCTGGTGTGCCCGGAGCACACGACGGCGCAGGCGATCGCGGGGGTGCTGCGTTCGCCGGGCGCGACGGCGGTGGAGCAGTTTGCGCGGGGTGCGGTGGAGATGGCTCGGCTGCCGGTGGGCGGCGAGGGCAAGGGGGTGGGCGTGGCGTTGAAGGACTTGAAGCTGCCGGCCCCGGCTCGGGTGGTGCTGATCGAGCGGGGGGGCAAGGCGGAGCTGGCGAGCGCGGGGTCGGTGATTGAGGCGGGGGACGCGGTGACGGTGATCGGCGAGCCGGAGGATCTGAAGAAGGTGCGGAAGGTGTTTCAGGCGGAGGCGCCGTCGCGGCGGAAGGTGGCGATCGTGGGGGGGACGACGCAGGCGATCTGGCTTTGCCGGGCGCTTCGGCAAGAGCAGTTGAGCGTGCGGCTGTTCGAGGCAGACCCGGAGCGGGCGGAGGAGCTGGCGGAGAAGCTGGGCTGGGTGACGGTGTTGAATGCGGACGTGTTGAACACGGACGTGCTGGCCGAGGAGCGGATCGACCAGGTGGATGCGTTCTGTTCGGCGACGGACGACGACGAGACGAACATCCTGCTGGCGGCGCAGGCGAAGAGCGAGGGCGCGAAGCAGTCGATCGCGGTGTTGCAGCGGCCGACGTTTTTGCACTTGCTCAAGCACGTGGGGATCGATCGTGCGTTCAGCCCGCGGGCGACGGCGGTGCAGGAAATTGAGCGTCGTCTGGAGAAGTCGCCGGTGCGGAAGCTGGCGGAGCTTGGCGGGGGGGTGGCGACGGTGTTCGAGGTTCAGGTGACGGAGGCGGCGGTGGACGCGATCGGCAAGCCGTTGCGGGAGGTGGCGTTCCCGGAGGGGGCGAGCGTGGCGGTGGTGCAGCGCGGGGGCGAGGTGTCGGTGCCGACGGCGGACAGCGAGCTGAAGCCGGGGGACGTGGCGATCGCGATCAGCGGCGCGGAGGCGGTGAAGGGGACGCGGCGGATGTTTGGGGCGCGGGCGGCGACGGGGTCTGGGGGTTGGTTTCGGCGGAAGGGGTGAGGGTGAGCGCGTTTTGCGTTGTTTCTGGATGGCGCGAGTGGGGGCGATAGGCCTTGTGCGTGGCACGATGTGTGCGGACTCGCAACCACACATCGCCTTTGGCGAGGTGTGGCACCCCACACCGCCATCGGGAGACGCGCTGGAACGAAACGGGAGGGGTGTCAGGCTGACTTTTGGACGTTTGCACACCTTGCCGCTGCGCGGTCAAGGTGTGGCACCCGATGCGGTCGGTCTGCACTGGCTTTAATCGATCGCTTCGAGTTCGGTGAGGTGGTGTTGGGTGTGTTCGCGTGACTGGGTGAGGTAAGCGCCGATTTCGCTGGTGGCTTCCTGGGGGGTGACGGAGGCGATGAGGTCGTTGAGCTGGCGGTGGGCGTGGGTCCAGCGGTCGATGACGGCTTGGGGCGTGCGGTGGGCGGCCCAGGCGGCTTCGCGGGTGTTGTGGGTGTCGGCGTCGGGCCAGGGGTCGTTTGGGCCGAGGCCCAGGTCGTCGCCGCCGTACCAGCGATCGGCGGGCAGTTCGTTGCCGCCGCGGAGCATGGTGCGGACGACGGGCTGGGTGGTTTCGGTCCAGAAGGCGAGGTGGGCGAGCATCTGCTTGGTGGTCCAGCCTTGGCGGATGGGGCGGTCCCATTGGTCGGGGGTGAAGCGATCGGCGACGGTCTGCATGCGTGCGGCGATGGCGTCGAGGTGGGCGCGTTCGTGGGTGGTCCAGGGGTGGGGCGTGGGCATGGGATTGGGCAGGTTACTGGGGTGGGGCGGCGTGGTGCGTTGAGGTTCGTTAGCGTGCGCGTCGATGAACTACCGATTCGTGGTGCAGCAGTTGGGTTTGCTGGCGTTGGTGCTGGCGGGGGCGATGGTGTTGGTGGCGGTGGCGGTGATGCTGTCGGGGACGGCGTGGCGTTCGCCTGAGATGGTGGCGATGACGACGTCGGCGGGGATTGTGGGGGCGATTGGTTTTGTGTTGCAGGCGGTGGGGCGGCCGCGGGAGGGGGTGACGCTGGGGCGGCGGGAGGCGTTGCTGCTGGTGGGGATGACGTGGCTGCTGGGCGCGGTGGCGGCGGGTCTGCCGTATTGGCTTTGGGCGCGTTTTTCGGTGGAGGGCGGCGCGGCGCACGTGTTTATGTCGCCGATGGCGTGCTACTTCGAGGCGATGAGCGGGCTGACGACGACGGGCGCGACGGTGCTGGCGGATGTGGACGGGCTGCCGCGGGGCTTGCTGCTTTGGCGGTCGCTGACGCACTGGCTGGGGGGTCTTGGGATCGTGGTGCTGTTTGTGGCGGTGCTGCCTTCGCTGGGGGTGGGTGGGAAGCGTTTGTTTGCGGCGGAATCGACGGGGCCGACGAAGCAGGGGGTGCGGCCGCAGGTTCGCGAGACGGCTCGGGCGCTGTGGCTGATCTATGTGGGGCTGACGCTGGCGGCGGCGGTGCTGCTGTGGTCGCTTGGGATGCCGATGTTCGATGCGGTGAACCACGCGATGTCGGCGTTATCGACGGGCGGGTTCTCGACTCGGACGGCGAGCATCGCGGCGTTCGACTCGGCGTGGATCGACGCGGTGTTGATCGTGTTTATGGTGCTGGGTGGGATCAACTTTGCGTTGTATTACCGGCTGACGCGGGGGGATGTGGGCGACCTGCTGGCCGACCGCGAGCTGCGGTGGTACCTGGGGATCATCGTGGCGGCGACGGCTGCGGTGACGGCGCTTCTGGTGGGTGGGTCGATCGTGACGACGGCGGGCCGGGAGCTGGGGTCGGTGGCGAGCGATGTGGATGCGCCGGACGGGGTGGGGGTGTTCACGGCGTTTCGATATGCGGCGTTTTCGGTGGTGGCGATCCAGACGACGACGGGGTTTGGGACGTCGGACTTTGATCTATGGCCGTTCAAGGGGCAGATGGTGATCGTGGCGTTGATGGTGGTGGGGGGGTGTGCGGGTTCGACGTCGGGGGGGATCAAGGTGGTTCGGATGGTGACGACGATCAAGGTGTTGGCGTCGGAGATTGGCCGGGTGTTTCGCCCGGCGAAGGTGCGGCCGATCCGGTTTGGTGAGGCGACGGTGACGGCGGAGGTGCGTCAGTCGACGCTGGCGTACGTGCTGATCGTGGGGGTGCTTTGGGTGGTGGGGGTGGTGGGTTTGATGTTGCTGGAGGGCGGCTGGCGGGTGGGGGTGGACGGCGGGGTGCACGGGGTGGACTTTCAGACGGCGGCGACGGCGTCGTTTGCGACGCTGAACAACATCGGCCCGGGGCTGGGGGGCGTGGGGCCGACGGAGCACTACGGCGGGTTCGGGCCGGCGAGCATGATGCTGATGAGCGTGCTGATGGCGATGGGGCGGCTGGAGCTTTTTGCGATCCTGGTGCTGTTTGTGCCGAGCTTCTGGCGAAGGGGCTAGGCGGGGGATGGGGCATGGGGGATGGAGCAGGGGTGCGGCGGATATTCGCTGGGAGTTGCGACCAATCCTCAGGGTGTTTTGGCCGATATCATGTGCGCATGAACTGGACGGATACCGATGTCGTCAACGTGGACAAGCCGGAGCTTTCGGCGGCGCAGGCGTTCTATCTGCCCGAGGTGTTCAAGGGGCTGGGGACGACGTTCAAGCACATCGTGGGGTCGGTGGGCGGGTCGGCGCGGAAGAAGAACCTGGCGATGGAGTACCCCGAGCAGCGGCGGGAGGACATGCCGATCGAGGAGGGGGGGATGCAGATCGAGAACTTCCGCGGGGTGCACCGGCTGAACCGCGACGAGGACGGGCGGGTGAAGTGCGTGGCGTGCTTTATGTGTTCGACGGCGTGCCCGGCGCGTTGCATCCACATCGAGGGCAAAGCGAGCCCGTGGGACGACCGCGAGAAGTACCCGGTGAAGTTCGACATCGACGAGCTGCGTTGCATCTTCTGCGGGATGTGCGAGGAGGCGTGCCCGGTGGATGCGATCGAGCTGACGCAGGCGTACGACATCGTGGGGCTGAGCCGAAACGAGATGATCTTCGACAAGGCGAAGCTGCTGAGCGTGTACGACGCGACGGTCGAGGGCAAGCCGATGTGATCGGCGGCGTGGCGGCGTTCGATTTTTTTGAGTTCTGACCCGAGAAGGAGCGCACGCGATGCGTGATTTGTTGGTTGAATCTCTGTTGACGGCGGCGGGTGGGAACGTGGACTACGCGAAGAACCTGACGGCCGACCTGTCGGCGGAGCAGATGGTGGCGCAGCCGGCGGCAGGGGCGAATCACCCGGCTTGGGTGTTGAGCCACTTGAATGCGTATCACCCGGTGATCGCGGGGCTGCTCCAAGGGGAGGTGCCGACGGACCCGATCGAGCACGAGTTCGGGATGCGGAGCAAGCCGGTGGCGGACGTGTCGGCGTATGCGAGCCGGGATGAGTTGATCGCGGCGTTCGAGGCGGGGCACGCGGCGATGCGTGCGGCGCTGGAGGCGGTGACGGAGGAGCGGTTGCTGGCGCCGATGCCGATCGAGCGGTGGGCCAAGAAGTTTCCGCATGTGGGGTCGATGCTGCCTTACGTTTATGCGCGGCACGAGGGGATGCACCTGGGGCAGGTGAGCGCGTGGCGAAGGTTGCAGGGGTTGGCGTCGGTGAAGGGGGGGTAGGGATGGGGCATGGGGGATGGGACATGGAGCATGTGGTGACGCGTGTGGTCGTTTCGTGCTCTGTGTTCCATGAGCCATGATCCATCTTCCATGATCCATCTCCGATCGTGCTTTAGGATGCGGGGATGTCGCTGATGCTTGGCGCGGGGGCGTTGACGCCGCCGCAGATCACGGTGTTTCTGGTCGAGTTGGCGGTGATGCTGGGTTTGGCGCGGGTGTTGGGGGAGATGTGTCGTCGTTTTTCGTTGCCTCAGGTGATCGGCGAGATCGGCGCGGGGGTGGTGTTGGGGCAGACAGTGTTGGGGGCGTTGTTGCCGGACGCGTTTGGGTGGCTTTATCCGGCGCAGGGCGGGGTGGCGATCGGGCTGGAGGGGATGGTGACGCTGTCGGCGACGCTGCTGTTGTTTGTGGTGGGTCTGGAGGTGGACCTGTCGACGGTGTGGCGTCAGGGGAAGGCGGCGGTGCTGGTGACGGCGGTGGGGATCGTGCTGCCGTTCTCGGCGGGGTTCGGGATGGGGTGGTTTTTGGAGGGGTTTTTGGGCGCGGGGCCTCGGGGGGTGGAGGCGCCTCTGCCGTTTGCGATTTTCATGGGGATCGCGATGTCGATCACGGCGTTGCCGGTGATCGCGAAGGTGCTGATCGACTTGAACATGGCCAAGTCGGACCTGGGGATGCTGGTGATCAGCTCGGCGATGCTGAATGACCTGGTGGGTTGGCTGGGTTTTGCGGTGGTGCTGGCGTTGTTGCCGGCGGGCGCGGGCGCGGAGGAGGCGTTGCTGACGGCGGCGGAGGGCGCGGCCGAGGCGATCGGCGAGGCGGCGGCGGTGGTGGGCGAGGGCGCGGGTGAGGAGGGGCTTGGGGTGGCGTGGACGGTGGGGCTGACGGTGCTGTTTGTGCTGGGGATGATGACGGTGGGGCGCTGGTTGTGTCACAAGGCGCTGCCGCGGGTGCAGGCGCACTGGGCGTGGCCGGGCGGGGTGTTGAGCTTTGTGTTTTTTGTGGCGCTTCTGTGTGCGGCGGCGACGGAGCGGATTGGGGTGCACTCGATTTTGGGTGCGTTTATCGCGGGGGTGGCGATCGGGGATTCGCATCACTTGCGCGAGCGGACGCGGGACGTGATCCATCAGTTCGTGATGAACATTTTTGCGCCGCTGTTTTTCGCGTCGATCGGGCTTCGGCTGGATTTTGTGTCGGACTTCAACGCGCCGATCGTGCTGACGGTGTTGGTGGTGGCGGCGTCGGGCAAGCTGGTGGGGTCGTACGCGGGGGCGCGGATGGCGGGGCTGAGCGGTCGGGAGAGCTGGGCGACGGGGTTCGGGATGACAGCTCAGGGGGCGGTGGGGATCATCCTGGGGCAGCTTGCGTTGGAGGCGGAGCTGATTGGCGAAGAGCTGATGATCGCGATCGTGGTGATGGCGTTGACGACGTCGGTGATGGCGGGGCCGGCGATGCAGCGGGTGCTTCGGAGCAAGAAGAAGCGGCGGCTGATCGACATGCTCAGCGATCGGCACGTGCTGATGAAGCCCGAGGCGCGGGACTTTGGCGAGGCGATCCGCGAGTTGAGCGAGCGTGCGGGTGAGCTGACGGGATTGGAGGCCGAGGGGGTGTATCGGGCGGTGATGGCGCGGGAGCGGATCATGCACACGGGGTTGCCGCACGGGTTGGCGGTGCCTCACGCGCGGCTGGAGGGGTTGAGCAAGCCTTGCGTGGTGGTGGCGCGGAGCCGGGCGGGGGTGGATTTTGATTCGCCGGACGGCGAGCCGGCGCGGCTGATCGCGCTTCTGTTGACGCCGACGAGCGACCCGGAGTCGCAGCTGGAGTTGCTGTCGGATTTTGCGACGACGTTCGATCGACCGATGGTGCGGACGCGGGCGATGTCGGTGGAGACGCCGACGGAGTTTCTGGCGATGCTGAATCAGGCGTCGTCGACGAGCGAGATGGTGGCGCACGACGATGAGACGCTGGGGATGAGGTAGTGCGTAGTGAGTAGTGGGGAGGGAGACGGGGGGTGGGGGTGGTGGTTTAGAGTGGGGGGATGGTTGATGCGTCGGACGAGCGCGGGGGCGGGGTGGATCGGCCGGACGGGTTGCCGGGGCGGACGGGGCGGCGGGTGGTGCTGGGGATGGGGCTGGCGATGCTGGGTTTGATTGTGGCGATCGTGCTGATGCCTGCGACGCAGGTGCGGTACGCGATGCCGACGGGCGTGGACTGGGGGGAGGGGTTAATCGTGGAGTATTCGCGTCGTGCGCTTCGGCAGTTGGGTCACGAGCCGATCGAGGTGGTGGTGCCGAACCCGGACGCGGCGGCGGGCGGAGCGGGCGAGGGTGAGCGGGGCGCGGGGCCGGTGGCGGTCGATCCGGGCAACGCGGTGTACGAGACGATCTATTGGGAGGTGGCCGAGGCGGAGACGGGGGAGCGGCGGCGGTGGCGGGTGACGGTGAAGCAGTTGGAGCGGGAGTTTATTGCGTGGCCGGTTCGGGTGGAGTGAGGGGGGCGTTGAGGGGTGAGGTCTGAGGTCTGAGGTCTGAGGTTTGAGGTTTGAGGTTTGGGGTTTGAGGTTGGGGCGTGGGTGGAGCGGGGCCCTTCGGGCCTCCGGCTAAACGGGTGTTGGGGTGGGTAGGATGGTTTCATGCAAGGACGCGTGGCTGGGCCTCGGTGTGCGGTGGGGTTGAGTGAGTCGGGGGTGGCGGCGGACGCGGCGGGGGAGGTGATGGATCGTTTGGGGGAGGTGATGGCGGGTTGGGGGTCGGGCGGCGGCGGGTCGGGGCGTGCGGACTTGGTGGTGGTGTGGGCGACGCTGGACCACGGGCCGGAGCTTGCGGATATCTGCGAGCGGGTGGCGGAGGGGACGGCGGCAAAGCACGTGGTGGGGGCGACATGGCAAGGGGTGGGGGCCGGTCGTCGGGGGGTGGAGACGGGGCCGGGGTTGGCGGTGTGGGCGGCGGACCTGGGCGGGG
>JBCCQE010000039.1:0-31834 GCA_039024495.1 Planctomycetota bacterium | reverse complement strand
GTGGCCCGCGCCCCCGGCCAACTGGCGTCCTTTGCGCCACGGTTATTTTTTTCCGGGGGGGTTGGTCGGGGGGGGGGGGGGGGGGGGGGGGGGCCGGGGCCGCCGAGCGCCGATGGCCGAGCTCTGGCCGCAGCTGCGCGAGCGGTACGAGACGCGCGAGTACGTGGCGGAGGGTTCGCGGCGAGGCGTGGGCGTGGTGGTGGCGCCGACGGGCGGGGTGGAGCGAGTTATGGGGCATGGGTGATGTGACATGGAGCATGGATCATGCGCGACCCGCGTTCCATGATCCCTGCCCCTTGATCCATGTTCCCTGATCCATGCTCCATATCAGTAGACTCGCGCGATGGGATCGACGGATGGGTTGGTTGCGGCGCGGTCGTTGAATGAGGCGCCGCTGTCGGATCGGCTGCGGGCGGGGCTGCGGCGGTCGGCGGCGGGGCGGTGGTGGTATCGCGGGCGGCGGAACCGGATGGCGGATGCTTACGTGCTGTCGTTCCCGAAGACGGGGCGGACGTGGCTGCGGCTGATGCTGGGCCGGGCGGTGGCGGTGCATCACGGGTTGGTGGAGGCGGGCGGCGACGGGGACGGGGGTGTTATGGAACTTGATCGGCTTGCGGATCGGGTGGCGGGGTTGCCGCGGGTTCGGTTTAAGCACGACGACAACCCGCACTTCAAGACGGCGGGGGAGCTGGTGCTGCGGAAGACGGAGTACGCGGATCGGCCGGTGGTGTTCCTGGTGCGTGACCCGCGGGATACGGCGGTGTCGGCGTATTACCAGTTGGCGAAGCGCGAGGCGCGGTATCGGTTTACAGGATCGATCGAAGAGTTTCTCGGGCACCCGCGCGGGAGTGTCGCGACGATGCTGGCGTTTTACAACGTGTGGGCCGAGCAGCGGGGGGCGGCGAAGCGGTTTTTGCTGATGCGTTACGAGGATTTGCACGCAGACACGGCGGGGGAGCTACGCCGGGCGTTTGAGTTTCTCGGGCTGGGCGCGGGGAGGGGCGCGGTGTCGGACGCGACGGTGGCGGATGCGGTGGCGTTTGCCAAGTTCGACAACATGCGGCGGATGGAGGCGAAGGCGGCGACGCAGGGCGACGCGGCGAACGCGCGGCTGGCGGCGACCGACCCGACGGACGTTACGACCTACAAGACGCGGTCGGGGAAGGTCGGCGACTACGTGAACCACATGTCGGGCGAGGCGGCGGCGGCGTTGACGGCGCGGGTGCGCGACGAGCTCGATCCGGTGTATGGGTATCCGTATGAGCTCGGCGATGGATGAGCCCGTGGTGTTCAAGCGCGACGCGCGGTCGTGCGTGGAGCTGATGGAGGACGCGGACGGCGGGCGGGTGGTGCGCAAGCGGTACCTGCACGGGCGGTTCAAGCAGCGGTGGACGTATCGGCTGGGCGTGCACCCGGGGCAGAAGGAGCGTCGGGCGGCGGCGTGGCTGGAGCGGATCGGCGTGCCGGTGGTGGCGGTGATGGAGGTGTCCCGCAGCGGGGGGGAGGTGACGGTGGTGACGCGGTGGCACGGGCCGTCGCTGGATGTGGCGTTGGCCGAGGCGGGCGGGGCGGCGGGCGCGGCGGATCGGGCGCGGCTGCTGTCGGCGGCGGGGGCTTTGGCGGAGCGGCTGATCGAGCGGCGGGTGTTTTTCAAGGATTTGAAGGCGTCGAACGTGGTGCTGGGGCCGGGCTGGCCGGGCGCCGTGGACGCTCGGCTGATCGATGTGGGCTCGGCGCGGCGGGGGCTGAGCGGTGCGCAGCGGCGGCGGATGGTGGGGATGCTGCGGGCGACGTGCGAGGCGGCGGGGGCGGAACCGGGCGAGGTGGCGGCGGCGCTGCCCGCGGCCGATTGACCCGGCGGGGGGCGGTTTGTTGCGGCGGCGTCGTGGCGGGGCGCATCGCCCGTACAATCCCTCGCCCATGAGTGACCCCGTTGCCAACCAGATCCGCAATTTCTGCATCATCGCGCACATCGACCACGGCAAGTCGACCCTGGCCGACCGGATGCTGATGGGCACCGGGGCGATGGACGACCGCACGAAGCGCGAGCAGACGCTGGACGACATGGACCTCGAGCGCGAGCGCGGGATCACCATCAAGGCGGCGGCGGTGTCGGTCGAGCACGAGTTCGACGGCGTGACGTACGAGTTGAACTTTATCGACACGCCGGGGCACGTGGACTTTCACTACGAGGTGAGCCGGGCGCTGGCGGCGTGCGAGGGGGCGATCCTTGTGGTGGACGCGACGCAAGGCGTTGAGGCGCAGACGGTGGCGAATCTTTACAAGGCGGTGGATGCGGACCTTGAGTTGATCCCGGTGATTAATAAGATCGATCTGCCGTCGGCGCAGCCGGAGGAGCGGGCGCTGCAGGTCGAGGAGGTGCTGGGGCTGGACGCGTCGGACTGCGTGTTCACGTCGGCGAAGACGGGGCAGGGGGTGGGCGAGCTGTTGGACGCGATTTGTGCGCGGTTCCCGCCGCCGGCGGGCGATGCGCAGGCGCCGCTGCGGGCGTTGATTTTCGACGCGAAGTACGACGACTATCGCGGGGTGGTGGTGTACTTCCGCGTGATGGACGGGCGGTTTACCAAGGGCGATCGCATCTACACGATGCGGACGCAGCGGACGTATCAGGTGACGGAGTTGGGGAAGTTTCGCCCGAAGATGACGGCGGTGAATGAGCCGTTCGAGGCGGGGGACGTGGGGTACATGGTGGCGTCGATCAAGACGCTGGATGATGTGAACATCGGCGACACGATCACGCTGGACACGGCCCGTGCGGACGAGCCTTTGCCGGGGTATCAAGAGCCGGCGCCGATGGTGTTCTGCGACTTTTATCCGTCTGGCGAGACGCGGTTTGACGAGCTGCGCGAGGCGATCGCGAAGCTTGCGATCAATGATGCGAGCTTCACGCACGAGCCGACGAACTCCGAGGCGCTGGGGCCGGGCTTTCGTTGCGGGTTCCTGGGGATGCTGCACATGGACATCATCCAAGAGCGGCTGGAGCGTGAGCAGCGCGTGACGCTGGTGCAGACGGCCCCGACGGTGACGTATGAGGTGGAGTACGTGGGCAAGGGCGGCGAGTCGATCACGACGATGATCACGAACCCGGCGGACCTGCCGGACCCGTCGCAGCTCAAAGCGATCCGCGAGCCGATCGTGTCGGCGGAGATCATCTGCCCGACCGATTCGATCGGCGACATCATGAAGCTGTGCGAGCAGCGGCGCGGGGTTTATAAGCAGCAGAAGTTCCTCGCAGCCGACCGGCAGATTCTGGATTACGACCTGCCGTTGGCGGAGATTATTTTCGACTTCTTCGACAAGCTGAAGTCGATCACCTCGGGTTACGGCACGGTCGATTACCACATTGATGGGTTCAACGCCGACCGGCTGGTGAAGATGGACATCCTGGTGAACGGACAGGCGGTGGACGCGCTGTCGGTGATCGTGCATCGCGACAAGGCGGAGTTCCGCGGGCGGCACCTGCTTAAGAAGCTCAAAGAGCAGATCGACAAGCACCTGTTTGAGATCCCGCTGCAGGCGGCGATCGGCGGGAAGATCATCGCGCGTGAGACGATCAAGTCGGTCGGCAAGAACGTGACGGCCAAGTGCTACGGCGGCGACGTCTCGCGGAAGCGCAAGCTGCTGGAGAAGCAGAAGAAGGGCAAGGAGCGGATGAAGCGCATCGGCACGGTGGACATCCCGCAGGACGCGTTCATGTCGGTGCTCGACACGGGTGAATGAAAACCGCCGCCCGGTATGGGCGGCGGTGGGGGGGGCGATCTGGTTTGAGGTGGTGGTCAGGCGCGTCGGCGACCTGCGATGGCGAGTGTGCCGACGCCGAGCAGCGCGAGGGAGGCGGGTTCGGGGACGACGGTGATGGCGAAGGTCCACTGGTTGCCCGGGACGCCTTCGAGGGTCTGGAAGGTGATCGTGGGCTGGTTGTAGCCGGCGGGGATGAAGGGCAGGGCGGGGTTGCCGGTGGCGTCGGCGGGGAAGGAACCGCTGCCGAGCGAGTTGCCGAGGCTGTCGAAGACCTCGAAGCCTGTGGCGGTGTTGGGGTCGACCTGGTCGTAGGCGGAGAGGAGGAAGGACTCGATCTCGGCGCCTTCGGGGAGGACGAGGGTGACGGTGTCGACGTCGGCGCCGGTGACGTCTTCGGCGGAGCCGGTGTAGAGGTTGGTGCCGAGCTCGAGGTCGAGGGTGACGCCTGGGGTGGGGTCGCCCTGAGTGCCTGGGATGTCGGTGTCTTCGGTGAAGTTGAGGGGTTCGGCGGTGGGTTCGGTGACGCTGAATTCGCCGACGCTTTCGACGGTTCCTTCGAGGTCGACGACGATGTTGAGGGGTCCGAAGGGCAGGCCGATCTCGACTTCGTCGTCCATGGAGAGGGTGAAGATGTCGCCGGCGATGGTGAAGCCGTCGGGCTCGAAGAAGGTCTCGTCTCGGGCGACGAAGGTGAAGTCGAGGGCGACGTCGACGGAGGTGAGCAGGCCGTCGGTGAAGGTGGCGGTGTCGTTGGCGTCGAGCGCGCTGAAGGTGAGTTCGCCGGTGGTCCCGAAGAGCCAGAGCCCCAGGCCGAAGTCGGAGATGTCGGTGATGATGGTCTGCTCGACGTTGGGGTCGTTGGAGGTCCGGTTGGGGTCGGCGGTCCAGAGCTCGCCGAGGTCGATGGATTGGATGGCGACGGTCTCGACGCCGCTGCCTGTGATCGAAGACTCGTCGACGGTGAAGCTGCCGACTTTGAAGTTTTCTTCGCGGGGGAAGACGTCGACGGGTGTTCCGAAGAGGAATGGCGTGCCGGTGGGGAGCTCACCGGGCATGGGGTCGAAGGGTCCTTGGGTGCCGTAGAGCCCGTCGGCATCGGTGGATCGGACGCCGACTTCGCCGAGGGTTCCGTCGCCGAGGTTGATCTGGGCGAAGGTGGCGGTGCCGGGGTACTCGGAGATGAAGCCATCGCCGTTCATCGTGCTCGCCAGCGGGATGGTGGCGGCGTTGGCGAGGCCGGTTGAGGCAGCAAGCGCGGTGATTGGAGCCAAGCGCGCAAAGAGCGTTGCGGCAAGGGGGGAGGGGGTCATGAAGATTGCTCCGGAAGGAGGATTGCGGTGGGTGGCGGATCGGCCCCGATGGCCATCGCCTTTCGAAAAACTATGACGATTCAGTGTTAAATTGAGATTGAGAATCAATATTGATGAAAAACTTACGCGAACGCGCGGTGGCTGATGTGAGTCATTGTTTTTGCAATCGGGCCGCGCTTCTGCGTGAGCGTTAGGTAAGCGCAACGCCGATTTGCGAGCGCGGGGTGAGGAGAGTTGCGGAAGGATCGCGCTCATGCTGCGCCATGGCTTTAGCAGAGCGCGGGCCGGTTGTTCGATCGCCGGCGCTTGGCAGCGGATGCGTGGGCGGTGAATAGCTCGGCGGTTGGCAGGGTTTGTTGGATGCCGGCGTGATGCGTCATCGATACACGTCCGGCAGTTGGTCGGCCCAGGCGGCGAGGTGGTTGGGGGGGAGGGTTTCGTTTTGCCAGCGGGAGTCGGGGACGACGGTTTCGCGGAGGCCGAGGAGTTCGATGTGGCCGTCGTAGAAGGCCCAGTTGGCTTTGCCCTGGTGCCAGAAGCCGTAGGGGCCGGCGCCGTTGGACGAGCCGGTGCCGTCGGGCCAGGTGGTGAGGACGGAGGTGACGAACTCCTGGCGGAGGTCGGGGTACCAGGCTTGGGTCTCGACGAAGATGACGGTGTGGGAGGGTCGGCGGATGGTGACGAGGTCGGTGTCGGATTCGTCGGTGGTGTGTAGTCCGCCTTTCCAGGCGATGGAGCCGTTGATGGCGTAGTTGGCGTCGATGTCGCCGACGCAGAGGGTGGTGGTGTCGGTGAGGCTGAGCTCGGAGGAGGCGGGTCGCGGGGAGCCGACGGGGCAGACCCAGACGTCGGGGTCGTCGGGGAGGTACTTCTGGTCGACGAGGAGGTAGCGCCAGGTGACGTGCTCGCCGGGCGCGGTGACGGTGCGGTTGCTGGGGAGCTGGTCTCGGTGGTCGACGGCGAAGGCGAGGGCGGCGAGGTTGACCTGGCCGAGCTGGGCGGCGCAGGCGACGGTCTGGGCGGTGGTGCGAGCGTTGCCGAGGACGGGCAGGAGGATGCCGATGAGCAGGGCGATGATGCCGATGGCGACGAGCAGCTCGATGAGTGAGAACGCGCGGCGGGTCATGGTGGGCTCCCGGAAAAGGTGGTGTCGGATTCAGCGTAAGCGGCGTGGGGGTGGGTGTGCAATGGTTTTGGGGTGGGTTGATGGAACCCACGGACGCAGTCCGTGGGCTTGGGATTGGGGGAGGGTCGAAGGTGGTGTGGGGGTTGGGCCGATGTAGGGGGCGTGGCGTTGCGTCGTCGACCGGTGAAGGCGTTGGTGGAGGGGGCGCGGCACGTGCGTTATTGGTCGGGGTGGCGTTGTCGGCGTCGGCTGATGGTGTTTGGGGTGGGGGTTGGGAAGTCGGGGACGCATTCGCTGACGGAGATGCTGGTGGGGTCGTACCGGGCGGACCACGAGCCGGACCACGGGCAGCTCATCCGGATGGCGATCGATCGCGAGGCGGGTCGGCTGTCGGACGAGGCGGTGCGGGGGGCGCTTCGTCGTCGGGTGGATCGGCTGGGGCTGGAGGCGGACGTGTCGACGATGAACACGGAGTTCGCGGCGGATTTTGCGGCGATGTACCCGGAGGCGAAGTTCGTGATGCTGATCCGGGATGCGTACACGTGGCTGGACTCGGCGTGCAATCAGAAGCTGGCCCGGCCGGCGGCGGGGGCGTGGAAGCTTTGGCGGCGGAATCAGTACGGCGGGGCGGTCGCGCCGGCCGACGGGCCGGAGGCGGGGCTGGCGTCGCGGGGGTTGCCGCCGGCACGGTTGATGCTGCGGCAGTGGGCGCAGCGGTATCGGGCGTTGGAGGCGGGGCTTTCGCCGGAGCGTCGGTTGGTGGTGAAGACGTTTGAGCTGCGGGATTCGGCGGAGCGGTTGGCGGCGTACCTGGGGATCGATGCGTCGACGATCCGGGTCGAGGCGAGCCACGCGTATCGATCGAAGAAGCGGGCGGGGCTGATCGCGGAGATGGACCCGGGGTATGTGGATGCGCTGGTGGCCGAGGAGGCGGGCGACGTGATGGCTCGGTGGTATCCGGAGGTGACGAGCGTGCGGGAAACGGCGTTGCACGGCGGGGCGGGCGGATGAATCCGTGGATCGGCGGGCGGTTGCTGTGGGAGCGGGCGTGCCGGGACGCGCGGTGGGCGACGGGGACGCAGCCCGGGCGACGGATCTTTGGGTTCGGGATGGGGACGTCGAAGACGGGGTCGCACTCGCTGGCGGCGATGTTCGCGCGGTCGTACCGGGCGGTGCACGAGGCGGAGCCGTCGGGCGTGGCGATGCTGATGCGGGCGCAGGCGAAGCGGGGACTGACGGAGGCGGGGGTGCATCGCCGGCTGCGGGCGCGGGTGGCGCGGATGAACCTTGAGCTGGACGTCGCGCCGTTTCATGCGCGGTTTGCCGAGGCGTATGTCGCGTTGTTTGGCGCGGCGCGGTTCGTGCATCTGCACCGGGATGTGCATTCCTGGTTCGACTCGAACGTGAACCAGGTGGTCGGGCGGTACACGCCTTGGACGTTCCGCGAGATGCGGCGGATTACGTACGGCACGGAGCTGGCGAGCGACCCGCGGGAGGGTGCGCTGATCGAGCTGGGGCTTAGGCCGCTGCGGAGCTACCTGGGCGCGTGGGCGGAGCTGAACCGGGGGTTGCTGCGGAGCCTGCCGGCGGATCGGACGCTGCGCGTGCGGACGACGGAGCTGTCGGGGAAGGTCGAGGCGCTGGCGGATTTCTTCGGCGTGGACGTGGACACGCTGGACGCGAGGCGGGCGCACTCGTTCTCGGCGAAGGTGAAGGCGGGGGTGCTGGATCGGATCGACTCGGACTACTACAACGCGGTGGCGGACGAGGTGTGCGGGGAGGTGATGGGCGAGCTGTACCCGGAGGTGCGGGACTCGCGGGATGTGGGGTTTCATGCTGAGCAGTGAGCAGTGAGCAGTGAGCAGTGAGCAGTGAGCAGTGAGCCATGGTCCATAGCTCATGTTTCATGCGGGTGGGGTACGCTTGGCGGATGGTTGAAGATGCGTCGTTTGGGGTTGTGGCGGTGGATCGGTCGGGTGGAGCGGTGCGGGTGTTGCTGGTGAAGCATCACGCGGGGCATTGGGCGTTTCCGAAGGGTCACGCGGAGGCGGGGGAAACGGACGAGCAAGCGGCGCGGCGGGAGCTCGAGGAGGAGACGGGCGTGCGCGTGGGCGCGTTGGTGTCGCGCGATGGCGAGCCGGTGCGGCTGGTGGAGCGGTACGTATTCACCGATCGCAAGGGGCGACGGGTGGCGAAGACGGTGACGTTTTTCGTGGGTGAGGCGGAGGCGGCGGAGGCCCGGCCGCAAGAGGAGGAGATCGCCGAGCTGGCGTGGCTGACGCTGGACGAGGCGGCGGAGCGGATGACGTTTGAGGAGGGGAAGCGCGTGGTGGACGAGGTGGCGGGGGTGTTGGGGACGGGGTTTAGGCGCTAGGTGCTTGGAGTTAGGCGCTAAAGAGTTGACGTTGTGTGATAGGAGGCGCGATGAATCGCGGCGCTTCGTGTTTGGTTTTGCGGGTCAGGCGCGGCGGCGGGTGAGGGCGAGGCCTGCGGCGGCGGCGAGGAGGGTGAGGGAGGCGGGCTCGGGGATGGCGATGGGTGTGCCATCGAGGACTCGGAAGTTGGAGAAGGTAGCTTCAATTCCACCCCCGGTGGTGTTGTCACCTGTGCCGCCGTGAAGGTAAATCGAGACGATCAATCTTTTTTCGTCCCAATCGTTTTGGATCGCTGGAAATGCAGATTCGATCTCTGGGTTTGTCGCATTAACATCGGACGCGAAGCCGGTGAACACGTCACCACTTTCTGCGTCGTATTGCACAAAGAGCGAGCCTTGCCCTGGTGAGGCGGAAAGGAAACTTCCCCATTGACTCCTGCCGTCCACCATCGCAAGATCGACGACACTGAAGAAGGTCGGGAAAAAATCCGCACGCTCCCATGTAAATACTGTCGTGACAGAGTTGTCCCGATCGGTGGCTTCGCCGACACCGAAGCCAAAAAGGAAGACGGTATCTGGCGGGTTCTGGGCGTTGGTTCGCGCATCGAAATCGACAGCAATTTTGAAGCTATTCGCGGGGTCGAAGAAGAAGCCTTGCGTGGATGAGGCAACGTCCTGGCCGTTGATCGATGCCAGGCCGATGCTTGTGGTTCTGGCGACCGGGGCCGTTGCGGTGAGGGTGGCCTTGGAGCCATCTGTCGCGATGGTGGCAGCGAGATCGGGGTCGGGTGGGTCTTGGATGAGGGTCCAGGCATTGAAGTCCGTGATTTGCGCGCTCGCGGGTGCGATGGCGAGGGCGGCGAAAGACAGCGCGGCGAGGGTGCGGGCGAGCGACATGGATTGGCCTCCGGGTTGCGGCGTGGCCGCGGGCTTAGCAGCGAGCGTACTTGAGTCAGGGTGGTGCGACAGGATTTAGAGCTGAATTTCACAATGTGAACAGGCCGGCGGGTCGGGCTGGGCCGATCGCGGGTTTGGCGGCGTGGGTGCGCGTGGGGGTGGCCGGTGGGGCGGGGGTAGGAAGGCTCTGCGGTTGGGCCGGCGCGACACTCGGCAGGGTGGGCGGCGACGGGCTGCGGGGCGGACTGTCGAGGCGGTTTGCGCGTTGGCTTGGCCGGCGTGGGCGGCCGATGGTTGAGCCGGTGCGGCCCCTGCCCCCACACCCGGCCGACGGCGCGGGCTCGCGAGACCCGCCGCCGCCCGTCGCCTCGGCGTGCTGTGCGGTTTGGTGTGTCGGTCGGCTGCATCGGGAGCCGGGCGGCGCTGGCCGCTTGGCGCTCGTTGACATGTTGAATTTGCCGAGTGGCCGAGTGGTTGGGTGTTGGGCACACCTTGCCGCTGCGCGGTCAAGGTGTGGCACCCGGAGGGTTGTTGGATCTCTGCTTAGCTGCCGGAGGCGAGGGTGCTTGCGGAGAAGATGGGCAGCAGGAGCGAGATGGCGACGAAGCCGACGATGCCGCCGACGGTGACGACCATGACGGGCTCGATGTATTGGGTGGCGTTTTGGACGGCGGTGTCGAACTCTTCTTCGGCGTACTCGCCGACGCGGGTGATGACGGGGCCCATGCGGCCGGACTTTTCGCCGGAGCGGATCATGTGGACGATGGCGCGTGGGATGAGCGAGGTGTTGTCGAGTCCGTCTGAGAGCTGGCCGCCGCGTCGGAGTTGGTCGTCGACGTGCGCCCAGAGCTGTTTGTATTGCTGGTTGGGCGTGACGTGTTTGACGATGTCGATCTGATCGAGGATGGGGACGCCTGCCTCGATGAGGGTGCCGATGGTCTGCATGGTGCGGACGAGGTTGACCATCTTGAGCAGCGGGCCGATGACGGGGATGCGCAGGGCGACGGCGTCGATGAAGGCCTGGCCTTTTTCGCGGGACTTGAGCAGGAAGTAGCCGCCGATGATGGCGGCGACGGCGGCGATCCAGCCGTACCAGTAGTGGATGAGCGTGTCGCTGATGCCCATGAGCAGGAGGGTGGGCGTGGGCAGCGCGGCGCCGCGGCTCTCGAAGATGCCCGAGAAGCGGGGGAGGACGAAGACGAGCAGGAAGACGGTGATGACGACGACGAAGGCAAGCATGACCGCGGGGTAGGTGAGGGCGCCTTTGATGCGGCGGGTGTTGGCGGCCTGCTTCTGGAGGTGTTGCGAGACGCGGTCGAGCATCTGGCCCATCTTGCCCGAGGCTTCGCCGGCGCGGACCAGCGAGATCATGATGTTGGGGAAGACCTTGGGGTGTTGGGCGAGGGCGGTGGAGAGGTCGCCGCCGCCTTGGACCTGGCTGGCGATGGACTGGATGATGGTTTTGGCGGTGGGTGTTTCGGCCTGGTCGACGGCGATGTCGAGTGCTTCGGAGATGGGCACGCCGGTGTCGAGCATGACGCCGAGCTGGTGGCAGAAGGTGATGACCTCTTTGGGCTTCATCGGCTTGCCGCCGATGCGGATGGTGGAGGCGGCCTTCTTGGTGGCGGCTGCGGTGATGTCGACGACGAACTTGCCGTCGGCGCGGAGCATGGCGGCGGCCTGTTCGGCGGAGGGTGCGGCGATGCTGCCGTCGACGAGGGCTCCGCCGTTGACGCGTGCTTTGTAGGAGAAGTCCGGCATGGCGTCGGGCGGGTTAGAGCGTGGTGACGGAGATGATTTCGTCGAGCGTGGTCAGGCCGGCGGCGACTTTTTCGATGCCGTCGTGACGGAGGGTGGTGTAGCCGTCGGTGGTGCCGGCGAGGAAGCGGAGTTCCTGGAGGCTCGCGCCGCGTGCGATGGCGTCGAGGACTTCGTCGGCGGGGATGAAGAGCTCGAAGATGGCTAGCCGGCCGGAGAAGCCGGTGTCGCGGCAGCGGCCGCAGCCGACGCCGTGGTAGAGCTTCTCGACGGGGTGGTCGTCTTGGATGAGCTTTTCGATGGTGCGTTCGAGGCGGGCGTCGAGGGGGAGCTCTTCTTTGCAATGGCTGCAGATCTTGCGCACCAGTCGCTGGGCGAGGACGCCGCGGATGGCGGCGGAGAGCAGGTGGGGCTCAACGCCGATGTTGAGCAGTCGCGTGACGGCGGAGGGCGCGTCGTTGGTGTGCAGGGTGGAGAAGACGAGGTGCCCGGTGAGCGCGGCCTGGGTGGCGAGCTTGGCGGTTTCGAGGTCGCGGATCTCGCCGATCATGATGACGTCGGGGTCCTGGCGGAGAAGATTACGCAGAGCCGAGGCGAAGGTGAATCCGGCTTTGTCGTTGGTCTGGAACTGATTGACGCCGGCGACGGGGTATTCGACGGGGTCTTCGACGGTGCTGACGTTGATGTGCTCGGTGTTGATTTCGTTGAGCGCGGCGTAGAGGGTGGTGGACTTGCCCGAGCCGGTGGGGCCGGTGACGAGGATGATGCCGTTGGGCATCTGGTTGAGGCTTCGCAGGCCCTCGAGCATGTGGGTGGACAGGCCGAGGGTGTCGATGCTGTTGATGCTGACGGCCTTGTCGACGATTCGGATGACGACTTTTTCACCGAACTTGCCGGGCATGGTGGAGACGCGGAGGTCGACCTGGCGTTTCTCGACGACGACGGAGATGCCGCCGTCCTGCGAGACGCGGCGTTCGGAGATGTCCATGCCGGCCATGATTTTGATGCGGCTGACGATTGCGGGCTGCATCTGATGGGGCGGCCGGATTTTCTGGTAGAGGCGGCCGTCGATGCGGAAGCGGACGCGGAGGTACCCGTCGCCGGGCTCGATGTGGATGTCGCTGGCTCGTTCTTTGACGGCCGAGAAGATGACGTGGTTGACCAGCCGGATGACGGGCGACTCGTTGGCGGCGGTGTTGAGGTCGCTGAGGTCGGCGATGGCGTGCTCGACGAGCGAGAGCTCTTCGGCGTCGAAGTCGTCGACGAGTTCGTCGATGACAAAGACGTTCGCGTCGGGCATGTAGGCGTCGAGCGTCTGACGGATCTCGCCGGGGGGCGCGGCGACGGCCTGGACGCTGAGGCCGGTCAGTCGGGCGACCTCGTCGAGCAGGAAGATGTTGGTGGGTTCGTGGATGGCGACGGTGAGCTTGCCGGCCACGTTGAACATCGGGAGGACGAGGTGTTTGTCGCAGAACTCGCGGGGGAGCAGCTCGATGACCCTGGGGTCGACGGTGCGTGGGTTGACGTGGACGAAGGGCAGGCCGCAGGCCTCGGCGAGGGCTTCGGCGACCTGCTCGGTGGAGACGAACTTGAGCTCGACGAGGACCTCGCCGAGCAGCTTGTCGCGGCCGCTTTTCTTTTGATACGCCAGCGCTTCGTCGAGCTGCTCTTGGGTGATCAGCTCTTTGGCCAGCAGCAGGTCGCCGACGCGGAGCGGTCGGTTGGCGCTGGGCTTGTCGGCTTGTGTGGCGGCGAAAGGCATGGCTTTTGGCGTGGTTTAGCGGAGGCTCTTGACGGCGCTGTCGACGTCGTCGTGCGTGTCGAAGCGCTTGTCGAGCCGGGTGATGCGGAGGATGGTGGCGACCTGTTCGGTGAGGCTGGCGAGGCGGACCTGGCCGAGCTTCTGCGCGGACTCGTCTTGCAGCCAGAGCAGGGCTTCGAGGCCGGCGGAGTCGAGGTAGTCGCTCTCGCTGAGGTCGAGCACGAAGTCGCGGACGTTGAGGTCGATCTGTTCGAGCGCTTGGCGCTGGAAGCGATCGGTGTCGTCGGCGGTGAAGTCGCCGGAGATCTGGATCACGGCGAGCTGGTCGAATTGTTCGAACTCGAGCTTCATGGCCTCACGCTGCGTTGGTCTTGGACTTCTCTTCTTCCTCGGCGAGCTCGCGTTGGTGCTTGCTGACGAGCTCGAGGACGGGGGTGAGGTCGAGGCCGTTGAAGGCGTCGACGACCTGGGGGTCGAATTGCTTGCCGGCGCACTTGGCGATCTCGACGCGGACCTCGGTGGGGTGCAGCGCCTTGCGGTACGTGCGATTGGAGCTCATGGCGTCGAAGGCGTCGGCGAGACCGATGATGCGCCCCATGAGGGGGATGTCTTGGGCGGCGAGGTTGTGGGGGTAGCCGCGGCCGTCCCAGCGTTCGTGGTGGTGGAGGACGCCGGGGACGAGGTCCTGCATCTCGGGGATGTCGCGGAGGATCTGCGCGCCGATTTCGGGGTGCTTGCGGATGAGGGCGAACTCTTCGTCGGTGAGCGGGCCGTTCTTGCAGAGCACGGCTTCGGGGACGCCGATCTTGCCGACGTCGTGGACGAGCCCGGAGAGGTGGACGCGTTCGGCGGCCTCTTCGTTGAAGCCCATGGCCTCGGCGAGCATGCGCGAGAGCAGGGCGACGCGCTCGGAGTGACCGTGGGTGTACGAGTCTTTAGCGTCGATGGCGCTGGTGAGGGCGTGCAGGGTTCCGAGGAACATCTGCTGCATGCCGTCGTAGAGCATGGTGTTGTCGAGGAAGATCGACAGCGTGGCGGCGAGCGCGTGGCAGAGCTTGGCGTCGACGCTGCTGACTTCGCCGCCGCTTGGTTTTTCGGCGCCGATGATGACGCCGAGCGTGTCTTCGCTGCGTGCGACGGGGACGGCGAGCATGGGGTCGGCGATGGGTTCGATGCCGGCCTCTTTGAGCTTGTCGGCGGTGAGGATGAGCGGGCCGGAGTTGCCCTCGACGAGCTGGAGGGCGAGCTTGGCGGCGTGTGCGAGCTGGGCGCGGTTCACGGGGGGTTGGCCGTCGTCGAACATGGCGCCGCGGAGCTGGCTCAGGCGCGATTCGTCGGGGCTGAGCAGCAGGGTGAGCCAGCCGAGGCCGGTGGTTTGTCGGAGTTCGGCCATGGCCTCGCGGAGGAACTTGGAGGCGGGCTGGTCGACGGTCATGCCGCTGGAGAGTTTGTAGAGCAGCGAGAGTTCTTCGTAGGTTTCGCTGAGTTCGCCGCTGAGCCCGAGCAGGGCGTCGTCGGTGCGTTTGCGGTAGCCGCTGTCTTCGCCGATCCACGCGAGGGCGTGGGTGAGCTCTTGGGTTTGCTTGGCGGTGCGGGGCGCTGCGGGCGCGGGCGTTTGGGTTGGGGCGTCGGGCTGGTCCCATCGCCACAGGGCGAGGGTGACGCCGCTGGGCACGGCCTCGATGACGACGGCGCGGAGGCCGGGCACGGGGTCGAAGGCGTGGGTCTGGCCGGCGATAAGGTCGCCGTAGCGCTTGCGGATGTCGTCGGCGAAGGCCTGGCTATCGATGAGCGGGCGCAGGGCGAGGTGGTCGTTGCCGGCGTGGAGGACGTTGCACGCGACGGCTTGGTCGTCGAGCCGGACGTGGGCGCAGAGCAAGCCCAGCGTCTCGAGCCGAGCGCTGGTGACGTGATCGAGGGACGGGATGGGCGTGGGGCCCGGCGTCGTCACGCGGCCTGCCTTTCGGTTGAGGTTTGACTCTGTTGCAGCAGGCTGTGGACGCGTTGGAGCATCTCGCGCGGGCTGAATGGCTTGGTCATGACGTCGCCGATGCGGCTTTGGGCGAGCTGTTCGTCGGTGAGGCCGAAGCCGCGCGCGGTGAGCATGAGCACGGGGGTGTCGGCGAGTTCTTCGTGCTCGCGGATGGCGGTGCTGAGCTCGAGCCCGGTGAGGCCTGGCATCTGGAAGTCGGTGACGATGATGTCGGGTCGGTGGTTGATCGCGAGCGCGAGGGCCTCGCTGCCATCAGAGGCGGTGATGACCTCCATGCCGTCGTGTCGGAGCTTGAGGCTGACGACGTGTTGGATGTGGGCTTCGTCGTCGACGACGAGTGCGGTGGGCATGGTGGGCTCCCGGCGGGGCGGTGGTTGCAGCGGGCGCGAACGTCACGCGTTGCGGCATCGTCCCTTACGGGTTTTCGGCAAATGGAAGCTCGCAGATGAAGGTCGAACCTTCGCCGCGCTTGCTGGTTACGCGGATTGTGCCGTCGTGCACGTTTTCAACGACGTGCTTGACGAGATTGAGGCCCAGGCCGGTGCCGTTGGCCATCTTGGAGTTGTCCTGGACCCGGTAAAACTTCTCGAAGAGCTTGGGCAGGGCGTCTTCCGGGATGCCGACGCCCGAGTCGGCGACCTGGAAGGTGAGGGTGCGTGCCTCGCGGTCGACATCGGAGGTGACGGTGACGGTGCCGCCTTGCTCGGTGTATTTGATGGCGTTGCTGATGAGGTTGAGCACGACCTGATACATCATGTCGCGGTCGGCGAAGACGTAGTCCTGGACGGGGCTGAGCTTGTCGATCAGCTCCATCTGCTTGGCCTCGGCCTGGGGGGCCATGACGTCGAGGGCTTCGCGGATGATCGGGGTGAGGAGGATGCGTTCGCGCTGGGCGCGGACGATGCCGGACTCGATCCGGCTGATGTTGAGCATGTTGTCGATGAGGCGCGCGAGGCGGGTCGTCTCGGTTTGAATGATGCGGTAGAACTCTTCTCTGCTCTCGGGGTCCTCGGCCTCGCCGTCGATGAGCATCTCGATGTAAGCGGCGATGCTGGAGAGCGGGGTGCGGAGCTCGTGCGAGACGCTGGAGACGAAGTGGCTCTTGCTCTCGGCGATCTCGCGTTCTTGCGTGACGTCGCGGAGGACGGTGACGACGCCGTTGACGCCGTTGCTGCGTGTCGATGCGGGGGTGTCCTGGTCGGCATCGGGGTCGCGGGGGGTCTTGTCGCCGAGGCTGGCGAGGGTGACGTCGAAGACGCGTTCGCCGTCGCTGGTGGGCAGGCGTTTTTCCATGCGGCGTCGGCGTGAGCAGTCGCCGGAGTCGCGGGTGTCTTTGATGAGGGTGGCGAGCTGGGCGTCGCGGACGACGCGGTCGACGGGCTGTTGGGCGGAGCCGTCGAGCTCGAAGTCCAGGGCCTTGGCGGCGGCGGGGTTGGCCAGGGCGACTTCGTTGAAGGCGTCGGTGACGACGACGGCGTCGCTGATGGTGTGGAGGATGGCTTCGAGGTAGCTGAGCTCGGCTTTGGCCAGGCCGAGTTCGATCTCGCAGGCGCGGGATTTTTGCCGGGCTTCCTGGGCGCGTTTGTAGGTGTCGTCGGCGGCGCGTTCGATGGCGTGGATGACGTCGGCGTACTCGCCCTCGATGGGGGGGCGGGGGGTCTCGGCGTCTTCGGCGCGGTCAGTGGCGAACTGCGCGATGCGGCGGAGGGCGTCGTGGTTGCGGCGATGGGCGTGGCGGGACAGGGCCCAGGCGGCGACGGCGGCGACCCCACCTCCGACGATGCCGACCAGGCCGGACATGGCCGCGGCGCCGCCCCACGTTTCGCCGGCGGACATCGCCAGCGAGACGAACGAGTCGGGGAGGATCGCGGGATCGATCACGGGGTGGCCTCCGGGTGGGTCGCCCGCTTGGGGCGAGGGCGGTTACGGCGTGGCGACGAGCGACTGGAGCAGGCGCGTCGCGCGGGAGTCGTTCGGCGAGCGGCGCAGGGCTTCGCGGTAGGCGGCGGCGGCGGCGTTGGTCTTGCCGGCCTTTTGCAGGGCGATGCCGCGGAGGATGAGCGGGGCGGCGTCGGCGGGGGCGAGCTCGGCGGCGCGGCCGAACTGCGTGGCGGCGTCGTCGAACTGGCTGGCTTGCGAGAGCGCGAGCCCGGCGAGCATGAAGCCCTGGAAGTTCAGCGGTTCGATGCGGGTGGCGCGGCGCGAGGCGGAGAGGGCGTCGCGGACCTTGCCTTGTTCGAGCGCCATGTTGCCGAGCACGATCCAGTGGGCGGCGACGTCGGGCTCGAGGCGGGTGAGCTTGAGGTAGGTCGCGCGGGCGTCGGCCTGGTGGCCGGCACGGGCGTAGGCCTGGGCGAGCACGCGGTGCAGGTCGGCGCGCTGCTTGCCGGCGGGCATGGAGGTGAGCGTCTCGAGCGCGATGGCGGCTTCGCGGTCGCGGCCGGAGGCGAAGAGGGCGAGGGCGAGCTCTTCGGCGATGGTGTCGTCGTCCGGCGAGAGCAGCGAGGCCTCGCGGAAGTATTCGATGGCCCGGTCGTGCTCGCCATCGATGGCGTGCAGGTGGCCGGCGGCGATGCGGACGGCCGAGCTCTGGTCGAAGTACTCCATCTTCGACGCGAGCAGCTGCTTGGCTTCGCTGCGGCGACCGGCGGAGACGAGGGCCTCGGCCCATGCGGTGAGGTACGACACGTCGTCGGGCGCGGCGTCGTAGGCGCGTTGATACGCCTCGGCCGCTTCGTCGGCCTTGCTCCACCGTTGCAGGACGATGCCCTGGTAGTAGTGGGCGTCGGGGAAGTTGGTCTCGGCCTGCTCGGCGAACTCGGCGGCCTGGTTGAACAGGTGGTAGGCGCGTTCGAGCTTGCCGCGCTCGAACTGCACGCGGCCGGCGAGGACGAAGAGCTGCGGGTTGTCGGGGTCGATCGAGGAGGCCTCGATGAGGATGCCCTCGGCGCGGTCGAGGTCGCCGGACTCGAGGGCCTGGCGGGCCATGGGCACCATGTGGGCCGAGCGCAGGTCTTGCCAGCGGTTCTCGGCGTTGTCGACCCACTCTTGATGGGTCTTGCCGCGCATGCAGCCGGAGAGGCTGGCCATGGCGACGGTCAACGCCGCCGCCCCGATCGTCCAACGCGTGAAGTGTTGCATGCTCTTGCCTCCGAACCCTGGCGTGTCTTCCGTGGCCTGGGTGGGTTGAATTGGGAAAGGGCGGATCGGTCGTTGGACCGGCCCGCCCGGGGGGTGGTGGTTATTCGGCGGTGTCGGTCTCGACCTCGGTGACGGTGCCGACGCTGTCGAAGAGCTCGTCGAGTGTGGCTTCATCGGTGCCGGGCGCTTGCTCGACGCTGATGTCTTCCTCGCTGAGTTCACTGAGCCAGCGGCGGGCGGCCTCGTCGGCCAGGCTGTCGGCGACGAACTCGGGCTCGCTGACTTCTTCGGTCGACTCCTCGGTGAACTCGGCCGTGGTGTCGGTCGATTCCAGGGCCCACGACTCGTCGTCGGCGGACTGCTCTTCGGCCTGGCCGAAGACGGGCAGCGACTCTTCGATCTGCTCGATGGCCTGCGACGGGTCGACGGTTTCGGGGTCGGCCTGGCGTTCGGTCGCGGGGGTGCTGGCGAACGACTCGATGGCCGGGAGGACTTCGCCGTCGACGGTGGTGATGCCGGCGGCGGGGATGACGTATTCCTCGGCCTGGGAGATGCCGGGCTGCGTGACCTTGGCGGGCGCGGGCTCGGCGAAGCCGGCGTCGGTCGCCTCGACGAAGGTCGGGACGATGTCGGTGTCGGCGGGGTTGGTGTTGGCCACGGGCTCGACGGCGGTGTCGGCGGCGAAGGCGGTGTCGGCCTGCGCGGCTTGCTCGTCGGCCGGGTCAACCTGCTCGACCTGTTCGGTCGCGTCGACGGCTTCGACGCCCGAGGGCTCGGCGTCGATCGCCGACCACGGGAAGACGGGGTCGTCGAGCGTGCCGGGCTCGAGCTCGGAGCCGGGGACGATCGGGTTGTTGATCTCGACGGCGCCGTTGATGGCGTCGTCCATCGCCGACTCGAGGATGGCCTTGTCGTAGGTGAGCATCGACTCGCCGTTGAGCGCGGCCTTGAGCTGGACGGCTTCGGGGTTGGTCGGCTCGTTGTTGAGGACGAGGTTGGTGTACCAGGTGGCCTTGGCGTCGTCGCCCTCGGCGCGGGCCTGGTAGGCCTGCTTAAGCAGCGAGCTGGTCCACTTGGAGCGCGACCACGGCAGCAGCGCGTTCCGCATGCCGATGCGGCTGGCGTCGATGCCCTGCTCGATGCCGTTGACGGCGTCGGCCATGAGGCTGTCCCGCATGATGGTGGGCTTAATCATGAAGATGACTTCGTCGCGCTGGACGAGGTCGTTCTGGCCCTTGAGCGCGGCGCCCAGCAGGGGGATGTCGCCGGCGCCGGGGACCTGGCTGCGGTCGATCGACGTCTCTTCCTTGAACAGGCCGCCGAGCACGACGGTCTGGCCGGACTTGACGATGATGTTGGTGACGAGTTCCTGCACGGTCTCGTTGGGGATGACTTGGCCTTCGACGGTCGCGACGGAGGCGTCGGACAGCGAGGGGCGGAGCTCGAGGCGGACGTGGTCGTCGGTGCTGATGAAGGGACGGACGGTCAGCGACGTACCCTCATCGAGGAACTCGACGGTCTGGGTCGTGGACGTCTCGGTCTGCGTGGTGGAGAGGTAACCCACGCGACCACCGACGAGCAGCTCGCCCTTCTGGCGGTTGAGCACGAGCATCTTCGGCCGGGCGAGGACGGAGACGTCGGTCACCTGGTCGAGGGCCTGGACGAACACCGAGGCGTTGGAGCCGAGCACGCCGACCTTGAAGCCGGACGACGAGACGGTGTCGGACCCGACGGACGAGTCGATGGCGGTGCCGGAGTCGACGCCGTCGGTCGAGCCGGAGAGCAGGTCGTCGACGACGCCCAGTGGGGAGGCGAAGTTGGCGAGGTCCACGTCGGCGACGACGGAGAAGTCGACGCCCCAGGCGTTGGCCTCGGTGAGGCGGGCCTGGAGGATGGTGGACTCGACGAGCACCTGGCGGGGCTTGGTGTCGAGGTCGTCGAGGACGAGGAGGATCTCGTCGACGTACTCGGGGTAGTCGCGGATGACGAGGGTGGCCTCGGAGGCGAAGGAGTTCTCGCCGCCGTCGGAGAGCGAGGGCTGGAAGCCGGCGGAGGGCGCGGCGGTGACGCCGATGCTGCCCGCGTCGGAGAGCATGCCCGAGACGAGGGTGGAGGCGTCGGTCGCGTTGAGGTAGTTGAGGCGGTAGACGCGGGTGATGACCTGGCGGTTGGCGTCTTCGAGGGCCTGGATTTCCTCGGCGGTGTAGACGTAGATGAAGTCGCCCTTCTCGGTGTACCCGAAGCCGTTGGCGGTCAGGATGGCGTCGAGGGCGTCGTAGAAGTCGACGTCGTACAGGTCGGCGGAGACGGTTCCGGCGACGTTGCGCGAGGCGATGATGTTGCGCTGGCTCTGGATGGAGAGCAGCTGGAGGACCTTGGTGAGCTCGAGGTCCTTGACGTGGAGGTCGATCTCGCCAAAGGCGCCGACCTCAACGGCCTGGCCGTTGGGCAGGGCGGCGTCGTCTTCGTCGAAGAGGTTGATGGGCTCGGCGTCGGTGTTGCCGGGCTCAATGCTCAGATCGGCGTCCTGGGCAATCGCCGGGTTGGCCGGACCAGCACAGACGGACCCGAGGGAGCAAAAAAAAACGCTGCTCCAGAGGGCGGAAGGCTTGCGACGAGACATGGACGGCTCCTTTAACGGGCGTGGCCGGCGGACCGGCCGATGGGTTTCACAATCCAATGCGAATCAGGATGTCGTTCTTCTTGACGACGACGGAACGCTCTTGCACCGAGACGACTTCGAAGCCCTCGATGCTTTCGCCGACTCGCACGAGCCGGCCACTAATGAAGGCCTGCTTGCCGCTGGCGTGATCGACCACGCTCTGCAGCGTCAGCGTGCGGGCTTCCGCCTTCACACGCTCGACCCGGATCTCGTCATCGACGTTTCGGGGCAATAACTTCGCGCTCGAATCGTCGTTCGCCGCCTCTTCGTTCGGTCTGTAACGGCTGGGGTCATGTCCGAACAGGTCGCGCGGCAGCCCGGGCGGCACCGTGAGGCGGATCGTGGAGTCGTTGGGGGTTTTGGCGGCCTGTTGTTGGGGCGTCGGCGGGGCCGAGGGGGCGGGCGCGACGGCGACGGGCTCGGGCACGGCGGTCGCGACACGCGGGACATCTTTGATCAGCAGCCGGCCCCACAGCAGCAGGCCGACGACGGCGACGACGCCGAGGGTGGCGGCCTTGGATCGGTTGGCTTTGAGCTCGGCGACGAAGCTATCGAAGTACGTCTTCATCGGGTGCCTCCTTCGACGGCGGCGAGCTGCTCGCCGGGGCGGCTGAAGAAGGCGGCGACCTCGAGCTCGACGGTGGCGTTGCCGTCGCCGCGCTCGGCGTCGCGGGAGATGGTCAGGCGGTCGACGCGGATGAGCCGGGGCATGCGCTGCAGGGCGTCGAGCACGCGGTAGGTGTTGAGGAAGTCGGCGTTGAAGCTGACCTGCACGGGGATGAGGCTGTGGGTGGCGTAGTGCTCGGTCTTGCCGGTGGTGAGGACGGGCTGGTCGGCGGCGTGGAGGACGAGGGCCTCGCTGATGCCGCGGACGACCTGGGCGATCTCGTCCTGCGCGGGGACGCGCTGCTTGGAGCCGTCGAGCTCGTCGCGCATCTGTTCGACCTCGTCGTACAGGCGGCTGAGCTCTTCGGTGGCGCCGGGCGTGAGGCCGAGCTGTCGGCTGGACTCGTCGATGCGGTCCTGCTGGCGCGACTGCACCGAGCGGAAGGGCAGGTCGACGCACAGGCCGACGAGCAGGCAGGCGACGATCGTGCCGGCGTACCACGTGGCGGGTTGCTGCTTGAGGCGGTCGATCACGGCATCACCTCCTCGGCGGCGACGCGCTCGATCGGGCGGTCCAGCGGGGTGTTGAGGCTGACGTCGAACAGGCGGACGGGCACGCCGAGTCGATCGATCGGCCGGGTGGCGTGCAGGGTGACGTCCTCGAAGAGCGGGTGGTCGGCGAGGTCGTTGACGGCCTGCGCGACCACGATGTCGGTGCTGGCGACGCCGGTGATGCTGAGCTCAAGACGATCGGGCTCGACGACCTTGACTTCGGTGGTTGCGGCGGCGCGGCGGGCGAGGGGGTTCGTCTCGCCGGGCGTGGCGTTGAGGGGCTTGGGCTGCGGGCGGAGGGTCTGGATGTTGAGCTCGGAGAGGACGATCTCTTCGGGGAGCACGTCGCTGAGGACGCGGATGACCTCGGCCTGATGCAGCGGCATGGACAGCTCGCGGCCGACCTCGACGAGTTGCAGCAGCGTTTCGTGGCGCTCGCGCAGTCGCTTGAGCTCGACCTGCATGCGTTCGGAGGCCTGGGCTTGCGCGGCCAGGGCCTCGGCCTTGGCGCCCAGCCGGGTGGTGGCGCTGAACTGGACCAGGCCCCACGTCGCGACGACCACGAGCAGGCCGATGCCGAGCAGCACGCAGCGGCGCTTGGTTTCGCGCAGGCCGCGGCGGCGGAGGTAGGCCTCGGGCAGGAAGTTGACCTGCGACATCAGGCGGCCTCCTTGCGTGGGGCTTGCTCGCTCGGCGCGGTTGGCTTGCTGGCCTCGGCGGGCTTGATGGGCTTGGGATCGGACGCGAGCGCGAGCGCGACGGTCGACCGCCAGGGGCAGTCGTCTTCTTTGTGTTCGACGCCCAGGGCTTGGAACGGGTTGAAGGGCGTGAGCGTGATGCCGGCGGCCTCGCCGACGTCGTCCAGCAGGGATTGCAGCGCCGCGCCGCCGCCGATCGCCAGGCCGGTTTCGGGGCGTTCGCCGCGGAAGCTGGCGGTGTAGTAGCGGATGCAGAGGCTCAGCTCGCGGCCGATCTCGGCGACGGTCTCGCGCACGGCTTCCTGCACGCGGCGGTCGGCCGCGCCCTCGGTCGCCATGGCCAGCCGGGTCTCCGCGGCGTCGGCGATCGACAGCCGCAGGCGTTCGGCGACGCGTTGGTCCATCTCGAGCTGGCCGGGGCCGAGCACCTTGAAGAAGTGCACCTCGCCGCGCTCGACGATCATCGCGCGGGTCGACCCGCCGCCGAAGTCCACGACCAACCGCGGCTCAGTCTGACGGAAGAACGCCTCGGCCGCGGCGGTCGGCGCGACCTCGAGCGAGCGCACTTCCAGCTTGAGCCGGTCCATCGCCTCGGTGAAGGATTCGATCCACTTCAGCGGGGCGCACATCACCAGCACCTCACGCAGCGTCTCTTCGCCCTGGCGGACGCGGCCGAGCGGGATGTGCTGGCTGATGATGTCTTGCGGCTCGAGGCCGGGCAGCTTGTCGGTCTCCCACTTGATGGCCTCGGCGATTTCCTCGTCGGGCATGTCCGGCAGACGGACGCTCTTGAAGCGGATGAGTTCGGTGGGCAGCGCGATGCGGACGTCGCGGCCGGCGAAGGTGCCGCGGCCGATGCTGCGGCGGACGGCGCCGATCGCGGCGTCGAGGTACGCCTCGCTGTCGCAGGGCTCGGTGCCGCGCACGGTGGCGTGGCTCATCACGACGCCGCCGGGGGCTTTGGCGCTGAGCTGGGCCATGCGCACGGTCGAGCGACCGACGTCGACGCCGATCGGCCGTGGGCCCTTGCTTGTCAGACTGTCGAGCACCCTGGGTCGCTCCTTGGATCGTGCCCCGCCTGCCCGCGGGTCGCCCGTGTGGGGCGGGGATGGATGGCTTACTCGCGCGAGACCGATACGCGGCCGGTGAACTCGGCGACCTCGATGCGGTACACCTCGCCCTCGAAGCGCAGCCGGACAAAGCCGCCGGACGACGGCCCGCCGAGCACGTCGAACGAGACCATCTCGCTGCCGTTGAAGTCGGCGGCGATCAGCACGACGCCGTCGAATCGGTTGTCGGTGTCGAAGTCGACGAGGTACTCGCCCCCGCCGCCGCCCTGGAGCCGGCCGTCCATCACGGACCACGTGATGTTGCCGATGTTGTCGGCGACGCCCTCTTCGAGGCGGTATTCGTTGTTGCTGACGTCGAAGACGATGCGGCGCGGGGCCTGGTAGGCGATCGCGTCGTTCTGGGTGAAGAGCGTGTCGGCGATGACCATCCGCGCGGCGGCCTGCAGGCCGAGCTCGCCCGATCGCAGCAACGAGGGCACGACAACCGCGCTGGCCAGGGCGAGCACCGTGACGGTGACGAGCACCTCGATCAGGGTGTAGCCGCGGCGGCGGGGTCGGGCGTGGGACGGGCGGTGGGTCATGGGTTACTTCGGCGGTTACTCGGCGTCGTCCTGCGGCAGGCTGCTCTCGACGCGGACGGTCAGCGGGCGCGAGAGCTTGCGGCTCAGGGCGTCGACCTTGCTGGTGAGCGATCGGAGTTGGGCGAGCATCTGCTCGCGCTGTTCGGCGGCGTTGACCACGCCTTGGGCCTGGGCGGTGTTGACCAGGCCGACGGCGGGGTCGGGCTTACCGAAGAATGCGGTGCAGAGGTTGAGGATGAGCAGGACCGCGCAGGCCGTGAGCAGCGCGTGGGTGAGTCGTTGCGAGGGCGGGTTGTGTTGCACGGTCGGGCTCCGAGAGACGAGCGTTCTGCTTGGGTCATCGACCGAAGCGGGGGCCGACTGTGGTGGCGGCCGGCGGAATCCGCGGGCCGAGGGTTCGCCGGCGAGACGGCCCGGCGGGAATGCACGACCCCGGCCGTTGAGCCGGGGTCGTACGGATATTTGCGAGCGACTTAGTAGGTGAAGAAGTCGCCGTTTTGACCTGCCGCCGTGCCAACATCGAGCAGGCCGGTGTCGATGGCGGTCGCGTTGGGCAGAACGGCTTGGATGTCGCCGGTGAGGGGGTCGTAGTGCCACGCGGTGTCGTCGTTGCCGGCACCGCCCAAACCGTCGACCACGGTGTTGTTGGCGGCGTTGGTGAAGGGGTTGGACGGCGCCTTCTGGAGGTAAGGCCCGAAGTCGTCGCCAGCCACGTCGCCGCTCTGGTCGGTCGTCTCGGTCAGGGCCGACCACTGGCCGGTGCTGCCGGTGGGGGCTTCGACGCCAGCGTCAGGATAGTCGCCGTTGTGGTTGATCTGATAGAGCTCGAGCTGCGAGCGGATGCTCTGGAGCTGAGTGGTGAGGCTCGAGGCCTTGGCGGACTCGGAGGCCGACGTGAACTGCGGGATGACGATCGCGGCGAGGATGCCGAGAATGACCACCACGATGAGGATTTCGACGAGGGTGAAGCCGTTGCGGCGTGTACGGGTTTGCATCTGAGAGATCTCCTGCGGGTACGGGGGACAACCAAAGTCCAGACTTGGCCGCCCCACCGTTGGAAAGCGACCGAGGCTCATACGCTGGTAGCTGCATCGACCGGCCGACGGGCCGACTTAACCGGCCGACGTCTGCGGCCGCGATGCAGCGCCCGGTGCCTCACGCGAGAGCACCAAGAGCCATTGGGGCCAACCCAACGAAACACCCGGCGATGCAGCCAGCCGGGGCGGGCGGTTATCGCGCCCGGTTCGCGGCGGGGGGTTGCCCAGGCGGCACAGGCGGACATGGCATGGGACAGGGGGATGGAGGATGGGACATGGAGCATGGACCGGGGGGCTGCGCGGGGGCGTGACCCATGCTCCATGTCGTTTGGTCCATCTGCCGGCCGCCGGCCGGCTCGGGGTTGATCGGCCTCGGCCCGGCGGTAGACTGTGCGACTCGCTATTCCCCTGTAGCTCAGTTGGTAGAGCGCGCGACTGTTAATCGCTAGGTCGCTGGTTCGAGTCCAGCCGGGGGAGCTTGAAGCCGCCGCGGAGCCGATCGCTCGCGGCGGCTTTTTTATACGGGGTGCGGTTTGGCGTTCGATCCCGGGGTGCCACACCTCGTGCGCAGCACGATGTGTGCTGTTGGAGGTTGGCCGAGCTTCGCACACATCGCCTTCGGCGAGGTGTGGCACCCGCGCTTGAGGGTGCGGGGGCGATCAGCCCTCGGCCTTGGCGTCGGGGGGTTCGAGTTGTTTGCCGATCTCGGCGAGGCGGTATTCGAGGCGGACGATCTCGGACTCGATGTCAGCGAAGCCGGGCGTGTCGGGCTTGGCTTCGGCTTTGAGTTTTTTGAGTTGATGCTGGAGCGCGTCGCGTTCTTTTTCGAGTTCGCCGACGCGGGCGGCCTGCTCGGCCTTGTCGAAGACCTCGGCCTCGACCGACCCGCCGGGGCGTTGGCTGGCGGTGCCGCGGTGGTCGACCTTGGGGATGACGGTGTCTTGGAGGGTGGCGCGGCGTTGGACCATGAGCGATGGGGAGGCGATCTCGACGCCGCCGGAGTGCAGCGTGTCGAGCATGCAGGCGCGGAGTCGCGAGCGTGCGGAGATGAGGCTGGACACTTCTTCGAGCAGGCCGGCGATTCGGTAGACGACGGCGTGGTCCTGGAGGTCGATGATCCAGACGAAGGGCTTTTTGAGTTCGGCGCGTTCGGCGGCGCGGATGAGTAGGAACTCGGCAAGGTGGTGGGGGGTGTCGTAGCCGAGCGAGACCTCGGCGGAGACGATGGTGCCCTCTTCGAGGACGATGCGGACGGGGTTGGTGGCGAGGTAGAGATTGGGCAGGGAGAGGACGTCTTTGTCTTCGGTTTGGACTTCGGTGTGGAAGAGGGCGCGGTGGGTGACGCGGCCGAAGTGTTCGCCGACGCGGACCCAGTCGCCGCCCTTGAAGGGTGCGGTGGCGCGGAGCATGAGGCCGGCGAGGGCGTTGGCGGCGAGGGTGGTGGAGCTGAGGGTGATGAGCGCGGTGACGGCGAGGCCGATGAGGCCTAGGAGGTTGCCGCGGGTGTCTTCGGAGACGGGCCCGTCGGGCCCGCCGGGCAGGGCCATGACGACGACGATGACGCCCAGGAGAGTGAGGACGAGCAGCGTGATCTGGCCGGGCAGGCGGCGTTCGGGCGCGTTCTTGACGCGTGCGATGAGCAGCAGGTGGGCGAGCCAGAGGGTGGCGGCGGTGAGGCCCAGGGCGACGCCGAGGGGCAGCCAGTGCAGCAGGTGTTGGGCGAGGTCGAGGGGTTCGCGGTGCAGGGCCGCATCGATCGCGGGTTCGAGCGGGGGGTGGGGCGTCACGGGTGGAAGATACTCTCCGAACCGCGGCGGTCCGATGTTTCGGCTGGGCGATTCGGGATTGCAAGCGTGGGCGTGTGTATCTGCGTTTGGCGGGGCCGACGCGTCAGTTGCGCGTAAACCACATAAACAGCGTGACCAGCGGCAGGAGTATGGGCAGCACGGCCGGTGAGGCCAGCCATTGCCACCAGGAGTGGCGGCGGACCTGCTCCAGCTCGGCGACGTAGGTTTGAAGAGCGTCCTGCAGCTTCTGGGCGCGGCCCTCGGGGGTGGGCGCGACGACGGCGACGCGGGCCTCACGCAGCATCGCGACGGCGTTGTCGCGGATCGCGCGCCGACGGGACATCGCCCAGGAGATCAGGTAGAGGCAATAGGCGCTGGTGAGTGCGGCGAACAGGGCGGTGACTTCTGAGCCGCTGATCTGGTCCCAGAAGCTCATCCGCGACAGCATGAGCAGGCCGAATAAGATCGCGGGCCACGGCAGCAGCGGCTCGACGAACGCGAAGACGCGATCGCAGATGTCTACCTTGAGCTTGAAGCGCAGGGCCATGAGGATCGATTTTGTTGGGCTTCGGGTCATCGCGGTGTCCTGCATCAACGGACCGAACTGTTGCATGGCTCGGATGCTCTTGGTTTTGCTGTTCGGGTAGACGTGCCATTCGGTCTTCTCGGGCTGCAGGGCCCGGAGCATGGTCAGGTGCGTCCACGTGATCCACCCGACGCTCACGGCTGCCCAGAACAGGACGAGCGCAGCCAGCGCTCCGGACCAGTCGAAGAGGAGCTGGGCCGGGAGGCCTCGCGCGGTGCTTTGATGCCGTCCTAAGACGATCGTCGCCAGGATGAACACCGCCATGATCGCCCAAGGCCACAAGCCGTACCAATGGTTAAAGCTCAACGATTCCCAAGCCCTTCGGTGCTTACGCAGGAATTTGCGTCCGTAGATGCGGTTCGCTTCCCGGAAGCGGTCGGGGTTGTCGTAGACCGACTTAATGCGATATGGGAAGCCGTAGAGCTTGGCGGCGCGGCGGTGCCATCGCTTAGCCCGGATACGGGCGTGAATCACGACGCCCAGGCCCAGCCCGATGGCGAGCGCGCGGCCTGCCAGCACGGGGACGATCGTGACGCCCTGGCCGTAGAACTGGCTGTCTATCAGCTCCCATTCAGCCTGAGCAAAGAACAGTCCGACAAGCGTAAAGAGAAGCAGCAAAGCGCTCGGCACGTAGATCAGACCGATTACGGCCGCCCAGAGGATGATTCGACGTGCCTGGCCGCGCATTAAAATTCTCTCTGATTGTTCCCGCCAGCTCTTTCGCGGTATCTGTTGCTTGTTGTTAGATGGAAGACGGCTAAGGGTGGTGCGATCGCGGTCCTGACGAGCGATCAATCTGCCGATGAGCCGCTCTGTCCTAGCCCACCACGGGAGATCGATCTTTGAATTAGCCTTAGCCTCTGATGTCGACTTGTGGTTTAGATAGGGGTTGCGAAGCGAAAGTGTATTTTCGATACTTCGTTTGATTCTTAAAGTTAAGTCGCTGGCTTCGCGTAGTCTTTGGGGTCTATTTTCGAGGATTTGTCTCTTTTTTTTGAGATCTTTCTCACTTTCATGATCCGGCTGGCCGGGCCATTTGCGAGTTGCGAAGCGCAGCGATGCGTGTAGTGCTACGAAGAAGACGTACGTGGCGACAATCAGGAACGCAAGCCCTGCGGGGACCATGAAGAGCAGCTTGTTTGCTGATTGCCAAAAGTCCGCCCAAGCCACCCCTGCCGTGGCATCTTTGATCCGAATGAAATCTGGTTCGTCGTTTTTTCTTTGGTCTCTTGTGATTTCTTCGTAGATGTCGTCGAGTTGAAGTGGGCCGAGCCTGCCGATTTCGTAAAGGCTTGGAATCCACGACGCTTTGATTATCTCGTACTCGCTGGTTGGGTCTGACTTGGCCTTGGCGGTATCTTCGGGCTTACTGTTGGCTGTGTCCTGCGTTTTGTTTTCTGAGTTTTTGTCTGGTTGGCTGTGGGTCAGGGCGTGCTCGATGATGGCGGCCACGCGGTACTGCGAGTCATCGCGGAACACCGGCCTCGAGGGCGCAGGCGGCCTGCCTGGGAGTGTCTTTTGAGCCCATCGCTGATACTCGATGCTGCTGGCCACGATGAGGTGCCGGGTGTCGGCGACCTCCTCGCGGTGGTAGAGGCGGGCGTCGAGCTCGGTGGTGAAGAAAACGGCGTGCGGGAATCTGCGACGCAGCACCTGGATGACCAGGAGCTTGTCGTACACGTCGGCACCGAGGACGCCGATTGCCCGGATCTCGAAATTTTCGCCGAGCTCGCCTTGCCGTGCTTCTCCCGACGAGTCGGCCGAAGACTCATCGGACACTGAATCGGCCGTGTCTCGAGCGTCATCCAAGTCCGGGCCGATCAAGGTCGGAGGGTTGCGGATGAAGTAGAGGCGGCGATCGAGCTCGTCGGCCATACGCTGCAGGTAGTCCATTTGCGCGGGCCCCTCAACCCGGGCGGCGTAGGGATTGGCGAACAGGCCCGACGATTCCGGAAGTGGTACCCCGGCGGTGCGCTCGGCGACACGACCGGCGCTGCGGTTGATCGCGCTGCCCGCGAGCGTCTGAGGGTTGGATGGCGTGTGCAGGCGTCCGTCGATGCCACGGACGAACACCATCCGGATCACTTTGGTTTTCCAGTCGTCTTTCGCTTGAGCCGGTCCGACTCCTGCCAACTGACTTAGCAGGCTGGCCACTTTGTCAGACTCAGACTTAGACTCAGGCTCGACGCCGCGAGCGCGGAGTTCGTAGAGGGTCTGGAACGTGACCGGCAGGGCCCGGCCGTATGCGGTGTCCCACTCGGAGACGACGGCGACGACGTGCTTGGGGTTGCGGGGGTCGATCCCGCGGCGGATGAGCTCGTCGATAAGCACGCGGCAGAGCTCGTCGTCGGTCGGGAACGGGCGTTTGACCGGGAGCGAGTCAGCTTCATTCTTTGGGCGCTCAGCTTCATCCGACATTGGCTTGTGACGGAGAAACGAGTCCCAGGCAGTGGGGGTCGCGGCGAAGAGCTGGTATTGCGGCCTCGGCTTCGGGAAGGCTTGCCACTCGCGATGCATGTCCCAGAGCGTGTCGGAGGTGCGTGGGCCGATGACCTTGAAATCGACCTCGAACTTTTTTTGTTGCTCCAATTGCTCCAATTTGCCAGTTAATTGGATGCGGAGGTCTTCGAGATGCTGGATGGGATATCTGCCAAGGAGCTCTTCGGGGTACCAGAGGACGAGCAGCGACCCGATGCGTTGTTCCTGGCTGAGGGAGGTGTAGTAGAACGGCCGGAACCACTCGAACGTGAGGGTTTGCTGCGGGGCGGCGGGGTTGCTCGCAATTGGGGTTATGTCGGCCGAGACCGAGAGGTGGACCCAGCCGAGTTGGAGCGCGAGGATTTGCTGCGGGGGGGGGCGGTTGCTCGCTGGTGGGGATGCGTCGGTCGGGACCGAGAGACGGAACCCGCTGAGTTGGAGCGTGAGGTTGAGCTGCGGGTAGGCGGGGTTACTCGCAGTTGAGGGTGCGTCGGCCGGGATCGAGAGGCGGACGCGGCCGAGTTGGTTGGGCGACTCGGGGAGCAACTTGGCGGCGTTGAGGCCGGTGAGCACGGCCAGACGCGTGCGGATGCGTTGTTCCTGGTCGTAAGGGTAGCTCTGGCCCGAGATGAGGACGGGCATGACGACGAGCCTCTCGGGCTTCTTGGTTTGTGTTTTGTTGTCGCCGTCTTCGCTTTCGCTCGCGGCCTTATTCTTCTGGTTTTCGGAGTCTTGATCCGGGGCCGCAGAGTTGTTCTTTGCGATCGTCTCGGCCCGACGGAAGATCTGCTCCATGAACGCGGCTTCGGAGACGGGAGGCCGGACTTTGGGGTCCGCACTGAATGGACCCAGCGGGTCCTGCCAGAGCCGAGCGGGCGTCGATTGGTCCGCGTAGATGGGTTGCTCTTGGATTCTCTCGCCGGGCGGCCGGGCGGTGCGGAGCGGCGGGCTCGTGAATAGAACGATCGTGAGGACGATCGCCCCCACGATGGCGTTCATCACCCCCACCGAGATACCGGTATTTTGCGCCTTGGCCAAGCGTGGTCCCCTCTGACGTCGATCACCCGGCGTGCTTGTCGCGGCAGCGGAACTTGGGCAACAAGAAGGACCCGTGCATGTGCAGGGTCAATCTTGGCTGACGCAGTCAAGTCGCGGTGTCGGTCTTTAGCCCGCCAGGCTTGTTTTAGGCGTCGCCACGATCTCTTCGGACTTATTTCGCGTCAATAGGGATTGGGGCGGATTCGGAACGAAAATTTGCAGAGTGCCATAATGATGACATTCCCGCATCACATGGCGCACACGGACAGGAGCACCGAGTCGCGGGCGTTGGGCTGAGGCTTGGGGTTTGATGGGCGTGTGCGCAGCGGGCATGATGAATCGATGGGCGGCGAAGCGAAGGGCAAGCGGGCTGCGATGGCGACGGTGGCGGACGGACGGAGCGCGGTGACGGCACGGGTGGAGGTGGTTTCGGGAAGGGTTGGCTTGGCGGAGGTGATCGACCTGGCGGTGGCGGTGGAGCGGGACCGTGGGGGGCAGCCGGGCGAGCTGGCGGCGCGGGACGCGGCGATCGGAGCGCGGCTGCGGGAGTCGGGGGTGGATGCGGAGGATCGGCGGGCGCTGGTGGCGGGGTGGGTGGCGGCGGTGCGGGAGCGGG
>JBCCQE010000038.1:0-33368 GCA_039024495.1 Planctomycetota bacterium | reverse complement strand
CCCGCCCCATGGCGATCGAAACCCTCTACGACCGTGACGGCTCGCTCGAACCCCTCGCCGGCAAAACCGTCGCCGTCCTCGGCTACGGCTCCCAGGGCCACGCCCACGCCCAGAACCTCCGCGACTCCGGCGTCAACGTCATCGTCGCCAACCGCCGCGAGTCCGCCAATGGCAAGCTCGCCGTCGAGCACGGCTTCGACCCCCTCCCCGTCGCCGACGCCGTCAAGCAGGCCGACCTCATCGTCATCACCCTCCCCGACGAGGTCCAGCCAGAGGTCTACGAACGCGACATCGCCCCCAACCTCAAAGAAGGCGCGACCCTCGGCTTCACCCACGGCTTCAACGTCCACTTCAAAACCATCACCCCCCCCGAAAACGTCAACGTGGTGATGGTGGCGCCCAAAGGTCCGGGCCACACCGTCCGCTGGGAGTACGAGCGCGGCGGCGGCGTGCCCGCGCTCATGGCCGTCCACCAGGACCCCCACGGCAACGCCAAGGGCATCGCCATGGCCTGGGCCATCGGCGTCGGCGGCGGCAAGGGCGGCATCCTCGTCACCACCTTCAAGGACGAGTGCGAGACCGACCTCTTCGGCGAGCAGGTCGTCCTCTGCGGCGGGCTCTCCGAGTCCATCAAGAAGGGCTTCGAGGTCCTCACCGAGGCCGGCTACCCCCCGGAACTGGCTTACTTTGAGGTCTGCCATGAATTGGAGTTGATCATCAACCTCATCAAGCGCGGCGGCCTCAACTACATGCGCTACTCGATCTCCAACACCGCCGAGTTCGGCGACTACTACACCGGCCCCAAGATCTGCGACGACCAGACCAAGGCCCGCATGGCCGAGGCGCTCAAGCACATCCAGTCCGGCGAATTCGCCAAGGCCTTCCGCGACGACTACGCCAACGGCTTCAAGTGGTTCCAGGCCCAGCGCGACAAGGACAAGAACCACCCCGTCGAACGCGTCGGCAAAGAACTCCGCGCGATGATGCCGTGGTTGAAGCCGGTGGAGATGTAAAACCTGCGGGGAAGTCCTGCGAACCGTCGATGGGCCAGCACGTAACTCGGAGGTCATGATGTCGTCCACCGAATCAACGGCCGCTGCGGAGGTACCTCTGCGACCCAATCGATGGTCCCGGCTACCGCGTCAGCTCGCCCGCCGCAGCCCATTTCGCGGTGATATCCAGCCCAAGCGTGTCCCCTTGTTAGCGTTGGGCTCTAGCAGGCCCACGCTTCCCTTCCCACACCCGTGGAACTATCGCCAACCCATCGACATCCTGGAAACCTACTTCTGGGACGCCGAACACGACGAGGGCCCGTCACGCCACAGCCGATACCTCGATGTGCCGGGTTTCAGCCCCGTCTTGGTCACCCGAGACCCCCGGCTGATACGCGCGATCGCGTCAGACACCGGCGACAAGCCCGGCCAGTTCGATCGGGACACGATGCCTTCCGTCGGTATCGCTCGCGCCACCGGCGAAGACACGTTGCTTTACGCCAACGGTCCCGCGTGGCGACGACAGAAACGGCTCTCCACGCCGCCATTCAGCAAATCCAGTCTCTTCCAGCCGGAACGATTTCAGGACTTTGAACAGACCTTCCGTGCGACAGCCCAGGACCGGGTCGACGCGATTCGGTGTTTGGCTGACTCCACCCCTGGGCCTCGGCGAGTTTGTCTTGAGCAAGAGATCAAGGCGGTCATGCTGGAGATGCTCGTGAATAACTTCTTCGGTGCCGACGTGACCTACGCCGACATCCGGGACCGCTACGTTCCGGCTTTGGAATGCGTGATCGATCACATCGTGACCGATACGGTGGTCAATCATGTCGGCCTGCCTCTGCGGTGGCTGCCAACGTGGAGCCGTCGCATCGCTGAGGTGAAAGCCGGCCAAGCCGATTTCGAGAGGTTGACGGACCTCGTGCTCGCGACTCGGGCGCAGGGCAAAGGGCTGTGGGGCCAGTTCAAGTCCGATGCACCGGACGACGCCCTGCGAGGCAACATCAGAGTGTTCCTCGCCGGGGCGTTAGAAGCAACCACGTCTTTCGCGTGCTGGGCCCTCGCGCATCTCTCGCACGACGCCGACTCGCAAGAGCGTATTTTTCAAGAGGTCCGCGGTTTTCGGGATTACTCACCTGAGAGTCTTCGTAGCGCTCGATACTTGGGTTGCGTTCTGGAGGAGACACTGCGGCTGACGCCTTCGTTGTACTTCCTGCCTCGCCGCGCGACGACCGACCGTTGGGTCGAAACGAGCGACGGACAAACGTTGATGATTCCCAACGGCACGCACGTCCTTCTGGATGTGTGGCACGCCAACCGTCATGAAGATCACTGGGGCGTGGCGATCACCGGACACCCAGCCGCCAATTTTGTGCCCGAGCGATGGTTTGAGGTGGATCGTTCAAGCCTGCGTTCGCAGGACCTGCTGCACTTCGGGTTCGGTCACGGCCCGAGGTACTGCCCGGGTCAACATCTCGGCATGATCGAGGTGGCCTTGGTCGTTGGAGCGTTTGTCAGGATGTTTCGGTTCCAAGCGGTCGAGGCTTCGTCCAAAGCCGAGGCCGGCGTATCCACGCGTCCGGAGGGAGGCACCGAAGTCGACCTGCAGCTACGCGAAACCGTGCCTGAGCGGATTGCCGCACCTCCGAGTTCGTCGGGTGGTACGTGCCCGGTGTGACGGCCGGGGAACTGATATTTGCATGGGTGATTCATCTGCCCATGTGTTCACGGCTGACCCAATGGTTTGGCCGGAGCAGTTTCTGAGTTAAAATAGACCCCTGACGTCGGTTTTGCTTGATACCACCTTCAATCTGGAAGCCTTCGGAATGCCCAGCGTCTTTGTCGATCGTGTCGTCCTGCAGAATCGCTTGTTTGCCGAGTTGTCGGCGATGTTTGGTGGGGAGGTGCCGCTGTACGACAAGTCGCTCGCGGTGAATCAGGTGACCAACCGCGCGGTGGGCGATCTGCTGGCTGTCCGGTTCCCGGGGTTCACGCTGAGCGACGACGAGCTGGAGGCGACCAGCGCCGAGCGGCACGGGGCGATCCGCATCGGGCGGCCGGACGAGTACCGGTGGATCGGGCGCTTCTTCGCCTGCTTCGCGATGGAGCCGCACGGCTTCTACGACATGACGGCGCTGGGCGCGAAGAGCCAGCCGGTGATCGCCACGGCCTTCCGTTCGGTCATCAACCCCGAGCACCGCGTCTTCACCTCGCTGCTGGTCAGCGACTACTTCGACGACGCCACGAAGACCCGCATCGAGGGGGCGCTCGCCCAGCGTGACGTCTTCGGCGACACGGCCCGCGCCCTGATCGAGAAGTGCGAAGCGCAGGGCGGGCTTGGCGAGGCAGATGCTGCGGCACTGATCGAGCAGGCCGCGACTCGGATCTTCAAGTGGCAGGGCCGGGCGCGGGACCACGAGCTGTACGCCGATCTTTGCGAAGGCGGGTTCAAGATCGCCGCGGACATCTCGTGCTTCGACTCGCATCACCTGAACCACCTGACGCCGAACACGTTTTGCATGGACCTGTACACGTCGGCGATGAAGTTCGCGATGAGCGAGCTGGACGAGGCCGAGTTCCGCAAGCGCGCGTCGGCAGCGCTCGGCCGGCTGGCCGAGAAGTCCGGCGTCGACGACCTGATCCTGCTGTTCAAGCACCGCACGCGGGGCGAGCTGGCGGGCTTTGCCCCGGCCACGGTCGACGACGGCGCGGTGGCCAAGCTCGTCGACGGGCTGATCGCCCGTTTGGGTGAAGACGACCTCGATCTCAGCAAGCACCCGCACAACGGGTTCAAGGACTTCACCGAGGGCCCGGACGTGAACACGCCGGTGCTGCTGCGGCAGGACGCGTACAAGGCGTTGACCGAGCCGGTGGTGTTCGCCAATGGCGACGGCACGACGACCGACACGGTGCACACGGCGCGGTTCGGCGAGATCGAGCAGCGGTTCTACGCGACCACGCCCGCCGGCCGCGCGTTGTACGACGAGTGCCTGCTGGCGTTCGAGCCCAAGCGGGCCGAGGACCCCGGGCTGACGAAGCGCGATCACGCGGCGTTTCAGGCGATGCAGGCCGAGGCGTTTGCCGCGCTGCCCGACACGCTGGCCGAGCTGCTGGGCGCTGGGCTGGTGTACGGGCGGTACCACGCGACGGACGCCGGTCTTGCCGCCGCAGGAACCATTGACACCGCCGACTTGGCCGCCCTCGCCGAGCGTGGTTACGTCGTCGTCGACGGGCTGCGTTACGAGGACTTCCTGCCGTTCTCGGCGGCGGGGATCTTCGCGTCGAACCTGAACCAGTACGGCACGGCGTCGACGGCCGCCGACCGGCGCGAATACACGCAGGCCGACCTCGAGGCCGTGCTCGGCAAGGCGATCGTCGACGTGAACGTGGCGTATCGCGGGATCGAGGCGCGATCCAAGCTCGCGGCCCTGGAGGCTCTTGGCGTGATCGATCGGCTCGCGGCCGATGAGCGTGCCGAGCTGGAGAAGCAGGCGCAGGGCTGCCCAGTGCCGCTTGAAGCCGTGGTGGCGTAGGCGGATTCGGCGGGGTTCAATCAAGCCCGGGGGCGTTGGCGTCGATGTGTCACGGGCGTGTCGCGGTGTTCGTGGTGCGCTTATCGGCCGTTGATTGAGGCGGCCGCAGGGATGCGTCATGCCGCTGGTCATCACCGCCGATCAAGCCGAGCCGGGCATGAAGCTGCAGCGGCCGCTGCGGCGTGGCGCGACGAATCTGCTGCCCGGCGACCACACGCTCACGGCGAGCGATATCGATCGTTTGCAGCGGCGCTTCCCGCAGGCTCGGATGACGATCGCCGATGCGACGCTCGACGCGGCGGTGGACTTCGAGGACGACCACCGAGACGTCGAGCTGACCGAGCAGGCGCTGGAGCGTGCGGCGGCGTGCGTGTCGCTGGTGTCCGAAGACCAGCGGGCGTCGCCGAGCAAGCGCGACCGCAACGCCGCGGAGATCGAGCGGCAGGTCGATTCGGTGACGGCGTTTCTGGTTGACCACCCGGTGGGCAAGGTGGTGCCTCCGGTGAACGTGGGGTCGGAGAGCTACCTGGCGGAGCACATGTCGGGGGTGTTTCACCTGGCGATGATGCTGGGCGTGCGGGCGCAGCACTACGTGGTGAACGAGCGGATGCGTCAGACGAACGCGCGGGACCTGAGCTACGCCGTCGCGCAGAGCCTGATGCCGCTGGGCATCGGCGCCTTGTACATGGACCTGGCGATGGACGAGCTGGAGGACCTGGAAGAGAAGACCGAGCCTCTGACCGACGCGGACTGGAAGCGGATCCGCGAGCACCCGCGGCGGGGGGCAGAGCGGCTGCCCGAGCGTTTCCCGGCGGCGGCGCGGATGATCGTGCGCACGCACCATCAGTCGCTCGACGGCTCGGGGTATCCAAGCGTGGGCAACCCCGAGAAGCTGCACGTGTTCACGCGGATCATCCGGGCGTGCGATGCGTTCGACGCGGCGACGTCGCAGCGGCCGTGGCGGGAAGCGAAGTCGATCGTGCGGGCGTTGTGGGAGTTGTCGCGTGGGCCGGGGCGTTTGCAGTTCGATGCGGACATCGTCGATCGGATGCTCAAGCTGGTGCAGCCGTTCCCGATGGGCACGAAGCTTCGGCTGTCGGACGGGCGGTCGGGGATTGTGTGCGCGAAGTCGAGCGATCCGTTTCAGCCGGTGGTGGCGATCGCGTACGACGCGGCGGGCAACCTGTTGCCTGCCGAGCAGATCGAGGGGCCGGTGCAACTTTCGGGCCGAGGCGGGCTGCACATGGTGGCGTGCGGCGACGAAGACCTGGGGTACGTGCACGACGAGGTGGAGCTGGACGAGCGCGATCGCGCGGCGTGAGTGATGCGGGTTGGGACGGGGCTTGCGGGTGGGGTTCGGTGTAGCATCGGCGGATGGAAGCGGAGGCTGCGAGCAACGGTTCGGGGAGCGGGCGGTTCTGGCGGTGGCTGGCGCTGATCGCGCTGGGGTCGTTGGCGTTGGAGCTGTGGCTTGCGGGGACGAGCACGCTCTGGGATCGGGACGAGCCGCGGTATGCGCGAGCGGCGGTGGAGATGCTGGCGACGGGCGGGTGGCTGGTGCCGACGTTCAACGCGGAGCTTCGGTTGTTCAAGCCGAGCGGGATTTACTGGGCGATGCTGCCGGGGGTGGCGTTGTTCGGGGCGACGGAGATCGGGGTGCGGCTGGCGAGCTGCGTGGGGTTCGCGAGCAGCGTGTTCATGACGGGGGTGGTGGGGCGGTGGTTGGGGGTTGTGGCCACGCGAAACTCGAGAGTTGAAACGCGAAAGGGGGATGGGGAGGTGGGGGTGCGGGGGGCTAAGCCGCGAGCGGCTGAGGGGGGGGAGGCGGATCGGGTGGGGTTGTGGGCGGCGGTGGTGTTGGCGACGAGTTTGTTGGGGGTGGTGCTGGGGCACCTGTCGATCTCGGACGGGGTGTTGCTGATGGGGTGCACGCTGGCGTGGCTGGCGGCGACGGCGCGGCTGGTGCGGGGCGGGGGGGTGGTGGGTTTGGCGGAGGGTGGGGGGGGTTCACCCCCGGCGGAGCCGGGGGCTCATGGGGGAGGGACGGGGGGCGGGGCGTGGTGGTGGGTGGTTTATGGGGTGGGGTTGACGGTGGGTCAGTACGCGAAGGGGCCGGTGGCGATCGCGGCGGCGGGGCTGCCGGTGTTGGGGTTGTTTGCTTGGGTGTGGTGGCGTTCGCGGGAGGGCGCGCTCAGCCGCGAGCGGCGGGGGGTGGTGCGGCGCGAGGCGGCGTGGTGGTTGGGGGTGACGCTGGTGAGCCTGGGGCTGTTCGCGGCGTGGGCGATCCCGGCGAATCTTGCGACCGATGGCGCGTTCAAGGAAGTGGGCCTCGACCGTCACGTGGGATACCGGATGTTCAACCCGATGGAGGGGCACGGGGGCGAGGGGTTGATGTATTTCGTGTTGTTGGTGGTGTTCTATCCGGCGGTGGTGGCGGTGGGGATGTTTCCTTGGGTGTTGATTTTGCCGGGCGCGGTGCGGGCTTGGATCGGCGGGCGGTTGGGGGGGGATGCAAGTCGGAACTTGGAAGTCGAAGGTGAAGAACGTGGCGAGCCCGGCCCTTCGGGCCTTGGGCTAAGCGGTGCGGGGGTGTGGTGGTGGTTGATGGTGTCGAGCGTGCCGTTTTTGGTGATGCTGAGTTTCGTGGCGACGAAGCTGCCGCACTACGCGTTGCCGGCGTGGCCTGCGATGGCGGTGGCGGTGGGTTTGGCGATCGAGGCGGCGCGGCGGGGGGCGCTGGGGGAGAACGATCGGAAGTGGCTGCGTGGTGGGCAGTTTTTCTTCGGGGCGGTGAACCTGGGGCTGGCGGTGGCGGTGGGCGTGGGGCCTTGGCTGGCGTGGCGGGTCGGGCTGATCGAGGGGTGGGGTTGGGCGGTGGCGGGGTCGGCGTTGGGGGTGGCGATGATCGGGTGGGGCGAGGTGGCGGTGCGGCGGATTCGCAAGGAACGCGCGGCGGACGCGGGGCGGTGGGTGGCGGCGGGGTCGGTGGTGTTGCTGGTGGTGGCGACGGTGGTGGTGTTGCCGGTGATGGAGGAGGGGTTCAAGCCGGCGGCGGGGATCGCGGCGGCGGTGCGGGCCGACGGCGGGGACGCGGCGGTCGAGGAGGTGGTGACGATCGGTTATCGCGAGGGGTCGCTGGTGTTTTATCTGGATCGTGCGGCGGAGAACGCGCTGGAGATGCCCGACACCGGCGCGGCGACGGTGCTTCGGTGGGCCGAGGGCGAGTGGGGGCGGTACCTGCTGACGCGCGAGGTGCTGCTGGAAGAGGCGGGGCTGGTGGATGAGGCGGGCGCGACGCGCGGCGGGGTGCGGTGGGTCGCGGATTGGCCGATCTTGAACTACGCGAAGGGCGCGGAGGTCAAGCGGCTGGTGCTTGTGGTTCGGGATTAGCTGTCCGCGTTGTCTTCGAGTTTGGCTTGAGTCTTTTTCTTCCGAAGATCGTGGATTGCACCGCCTACCAGGGCTGCTGCCACAAGGGCCACGGCTAGCGATATCTGGTAGGCGACGTAAGACGTTGTTTGAACGGATTGCAGAGATTCGTCGAACTGGACTTCCTTGCGGACATAGCTCCAGGCCGTTGCGTTTGCGAACGATGCGGCTGCGAACAGCGTTAGAACCAGAACGCGGATCATGGTTTACGTCTCGGCATCTTCGGTTTTTCGTAGGGCCGGCGCGGGGAGCAGGCCGGCGTTGGTCATGGGGACGTGGATGAGGAGCGTGGCGGCGGCGCCGATCCACAGGCCGATGAAGACGTCGCTGAGGTAGTGCGAGAGGGTGAAGACGCGGGTGAGTGAGATGACGGCGGCGACGGCGATCCATGCCGGCCAAAGGCGGGGGAAGCGCAGCCAGAGGACGGCGGCGAGGCAGGCGATGGTGGCGCTGTGGCCCGAGGGCATGGAGGCGAAGTCCGAGCCGGGGGTGAAGGGCGACGGGGCGTACATCGCCTGGCCGAAGCCCATGCCGGGGCGGGGGCGGCCGATGACGAACTTGAAGAGGTGGATGACCGCGCCGGCGGCGAGTTGGGCGGCGAGCAGGAAGAGCGTCCAGCGGACCCACGCGCGTCTGCCGAGCCACGCGGCGATGCCGGCGAAGAGTGCGGCGGCGACGAGCATGTACTCGAGCTTGCCGAGGTGGGTGAGCGTGTTGGCGAGGTCGCGGATGGCGTCGGGCATCACGCGCACGGCGTTGGCGATCGGGATGTCGGCGAAGGCGATGCTGAACAGCGCGGTGCCGAGCGCGACGGCACCGAGGGTGAGCGTGTCGCGGCGCACGGCGGGGTCGAACAGCCCGGGGGCGGAGGGCGTTTCGATGAGGTCTTCGAGGGAGGGTTCGTTCGGCGGAGGCATGGCGGGTCGGCCGGTGGGCCGAGGGCAAGATACGCCGATCGGTCAGGCGGTGGATGAGGACGGCTGCGGGTGCGTGTTGTCGTGTGGGTGTTCGGCGGCGGTGGGCGCGGCGGGTTGGTCGTCGAGCGCGGGGTCGAGGTAGCGGTCGTGGATGGTCTCGAAGGCTTGGCGGCAGCGGGCGAAGGCGTCGACGACGGTGGGGTCGAAGTGCGAGCCGCGGCCTTGGGTGATGATCTCGGCGGCCTGGTCGTGGGTCATCGGCTGCTTGTAGGGGCGGCGGGAGCGGAGCGCGTCGTAGACATCGGCGACGGCGACGATGCGTGCGGAGAGCGCGATGTGTTCGCCGATGAGGCCGAAGGGGTAGCCGCTGCCGTCCCATTTTTCGTGGTGTTGCAGGGCGATCTGCGAGGCGGTGACGAGGAAGGCGTCTTCGCCCCAGCGCTGCTTGAGCTCGATGAGGGTGTCGCCGCCGATGGTGGTGTGGCGTTGGATGGCGGCGCGTTCGTCGTCGTTGAGCGAGCCGGGCTTGTTGAGGATGGCGTCGGGGATGCCGACCTTGCCGATGTCGTGCAGGGCGGCGGTGGTGGCCATGGCCTGGAGGGTGCACTCGTCGAGTTCTTCGGCGTGGTCGGGGTGTTGGGCGAGGTGTCGGGCGAGGGCGTCGACGTAGGCGCAGACGCGTTCGAGGTGGTGGCCGGTCTCGGCGTCTCGGGACTCGGCGAGCTTGGCGAGGCCGAAGATGACGGCGTCGCGGGACGACATGGCCTGGCGGGTGCGGTCTTCGACGCGCTGCTTGAGCAGGCGGTTGACCTCGCGGAGGCGTCGGCGGTCGTTGCGGACGAAGAGCAGGGCGAGCAGGAGGGTGAGGGTGATGACGAGCAGGCCGACGACCCAGCCGACAAGGCGTTCGGAGATGTAGGACTGGAAGACGACGCCGCCGGCGGCGACGCAGGCGAGCTGGGTGAAGAGGACGCCAGCGATGAGCATGAGGGTGCTCGGCCGGGTGGTCGGCGAGGGCGAGGGGATCGCGTCGTCTTCGGGGGGGATGGGGGTCGGGGTGTCGGGCATCGGGCGACCGGTGTCGGGCGGCGGGCCTTACGAATGTTAAGCGGCGGGTGGGGCGGAGTATTCCGCGGGGTGTGCCGGGTTGGGCTGGGCTGAGCTGTTTTAGGCGGGGGGGCCGGCGGGCGGGCGGGGTTCGCGGGGCATGGCGGCGGCGCGGGCGACCGAGTCTTTGCCGAAGCGGTCGTGGATGGCGTCGAGCGTGCGGTCGAGGCGGCCGAGACGTTCGCGTCGCGGGGCGTCGAAGAGGGGTTCCTGGGCGTGGCCGTGGGCGAGCGGGCCGGCGGTGAGGCCGAGCAGGCGGAGCGGGCGTGGGGCGGGGTGGGCCCACTCGGCGAAGACGGCGCGGGCGTGGTCGAGCAGCTCGGCGGAGAGGTCGGTCGGCTGGGGGAGGGCGCGGGAGCGGGTGACGGTGTGGAAGTCGGGCGTGCGGAGCTTGAGGGTGACGCCGGCGGCGCGGGCGTGGTGGCGGCGGAGTCGGGCGGCGACGTGGTCGGCCTGGCGGACGAGCTCGGCGTCGAGGGCGTCGGGGTCGGCGAGGTCGGTGGCGAAGGTGTGTTCGTGGCCGATGGACTTGGCGTGGCGGTCGGGGGTGACGGGCCGGGTGTCGATGCCGTTGCATCGTTGGAGCAGGGCCGGGCCGGCGTCGCCGAGGAGGGTCTGGGCGCGGTCGGGGTCGGTGGCGCGGAGGTCGGCGACGGTTCGGATGCCGCGGCGCGCGAGTCGGTCGGCGGTGGCGGGGCCGATGCCGAAGATGTCGCCGACGGGGCGCGGGCCGAGCAGAGCGTCGACGCGTTCGGGAGGGAGGACGGTGAGGCCGTTGGGCTTGTCGAGCTCGGACGCGAGCTTGGCGAGGAACTTGTTGGTCGACAGGCCGACGGAGGCGGTGAGGCCGGTGTGGTCGCGCACGGCTTGCTTGACGTCGGCGGCGATCTTGGCGGGCTCGCCGAGCAGGCGGGTCGATCCGGTGATGTCGAGGAAGGCTTCGTCGACCGAGACGGGTTGGACGAGGGGCGTGAAGGTTTCGAGCGTCGCGAAGAGCTTGGCCGAGCACTCGCGGATGCGTTCGCCGGGCACTTTCACGCAGACGGCGTGCGGGCAGAGGCGCTTGGCGACGGCCATCGGCATGGCGGATCGGCAGCCGAACGGGCGGGCTTCGTAGGACGCCGAGGTGACGACGCCGCGCCCGGAGGTGCCGCCGGTGAGGACGGGCTTGCCGCGGAGGGCGGGGTCGTCGAGCTGCGCGATGGACGCGAAGAAGGCGTCCATGTCGACATGGAGGATGGCGCGATCCACACGACTAGTTTAGAGCGTGCGGGTCGATTTCCTGCGTGGTTTGTGGGTCAGGAGTCCTTGGCGGCCAGGGCTTTGCCCTTGCGGGCCGACTGCATCGCCAGGTCGATGATGTGGATCGGCCGGCGGGCCCACTGCGGGGTGATGACCAGGTCGGCCTTGCCGCAGAGGTGCTCGGCGACGTTTTTGTAGTAGATCAGCCCGCCTTCGGACTTGGGGTGCTTGCCTTTCTTTTCAACGAGCTCGCCCTTGCGGTTGGCGATGCGGGTGGTCCACTCCTTCCACGTCATGGCGTAGGTGCCTTTGGTGCCGATGAGCACGAGCAGCGGCGCTGGGTCGAGGGCCGGCTCGCTGCGGAGCTGGGTGATGTTGAGGTGGGCCATCTGGCCGCCGGCGAAGCGGACGACCGCGTGGGCGTCGTCTTCGTTCATGTCGCCGAGCCACGGGTAGTCCTTCGGGGCTTTCGACTCCCAGTAGCCGGTCTTGGCAAAGCCGGAGACTTCGACGACCGGGTCTTTGATGATCTGCAGCGTGTACTCCAAGAGGTGCACCCCCCAGTCGTAGAGGATCCCGCCGGAGATCGACTGGCTGGTGCGCCACCAATCTTTGGGCAGGCCGTAGCCGCCCATATTCGCCTCGACGCGGAACACGTCGCCGATCACGCCCTTGTCGACCACCTCACGCACGGCGCGGACGATCCAGCCGTCCCAGTGGCGGTTGTGATACGTCGTGACCATGACGCCCGCGTGGTCGGCCTGCTTGATCAGCCGGTCGGCCTCGCTAGTCGTGACGACGAAGGGCTTCTCGGTGACGACGTGCTTGCCGGCACGGACGCACTGCGCGGCGAGCTTGTAGTGCAGGTTGTGCGGCGTGATGTGCACAATCAGATCGACATCCGACTGCTTGAGCATCTTATCCAGCGAGCCATAGGTCTCGATGCCGGGGAAGTCCGCCTCGGCGACTTCGAGCCTGGCCGGGTCGATCTCGCAGACGGCGAAGGGCGTCATGCCGGCTTTTTTCATCTGCGACATGTGGGCCTTGCCCATGTTGAACGCGCCGCCGTAGCCGATCACGCCGACCTTGATGTCGCTGGGCTTCTTGTAGGTGGCGTACTTGGCTTTGCGTGCGGGCATGGCGGACATCCTTGCGGTGGGCGGCGGTTGGGGCGGCGAAGCGGGCACCCGCTCCGAGTGTCAGAGAATGCTGCGGAGTGTAGTGGGTTCGCCATCGTCGGCGGGGCGATATCATCGCAATGTGATCGCTCCGCCCAAGACCTCCCAGCCGCTGCTCGACGTGGCCTCGCTGAAGACCTATTTCCCCGTCCACCGCGGGCTGCTGCGGCGGCACGTCGGCGATGTCCGGGCGGTCGACGGCGTCTCGTTCACGGTCGGGCGGGGCGAGACGCTCGGCCTCGTCGGCGAGTCCGGGTGCGGCAAGTCGACGGTCGGCCGCACGATCCTGCGGCTGGTCCCCGCGACCGACGGCCGCGTGACCTTCGATGGCAAGGACGTCCTCGGGGCCGACCGCGCCGAGATGCGCCAGCTCCGCCGACGGATGCAGATGGTCTTCCAAGACCCGGCCGGCTCGCTGAACCCGCGCATGCAGGTCGGCAAGATCGTCGGCGAGCCCATGGAGGTGCACAAGCTCGCCAAGGGCAGCGAGGTCGAGGACCGCGTGGCCGACCTGCTCACCAAGGTTGGCCTGCAGCCGGACATGATGCGTCGGTATCCGCACGAGTTCTCCGGCGGGCAGCGGCAGCGCATCGGCATCGCGCGGGCGCTATCGCTTGAGCCGGAGTTCATCGTCTGCGACGAGCCCGTGTCGGCGCTGGACGTGTCCGTGCAGTCGCAGATCCTCAACCTGCTGGCGGACCTGCGCGACGAGCTGGGGCTGAGCTACCTGTTCATCGCGCACAACCTCGCGGTGGTCGAGCACTTCTGCGACCGCGTGGCGGTGATGTACCTCGGCCGGATCGTCGAGCTCGCCGACCGCGACACGCTGTATCGCAACCCGCAGCACCCGTACACCAAGGCCCTGCTCTCGGCCGCGCCGAACCCCGACCCGACGGGCAAGCGCCGCCGCATCGTGCTGCTCGGCGACGTGCCCTCGCCGATCCATTACTTCAAGGACGACGGCGGCGCGCCCGCGGAGATGACCGAGGCGGAGCGAGCCGAGATCGCCGCCGAGGGGTTGGACGGCGGCGACGGTCGAGAGGCGATCCCACGTAGTCAGTTGCTCGACCGGCCGGACCTGGTGCCAGTGCCGGGAGACGACGGGCATTTCGTGAGCCCGGGGCCGGGGGTGGAATTGGCGACCACATGATCGAGCCGCGGCAAAGACGCCGATAGCCGGGGAGCAACGCTCTCGCCGGGTTGGATTCCGGTCGTCTCTCCCGGCGAGCGTTGCTCGCCGGCTGCGGAAGCGCGAGCGAGCGTTCGGCCTCGGACTTCGCTACACTGCCCAGCTCGTCCTGGCGGGTCGTCCGCCTCGGCAACATCGTCACGGCCACAGCCGGCCCCCGGAAGTGCTTCTCACACGAGCACCGGCCCGGCCCCCCGGAGACCCCACCATGGTTCGCCTTCGACTCAAGCGGTACGGCCGCACCCACTCTCCCGTCTATCGCCTCGGCGCCTTCGACCAGCGTTCGCCCCGCAACGGCCGCGCGATCGAGGAGTTCGGCTTCTACGACCCCAAGCTCAAGGACGACGACAAGCAGTTCACCTGTGATTCCGACCGCGCGAAGTACTGGCTCGGCGTGGGTGCCCAGCCCAGCGAGACGGTGCGGGCGCTGCTGGTCAAGGCCGGCGTGATCGAGCTGACGGCCGAAGAGGTCGCCCAGCGCGAGGCGTGGGCCAAGGCCGCCGAGGAGAAGAAGAAGGCCGACGCCGAGGCGAAGCTCAAGGCCGAAGCCGAAGCCAAGGCCGCCGCCGAAGCCGAGGCCAAAGCCAAGGCCGAGGAAGAGGCCGCCGCCAAGGCCGCCGCGGAAGCCGAAGCCGCCGAGGCGGAGTCGGCCGAGGGTGAGTCGAGCGACGACGCCGCGGCCGAAGAAGAGAAGACCGAGGGCTGATCGCCGCGTTGCCGGTGACGCGCGGCATTTCGGTGCATCTGTTGAGAATGTGCGATGAACCCGGCAAGCGTTGCTTGCCGGCTATTGATCGCGCTGATTCAATTCGTCCGCCCTCCGCCCTCCGCCCTCCGCCCTCCGCCCTCGGCCCTCCGCCCTCCGCCCTCCGCCCTCGGTTATCTTCCGGGGGTGATCCTGCTGATCGATAATTACGACTCGTTCACCTACAACCTGGTGCAACGCATCGGCGAGCTGCTCGTCGCGGCGGGGCGCGATCCTGGCGATCTGCCGATGAAGGTCGTCCGCAACGACAAGATCACCGTGGACGCGGCGCGGGCGTTGGAGCCTTCGCACGTGATCGTCTCGCCCGGGCCGTGCACGCCGGACGAGGCGGGCGTGTCGTGCGCGATCATCGACGCCTTCGCGGGCAAGGTCCCGCTGCTGGGCGTGTGCCTCGGGCATCAGTCGATCGGCCAGCAGTTCGGCATGACGGTCGCCCGCCATCGCCGGATCATGCACGGCAAGACCAGCGACGTCGCCCACGACGGCCGCACGATTTTCGCCGGGCTGCCGAGCCCGATGACCGTCGCCCGCTACCACTCGCTGGTCGTGACCGACGATTCGTTCGACCACGACCGCTTCGAGGTCTCGGCCTGGTTGCCCCCGGAACCCCCGGAAGATGCCAGCGGCCCGGCGGGCGTCGATGAAGGCCGTGTGGTGATGGCCCTGCGCGCCAAGCCGGGCGTGTTCGGCGACGCCCCGGTCGAGGGCGTCCAGTTCCACCCCGAGTCGTTCATGACGCCCGAAGGCCCAGCGATGCTGGCGAACTTCCTGGGCATGCCCGCGCCTGCGGCGAGCAAGCTCGCTGGCTGATCCTTCAACCGCGGCGTGCGGGCGGTTACGATCGCCCTATGTCGCAACCCATCGCTCTTCGGTACGGCAAGGGCCGCGTCACGCTGGACCTGCCGGACTCGGCCGACGTGCTCGTTGGTCCCGAGACGCCGGCGCTGCCCGACCCCGCCGCGGCGGTGCGGGACGCGTTGCGTGCGCCGATTGGCTCGCCGGCGTTGCGTGACCTCGCGGCCGAGCGGAAGCCTAAGTCGGTAGTCGTGACCATTTCGGACATCACGCGGCCGGTGCCCAACGAGCTGGTCGTCGGCGCGATTCTTGAAGAGCTCAACGCCGCGGGCGTGCCCGACTCGGCCGTGACCGTGCTGATCGCTACGGGCATGCACCGCCCGTCGACGCCCGAGGAGCGCGACCTCATGCTCGGCCGCGACCTGCAGCGGCGCGTGCGCGTCATCGACCACGAGGCCAAGAAGGTCGAGACCACGACGCGCGTCGCCGACGACCCGCCGGTCGGTGTGAACTCGCTTTACGTCGAGGCCGACCTGAAGATCGTGACCGGGCTGATCGAGCCGCACTTCATGGCGGGCTTCTCCGGCGGGCGCAAGGGCGTGTGCCCGGGCATCGTCGACCTCGACACGGTGCAGCGCTTCCACGGCGTCGGCGTCATGGGCGATCCGAACTCGGTCGAGGGCCGGCTCGACGGCAACCCCTGCCACGAAGAGGCGATGCGGGTGTGCGGGATCGTGGGGATCGACTTCCTGGTGAACGTCGCGATCACGGACGAGCGCGAGCCGGCGGGCATTTACGCCGGCGATTGGCGCGAGGCTTTCGCGGCGGGCTGCGCGGATGTCGCGCGGTGGACGAGCGCGACGCTCGACGAGCCGTATGACCTGGTGGTCACGTCGGCCGGCGGTTTTCCGCTGGACAAGAACTTCTATCAGACGGTCAAGGGCATGTGCACGGCGATGCCGGCGCTCAAGGAGGGCGCGACGCTGCTGATGTTCTCGGCGTGCGAAGAGATTGGCGAGCCGGAGTACGTCGCGCTGTTCGACAAGTTCGGCAATGACTGGCGGGCGTTCCTCGAGCACATCGAGACGTCCGGCCGGACGGACAAGGATCAGTGGGAGTATCAGATGCAGACGCGCGTGCTGCGGCGCATCGGCGTCGATCGGCTGGTGCTGGCGAACGACGGGCTCGACTTCGCGACGCAGCGGCGGATCGCGACGACGCCTTGCCCGGCACCTGCGGGTCAGCCGGACGCCGATGCGGCGACGCGCGGGCAGGCGTTCATCGATGCGTTCGCGGCGGCGAACCCCGAGGCGCGGATCGCGGTGATCCCCGAGGGGCCGTACACGATGCTGGACGCCAAGGTGCTGGCGGGCGTGTGACGCGCGGTTTGCCGCGGCCTTCATGCTGAGATTGCCTGACTCATGCTGCGCGTAAAGACGCCCGCGGCCGGATGCTCCGCGGGCGTACGAGGAGAGAGAACGGTTGCGATGTTGCTCGATCGCTTGCCGGGCTTGGCTTATCCGAGCAGGCTCAGGACGGACTGAGCCGTGGAGTTCGCGATCGACAGTGTCTGTGTGCCGGCCTGCTGGAGGATCTGGGCACGGGTCAGGGCGGCCGTTTCCTGCGCGAAGTCGGTGTCGCGGATCTGGCTTTCGGAGGCGGTGAGGTTTTCGAGCGCGACCTGCGAAGATCGCAAGGTCGTCTGCAGGGTGTTTCGTTCGAAGGCACCGAGCCGGCCTCGGAGGGTGGTGATCTCGTCGATCGAGGCGTCGAGGATCTGCGCGGCCGATCGTGCCTGGCTCGACGGGTTGTTGCCCTTGGTGAGCGCGGCGTCGCCGCCGGAGCGGACGTCGGAGAGGAAGCCGACGATAGTGTTGCCCAGGTTGGTCGCGGCGACGGACTGGATGCCGAAGCCGACCTGCTGCTGGGTGTTGACCTCGGGGCCGACCTGGAAGTTGGCCCCGCCGCCGGTGATGCTGAACGAGTAGGTGTCGAGGTTCTGAGCGGCGCCGGAGGTGAGCGACATCTCGAGGTTGAGGACGGTCGATCGCAGGGAGAGGTCGAGGCCGTCGCCCAGGGCGAGCGAGCCATTGACCAGGGCGAGGACGTCCTCACCGGTGTCGCGGTTGATGGTGGTGCCATCGGGCGCGTCGACGGTGTTGAAGCTCTGCGAGTCGGAGTTGAGCTGGCGGACGGCGACGAAGGCCTCGGAGCCGAAGCCGGTCGAGTTCAAGACGATCGCCGAGGTGTTGACGAGCGTGGCGGAGACGCCGGTGGCGTCCTTGACGGCGTTGATGGCGTCGCGGATGGAGTCCGTGGCGGTGCCGGAGACGAACTGGAAGGACTCGACGCCGGTCGGGCCTTGGAGCTCGAAGGTGACGGACGAGAGTAGGCCCGATCCGGTGGCGTTGGTCGCGGAGATCGTGAGGGTGGCTCGTTCGGCGGAGTTGAGCACCTCGACCTCGACGGCCTTGGAGGTGGCGGTGCCGAAGTTGACGCCGTAGAGCTGCAGGTCGTCGATCTGCGAGGTGGTGACGCCGGTGGTGAGGTAGTCCAGCGAGCCGTTGAGGGTTTTGAGCCCGGCGAAGCTGGTGGTGTTGGCGATGCGTGTGATGGAGTCGATCGCGGAGTCGATCTGGAGCTGGTTGGCCTCGATCTCTTCCTTGGAGAAGGCGCCGGTGTTGGCGGCTTCGACGATGAGCGACTGCATCTCGATCAAGAGGGTGTTGATCTCTTGAAGGGCGGCCTCGGACGTCGCGATGACGTTGGAGGCTCGCTCGATGTTGTCGACGGCCTGTCCGACGCCGGCGATGTCGGATCGCAGGCGTTCGGAGACGATCAGCCCGGCGGGGTCGTCTGCCCCCCGGTTGATCTTGAGGCCGGTGGAGAGGCGCTCCAGGCTGGTCTCGAGCGCCGCGTTGGACGATGCGAGGTTGCGTTGAGCGATGAGTGACGAAACATTGGTGTTGATGCGGCTCATAGACAATCCTCCGTGATTGTCGCGTCGGGCTTAGCCCGTTCGGCTTCCGGCCGAGTGCGTTCGCCTTAAGTGGCGGGTGGGGCTCCTGAAAAGTTCGATCTATCAGCTGACTGCGCGGAGGCGGTTGGGCCCGCTCTTCTGGCGCAGGTTGTGTTCGGCGACGTTGAGATCATCGTTGGCCACGTTGGCCTGGCTTGCTTCTGCGTTCTCGCGTTGGATGGCCTCGTAGACCTCTTTGCGGTGGACGCGGACGCTGCGTGGGGCGTTGATGCCGATGCGCACCTTGTCGCCCCGGATGTCGACGACGGTGATTTCCACGTCGTCGCCGATCATGATCGTTTCGTCGCGTTGTCGGGAGAGCACGAGCATGCTGCGGTGGCTCCTTCCATGGGGTTCGCTCGTTGGGGCGGCACGTCCTTGGCCGCCGTCCCGTCACGCCGCTCGGCCGACACTCCTGGTCGGGCGAGGTTGCTTCTTGCTACGCCGACTGCGCGAGCTCGGCGGGCTGGCCCAGCTCGATGAGCGGGACCTTGGTTGTGTATCGCCGATCGCTGAGCACGAGCTGCTCGCCCATGCGTCGTTCGACGTGGATGACCAGCGGGCCCTGGAGGTTGCCGGTCAGCGTCTGGTCGCGTTTGTTGACGATGCAGAAGACCTGGCAGTCGTCGGGCTGGTCGATGCCGAGCTCGGCCATCTGCTCCTCGCGGATGGGCACGCGGTAGGTCGGCACGAACAGCGAGGGGTCGGTGACGACGAAGGCGAGGTCGGGCCGGTCGGCGGATTGGAGCCACCAGAAGTAGGCGTCCTCGCCGGCTTCGAGCAGCACGTAGTGCTTGCAGCTCGGGAAGCCGAGCAGTCCCTTGGGGAAGCGGAGGACGCGCTGGTCGTCCACCTCGACGTCTCCGAATCGTGTCGTTTGAATCCACATGGCGGTTGCGCCTTTACCGGGCCGGCGTCCTGGGGTTCAACCTCGTCTCCGAGGCCGACGGCGTCCTGCCGTCTGGGGGGCGTGGCGTCCGGCCCGGAACGCCTTCCCGTATTCGGTTGCCTCCGCCACTAGCGGAGGAAGTCCAACAGGCTGAGCTGGTTGCTGAGCGATCCGACCTGCAGCGAGGCCGAGAGCTGCGTCTGCAGCTGGGTGTACTGGCTGATGACCTCGGTGAGGTCGGCGTCTTCGATGAGACTTCGCAGTTGTCGGTCGGCGATGTCCATGTCGGCTGAGCGGTCCAGGAGGTCGTTGACGCGTCGTGCTTCGACGCCGATGAGTGCTCGGGCGTTGATCACGCCGTCGAGGCTTTCTTCCACCTGACCCCCAGCAAGAGTGATGCCAAGCTCGTCGTCGGCCCGGAGCGCGGCGGCGAGGTCGGCCAGGCGGGTGAACGCCGAGTCGACTTTGACGGTGGCTTCGTCGGTGCTGTTGAGCGTGGCGGCGGCCCCGGCGTTGCCTGCGATGCCGAGCTGGTTGGCGGCGTCGGACAGGCCGGCGTTGGCGATAACGAAGTCGCTGGCGCCGGCGGTGCTGTCGGTGAAGGTGAGGCCGGTGCCGGTGGCGGCGAGCGCGACGGTGAGGTCGCCGGGGGCTGCGGTGGCGGCGTCGGCGGCGGTCTGGATCGTGGTGACGAGGTCGCCGATATTCAAAACGCCTGTAATATCAACGGAAAATGTCGTTCCGTCGTGCAGCGTGAAGGCGAGGTCGTCGCCGGTGACGGTCTCGATGCCCAGGCCGTCGCGGAAGTCGCTGAGCCGGGTCGCCGCGCCGTAGGTGGCGATGCCCAGGTCGGCGGCGGTGGTGCCGCCGTTCTCGCCGACGGCGAGCTCGATGCCCGAGACCTCGCTGATCAGATCGAGCCCGCTGCCGTCGGCGTTGATCTCGAGGCGGATGCCGAGGTCGGCCTCGGCGACGGCGTTTTGCAGATCTTGGATCGTGGTGGCGGCGGAGAAATCGATGGTCTGCGTGGTGAGGCCTTGGGTGACGCTGAGGCCGGACGCGAGGTCGATTGTTGCGCTCAGGTCGGCAAGATTCGTCTGGTCGTCGAGGCGGACGCGCAAATCGTTGCCGGCGACGGCGGCCCCGGAGGCCGAGAGGGCGTCGATGCCAAGGTCTTCGGCGGCCGTACCGGTGTTCAGGTCGGCGATGGAGATGGTGTTGCCGGCGTTGGCGGTGAGAGTGAACCCCGTTCCGGAGACGGCGAGCGAGCCGGCGGTGTTGTCGATGGCGTCGATCGCGTCGTTGATGCGCGTGGCGACGTCGCCGAGGGTGTCGGCGGAGGTCAGGTCGACCACGGCGGTGGTGCCGTCGACGTTGATCTGCACGGACGCGGGGCGAAAGCCGCGGCCGAGCGCGCCGTCGATGTCGTCGAGCCGAACGCCGTCGGTCGCCTGGGGATCGAGGTCGACGCTGCCCTGGACGCGGGACGACAGGGCGCCGAAGGCGTCGATGCCGTTGGAGTTGAGGGCCTGGCTGCGGGAGGCGCCGACGTCGAGGTTCAGGCTGCTGTCGCCGCCGGTGTAGCGGACGCCGCCGAGGAAGGAGACGAAGAGGTCTTCGCCGCTGGCCGAGCCGTTGTTGCCGCCGAAGAGCGAGACGCCGTTGAACTGGCGGTTGGCGGACTCGATGAGCCCGGCGAGCTGCTCGTCGACGACGTTGGCCATGGCGTTGCGGGTGTCGGCGTCCGAGCCGACGCCGATCTGGCTGGAGGCGGTGGCCTGGGCGTCGATCAGGATGTCGGCGGCGCTGCCGAGCGACTGGTCGGCGAAGGCGAGCAGGCCATCGGCGAAGCTGAGGTTCGAGACGAACTGATCGCGGTCTTCGATCTGCTGGTTCAGCGCGTTGAGCGTGGAGATCCGGCCCGGCGAGTCGCTGGGGTTGTTGATCTGCTTGCCGGTCTGGACCTGCTGCTCGGCCTTGAACAGCTCGTACTGCGTGTTCTGCAGGTTGCGCAGCAGCGTGTTGCCGCTTTGCTGGAGGGTCGTGCGTGGGGTGATCGATCCGACGGCCATGGCGGTGCACGCAAAAAGGGGCTAGATGATCGACAGCAGCGTCTGCATCAGCTCGTCGACCGTGCTGATGAATCGAGCGCTGGCTTGGTAAGCACGCTGATAGCGGATGAGTTCGATGGTCTCTTCGTCGGCATTGACGCCGGAGATGGACTGCTGGGTGGCCTCGAGGTTGGCGGTGACCACGCCGGCGGCGTCGGCGGCCTGGCGGGCCTTGCTGAGCCGGCCGGCGAAGTCCTCGACGTGTCGGCTCCACGCTTCGGTGATGCTCAGGCCCTCGAAGGCGTCGAGCCCGGTGCTGCGGAGCTGGGCGATCTCGAGTGCGGCACTGTTGTCGCCGGGCAGGTGGTCGCGGGCGATGGCGATCTTGCCCGGGTCGGTCGACACCACGTCGTTTACCGCGATATCGAAGGCGTCCTTGCCGGTGAAGTAGGTGTTGACGCCCAGGGCGGCGAGGGCGCCGGAGGTGTCGTCGCTCAAGCTGATCTCGAAGCCGGAGTTGTCGGCGGCGAGGGTGAGCTTGCCATCGGTGCCGATGGTGGCGGTGACGCCGGCGATGGCGTTGAGGTCGGCCGCGAGGGTGGTGAGCGTGGTGTCGTTGGCGGCGTCGATGCCGTCGAGGTCGACGTTGATGGTGGTCGTCTCGCGGATGCCGGTGCTGGCCTGGGTGAGGTGCAGGCGGAACGAGCCGTGCGAGGCGGCGAAGTCCAGACCGTTGTTGTCGGTGTCGTTGAGGGCGATGTTGGCGTCGGTGACGCCGCTGGCCGAGGTGACGGTCTCGAAGCCTTCGAGGCCTTGGCTCTGCGAGTGGATGCGGTTGACCTGCCAGATGAGCTGCGAAGCGACGGCGTCGACGTCGTTGATCGCGTCGTCGAGGTCGGTCTTGCGGAACTGGATGAGCGCGCCGAGCTCGCCGGCGGACGTGCCGATCGGGCTCAGGTCGTCGGAGATGACGACATCGATGACGAGCTCGCCGTCGACCGTCTGCTGACGGGCTTCGAGGCCGCGGCTCTCGCCGTTGAGCATGATCGGCAGCGAGCCGACGAAGATGTCGGCCCGGCCGTTGGGCTGCTCGACCACGGAGATGTCGACGAGCTGGCTGAGCTCGTTGAGCAGCACGCCGCGCTCATCGCGCAGCCCGTGCGCCCCTTGACCGGCCCCGCCTTCTTGAATCGCGATCTGGCGGTTGATGAGCTCGATCTTGTCGAGGATGTCGTTGGCTTGGCCGACGGTCTGCTCGATCGCGGTGTCGGTCTGGAGCAGCGTGTCTTTGAGGTTCGTGTCGAGGTCTTTGAGGAACCCGGCGAGCGAAGCGCCCTCCTGCGTCACGAGCGTGCGCAGCGAGAGGTCTTGCGGGTTGTTGGCGAGGTCGGACCACGAGTTGAAGAACGCGGTCAGCCGCGAGGACAGATCGACATCCGTCAGCTCGTTCTCGATCGCCTCGACCTGCGTGAGCAGCTCGGCCAGCTTCGCCGAGCCGGACTGATCGGAGATGCTGCCGCGGAGTCGGCCCTCGAGGGCGTCGTCGACCACGCGGGTGATGGCATCGAGCTTGACCCCGCCGCCGACCTGGACGCCGCGCTCGAGGTCGCGGCCGGTGAGGGCGGTCAGCTTGGGGTCGAGGCGGTGGTAGCCGGGCGTGGCGACGTTGGCGAGGTTGTTACCGACGACCTCGAGCGCGCCCTGCGAGGCAAGCAGGCCCGTGCGACCGATCTGTAGCGAGCCTCCGAGGGACAACGGTGTGCTCCGTCACGCGGTCATCTGGAACGTGCCCATCGCCAACGCGGCTCTGGGTCGATGCCCGGTCCTGCCGTAGGTCTGCACCCCGGTCGCGATCGCGCCCACCTGCTGCACGACGCCGGACACGTGCCGCAGCAGCGACTCCGTCGCCGTCCGCGCCTGCCGGGCTTTGCCTTGGACGGCCTGCATTCGGCCGACCAACTCGTCACGCAGGCTCATCAGCCGATCGCCCGTGGGCCCGGGGAAGCACGCGGCGAGCTCGTGCATGCGCATCGGCTCGGTGGCGTTCGGCTTCACGCGCTGGGTCAGCCGAGCTACGACCTCCAGCCGCAGCTTCTCGACCTCGGCCAGGCGTTGCACGCGCTGGTTTTCCAGAGCCGAAAGCTCGGTCATGCGATCGGCGTCGGCCGACTTGAGCGCCTCGCGCTTGCGGTCCATCAGCTCGGCCAGCTCGTCGTGCAGCCCGAGCTGCTCGCGGCAGAGCCGATCCAGCGTGTTCAGCGACGACTCGGTCGGCTTATCCATGGCGATCGACCTCCCCGCCCGTCACGCGGCCGCCGCCGATCTGCCGGTACACCGCATCCACGATCGGGAACCGCGACGACTGAACGATCCGGTCGGCCAACTGCTGGTCGAGCTGATGGCCGAACAGGTCCTCGGTGCTGCCGCCATAGAACATGTTGCCCTCGCGGGCAGAGTCGCGCACCTGTTGCAGCAGAGGCGCAATGAATGCGCTGGCAACGAGCTGTTGCGAGGCCTCGTAGAGCTCGTTGTCCGTGCCCGCGGGAGCCGATGCATCGTCCAGCAAGTCGCGGCGTTGGCCGGGCAGGTGCCGATCGAGCACGCCGTCACACGACTCGCTGTTGTCGTCGGCGAGTTGCAGGCGCATGGCACCCAGCGGGTCTGCGGCCGTCGGATTGATGTTCAGGGCGTCGATCATGTCGATTTGCGCTTATCAGTGGATGATCAGCTTGGCGTGGAGCTTGCCGGAGTCGTGCATGGTTTTGATGATGTCAATCCGGTCCTTCGCCGAGACCTTGAGTTGGTTGAACGCCGCGAGAAGGTCAGCAAGCCGCGTGCCGCCGCGGTTGTCGGGGTCCATCGCCGCGAAGGGGTGTTCCGTGACCACCGGCTCGATGGCGTTGCCGACGGGTGCGGGATCGAGCGTCGTGATCGTCAGGGCTTCGTGGCTGATCAGCATCGGTGAGACGCGGACGTCGCCGGAGACAACGATCGCGCCGGTGCGCTGATTGATGACCACCTTGGCCCCGCCTTCGACGAAGGACATGTCGATGAACGTCGTGAGCACGTCATTGATGAATTGCGCGGGCTCGCGGCGCTGGACCATGGGGACGGTGATGAGGATGTTCTTGCCGTCCACGGCCTGGGCGAGCATCGGCCCGTCGGGCGCGATCGAGCCGTTGATCTGGGCGGCGACGGCGCTGGCGGTCGGCCAGCCGGCGTGGGTTTCATCAAGGACGATCCGCAGACGGAAGAACTCATCCATCGGCTGCGAAAGGATATCCCGCACCATCTGCGCGCCGCCCTCGATGACGCCGGCGGTGGGGTTGTCGTCGTCGGGGATCGAGATCAGCCCGCTGGCGTAAGCCATGACCGGGGCTCCGTCGATCGGGCCGGTCATCGGGATCACGAACAGCTCGCCGCCGGCCAGACTCTCGGCCGGGCCGATGGTGGTGACCGAGACGTCGAGACGATCGCCCTCGGCTACGCCCTCAGCGGGGACTTCGACCGACAGAGCGACCAAGGCGAAAGAATCGGCGTCGGCGAGCTCTTCGGCGGCGACGTTTGGGTCGTTGAACCGACGGATCGCGGCGGCCATCTGCCGGGCTGCCGGGACGTAGTCGCCGCCGTCGCCGGTGCCGTTGAGGCCGGTCACCAGCCCCATCCCGATGAGCTTGTTGGTTTCCGACCCCTTGAGCCGGGCGATGTCGCGCACCTGAACGGCGGCCGCCTGGGTGGCAAGCAGGACCAAGAAGCCAAGCGTCAAGATCTTAATGGTCATTCTGTTGAACGTTGACATGTTGATTCCTGCTTAGTTCTCAATCAGAAGTTGAAAAGCAACTCAACGACCTGCGTGATCAGGCCCTTGCGCGTCGCCCGCCGCAGCTCGCCGGAGTGTTCTTTGGTGAGATGGAGGTCGTAGATCTGGCTGGAAAGGACGGTGTTGGCGGCGGTGACGTCGTCGGCGCGGATGATGCCGGTCAGCGTGAGCGTGACCGTCTCGCGGTCGATCTGGTTGTACTTGCGGGCTTCGATCGAGAGCGTGCCGTTGGGCTTGACGTCGATCACGCGGGCCTGGATGCGGCCGGTGATGGTCTCGCCGCGACTTAGGGTGCCGTCACCCTCGAAGGATTGGTCGCTTTCGAGGTCGAGCGCGAGCGACTGCGCAAGGCCGTTGCCACGGGCAAAGCCGGGCGCCAGGAAATCTCGCAGGCTGATGTCCGGCACGGCGGTGATCTGGTGGTCGAACTCGACGGACTTCTCGGTTTCGAGCGAGGCGCTCATGTCGCTTTGCGTCGACTCGCGGATGATGATCGTGATCAGGTCGTGGACCGCGAATGTCCGCGGCTCGGGCAAGGGCACCGCGATGAGGCTTGCGGCCTGAACCGGGGAGACGTTGGCCGTGCGTTGCCCGAAGCCGGGCTCGGCGCCGAAGGGCGTGCGGTAGGTCGGCGCCTCCACGGCGGTCGGCGTGAGGTAGAGCGAGGAGCTCTGGCCGTTCAGCGGCGTGGCTAGCGCAGCGGTTAGCGTGAGTGCGGAGCCTTGCAGTAGTTTGGCGGCGAGGTGCATTAGCGGCGGGCCTCCGTGAGCAGGCGATCGACGGTGCTGCCGAGCGCGTCGAGGCGGGGGGCGGTGGGTTGAGCTTCGGATAGCGGCGTGGGCTGCGCGGTCTCGAGCCTGAGCGTGGCTTCACGCGGGCCGACGACGATCGCTTCGAAGCGTTCGCCCGTTCGTGGGCGACGCAACTCGACGGGTTCGCCCATGGCGGCGTCGTGCTGGGCTTTGGCGACCGATCGGACGACGAGCCCTCCGGTGACCACCCGGACGGTGACGAGGTCTCCACGGCGGATGACGTACGGGGCTTGGATGTGGTCGCTGTAGAGGACGTCGCCCTCGTGAAGGGCGAGTTTGACTCGCCGGCCGATGAGGCTTGTGGCTTCGGTTAACGGCTGCGCGTGTGCGTTGTCCAGCCACACGGTGGTGGTGGTGATGTCTTCGGCCGCGAGCGTTTGGCCGGGGCGGAGGGGCCGTGTCGCGGTGAGCGCGAGCGATTCGCGTTCGATCAGGGCTCGGATCTGGCGGCGGTCCAGGATCTCTCCCTCGGTGTCGAGTCGCTCGACGACGATGATGAGGGTGCCCAGTGTTACCTGCGTCAACGGCCGGAGGATGGTGGGGCCGGTGATGGGTTCGTCGAGCCAGGGCTCGTTGAGGGGGAACGCGATCCGCAGAGTTTCCGACGGGTGCGGGCTTGCGAGCCTGAGACGTGCTTCGATCTCGCGGCGTAGTGTCGGGGTGTGGCTTGCTGCGGCGGGCGTTGAAGCGGAGTGGGCAGTTGCGTTTGTCGTTGTTGTGGCTGGGGATGCGTGATCTGATCCTGCGTGTGTCACCTGAGCCGCTTGTGTTTCTGGGGCGTTATGGCTTTGTGCTTGGGTTTTGACGTTGCGTTGCTTGATGGTGCAATGAGCTGCGCCCTCGAGCGAGACCTGGCCCCAGTTGATCCCGGCGTCGCTCAGGCGTTGACGGATCTGATCGAGGCTGACCCGCATGGCTTGGTTGTCGCCCGGCCACTCTGCGACGACGACGCCCGACATCGCCTCGGCGGCTGACCCTTCGAGGACCGCGATTTGCCCGAGCTCGACCGTGTTTGAGGTGGTCATGGCGTGGGGGTACAGGCGGATGGTGTCGGCGTACGATACGCCTGCCGTGAGTGCGAGCATCAGGGCCGTGATGTGGATGAGTCGTTTCATGTCTTGGCCTGGGGTCGTTTCGTTGGTTTTGCTTCGTTACTAATTTGGGATCAGCTTTAGAACCTGCGGAGGTTGCTGATGGTCTGCAGCGTCTGGTCGGCGGCTTCGATGGTCTTAGAGTTCATCTCGAAGGCACGCTGGGTCTTGATGAGGTTGACCAGCTCGATGGTCGGGTCGACGTTGGAGGATTCGAGGAAGCCCTGGGCGATGACGCCGAGCGGGCCTTCGCCGGGCTGGCCTTCGATGGCGGGTCCTGAGGCAGGGGACTCGATGTAGATGTTGCCGCCGATCTGCTCGAGGCCTTGGGGGTTGACGAAGGACGCTAGCTCGAGAGTGCCGAGGTTGACTTCCTGGTTCTGGTTGTCCATGGCGATGATTTCGCCGGTTTGGCTGATGCTTACCGAGGTGAACTGCGTGAGGTCGACCTGGAGGTTGGGGATGAGGCGTGGGCCGTTGGCGTTGCCTAATACGAGTTCGCCGTCGCTGTTGAGGGTGAAGTTGCCGGCGCGGGTGTAGCCGGTGCCATCGCCCTGGTCAGGGAGGATCTGGACTTTGAAGAAGCCTTTGCCCTCGATGGCGATGTCGAACTGCTGGCCGGTGGGGACGAGGTCGCCCTGTCGGAAGTCGAGTTGGGTGTTGGAGACCTTGACGCCGAGGCCGACCTGCGTGCCCATCGGGCGTTCGTCGCCGATGGCGTTTTCGACGCCGGGCTGGGTCTTCTGCTGGTAGAGCAGGTCTTCGAAGTTCACGCGTGAGCCTTTGAAGCCCTCGGTGTTGATGTTGGCGAGGTTGTTGGCGATCACGTCGAGCTGGGTGCCCAGCGCGGAGAGTCCGGTCGCGGCGGAGTGGAGTGCGGTGATGGCCATGAGGCGTGTCTGCGGTGTTGGTTTGCGGGGCGCGTTAAATCAAGAATGAATTAAGCCACTCTTCCGAGCGTGTTGACGGCACGGTCGATGAGCGTGTCGTGGTAGCGGATCATGTTGGCGTTGCCCATGGCCGACTTCGAGGCGGCGATGAGCTGCATCAGCGTGGGGACGGCTTGGGTGCCCGATGCTTCGATCGATTCGGTGGCGAGGTCGGCGTTGGTCACGGGCTGGCGGGTGTCGGCGCCTTTGAATCGGAAGGTGCCTTCGCCGGCGGGGAGCAGGGCGTCGCCTGGGGCGGGCACGCGTGCGATCTGAAGCTGCGCGAGGGTGTTGTTTTGCTGATCGACGATTATCCCGGCGGGGGTGATGCGGGGTTTGGCGTCGGCGCTCAGGAGGATGGGCTGGTTGGCGGTGTCGAGCACGCGGTGGCCGGACTGGGTGACGAGTTCGCCGAGGTTGTTGAGGGTGAAGCGGCCGTCGCGGGTGAGGCGTGTTTCGAGTTGGCCGGTCACGGCGTTTCGGTGGGAGACGGCGAAGAACTGGTCGCGTTCGGTGATGGCGGCGTCGAGCGGGTTTCCGGTGGATTCGATGGGCCCGGGGGTGAAGTCGAGGGCTTGTTTGCCGGCGAGGACGCCGCCGCCGAGGCGATCGAGGAGTTTTTGGGCGGTGCCGAAGCGATCGGGGTTTTCGATGGATTCGGGCGGGCGGTTGGCGATGGAGGGGCGGAGCGGCTTGAAGGCGTGAGTCTGGACGTTCGCGAGGTTGTTGGCGAAGACGTCCTGGCGGTGGCGGTTGGTGAGGACGCCGGCCGCGGAGAGGTAGAGGCCGTAGTTCATCGGTCCGACTCCGTTCGGACCGATCCGCCAAGCGCGGCGGCGGGGAACCGTTGGCCTGCGGCGCGTCCGTGCGCCGCTGGGACGAGGCTGGGGGGGTTGGTGCGATCGGCGGCGGCGGCGAGGCGTGCGAGGCGCAGGAGGGTCTGGCCGAGGTTGGCGTCGCCGGCGGCGTGGTGGAGGTCGAGGATGGGGCGCGTTTCGCGGGTCATGACGCCCGAGGGATGCAACCGGGGTGCCACGGGGTTTGGGCGTGGGTGCGCAAGGGGGCGCGGTTACGAATTTGGCTTGCGTGCAAGCGGATTCGAGAAACGACAGGGATGAACGGGCGGCGCTACGAGCAGGGATCGCGCGGCGGGGCGCAGGGGATGCGCCGCGCGGGATTTGCGCTGGATCGCGCAAGGGCGGAGGGGTCAGGCGTCGTCTTGCTTGGCGAGCAGGAGGGCCTGGTGGGTCTCGAAGGCCCGCTCGAGGCGGGGGACGATGGCGGGCGGCTCGGAGGTGTTGAGCTTGGCGTGGGCGACGGCGATGAGCAGGCGGATGAAGCCGTGATAGTCGGGCAGGCTGATGGATTCGGGGGCGATGGTGCCGGCGTCGCGGTCCATGTTGTGGTAGTTGGCCAGGGGCAGGCAGAGGCAGGTGGCGGGGAAGCCGAAGGCGTTGTAGGCGGTGGCCTCGCAGGTGCCGCCGGGCATGAGCTTGCGTTGGAAGGCGAAGGCGGGGTTGGCCTTGGCGAGGGCGGCGGCGGCGTCGTGGGCGGCTTGGGTGAGGCGGGGGTCGAAGACGGAGGTGCGGTCGCCGACTCGGACGATGGGGCCGGCGCCGAGCGGGGCGTCGGCGGAGGCGGCGGAGTTTTCGAGGGCGATGAGGGGCGAGGCCTTGGGGATGAGGCGGGAGCGGCAGGCGGCGATGGCGCCGACGAAGCCGATCTCCTCGGCGCGGGTGAGCAGGATGGCGACGTTGGGCGGCTTGGGGTCGGCGGCGTCGTCGGTCGGCTGGAGGGTGTCGAGGGCGGTGAGGGCGGCGGCGACGGCGGCGAGGTCGTCGCAGGCGGGGGCGTGGAGGCGATCGCCCGAGATCTCGGCGGGGGGGAGGGCCCAGTTGCCCAGGGAGCCGGGCAGGAGGCGGCCGGCGCGGGGGTCGTCGGTGGTGAGGGTGACGCGGGGGAACGCGGGGTCGCGGGTGGCGTCGGGGGATTGGGGGTCGTCCGGCGGGACGGGGCGTTCGATCTTGGTGACGGTGGCGTGGACGGCGATGCGTGGGGTGAGGGCGAATCGAACGGCCGAGCCGGGGAAGTAGTCGTCGGCGACGCCGCCGCGGAACTCGGCGGTGAGGGTGCGGCGGGCCTTGTCGTCGGGGGCGGAGGCGTCGGTGAGGACGAAGGCGGGGTGGTCGAGGTGGGCGGCGAAGACGGTGGGCTTGGCGCGGGTGTCGCCGGCGAAGCGGATGAGTCGGTTGCCGAAGCGGTCCTTCTTGGAGCTGAGGTAGGGCCGCTTGGCGAGGAAGGCGTCGACGAGCGCGAGGACCCGCTCCTCACGGCCGGGGCCGGTGGGGGTGTTGGTGAGCTTGACGAGGAGCCGCTCGGCGGGCTTTTTTTTGTGGTTGGGCAACTGCATGGCGGGCCCGGAAGTGTATCGGCCCGCGGGGGTTATTGCGATGGTGGGGGTGGGGTGCTGAGGCGGATTGCGGGCGGCGGGTCGAAAGGAACTGAGGGCAAGCCTGCCGGAGCCGGGGGATAGTAGAGCCAGATTCGTTGGCGGCGCGGGTGGTTGAGGCTTAATTGATCCAGCGGACGGGACGCCCACTCCGTCCGCTTGTTTCTGTCTACGCCTCTGATAAACTTCGCCCGTGCGAAACGCCGTACATAGACCGAATCGAAAGGCAATGGGCGCTTATTACACGCCCGAAGCGGTCTGCCGATTCCTTGCGGCTTGGGGGGTAGATCGGAGCGACGCCAAAGTGCTAGAGCCATCATGTGGCGATGCGAGTTTTCTCGTCGCCGCCGCAGAAAGGATGGATTCACTCTCGCCGGAAAACCTTTTTGACCAGAATGAATCGCGGGCCGAACTGATCGGTGTCGAGATTGATAAAGAAACAGCCGATAGCGCAGCGAACCGACTCAATCGAACTGTCACCACAGAGCATTCGATTCTTACGGGGGATTTTTTCGACCAGCATCCGTCCCAGATTTTTGATGCTGTGCTTGGCAACCCGCCATTCGTCCGCTACCACGGCTTCGCTGGTTCCGCCCGCACCAATGGGCTTCGGGCAGCTTTGGCTGGCGGCGTCAACCTCAACGGTCTGGCCAGTTCTTGGGCCCCGTTTCTCGTCCACGCCTGCGGCTTTCTCAAGCCGCAAGGCAAACTCGGGATGGTGCTCCCGGCAGAACTCCTGACCGTTCATTACGCGTCACCAATCCGCACTTTTCTTCTGAAGCGGTTCGCGAAACTAAAGATCATCTTATTTGAACGATTGCTGTTCGAAGGTGCCCAAGAAGACGTCATCCTTCTGCTCGCAGAGGGCACCGGCGGCTGCGATCACATCAATGTCGTGCAGGTCAGCGACGCCAACGACCTACCCCCCGATGGACACATCCGCGTTGACGCGAAGCATCTTGAGTCGGACAAATGGACCGCAACACTTGTCAATCCGAATACTTGGGAAACATTTCGTAATGTGGCGGAAGGCAACGCCTCAGAGCCTCTTGGAGACTGGGGTGAGGTCTACCTCGGAGCGGTCACAGGATGCAACAAGTTTTTCTGCCTCTCTACTGCAGAGGCCGATGCCGCAGGGCTGAGTGAAGAAGATCTAATCCCGATCTCCCCACCTGGGTCGCGGCACCTTCGGGAACTGGTTTTTGGTGAGCCTTGTTGGCGGGGCTTGTGCGACGACGGTAAGCGGGGATGGTTGTTTTATCCCGACGGGGAGCTGTTGAGCCGTGCGGCACGCGCATACATCAAATCCGGCGAGCAGCAGAAAGTCCAAGACGGCTACAAGTGCCGACACCGCAATCCGTGGTGGCGAGTACCGACGGTTGATGTTCCTGATTTGTTCCTTACCTATATGGCTCACGATCGCCCACGCCTCGTGACCAACACCGCCAGAGCGCATCATCTCAATTCGCTTTACGGTATCCGTCTGCACCATGGCCGAAAACAGCTCGGGCGTGAAGTGCTCCCGCTTGCCAGCTTGAACACAGTGACTTTGCTTGGCGCAGAGTTTCACGGAAGAGCATATGGCGGTGGGATGCTCAAGCTGGAACCTCGTGAATCTGAATGTATCCCATTCCCTAACCTGAGGCGCGTCCAGGATTGCCGTGATGACTTACTGGCGAAACGTCCCCAAGTAGCCAACGCAGTCGGACGTGGCGACCTTGCCAAAGCGGTCGCGGTCGTCGATTCCATTTTGTGGAATGAAGATTATCTTTCCGCAAGCGCACACGGCATTCTTAAAGACGCTCGGCAGATGATGTTTGACCGGAGGATCGAGAGGGGACGAAGCCGTGACTGAACCCGAATCACGCGAGGCTCACGGAAAACTTGAAAAGCAACTCGAAACACTACCGGTCAAACCGCCGGATAACGCAAAGCAGTCCGACAAGAAAGCCTATTCCGAGACAGTATCAAGAGTGCTAGCGCTGGCCGTCGCTGCTGAGTTGCGGGATCGCGGCCTGGAAGAAACTCTTCCCACAGAGTCGGGCTTAAGCCGCGGCAGCGGTGCAGAGCGTCGTTTGGCAGGCGGCATCGGGGCTAAGAAAGTCGATGTCACCTGGTCCACCGAGGACGGCGGACTCATGCTCGCCTTCTCTGTAAAGACAATCAACTTTCGCGACAAGAGATCGGGCAACTTCCAGAAAAACCTCACCAATCGCCGTGGTGATCTGCTGTTTGAATGCATCACGCTTCATCAACGCTTTCCGTTCGCAGTCCTCGTCGGCCTCTTCCTGCTTGATGCCGCCGCAAAACAAGACCAGACGGACGCTCGATCGTCTACTTTCAGCAATGCCCACCGTCGCCTCAAACTTTTCGATGGTCGTGCAGATCGTGAAGGGCGCGATGAGCAATTTGAGCAACTGTATGTGGTGACACTGGATACGAGCGGCGAGAAACCAGCAGTCAAGTTTTACCGGGTTGGTCAAGAAAACAAAGACCTGTGTTTTGATCAGGTTGTCGAGGACACCCTAAGAGCGGTGGCAATGCGCAACCCAGATTTTTACGAATTCGAAGGTGGTAAGCTGACGAAACTTTAATCAAGGCTGGGGTTGGAGAAGGGTTCGGGAGTCTTGTTTTTGGGTCAGAGAAGGGGTTGCGGCGACCTCTGTGCGCATCACGCCGACCGTTCGCACCCATTTGGGAACCCCCGGCGTGACGTGGCGGGTCAACACCGTGCAGGGTGCGGCCCGTGCGTTTGCTTGGTACTCCGCTGACGGCCAGATTTCAGCGCGATCGCGGATTGCGCGGGCGGCCGATGGTCGAACCGGTGAGGCCCCTGCCCCGAGACCCGGCGACCGACCGAGACCGTGAGGCTCGGCACCGCCCTCCCCGTTGGCCAGTGACGCGTCTTACGCCCCGGCCTTGAACATCGGCGACCGGCTGGGCACGACGCGTCGAGTCTTTGACAACCCGTATTGATGTGTTGCGTCTTTCCTCGGTGGGGCGGGCGTCTGGTCCGCCTGGGCCCTTGGCTTGGGTCGTGGCGGGCGGGGCCCCCCCCCCCCACGGCGCCGCACCCGCGGCCCCCGCGCCCCGAGGGGTGTGCCCCGCGACCCAACACGCCCCCGGCCCCGCGTCAACGGCGGGGTGGGGGAGCGGGGGG
>JBCCQE010000037.1:0-33601 GCA_039024495.1 Planctomycetota bacterium | reverse complement strand
CTCCGCCCTCCCCAACGCCCCCCACCTCCAGGTCCACAACAGCTACGTCGTCACCCAGGACGACCAAGGCCTGCTCATCGTCGACCAGCACGCCCTGCACGAGCGCGTCATGTTCGAGCAGCTCGCCGCCCGCGTCCTCAACGACCAGCAATCCCTCGAGTCCCAGCGCCTGCTCATGCCCGTCGTCCTCGACGCCGACCCCGCCCGCCTCGCCGCGCTCGAATCCCTCACCGCCCTCCTCGCCCGCATCGGCGTCGAGGCCGAGCCCATCGGCCCCACCGCCATCGCCGTCCACGCCTTCCCCTCCTTCCTCTTCACCCGAAGCGTCGAGCCCGCCGAGTTCCTCCCCGACCTCCTCGACCGCGCCGCCGCCGGCGACCTCGACCCCACCACCGACACCGCCCTCGAGCACGCCCTCCACGACGTCCTCGACATGATGGCCTGCAAAGCCGCCGTCAAAGCGGGCGACCGCCTCACCCCCCAGGAGATCGACGCCCTCCTCGAAAAACGAGACACCGTCGAACGCTCCTCCAACTGCCCCCACGGCCGACCCACCACCCTAAGACTCTCCCTCACCGACCTCGCCAAACAATTCGGCCGAACCTAAACCCACCCCCAAGCCGCTCGCGGCTTAGCGCCCCAATCACCCAATCACCAAATCACGCGATCACCCAATCGCCAAACCCCAATAGCCGCGGCGGGATTCGAACCCGCACTGGAGCGATTTTAAGTCGCCTGCCTCTGCCGTTGGGCTACGCGGCCATCCCGGCAGACTAACCCGCCCCGCACCCCGATCGCCAAATCACCACACCGCCAAATCACCAAATGATCAAGTCGTGTAGTCCGCATTGATCGACACATAGCCCTTCGACAAGTCCACCCCCGTCCACACCCCCGACCACGAACCCCGCCCCAGGTCGATCGTCAGCCAAACCTCGTCCCCACCCATCGCCGCATCCAGCGCCGCTCGCTGCTCATCCCCCAACGCCACCGGCTCCCCCCGCTCCAGCATCCCCACCGCCGCCCCGCCCCGCCCCACCGCGATCGACACCGCGCTCGGCTCCACCGCCGCCCCCGACTTGCCGATCGCCATCACCAGCCGACCCCAGTTCGGATCACCCCCGTGCACCGCGCACTTCACCAGCGGCGAATCAATCACCGACCGCGCCACCCGCCCCGCCTCGCCCTCGTCCGCCGCACCCGCCACCTCCAGCCGAATCAGCCGCGTCACCCCCTCCCCATCCCACGCCAACTGATCGCACAGCGCGCCCGACACCTCCCCAAGCGCCGCCTCCACCGCCCCGCGGTCCGCGCTCTCGCCTCTACCACCCGCCAACACCAACACCGCATCCGACGTGCTCGTGTCGCTGTCGATGCTCAGCCGATTGAACGTCGCCCCCGCCGCCGCCCGCAGCGCCCCCCCAAGGGCTTGCCCGCTTAGCGGTGCATCCGTCGTCAGAAACCCAAGCATCGTCGCCATGTTCGGCGCGATCATCCCCGCGCCCTTCGCGATCCCCCCGACCGCCGCGCCCCCGTCACCCACCGCCGCCGTCGCGTGCTTCGGCACCGTGTCCGTCGTCATGATCGCCCGCGCGCACGCCTCGTCCGCCGCCTCGCCCCGATCCAGCTTCGCAAACGCCTCGCCGATCCCGCGCTCGATCTTCTCCATCGGCAGCGCCGGGCCGATCACCCCCGTCGACGCCACCAACACCTCCTCCGGCAAGCACCCCACGTGCCCCGCCACCATCCGGCACATCGCTGCCGCATTCTCAAACCCCGCACGCCCCGTCGCCACGTTGCTGATCCCCGAGTTGCACACAATCGCCCGCGCCCGACCCCCCGTCCGCTCCAGGTGCTTCCGCGTCACCTTCACCGGCTCGCCGGGGAACCGATTCGTCGTGAACACCCCCGCCGCCGTGCACAACTCATCCGCCACGATCAGCGCCAGGTCCGGCTTGCCCGAAGGCTTGATCCCGCACGCGACCCCCGCCGCGCGAAACCCCCGCGGCCACGTCACGCTCGGCGGATGTCCCACAACCTTCGGCATCGCCCCAATTTAACCCCACACGCCCCCGCCAACCCGCCCACGCCCACACACAATTGAGATTCCCGCTCTCCAACTCATCATCACTACCCTCCCCCCAAGCCGAGGCAGAGCAAAGCGCCGCCTCGGGTACCTCACACCTCCAACCCCACCCCTCACCCCCCAACCCATCCCCCCACCCCCGATCCACTATCATCCGGGCTCGCCGGGCCACCCGCCGCCACCCCGCGTCGGCCACGCCCTCCCCACAACCCCAAGCCCACCAGGAGGCCCCCGATGCCCATCGCCGACTACGCGACCTACAAGCAGATGCTCGACAACGCCTTCGAGCACCAGTTCGCCTACCCCGCGATCAACGTCTCCTCCATGGTCACCGCCAACGCCGCCCTCAAGGCCTTCGCCGAGCTCGAGTCCGACGGCATCATCCAGGTCTCCACCGGCGGCGGGAAGTTCGCCTCCGGCCTGGTCAACGGCGACATGGTCCTCGGCGCCATCTCCCTCGCCGAGCACATCCACCGCGCCGCCGCCAACCTCAAAGTCAACATCGCCCTCCACACCGACCACTGCCCCCCCAAGAACGTCGACGACTTCCTCGTCCCCCTCATCGAGGAATCCGAAAAACGCGTCGCCAACGGACAGCTGCCCCTCTACCAGTCCCACATGCTCGACGCCTCCGGCCTGCCCCTCGAAGAAAACCTCGCCCTCTCCGTCCCCATCTACGAACGCATGGCCAAGATCGGTCAGATGATCGAGATCGAAGCCGGCGTCGTCGGCGGCGAAGAAGACGGCGCCGCAGGCTCCGAAGACACCCCCGACGAAGCCCTCTACACCACCCCCGAAGACATGGTCCGAGTCTACGAAGCCATGAAGGACGTCGACGGCACCTACATGTTCGCCGCCACCTTCGGCAACGTCCACGGCGCCTACAAGCCCGGAGCCGTCAAGCTCAAGCCCGAGATCCTCAAGCAAGGCCAGGACGCCATCAAAGCCAAGTTCGGCCCCGACGCCCAGTTCTACCTCGTCTTCCACGGCGGGTCCGGCTCGGCCAAATCCGAAATCCACGAAACCCTCGGCTACGGCGTCATCAAAATGAACGTCGACACCGACTGCCAATACGCCTTCACCCGACCCGTCGCCGCGCACATGTTCCAGAACTACGACGGCGTCCTCAAAGTCGACGGCGAAGTCGGCAACAAAAAAACCTACGACCCCCGCTCGTACCTCAAGAAGGGCGAAGAAGCCATGGCCGAGCGCGTCAAAGAAGCCTGCCAAGACCTCAAAGCCGTCGGCAAAACCCTCGCCGCGGTCCCCGCCTGACGGAAAGCAATTTCCCGAATCCAGCAGTTGGACGGAATTCAGTTTTCCAAAGCTGTTGACTGGTCGACTGTCGCAGACTCTCTATGAACGACTCGCTGCTGAGCAAACTGCTGGATCAGCCACACGAGACGAGAAGCTTCGAATGTAAGCGGGGCGATAGTTGGCAAGCGCTGAGATCAAAGATTGCTCGCACAGCATTGGCGATGTCCAATACACGGGACGGAGGCACAATTGTCATTGGTGTTGAGGAGGTCGAAATTGACTTTGAGGTTACAGGCCTGACGGAGCCTCAGGCCGCCAGCTTCAAGGCCGATGATGTGATTGCTTTCATCAACAAATACGCCGACCCTTCGATCGATTGCACTGTTTCCAAGCAAATTTTCACAGGGAAGGTCCTGGTTGTGATCGAGGTGAGGGAGTTCCGAGATATCCCAGTGCTGTGCAAGAAGAATGACAGCAAAGACCTTGTTGAGGGCAGCTTATACACGCGATCGTTCAGTCGCATCGAATCACATCCAATTCGATCGCAGACAGAAATGCGCGACTTGATTGATCTAGCCGTTGAGAAAGCTTTGAGAGCCTTCACTCGGACTGCATCTAGCGCAGGCATACCGCTTCAGCAAGTCGCTTCTGCCGAACCGAACGAAGTACGGCGGACTCAGTTACTAGCTGACACGAGTAGCCTCTACGGCGGTCAGCCGCTTCTTCTGACCGACATCAGAATCGATAATCGCTACACGAGACAAATCAGTCAAGAACGACTTTCTGAGATAGTGCGCAAGTGTTCAGTCAGCAGCTACGGGTGGTACTACCCAGCCGTTTTCGAAGACGACATACTCAATGGAGACGGGCATGTTCAACATATAAGTCGATTGAAGTCGGCACCGTCATGGAGGTTTGTTGTGGACGGGCATTTCATTTGTATCGAAAACGTACAAAGCCAACATTTTCAACCAGAATCACCTTGGCAGGCTGCTGGCCGACTTGCCACGCATGAGGCGCTGGAAGGCTTTACGCCGAGTGGACACATTTGGTTCATTCAACTGATCATACGCGTAACCCTATTCTTCGAGTTTGCAGCGCGCTATTCGACCGAGCTTCGAGTTATGTCCGAGATGCTCGCGACAGTAAAGCTAATCAACATCAAAGATGTCGTGCTCACATCTGAGTCGCCTGCGAGGTTGATGCGTCATCTCTACCGTGCGATCGAAGACTGCCGCTATGAGGTGCGGCAAAGCACACAGAGCCTTGCAGCAAATCCACGAGAGCATGCATGGATTGCACTGCAAGACCTGCTGCCTCACTTCCAGATGAATCACGCAAGCCGTGATGTCGTAGAGAAAGTTCAGAGAGAGTCACTAGGTCGCCTGTAGTCACGTTTAGCAAACTGACTCGATCGTACATGACCAGGATTTCCTGTGCTGCATTAAGAACTCTGCCCCGCAGGCTCCGGTTTCCGCTTCCTCACCATCGCCTTCCATCTCGTTGCTGCGGACGATTAGATTGGCTCTCCTAAGCGCAGGCTCGCATTAAAGTAGAGACACATCACCATATCCCTCCCAGCGCCTCTAAAAACGCATCCACCTGCCCCGCCGTGTTGTACGCGTGCGGGCTCACGCGCAGCCGTCCGTTGCGAAACGCGATCGTGATGCCCCGCCGGTCCAGCTCCGCCGCAAGATGCCGGTGTTCCGCCGCCGTCGCGCCGGGCTTCTCAAAGATCACGATCCCCGATCGCTCGCCCGCCATCTCCCGCGGGCTCACCACCCGGTACCCGCGCTCCGCCAGCCCCTCCGCCGCGTGCGTCGCCAGCGCATCCACGCGCTCCCAGATCGCACCCACTCCGACATCCAACAGCAGCTTCATCGACGCGTGCAACGCCAACGCCCCCGGCACGTTCCACGTCCCCGGCTCAAACCGCCGCGCATCCGCCGCAAACTCAAACCGGTAGTCCAAGTAATTATCCGGGTCCACCATGTTCAGCCACCCCACCACCGCAGGCGTCAGCCGATCCGTCAGCTCCCGCCGACAGAAAAACACCCCCGCGCCCTCCGGCCCCAACAACCACTTGTGCCCGTCCGCCGCGAGAAAATCAACCCCATCCCCCCGCACATCCATCGGCAGCACGCCCAACGCCTGAATGGCATCCACGCACAGGTACCCCCCCACCGCGTGCACCGCATCCGCGATCGGCCGCAGCTCGATCCGATGCCCCGAGGCAAACTGCACCGCCGACAGCGCCACCACCCGCGTGCGCTGCGTCACCGCCGCGACCACGTCCTCGACGTGCACGCGAAAGTCGTCGCGCTGCGCCACCTCCACCAGCCGCACCCCGCGCGTCTGCGCCACGTGCTCCCACGGATAACGATTCGCCGGGTACTCCACATCGCTGATCACCACCTCGTCGCCCGCCCGCCAGTCCAGCCCCTGCGCCACCAGCGCCAACCCCGTCGACGTGTTCGGCACGTGCGCGATCTCATCGCCCCCAAACCCCGCCGGATCACCCGCGTCGTGCGCGTTCATCAGCCGGGCCGCCAACTCCCTCGCCTCCCGCCCCACCGTCCGGTACCAACCCGAGTCGACGTACGCATGGCTGGCCGCGTGATCGGCATAACCCCGCAGCGCCCCCGCCGCGTCGCGCGAGATCGGCGCCACCGCCGCGTGATTCAGAAACACCCGCGCCTCCCGATCCGGAAAGCGACCAAGATTCTCCTCGAGTCCCATCCCCCGCATCGTAAACTCGACGCATGGCAAGACACGCCAAACCACCCACCACTCTCGCCGCTGTCGCGCTCCTCGCTTCCTGCCTCACCCCCATCCCCGCGCTCGGCCAGTCGGCCTCGACCGTCCGCCCCGCCGTCGCCCCGCCCATCAACCCGCTGCTCACCCGCGTCCTCGAAGACGACCTCACCGAACCCAACGAGCGCGCCCGCCTCCGCGCCTTCCACGGCCGCTGGCCCCAGCACACCCTCCAAACCCCCTGGCACCTCCGCGCCCCCCTCGCCGCCGAAGAAGCCCTCGCCCGCTGGCGGCTCGACGACCCCGCCCTCACCGCCCAAAACGCGCCGCCCCTCCTCGCCGCCCGCGCCCTGCTCCGCGCCGGCCAGCCCGAAGCCGCGATCGACCGCATCACCGCCGCCGCCCTCGTCGACCCCGCCGCCAACGCCGCCACGCCCGACGACCTCGCCGCCCGCCTGCTCCTCGCCGACGCCCACGAGCAGACCCACAACCTCCGCGACGCCATCGCCACGCTCGAGCCCGTCCGCGCCCTGCTCGTCCGCCAACGCCTCGCCGACGCCGCCACCCTCACCCACGCCGCCCGCGCCCTGCTCCGCCTCGCCCGCCTCCAGGGCCGGCCCGGCGACGACTATCGCCTCGCCCTCGACCTCCTCGGCCGAGCCCGCGACGCCGACCCCCTCTACTGGCCCGCCCGACTCACCGAGGGCACGCTGCTCGCCGAGAAAGACAACCGCGCCGCCGGCGCCGAGGCCCTCATCGAAGTCCTCGCCCTCAACCCCAACGCCTCCGACGCCTGGCACCGCCTCGGCCGACTCTCCGTCGAGGCGTTCGACTTCGACCGCGCCGCCGCCGTCGCCGCCCGGCTAGACACCATCGCCCCCGACCACCCGCTCGCCGCCCTGCTCCGCGCCCGCTCCGCCCTCCACCAGAAAGACGCCGCAGCAGCCGAGGCCGCCGTCGTCGCGCTGCTCGACCGCCACCCCAACCACCGCGAGGCCCTCGCCCTCCGCGCCGCCGCCGCCGCCCTCGCCTACGACCAGGCCGCCCTCTCCCAAGCCCTCGCCACCCTCGACGCCCTCGCCCCCGGCACGCCCATCGGCCACCTCGAAGCCGGCCTCGCCCTCTCCCACGCCCGCCAGTACGGCCCCGCCGCCGATCACCTCCTCCAAGCCATCGACCGCCAGCCCAACGACGCCGCCCCCCGCGTCGCGCTCGGCCTGCTCCACATGCAGGCCGGCACACTCGACGACGCCCACCGCGAACTCACCATCGCCACCCGCCTCGACCCCTTCAACCGATTCGCCCGCAACTCCCTCACCCTCGTCGCCGACCTGCTCACCTGGAACACCCTCGAAACCGAACACTTCATCGTCCGCTACCGCCCCGGCATCGACGCCGCGCTCGCCCACGACCTCCCCCACATCCTCGAAGACGCCTACGCCACCGTCACCCAACGCTTCAAACACGAGCCCGCCGTCAAAACCCAGGTCGACCTCCTCCCCGACGAGCGCTACTTCGGCGTCCGCATCGCCGGCCTGCCCGAGATCTGGACCATCGCCGCCGCCACCGGACCCGTCATCGCCCTCACCCCGCCCCGCGAGGGCGCCAACCAGCGCGGCACCTTCGACGTCGCCAACGTCCTCCTCCACGAGTTCGTCCACACCGTCACCCTCTCCCAAACCAACAACCGCCTGCCCCACTGGTTCACCGAAGCCTGCGCCGTCTACCTCGAAATGACCGGCCGCACCTTCCCCACCAAACGCCTCCTCTCAGACGCCCTCCGCAAAGACGCCCTCTTCGCCTACGACAAAATCAACTGGGGATTCGTCCGCCCCGAGTCCCCCACCGACCGACCCCTCGCCTACGCCCAATCCGCCTGGATGCTCGAGTACATCGACCACCGCTTCGGCTGGCCCACCGTTCTCGACATGCTCGACGGCTACGCCACCGGCCGACCCGACGCCGACATCCTCCTCGAAACCACAGGCCTCACCGTCGACGAGTTCATGGCCGACTTCCGCGTCTGGGCCGAGTCCCAGGTCATCGCCTGGGGCATGGCCACCGCCGACAACCTCGACGCCGCGCCCGGCAACCCCGCCGCGCTCGTCGCCCAAGCCACCGCCGCCACCCAGGCCGGCGACCTCGACGCCGCCATCGCCGCGCTCACCGAGCTCGACCGCGTCGAGCCCAGCACCGGCGCCTTCGCCCATCAACTCGCGCAGCTCCACACCCAGCGCGCCGACCACCCCGCCGCCATCGCCGCCGCCGAACGCGCCCTCCACCGCGAGCCCTACAACCCCACCTTCCGCACCACCGCCGCCGCAGCCGCCCTCCGCGCCGCCCAGCCCGACGCGGCCCTGCGACACCTCCGCGCCCTGACCGTCCTCGAACCCACCGACGCCCTGCACTTCGTCCGCCTCGCCGCCCTCCACGCCCGCCTCGGCAACCCCGACGACGCACGCGACGCCGCCGGCCGCGCCAAACAGATCGACCCCAACGCCCAAGTCGACCGCTGGCTCAGCGACACCGAATAACCCCAACCCATGCGCCCCGCCTGGGTGCCACACCTCGCCGAAGGCGATGTGCGGTTGCGGGTCCACATGTTGCACCGCACACATCGTGCTGCGCACGAGGTGTGGCACCCCCATACGCGCCGCTCAGGAATAACCCACTACGCACTACGCACTACGCACTACGCACTACGCATCATCATCGTCATCCCGAAACAACCGCGCCGCCGCGTCTTCCGTCCGCTTCGCCGCCTCGCGCGAACGCACGATTGCCTCGGCCATCGCCTCATCCCCAGGCTCGGTGATCTTCAGATTCGTCGGCTCGCCCTCCACGATGTGCACCGCCACGCCGCCCACCCGCTCCACCAGGCTCGCGTCGTCCGTGATCATCGCCGCCGCGAACTCCCCGTCCCGCAGCCGACGATACGCCCCCGCCAGCACCTCCGCCGAAAAAATCTGCGGCGTCTGCACCGCCCAAAGCCCACGCCGATCCACCGTCTCCAGCACCCGCCGGCTCAGGTCGTCGTCCACCGCCTCGTCGCCCGCCGAATCCTCAGCCTCCAACCCCAAAATCTCGTCCACCGACTGAAACACCACGCCCTCCGGCTCCCCGCGACGCTCCGCACCCTCCACCGACTCCTCGTACACCCGCTTCAACGTCGCGCTCACCCGCACGCCCGGCACCACCGCACGCACCCGCTCCGCCGCCGCCACGCAACGATCGATCAACGCCCGAGTCGCCAGCGGCCGCGCCGCGTCGTGCACCGCGATATGCGTGCAACCCTCCGGCAACGCCTCGATCGCGTTCATCACCGTCTCCCACCGCTCCGCCTCGCCCCCCGCCACGATCTTTAGCTCCCCGCCCACCATCCGCTCCCGCAAACGATCCCCCCACCGCAGCTCGAACACATCCACCTCGTCCGGCGGCACCGCCAGCACCACCGCCGCCACCTCCGCGCGACCCGCAAACAAACCTACCGACCGCTCCAACACCGACACCCCGCCCACACGCCGCCCGCCCACCTCGTGCCCGCCAAGCTCCAACGCCAGCTTGTCGCCCGCACCGCCCTTCGCAAACCGTCGGCCGCGCCCAGCCGCCGGAATGATCACGCCCAATCGCATCCTGGCCCCTCTCGCAACACCAAATCGTCATCTCCAACACGCAAGGCCGCCACCTCGCCCCCCGCAGCCTAATCCAAGATCAACGCCGTGGGCATGATCGTCAACACCGACTCGTCACGCAGCATCAGCAGCCCGTCCAGCGTCCGCGCCACCTGCGCCCACGCCTGGTCGCCCATCACACCGCGCGCCAGCTCCACCGCCGCCAGCCCGTCGGCCGACGCGCCCACGCCCGGCGACCGCACCGTGTTGCCCATCAGCTCGCTGAGGTATTCCTGAAACGACATCGGCTGCGGCAGGTCGATCACCCCGTAGCTGTCCGGCGCCAGCCCCGCACGCTCCGCCGCCGCCGCGATCGCATCGCCAAGACCGCCGACCTCGTCGGCCATCCCGTTCGCCACCGCCTGACGCCCGGTGAACAGCCGGCCCGCGTCCACCGCATCGATGTCCGTCAGCCGGTTGCCGCGACCCGTCACCACGCGATCCCGGAACTGGTCGTAAATCCGCTGCATCGACGAACGCACCACCGCCCGCTGCTCGTCGTTGAACACGTCCACCGAGTTAAACATCCCAGACCGCGGACCACGCTCGCGACGCGTCACGCCGATCCCCAGCTTCTCGTACGTCCCGCCCAGCACGATCTTCCCCGACACCACGCCGATCGACCCCACAATCGTCTGCGGCATCACATACACCTCGTCCGCGCCGCACGCGATGTAATACCCGCCGCTCGCCGCCATCCCCCCGATGCTCACGAACACCGGCTTCACGTCCGCCACCTCGCGCACCGCCTGCCAGATCACCTCGCTCGCGATCGCCGACCCGCCCGGCGAATCCAGCCGGATCACCACCGCCTTGATCTCTTCCTCGTCCCGCGCGATCCCCAACGCCTCCAGCATCGTCTTGCTGCCGATCGACTCCGAGCTGAACGGCCCGCCGTCGATCGTCGACTCGCCCGACGTGATCGGCCCGGCCGCGTGAATCACCGCGATCGACGGACGCGTCGGACGCACCTCCGTTTCTTCAAACAGCATCCCGAACAACGCCATCGGCGAGTTCACCCGCATCGCCGCCATCGACTCGCCCATCGCGTCGTCCCACACAAACTCATCCCCAAACTCCACCTCCGTCACGTCGATCAGGTCCCGCGAGGACACCCGATCCACCAACCCGCTCCGCAGATACTCCGCATCGCCCATCACCCACGACTCGCCCATCTGCGCCTCGAGCGTCGCCACGTCCATCCCACGGTTCGCGGCGATCACATCGACGATCGACGCATACAGATCGTCCAGCAGCGCATCCATGTTCTCGCTCCACGCCTCGCTCGGCTCGCTCCGCGTGAATTGCTCGTCCGCGCCTTTGTACTTGCCGATCTGCAGCAGGTCCGCCTGCGCACCGATCTTCTCCAGCAGCCCCGCCATGTACATCTCTTCCATCCCCAGCCCCGCCAGCCCCATCGCCCCGCCACGCTGCAACACCACCACGTCGCAGTACGACGCCAGCAGGTACGTCAGCGTGTCGTACTCCTCCGAAAAACAAACCACCGTCTTGCCCGAAGCGCGGATCGCGCGGATCTTCTCGCCGATCGCCGACACCTGTGTCAGCGTCAGCATCGGCCGATCCAACGCAATCACCAGGCCCATGTAATGGTCCTGCGTCGCGACCACCTCCAGCTTGTTCAACACCCCACGCAGGCTCGGCCCCGCGTCGTCCTCGCTGATCCACGCGAACGGCGCCGGCCCCTCACGCAACGCATCGCCCAGCTTCAGCCAGCCCACCGTCGAGTCCCAGCCCACCTCCACCACCTCCGACCCATCGCCCGCGACGTCCTGCGCCGTCGCCGGCCACGCCACCCACGCCACCGCCACCACCGCCGCCATCATCGCCCGTGCAAACCGAGTCGTCGCCCGGTGGATCGTCGTCGTCATCGCCTCTGGCTCCTGGTTCGCGGCCTCGGTCGGCCATATCAAAAACACAACACACGCAGGCTACACGGTACGCCGCCTCGGCCGCGGGAGATCGCCCCCCGCCCCTCCCGAGGGTGGGACACCCTGCCGCTCACCGCCCCGGACGCGCCGCCCAGTGCATCTTGCGGCTCACCAGCCGCCAATAGTTCAACGACGGGTTGTGGATCAGCTCCAACGCCCGCTCGTGCTTGCGAATGTGCACCTGCTGGCCCGTCCGCAACGCCCCGCTCTCCTGCCCGTCCAGCACCAGCGACGTCCCCTCGTTCGCCCGGTTCATCGTCAGCCACACGTCGCAAGACGCCGAAAACACAATCGGACGAAACGCGATCGAGTGCGGCGCCAACGCCGACACGCTCAACGCGTCCAGCCCCGGCGACACGATCGGCCCGCCCGCCGAAAGGTTGTACGCCGTCGACCCAGAAGGCGTCGCCACGATAATCCCGTCCGAACCCATCGTCGCCGCCGCGCTGCGATACACGTCCGGCTCGATCGCCAGCTCGATCTCGATCATCCGAAACGGCGGGCCCTCCTTCACCACCACGTCGTTCATCGCCAGCTCGCAGAACGTCGGCTCGGGCATCGCCGCCGCCTCGCCCGACTCGTCCAGCCCCCACCGAGGCGCACCCGCCGGGTACACCTTCGCCTCCAGCAGCATCCGATGCGTCCGCCGACACGACCCGCACGCGATCTGCTCCCAGTGCCGCTCCACGTCCGGCACCTCGAACTCCGCGAGAAAACCGACCTTCCCGAAATTCACCCCCAACATCGGCAACCCCAGGTCCACCAGCCGCCGCGCCTGGCCCAGCAGCGTCCCGTCCCCGCCCAGCACGATCGCCAGGTCCGCATCGGGCATGTCCGTCGGCCCGCCGTCCCCCGCCTTCCCGAACAGCTCAACGTCCGCCACGATGTCGCTGCGCTCCGCCAGCCACGGGCGAAACGTCTTCAACGTCTCCACCACCTCCGGCTTGGCCACATTCGCAAGCACAATCACACGAGGCATGAGGAGATACTAATCGGCCGACGAAGACGAGACATGGGTGAGGCGCTAGGGGCTAGGCGCTAGGCGCTCGGCCTGCGACGTTGAGGCTGGATCACGAAGCCCCAGCGCCTAACCCCTAGCGCCTAGCGCCCCCGCCCCGCTCCGCCCCCCACTACCATCCCCCCATGCTCGCCCTGCGCCTCACCGACGACGCCCAGCTCAAGCTCGACCCCGCCACCCCCGAGCCCGCGCCCGGCCCCGACGAAGCCCTCATCCGCCCCACCCGCATGGGCGTCTGCTCCACCGACCTCCAGATCGTCAAGGGCTACATGAACTTCGTCGGCACCCTCGGCCACGAGTTCGTCGGCACCGTCGAGGCCGTCGGCTCCAAGAAACACAAAGACTGGATCGGCAAACGCGTCGTCGGCGAGATCAACTGCGTCTGCGGCAAGTGCGACATGTGCAAAGCCGGCCTCCGCTCGCACTGCCGACACCGCACCGTCCTCGGCATCGACCGCCGCGACGGCTGCTTCGCCGAGTTCCTCACCCTGCCCGTTGTCAACCTCCACGAGGTCCCCGACAACATCGACGACGACGCCGCCGTCTTCATCGAGCCCCTTGCCGCCGCCTTCCAGATCCTCCAGCAGCTCACCATCGAGGGCCGACCGTTCATCACCGTCCTCGGCGACGGCAGGCTCGGCCTGCTCTGCGCCCAGGTCATGGCAGGACTCAACGCCACCGTCCGGTGCATCGGCAAGCACCCCGACAAGCTCGCCAAGTGCGAGAAGTGGGGCGTCAAGCACCGCCTGCTCGAAGACGTCGGCCTCCGCGCCGATCAGGACATCGTCGTCGACTGCACCGGCGCCGCCGATGGCCTCACCACCGCCATGAAAATGGTCCGACCCCGCGGCACCATCGTCCTCAAAACCACCGTCGCCCGCGACAACGCCCCGCCCATCGACCTCAACCCGCTCGTCATCAACGAGATCAAACTCATCGGCTCACGCTGCGGCCCGTTCCCCATGGCCATCGACGCCCTCTCCGCCGGCAAGATCGATGTCGTCTCGCTCATCACCAAACGCGCCAAGCTCGCCGACGCCGACAAAGCCCTGCTCGCCGCCAAAGACCAACTCAAAGTATTGATCGAACCGTGACGCCGGTCACCACCGCATCGCACGCATGAAGCGCCGCGATTCATCGCGCCGCATGGACCGTCCACACCTCGAACGGCCGCAGCCCCGTCTCAAACGCCCCGCCGACCTGCGTACCGAGGTTGCCCAGCACGGCGTCGAGCCGCCCACGCCAGCCCGACGAATCGCGATCGATCTGCGCATCCTCCAGAACCATGTAAATCACCCTCGGCCGAACCGAGGCTCCGCCCTCCACCAGATACGGCATATCCAGCTCGGCGAAATACGGCTCAAGCGAAGACGTCTGCGCCATCGCCCGTTCGCCCGCCAGCCGCCCGGCATCCAACGAACCCGCCGTCACGTACACCACCGCGCGCCCAAGCGCGTCAACCTCCAGGTCCGACACCCCCGAGGCCGCCCCGTCCCAGATCACGCACTCAAACTCGCGATCCGCCGGCGACCAAGACACATGAACACCCATATGATCGACAAGCACGGCCGCATAAGCCTCTCGCCGCTCCGAGTCGGTCAAACCCGCTCGCCGCACCAGATCGCCCTCGGGCAAATCCAAAGCCTCCAACCCCTCAACCCGAAACGAAGGCAACCCCAGCGCAGCGTGAGCAAGGCTCAAGCCGCGCAGCTCGGGGTTGCCGCCGCCCAAAGTCCAATCCAATGACAACACCCCATTGTCCGCCCGAGTGAACACCGCCACGACGTTCTCGTAATCACCGATCGTGATCCTCTCGGCCATCACCGCGTTGCGAAGCTCGGAGTAAGGCCCAGGCACCAGCCGCATCGATTCGCCGGGCGCAAGGTCGTACCCGAGCGCCGCAAGCTCGTCCGAAGCCTGCGCGATCGTCGACGGACCACGCCAAACCGCGGGCAGCGTCGACACACCCACGCCGATCAACAACGCCGCAACCACGCCTCCCGCAATCAATTTTGTCTTTGTGCTCCAAGCCAATCCATGAACTCCCGCTTTAAGTGTGAATGCAGACCATGCGGCTCCACCGCCGCCGGCCTGCGCGGACCCCACGCCCGAAAGCCCGATCTTGATCAGCCCCGCCTCCACCGCGGCCGGCACCGCGGCACCGGCCGCCTGCGTCTGCAGCGTCGAGACCAAGGCTCCCGTCGCCAACGCCGCGCCCGAGCCGCTCAACCGATCACGCAACCGACCCAACGCCCGACGCAGCCGCCGGCTCACCAGCGACCGCGACACCCCCAGCGACGCCGCCAGCTCGGCGTGCGTCCGACCCGCTAGGTAGTGCTCGCAGATCAGCTCGCGATCGGCACGCCCAAGCGACGCCACCGCCTCGTCGATCCGCTCGACCAGCTCCCGCGCCTCCGACACCTCGGCCGGCGAATCGCTCGCCGCGCTCGCCGACGCCGCGGCCCGCGTGTGACGCCGCCGAGTCGATCGGCGACGCGCCAGGTCGATGGACGTGGTCGTCGCCGATCGATGCAGCCACGCCGCCACGCTCCCGCGGATGCGCCCCGCCTGACCCGCGAGCTTGAGAAACGTGTCCTGCGTCGCGTCCTCTGCCTCGGCCGCGTCCCCCAGCCGCCGCACGCACACGGCGTAAACCATCCGCTGATGCGCCCGAACGAGGCTGGCAAAGGCCTCGGGGTCGCCATCGGTCGCGTAGGCATGCAAGGCTTGTTGATCGGTCATGCGTCACCTGTCTCGAGCTCAAAGACTGAAGCCCACACACCTGCAAGACGCACGACAGCCTCGCATGGGAACAACAAAGCACCAGATTTTTAAAGACCAGCAACGCTAAGGCGAGGCCTCAAGCGTCTTGATGTACGCCACGATCGCGTCGACCTCGCGCGTCGGGATCACGCCGGCGTAGTTCGCCATCGACTTGCGATACCCCGCGACGATCTTCCGGTCGGCATAAAGAATCGACTCACGCAGGTACGCCGCATCCGCAACGACCGTCGTGCCGTCGTCGAGTTGTACGGTCGAGCCGTACAGCCCGTAGTGCGACGGCGCGACCGCCGAGTCGTTCGGGCCGTGGCAGAGGGCGCACTGCCGCCGCTTGAACGCGACAAACCCCGCCTCTTCCAGCGGCGCTTGGGCGAGCACCGTCGCCGTGTCCACACCCTCCCACCGCTCCAGCCGCGGGTCGCCGCCGCCGCAAGACGCGAGCGCGCCAACCAACCCAAGCACCAACAACATCCCGGGAATCCAACGCATACCTCCACCTTACCGATCGCCCGCCGAAGGCAGGGTGCCACACCTCGCCGCAGGCGATGCGTGCTCGTGGCACGAATCAGTACCACACCCATCGTGCTGCGCACGAAGTGTGGCACCCGCGCGAGGCACGCCGCCCGCTCACCCCGGCCGAGTGAGCTTCGCCCGGTACGCGTACCGCCGGCCGACCTCCTCGAACTCCAGCGCCACCTCCCCCGACGCCGCCAGCCCCTCCATGTGCTCCACCAGCTCCGGGCGGTAGTGCACGTGGAACGCCGCCAGCCATCGCTTGAGCACCCACGCGAACGCGCCCGGCAGCGCCGCCTGGTCGTAGAAGTCCACCACCCGTACCGCCCCGCCGGGGCCCACCGCCGCCAGCGCCGCCGCCAGCGACTCCGCCCACGGCGGGATCATCGACAGCGAATAACTAAAAAACGCCCCGTCGACCCAACCCTTCCCCGCCTCACGCGCGTCGAGATCGAACATCGCCGGCGACAGCTCCTGCGCCAGCCCCTGCCGCAGCACGATCCCCTCGCCGTACCCGCGCCGGTCGACCGCCTTCTGCGCCGTCTCGATCATCACCGACGCCGCGTCCACGCCGTAGAGCGTGATGTCCGCCGAAGCGTCGCGCCGGTTCAGCCGATGGCGCAGCGCGATCAAGTTCCGCCCCGTCCCGCAGCCGACCTCCACGATCCGAAGCGCCCGCTGCCCGTTCAGCGCCTTGGCCTGCGCGATCGCGTCGTCGGCCAGCCGATCCAGCAGCCCGTCCCGCCCGAGCAGGTAGTACTTGCGCGACAGGTCGTAGACGTGCCGCGTGTAGCGGTACATCCGATCCATCGCACTCGCGGCGTCTTGTGGTTCATCAGCAGGCATCGCGACAGGCTATCGCCCCTCCAGCGATCACGACAGTCGCTCCCACCACTCCGAATCGGCCGCGTCCTGAACCGCTTGCCGCCCCCACACCCAGCCGACCACAAACCCAAAGACACAACCCACACCCATCAAGACCCAAAGCCAGTCGCCCATCAAAGGCAGCAACAAGTTCACCAGGAAAACCATCACCGGCACGGCCACCGCGCAGGCGATCGCGTCGGCGATCCGCTCGGACAGGCTGCGCGATCGCCCGCCGCTCGGCGAACGGTCTTCTCCGGTGTAGCGATCTGAAATCTTCATCGCCCCCGGCTCACTTCTTCACATAAAGATGGAACCCGCCGTAGATCGCCGAGCGGTCTTGCTTGAACAGCTCGGCCGACTCCTCGGGCTGGTATTCCCACTTGCTCAACTGGCTGGCCGGCAGCGCCCGCTCGATCGGCGACTCCGAGCCGGACGTGCGGAAGATCACGCGCGTCCCAGGGTCGCCCACGCGGTCGAACTGGTCCCACAGCTCGGCGATCACCTCGTCGGGCATCCAGTCCTGGCTGTCCAGCAGCACGAACCGGTCGAGGCTGTCCTCCGGCTGCTCGGCCAGGAACTTCGTCAACGAAACGATGTGCGTCTCGACCTTCGGCAGCCGCGCACGCAACGCCTTGAAGTTCTCCTCGCGCAGGTAGTCGGGGATGGCCTTCTTGTTCGCGTGGTCGTACCGCCGGCCGAACGCCTGCCACGCGAAGTAGTTGTCGTCCATGTCGAAGTCGACCCCGAGCTTGCGCACCCGCTCGCGGAACAGCTCGGGCATCGCGCCCTGCGACTCCTCGTTCATGATGTCGAACTGGCTCGGCGGGATCCCCAGCGAAAAGCCCGTCACCGGGTTGCGCGACAGCATCCGCACGAACCGGTTGCGGAAGTACGGCTCGATGACCTTCTCGTAATACGCCTGCCGCTCCGCCTCGCTCTTGGCCTCGAGGATCTCTTCGTAGTCCTTGCCCGTCACGCGGCCGACGAGGTGCGCAAAGCGGATGAGCTGGCCGAGCTTGGACTGGTTGTAGAACCCGCGCTTGAAGTAGCCGATGCGCTTGGGCCCGACCTTGCGCGTCGGCCAGGCCGACGACTCCCAGTACTCGCGCGTCACCGAGTCCAGGTGCGGGCGGATGTACTGCTCGTAGCGATCGAGGTTGATCTTGCCCTCGCCGAGCCCGAAGAATTGATAGAACGCCTCGTGGTTCGGCAGGTGCTCGAGCGCCGCGAGCTTGAGCCGAGTGAGCGACATGTGGCAGGTGTTGAGGTCGACGGCGACGATGCGGTCGGGGTCGTACGTCAGGTAGTTGAGGACGTTGCACCCGCCGGAGGAGATGGTGAGCACGCGGTTGCCCGGGCCGAGGCGCATGGCCTGGGCGTCGACCCGCGGGTCCTCCCAGATCTGGTTGTAGATGAAGCCGCGGAACCAGAGCGTGAAGAGCCGCTCGAGCATCCCGGCCCGACTGCGGCTGTTGTTGTGGTGCACGGCTTCTTTAAGGAAGCCCTGCGTGAGCTGGCGGGCCGCGGGGGCCGTCGTCGTGGAGGTCATAAGCAGGTCGCCTGGGGTTCGCTCGGCGGGCGCGGGCCGTTCACGGCAGCCCCGAATCGGACCCCTAGAAATACCAAAGACACCCCGAGGCGTCCATTACGCGCGCGGACGGTGGTTCACACCGATGAACTGTGCGCTTATTGAGGCCCCAAGCAAGTCGCCGGGGCGGCCCCGGGTCACTGACCCGGGGCTAAATGGGCCCATTGCGACGACGGCTCAGTCGTCGTCGAGCAGGTCGGGGAACGCCTTTTCGAGCTTGTCGACCTTGGGCTGGGCCTGAAAGACGATGTACGGCTGGCCGGGGTTCAGCGCGGCGTAGTCCTGGTGGTAGGCCTCGGCGACGTAGAACCCCTCGCCGATCGGCTCGAGGGTCGTAACGATCGGGCTGCCGTAGACGCCGGCCTCGGTGAGCTGGTCGATGTAGGCCTGCACGACGCGTTTCTCGTCGTCCGACTGATAGAACACGGCCGAGCGGTAGTGCTTGCCGGTGTCCGGGCCCTGGCGGTTGAGCTGCGTGGGGTCGTGGGCGACGGTGAAGAAGACCTTCAGCAGCGTGCCGTAGGACACGGCGGCGGGGTTGTAGGTGATGCGGATCGCCTCGGCGTGGTCGGACAGGCCGTTGGAGACGGTGCCGTAGTTGGCGTCGGCCTTGGTGCCGCCGGCGTAGCCCGACACGACGTCGCTCACGCCCTCGACCCGCTCGAACACGGCCTCGGTGCACCAGAAACACCCGCCGGCGAAGATCGCCGTCTGCGGGCCGGCATCGGCGGAAAACTCCAGATCGACCGCCGGGTCCGGGACGTCGGCGACCTTCACGTCGGCCCGGACGCAGCTGGCTCCGGTGATGCCCATGGCCATGGCGAACACTCCTGCAAGAAAGCGGTGGGGAATTGGCATGCCGGACTAACGCTAGGCGCGCCCGCATTGTTCGCGCCAACGCGCCGGAACGCCCCGGATGTCGCGGAACCAGCGCCAAAATCGGGTGCCACACCTCGTGCGCAGCACGATGTGTGCGAAACACCACGCCCACCCGCTACCACACATCGCCTGCGGCGAGGTGTGGCACCCAGACTATGGCCTAACCCGCCCGACCGGCCTCCAATGCCTTAATCAGCTTCGCCAGCCCCTCGGCGTCCTGCGCGTCGCACACCGCCGCCACGCGCTCCTCCTTCACCCCCAGCCGGGTCAGCGCCGTGCGGGCTTTCTTCCACAGCTTGCCCCGCGCCGCGTCCGACTCGGCCAGCCACAGCTCGCTCACCAGCTCACCCAGCTTGCCGACCTGGATCGTGTCGTGGTGCTGATAGTACCGCTTGACGATCCCTTCCTGATGCCGCGAGAGGTCCTGCTTGGCCATGCGCAGAGTCTAAACCCTCACCCCGCGCACGACCCGCCGCCCGCGCCCAACGACACCGGCTCGGGTGCCTTGAGCTCCGGCAACACCCGCGGCTCGTCAAACGTCGACACCTCGATCAACAGCAACGCGCCGATCTGCTTCGTGAACACGCCCTCGCCCCGCCCCATCCGCGCCCCCGGCTTCAAGCCCACCACCACCACCGGCTGACCGTCCACCTCCGCCAACACCGCCACGCTGTATTGCCGATCGATCCGCACGTAGCTCAGCCCCACAAGCTCCACGCCGTCCCACGCGAACGCGTCCACCGTCACCGGCTGGCCCAGCCGATCCGCGAACGCCGACTCAAACTCCCCGATCGTCTCGCACGTCCAACCCGGCTCAAACCCGTCGTCCACCAGACGCTCGAGCAACGCCTGCGCCTGCACCGCCAGCGTCGGCGGCGCACTCATCCAAGGCTCCACCACGTACTCAAACCCCACCCAACCCGACAACACCAGGATCGCCGCCGCCGCGATCGCCCGCGCCACACCGATCCGCGCCAGCACGCCGCGCCGCTCCGACCCACCAGAACCCCGCGCCCCGCCGCCCGCCTGCGTCGGCAGCGAAACGCGCGGCACCTCACTCGCCCCGAAGCGGCGCTTCAGCGCATCGTCAATCGCGTCTTGCAGCCTCGCCTCGGCCACGTCCAACTCCTCGCCGTCCATCGGCTCGCCCGGCAGACCTTGCTGCGACGGGTCCTTCTTCTGTGTCATGTCATGGCCCCCTCGTTGGCCTTGCGTTCGGTCAGCGTCTCCCGCATGCGCTTTCGGGCGCGGTGCACGTGGCTCATCGCCGTCCCCTCGGGCACGCCCAGCATCCCGCCGATCTCCGCGTAGCTGTGCCCGTGCACCGTCTTAAGCAGCAGGCACGCCCGGGCCGTCGGCTCCAGCCTGCCCAACGCCGCGACCACCGCGTCGTCGAACGCAAGCTGCTCGCCCGACATCGCCGCCTCCGGCGAGGGCGCGTCCGGCGTCGCCTCGGCCGCCGCGTGCACGTCCGTCGCCTCCGAGAACGACTCGGCATAACGACGGCGACGCGACCGCCGACTGTTCAACGCCACGTGCCGCGTGATCTGAGCCACCCACGCCCCGAAGTTGCTCCCAGGCTCGAACGTCCCGCGCTTCCGCCACGCAATCGTCGCCGCCTCCTGCATCGCATCCTCCGCGCTGTGCCGATGCCCAAGCAGCCCGTACGCGACGGAGTAGACGAGGCCGCTGGCCTCGGCCCAACGGGCCTCAAACTCGGTCTCGTTTAGCTTCGACACGGGTCCAGCACGGGCACTCGCAGTGGGTTCACCCCACAAAGGTCGCCCGGCCGCCGATCTATTGCAACACACCGCCCGATCGCCGGCATTTTCCCGTCAGCCCTCACCCCTCGGAACACTCCGACCTCAAAGCTGCATTGCAACGCAATGCAGTGCCCACAACGCGTTTAAGCCTGCGCAGCGTTCCAATGCTGCCGCGGGAACCCTAGCCAGACAATCCACATGCGCCCCCGCTCACATCCCCCGCGACGGCCGCGGCCCGCCCGCCCCGCCCCGGCCGCGCCGCTTGGCAAAGCTGTCGTCCGGCTCGGCCTTGAACACCCGCGGGATGCGCGGGAAGTCGGCCGTCAGCACGTAGTAGTACGTCCCGTCGGGGTACTGTGGCGTCACGCCGAAGCGGCCGTTTGCCTCATCCAGATCGCCCGCGCCCTGGACATACACCCAGTCCTCGGTGAACCGCCCGTCGTACGCCCCGCCCGGCCCGCGATCGCCCGACGGCCGCGTGCCCGGCTTCAGCCGATAGCTCGACTTCATCTCCACCAGCCGGCTGCTCGCATCGTCGGCGGCCTCGTGCGCGAACGGGCCGTAGATCGGTAAGCCATCCGCCGCAAAGCCCAGCAGCGTCATCTTGCTTCCCACGGTGCGCGCTTCGAGCAGGCCCATCGGGATGCCGTGGTAGTGATACGCCCCGGTCGATTGGACGTGCGCGTTCGACGCATCCAGCCCAAGCGTCGGCTCGCCCTTCGCATTAAACGCCTCGTAGGTCCAGTCCGACGGCCCGCCGCCACGCCGAAGCCCATCGGGCGTCCAACGCTCGGCCGTGCCGGGGTCGAACACCACGCCGTTCAGCGCGACGCCGAACACGTACCCGCGCGCCGCCTGTGCGACGTCGCGCGGCCGCGGATCGGTCGGCAGCGAAAAGCGATACGACTGAGGCTGGATGCGATTGGGGTTCCCACGATTCGGGAACCGGCCGGTCGCGTGGTCCGGCAGCCCGTTGGCGATCACCGTCAACGCGTCGCCATCCATCCGCACGTCGACCGCGCTCGCCCACGCGCCATCCAACGACGCCAGCTCGACCCACAGCTCATCCGCGCCACCCCAAGCCGAAGCCGCCTCGCCGTGGTCATGCCCGTGCTCGTGATCCTCCAGGCCGTGCGCCGAAGCCTGCGCCGCGAACACCACGCCCAACCCCAACATCACCAGGACGTGAAAAATCAGCCACCGATCCCCCGCCCCCCACGGCCGCGGCTCCACCCGCCAGCTCTCGTGATCGGCGTTGGTCAGGCCTGCGGGCTCGGTCGGCTGCGATGAGCGGTGCGTGACGGGCATGGTCTTCTCCGTGGGGTTTGTTCCGGCAGGTCAACGCGGCCGCGACCGCGGTATTGCCGGCGATCGACCAAACCCACGACGCCCAACACCCGTCCAAACAAAAACGCCGCGGACCTTCTTGACGACCGGCCGGCCGAACCATAACATTTAACCAGATGGTTAAATTAATCGACCCGCCCCAGTCCCTCGACCGGGCCTTCGCCTCTCTGGCCGACCCCACCCGCCGCACCATCGTCGACCGCCTTGCCCAGCGCGACGGCCTCTCCGTCTCCGAGGTCGCCCAACCCTTCGCCGACCGCATGTCCCTCCCCGCCGTCTCCAAACACCTCCGCGTCCTCGAGGCCGCCGGCCTGCTCGTCCAACGCAAGCAAGGCCGCGTCCGCCGATGCCACCTCCGCCCCGAGCCCATCGCCCAGGCCCGCGCCTGGATCGACCACGTCAGCCAGTTCTGGACCGATCGCCTCGACGCCATGGCCGACCTCGCCGAAGCCACCGCCCCCGAACCCAAGCAAATCAACACCGCCTTAAAACCCAAACGCAAACCACGCAAGGCCTGACCCACACCCACCGTTCCTTTCCCTTCACCCGGAGCACCCCATGCCAACGTCCCACCCCACCCCGACCGCCGCACTCACCGTCGCCGACCTGCCCCCCGCACCCCCGGACGCCATCCGTCTGAACAAGCTCGTCCGCGCCCCGCGCGAGCACGTCTTCCAGCTCTGGACCGACCCCGCCCACTTCAACAAGTGGTTCGCGCCAGGCCCCAAGACCACCTGCGACGCGCAGATGGACGTCCGCGTTGGCGGCAGCCTCCGCTTCGCCATGAACGACGGCAAGAACGACCACATCGGCATCGGCGAATACACCGCCGTCGACGCGCCCAACCTGCTCGCCTTCACCTGGTCGTGGGAGACCATGCCCGACTTCGGCGCCGGCTCGCTCGTCACCGTCCACTTCTTCGACGCGCCCAACCCCTACGACGACACGCCCGCCACCGAGGTCGTCCTCACCCACGAACGACTCGGCTCGGCCGTGGAACGCAGCGAACACATCGGCGGCTGGTGGGACACCCTCCGCGCGCTGGGCTACTACGCCCGCGGCGTCGAACCCCGCGAAGCCATGCACGGCAGCGCCGCCACTCAATAACTCCAAACTCAAGGCGCCGGCTCAGCGGCCGACGCCTTGATTACCCCCACACGCCGCACGCCTAAGCTGGTGGCATGAGCACCATCACGGCTCAAGGCCTGGCCGCCCGCCTTGCGGACGCCCCCGCCTTAGACCTCGTCGACGTCCGCACCCCCGCCGAGTTCCGCGCGGTCCATCTCCACCACGCGCGATCGATCCCGCTCAACGCCGTGTCAGCCACCGCCGTCCGCGCCTCCCGCCCCGCCGACGCCGCCGGCCCGACGTACGTCATCTGCAAGGCCGGCCCCCGCGCCAAGCAAGCCGCCGCCAAGCTCGCCCAGCAGGACCCGTCGCTCGACTTGGTGATTGTCGAGGGCGGGATCGACGCCGCCGTCGCCGCCGGGCTCGACGCCGTGCGCGGCCGGGCCGCGATGTCGTTGGAACGTCAGGTCCGCATCGCCGCCGGATCGCTCGTCGCGCTGGGCACCGCGGCCGGCGTGTTCGTCTCGCCTTGGGCGCTGATCGTGCCCGGCTTCGTCGGCTGCGGGCTCGTCTTCGCCGGGCTCACCAACACCTGCGGCATGGGCATGCTCCTCGCCCGCATGCCGTGGAACCGCTGAACCGACAACCACTACCGCGCTCACTACGCCGATGCCCGACCCCCACGACCACGACCCGCACGCCTGCGAGCTGTGCGCCCGCGTCGGCGTCCGCCTCACCAAGCACCACCTCATCCCCGTCGCCCGCCACAACAAGCCCCGCACCCGCCGCCAGCACGACAAGGCCGACTTCCACACCCGCGTCGCGTGGCTCTGTTCGCCCTGCCACAAAACCGTGCACGCCACCCTTAGCGAACAAGAACTCGCCGAGCATTACCATACGATCGACCGACTCCAAGCCCACCCCGACATCGCCCGCTTCCTGGCGTTTGTCCGCAAGCAGCCGCCCGACGCGCACGTCGCCGTTCGCGCCAGCAAACGCCGCCGACGAGCCTGACTTTCAAGCCCGCTTCGCAGTTCAGCCGACTTGTCGTCCAACCCCGCCTCCGTCCCGACTCCCCCGAGCCTCTGCATGAACACCCTTTGTATCGCCCGTGCCCTGCGTCGATCGCGCTCCGCGTTCGCGTCGCTCGCCCTCGCCTTCGCCCTGCCCTTAACCGTCGCCCCCGCGGCGTCGGCCCTCACGATCAGCCCCGGCCCGATCTACGAGCTCGACTCCGGGCTCGTCCGCCTCAGCGAGCTACCCAACGAGGTCCTCGTCGATCGTGCCGCCGACGAGCCCATCGTCCTTCAAGGCACGCTCAGCTCGAACTTCATCCGACGCACCACCCTCATCGTCGACAGCGAGCAGCGCTGGGCGAGGTCCGGCGTCGTCTTCCGCAACCTCGACGTCCGCTTCACGACCAACGAACCCCTCGTCCACGAGGTCCACAACGCCGACACCAGCGTCACGCTCGAAAACGTCGACCTCCGCGGCTGGTCCGCCATCGACGACGCCTCCACCCAAGCCCTCGAAGGCCGATTCCACGTCCGCGACCCCGTCCGCGCCAGCAGCGTCGAGATCGTCAACACCAAGTGGTCCCAGATGCACCGCGGCCCCGTCGGTGCCCAACGCGTCGAACGCACCCTCATCCAGGACATCAACGCCGACGCACTCACCCACGCCACGCAGATCCGCGACGTCACCGTCGACGGCATGTCCAGCCGAGGCACCGGCAGCCACGACGACGTCTACCAGTTCTACGGAGGCAAACGCAGCGTCTACATCGACGGACTCACCGTCACCAACTCCGACGGCGCGCTCTTCCGCACCTCCGCCGCCGACCGCGGCGACCTCCACGACATCTCCATCAAAAACGTCTACGCACCCACCCTCAAGTCCGAGTGGAACGTCCAAACCCAAGGCCTCACCGTCGACAACATCCAAACCGGCGCCTGGACCTTCGACCTCCCACGCGACGGCAACGACATCCAGCACACCGACGTCGACATCACCAACGCAAGCGTCGCCAAGCTCACCCTCGAGCCCGGCGTCAGCGGCATCACCCCCAACGCCTTCGACGTCGACCCCGACCTCGGCGGGTCCGACCCGCCCCACCCCGCCCAGCCCACGCCCTTCGACTGGTCCATCGCCGACCTCGACGGCAACGGCAAGCTCAACGACGCCGACCTCGAGATCTTCTCCTCACGCTACAACCAGGACGGCACCGGCGACCTCAGCATCGACTTCACCCAAGACGGCCGCGTCGACCGCGCCGACATCGACGCCTTCACCGACGCCTTCGGCGTCTACCTCACCACCGCCGACGAAGCCGCGCTCGAGCTCAACCTCGAACCCGTCGTGCTCCCCGAGCCCGCCCTCGCCCCACTAGCCCTCGCCACCGCGATCGCCATCCGCTCCCGCCGCACGGCGAGAATAATCGCACGGCGTTAGAGCGTCTTTCGTTGTGACTGGCCGGGTGCCACACCTCGTGCATAGCACGATGTGTGCCGTTGAGGGATCGCACCTCCAACGGCACACATCGCTTTCGGCGAGGTGTGCCACCCGGCCAAAATTCACGCAAAACGCCCGGTCGTGATTCGCTTTGATGAACTGCCTGCGAATTTAGCCCCGGGTCAATGACCCGGGGCGAAGTCAACCACCACCAAACGCTCTAGCAATCCACCGCCAGCTCGTACCGTGGATCGTCACGCACCGCGGCAAAAGCATGATCGAGGTCCGGCGTGGCCACGCAATCGCGCACGTCGATGCGCGACCCCGTCCAAGGCGGCAGCCCGCCGTTGTTGCCCGTCGATACCGGCACCTGACCGAAATCACAGCCTCGCAGCCGCAGCCGATTGACCGGCGTCGAGAGTGACAGCATCGGATGGCCGTGGTCGCTCGCGACGCTCGTCGATTCGATCGTCAAATCGGCCTGCACCGGCAGCTCGCCCTTGGGGTAGTATCCACGGCAGAACCTGCCCGAGTCGCAGTGCAGCGCAATACCGGCACGCGGCGCCCGCAGCCGGATGTCGCGAAACACCACCCGACGCACCACCGCCGAGTACCCCGCCGCCGGCTGCATCACGCTCCAGCGGATGCCGTCCAGCTCCGCCACGCCGGCCTCATGCGTCGGCCGCGTCACCGACGGTCGCTCGGCCTCGCCTGGCTCGCCCTCGACCCGATACACCCGCCCGCCCGTCACCACCGTGTCCGAGTGGCGCACCGGCATCCCCTCGAACCAGTCCACCCACGCCCCTGCCAGCACGCGACAGAAGTAACCCACCTGCTCGCCGATGCCCTGCGGCGAGGGCAGGTCGTAGCAATCGGTGATCAAGCCGTCTTCGATGTCGCCGCGCGTCGGGTTCGACGTCGTGTAGTCCTGCGCATTGAGCGCAATCGCGTCGTCGCGCGTCGCAAACACGCCCCGCGACACGGTGAACCGCCTGCCCCGCCCGAAGTGCACGCCGTCCTTACCCCCTCGGATCATCACGTCGTGGATCAACACGTCCTCGAAATCGCAGACGTGCACGCAGAACTGCATGTTGTCCAGATCGTCGCAGCGAAACCCGATCATCGTCAGGTCCGCCACGCGGAAAAACGCCACCTGCCCCCGCAGGCCATACACCTCGCGCATCACCCGATCCACGCCATTGACGCAGACCTTGAGGTTCTCCACCTGGATGCCGCGATCGACCGCGCCGCTCAAAGCACCGCGATTCAGCAGCACGTGCGTAAACGGCTCGGGATCGGCCACCTTACGCAGCACCACTCCGGCCGCGCATCGCAACGAAGTGCCCCCACCGATCAGCAGCGTGTCGTTCACGTCGTACACCCCGGGCACGCCGATCACCACGTCGCCCCCGCGATCCAGCGCGGCCTGCAGCGCGGCCACGTTGGCCGACGCGTCGCCCCCCGGCCGCAGACCCGGCGGGTTCGGCCCTGCGTTGTGCTCGGTCGCCGCGTCGGTCACTGCCGCAAAGCCTAGCCCATCGACCCGATCAATACACCTCGGGCACGAACGTCTGCTCCTCGATCGGCGGACGCACGTACCCCGTGTTCTCCTGACGCGGCGGAAGCTCGATCGCCGGCGGCGTGAGGTCCTCGTACGGAATCAGACTCAGCAGGTGGTGGATCACGTTCAGACGGGCCTGCTTCTTCACCGTCGAGTTCACGACGTACCACGGCGCCTGCTTGATGTCCGTGTGCGCGAACATCACGTCCTTAGCTCTCGAGTACTCCACCCACTTCGACCGCGACGCCAGATCGATCGGGCTCAGCTTCCAACGCTTCGTCGGGTCGTCGATCCGCTGCTGAAACCGGCGCTCCTGCTCCTCGTCGCTCACGCTGAACCAGTACTTCACCAGCTTGAGCCCGCCGCGCACCAGCATCCGCTCAAACTGCGGGCACGACCGAAGAAACTCTTGGTGCTGCTCTTCCGTGCAGAACCCCATCACCCGCTCAACCCCGGCTCGGTTGTACCACGACCGATCGAACAGCACGATCTCACCGGCCGCGGGCAGGTGCTGCACATACCGCTGGAAGTACCACTGCGTCTGCTCACGCTCGGTCGGGGCCGGCAGAGCCACCACCTTCACCACACGCGGGCTGCAGCACTCGGTGATCCGCTTGATCGCCCCGCCCTTGCCCGCCGCGTCCCGCCCCTCAAACACCACCACCGCCCGGTAGCCCGTCGCCTTGATCCACTCCTGCATCTTCACCAGCTCGACCTGCAGCCGCGCAAGCTCCGACCGGTACTGCTTATCGCTCAGCTTGGGCTTGTCGTCGTTCTTCTTGGACATCGACCACACCAATCCACATGCGCCCGTGGTGCACGGGCCATCGCGCAGGCCAACCCGCAGTATGCAGACCACGCTCGACGACCACAAGGCTCGGCGGCCTTCCGCGAGCTGCGCAACCGCCCATCCGCCACGCCGCAAGCCCCGCCCGATCCCTTAGCCCGTGGCCTCGCCAAACAGCGTCGGCTCGACGCCTCCACCGACCCCTCCGGTGTCCGCCCAGCCCATCAGGTCGGCGAACCGTTGGCACGTCGCTGGGGCGTGGCCTGCGTACGAGTTGCCGAAGAAGCCGTACACCTCGCGCAGCGGCGCGTCGTCGCGCGCGTACGCCCGCAGCCGCTGCACCCACCACGCCAGCCGGGCCGTCGGGTCCAGCACCTCCGCGCTCGACGCCGGCAGCTGCCCGTGGTTCCCCACCCAACGCAGGTACGCCACCTCGCCCGTGTGCACCAACGCCGGCGGCCGACACACCTCCAACGACCGCGGCCCGTCCGGCGCCAGCATCGCCACGTCCGGCGTCGGGTAGTCCGCGCCCACCCACGCCACGCGCACGCCCTCCGCGTTGAGGTCGCGCAAGAACCCCGCCATCCGTCGCGTCCACCACGACCCGTGCCGCCACTCCACCGCGTACGCCACGCCGCCCGCGCCGCGCGGCAGCGACGCCAGCAACTGCATCACCGCGTTGCCGTGCCGCTCCACCACCACCGACGCCGGGAACTGCAACAACACCACGCCCAGCTTCCCGCCCAGCCCGCCGCGCATCGCGCCGACAAAGGCCGCCAGCCGATCGATCGCCCCCGCGTCCGCCGGCCCCGGGTCGTGCGTCACCTCCCGCGGCGCCTTCACCGCAAACCGAAATCCCGTCGGCACCGCCTCGGCCCAGCCCCGCACCGTCCCCGCCGCCGGCGTCGCGTAAAACGTCGTGTCCAGCTCGATCGCCCCGAACCGCTTCGCATACCACGCCAGCCGCCGCTTCGGGTCCAACCCCTTGGGATAGAACGCCCCGCGCCAATCCTCATAAGAAAACCCAATCGTCCCCACCCGCCACCGCCCGTCGATCGCAGTCACCTCGCCATCGGCCACGCCACGACCCTAGGCCGTGTCTCACCCCAACGCGGTGTTTTCTTCGCGCTGCGCTGGTGCAGGGTGGCCCCGCTCGCTTTTGTGGCTCCGCGCTCCGTTTGCTTCGTCCTGCGCAGGCACCGGAAGTCTCTGCGCGATGTTTTCCTCGTCCTGCGCTCGCGCTGAGAGTTCCTTCAATTGGTTTCGTTCGCACTGCGGCGCGGGCATTGCGTGCTTGGCGTTTGCGTCATGCCTCAGCCGCGCCCTTTCTTGGACCGCCGGCGCGGGATGAGACGCGGCACTACGGCCGACAGCCAGCGTCCTGCCACACCAACCATGACTCTCGACCTTATTTCCGCCCCTCCCTTTCTCCGCTCCGCAAAGGATCAGGATGTTCCTTTTTCCGGCCCTTCAGCCTTTTTCCAGCCCCGGCTGTGAAGCAAAAAAACCCGACCCCGAAAGGGTCGGGCCTTTGATGGATTGAGCTTTTGAGCCGTGATACAAGATGCTTTGATCGGTGGCCCTAGCGATTTGTGTCGATGCTAGGTGCTGTGGTGTCGATGGGATTTTATCAAGAAGCCGCGGGGCGTCGCCAGCGGATCAGCATGGCCGCAGAGAGGGTGCAGAGGACCAGCGAGCCGGGCTCGGGGATTAGCAGGGTTTCGCCGTCGAAGCCTGTGACGACACCGGTGGCGTTGTTGCCCAAGCCGGCCAGGATTAGGTTCTCCTGGAAGTTGAAGTTGCTGGTCAGCTCGGTTGCGCTGAAGAACGCATTGAGGTCAATGGTCTGGCCGGCGGGGTCTTGATTCAAGACCAGCTCGATCACAAGATCGGGGCCGAGGGTGATCTCGCCGGTGGCAAGGAGCATGTCGAGTCCGCCCGCGCCGAATTCGAGCTGAAGGATGCCATCGAGGAGGTTGATGTCGCCGTCGACGGTGAGAGTGCCGATAGAATTGCCGGGGGCGAGGGCGCCGCCTTCGAGGAAGACATTCGCATTGATGTTGCCGCCGCCGCCGTCGAGCCGGCCGTGTTCGCGGACGCGAACGTTCTGAGCGTTGACGGTGCCGCCATTGCGAACGGTCAGGGTGGAGTCCTCACCGCTGGAGGGCGTGACCAGGGGGTCTTCGCTGTTCTCAGAGATGGTAATGTCCGCGGCGGTCTCGACCACGGCCCCGTCTTCGGCTATGAGGTAGCCGGTCTGCTTGGTGAAGACTTCGACATCGGGTTCGATGAAGACGAAGGAGCCGTCGCCAAAAAAGTCGTTTTCGACACCGATGACCGGGTTGCCAAGCGCGTCGAAGAGTGGGTTGCCCTCTTGATCGAGGATGGGGTCGCCGGCGAGGGTGTCGAAGTCGCGGGAGACGCGCGGCTCGCCGCTGGCAGTGAAGCCGATGATTCTGCGGACGATGCCGACCGAGATGTCGTCGACAGCAGAGAGGCTTGACGCGACAGACCCGGCGGAGACGCCGCTGACGGTGATGCCGGTGTCGGCGTCGAAGGAGTTGATGCCGATGCCGACGGGCGGCCCGTCGCCGAAGTCGAGGCCGGCCTCGAGCTGTCGCATGGTGGCACCGTCGCTGACATTAACCTGGGCACCGCCGAAGCCGTTTCGCAGGCCGATGAAGTGCGATGCCTGGAGGGTTGAACCCTCGCCGGTGACGTTGACGATGGCCTGGGTGGGGAAGTCTTCTTCGCCGCCGAGGAAGATGCTGGCGGCGTCGAAGTTGGGCAGGTCGCCGCCGGTGGCTTCGATGACGCCGCCGTTGGAGATGGTGATGTTGCTGGTGGCTTGACCGTCGAACGGCGCGGCGATGCGGCCGGCGGCGTCGGCGTTGCTTGGGACGCTGCTGCGGATGACCGAGCCGGGGCCATCGACAATGACGGTGCCGTTGCCCTGTGAATTGGTGCCGAAGTCTTCGCCAAAGTGGATGGGCTCATTGCTGCTGACGACCCCTCCGCTACGGACTTCGAGCAGGCCGTTGCCGCCCACGCCGATCCGCACGCCGATGCCGTCGTTGACGGTGACGGTCGCTGAGCCGGGCGTGCCATCGCCGATGACGCGAACGACGCCGTCGCCGCCGTTTTCTTCGCCTACGAGCAGGCCGCTGGACTCGAAGGCCGTGAAGCCGTTCACCAGCGACTCGGCGTTGACCTCGAGTTCGCCGGGATTGCCGGTTGAGCCGGTGCCGACATTAATCTGGCCGGTGAAGATGGGGTTGGTCAAGGGGAGGCCGAAGCCGGTGCCTGAGCCGCTGCGGAGCACATCGGCGACGGCTGGCGCAGCAAACATCAGGGCGGTGCAGGCGTACGACAGGCATATAGTTGAATAACGGGTCATCGAGTTTGTCCTCCTGAGTAATGACTGATCCGAGGCGGTCATATTGACTGACATATCCCATATGGAACAGCCATAAGCCACTCCGGCGGTTGTTCGCCTCGTCCAGAATACTAGAGCTTTGTCGTTCAATCCAGTTGCTGTGAATGACCTCAAAAATACATCTTTCTGGGGATGTCGCTTGCTTTGCCTGCCCCGCGTTGACGCACCGATCGCGCGAAGATGGGCAAAGCAAACCAGCTTGTGAAGCTTCGCTTGCCTCACGCCGGCCCGGCCCTCGGTCTTGAGTTGGCGGGGTCGAAAAGGGTGGGGCTTGTAAGGAAGCGAGAGTCTATCCAGCCTTAGCCCGCGACCAACCCGCAACCAGCCGGGGAGGTCTGTGTCAGAGGTCGGGAGCGGGGTGTGTATCTTCCGGGGGTGACGGTTTGGACGACGCTTTTGGATGTGGTGGTGGTGTTGCTGGCGGCGATGGTGTTGGGGGTGGTGGCGGAGCGGTTGCGGCAGTCGGCGATTGTCGGGTTCATGTTGGCGGGGGTGTTGCTGGGGCCTTATTCGCCGTTGCAGGGGGTGGTGGGGGGGTTGGGTGAGAACTTCAGGCTGGGGCCGAACAACCCGGAGTTGGTGGGGGATATGGCGCAGCTTGGGGTAACGCTTTTGATGTTCACGATCGGGCTGGAGTTCAACTGGTCGCGGCTGAAGACGCTGGGGTCGCGGACGCTGGTGGCGGGGGGGTTGCAGATCGGGCTGACGACGGCGGCGGCGGCCGGGGCGGGGGTGGCGTTTGGGTTGGAGTTGAAGGCGGCGGTGGCGGTGGGGCTGGCGTTGGCGATGTCGTCGACGGCGGTGGTGTTGCCGGTGTTGCAGCGGATCAGCGAGGTGGACTCGGTGCACGGGCGGTTTGCGCTGGGGGTGTTGTTGGTGCAGGACGCGGCGGTGGTGCCGGCGGTGTTGATCGTAGCGGCGCTGAACGGCGGGGGCAGTGCGGGGGAGGTGGTGTGGGGGACGCTGTGGAGCGTGGCGGTGGTGGCGGGGTTTGTGTTGGTGTCGTGGGGTTTTTCGAAGTGGGCGATGCCGACGCTGGCGTCGCTGGTGGCGCCGAGCCGGAACCGGGAGATGCCGATCCTGTTTGCGTTTGTGGCGGCGATGGGTTCGGCGTGGGCGGCGAACGAGCTTGGGCTTTCGGCGGCGTTGGGTGCGTTTATCGCGGCGGTGTTTCTGGGCGAGTCGGTGTTGGCGAGTCAGTTGCGGGCGGACCTTGGGCCGTTCAAGAGCGTGTTTGTGACGCTGTTCTTCGCGTCGATCGGGATGCTGTTTGACCCGGCGTGGGCGTGGGCGAACGTGTGGGTGGTGGCGGGGGCGACGGCGGCGGTGGTGCTGCTGAAGCCGGTGGTGGTGGCGGTGGTGGGTCTGGTGATGCGGCTGCGGGTGCGTCACGCGGTGGCGTCGGGCGTGTGTTTGTGTCAGATCGGGGTGTTCAGTTTTGTGTTGGCGGATGTGGCGCGGCAGGCGCCGTCTGGAAGTGGCGCTGGAGGTGGGTCTTCTGTGGAGATGCGTGAGATTGTGAGTGAATCGGGGGAACCCACCCTCGCAGAGGGTGGGCTTCGGGGGGAGTTTGCTGCGGGTGAGGAGGTGGCGGTCTCGCCGCGCGAACTTCCGGGGGGGGAGGCGGAGGTGCTGCCTTTGTTTTCGGATGACCTGTTCAACCTGGTGGTGGCGGTGACGATCCTGGCGCTGTTCGCGACGCCGTACGCGGTGGCGTACGCGGTGCCGGCGGGGGTGTGGGTGGAGCTGAAGCTTCGGGGGCTGGGGCTGGTGAAGCACAGCACGGGGGACCGGGAGGCGGCGGAGCCGATCACGCCAGGGCATG
>JBCCQE010000036.1:0-33808 GCA_039024495.1 Planctomycetota bacterium | reverse complement strand
GGCGGGGTGGGGTGGATGTGTTTAATCCGAACGCGATTCGGGCGAGTACGGGGGCGGTGTTTGAGTTGCCGGTGGTGGTGTGCGGGGAGGAGGAGGCGGTGGAGCGATTGACTGGGGCGGAAGGACGAAGGGCGAAGGACGAAGGGCGAAGTGGGTGGCGGGTGATAGCCGCGATGGTGGATGGGGCGGTGGACTATCGGGAGGTGGCGCGGGGGTTGCGGGATGGGGGTGGAGATGAGCGCGGGGTGGCGGTGGTGATTGGGCCGGAGGATCGGGGGCTGGGGGCGCGGTGGGCGGAGGTGGCGGAGGCGACGGGGGGGGCGGCGGTGCGGGTGCCGATGGCGGCGGGGGGCGTGGTGGACTCGCTCAACGCGTCGGTGGCGGCGGGGGTGTTGGTTTATGGGTTGGGGTTGGGGGTCGGGCGGAGTGAGGTTTGAGGGGTGGGGTTTGAGGTTTCAGGGGTGGTGGGGACGCGGCAAGCCGCGTCGCTCAATGGGACGGGGCGAGGGTGGGTTGCGGGAGCCGGCGACGCGCGTTGGTAAATGAAATGGGTTTGGGGGCGGATGGTCGATGGGGGAGGCGGCTAGCATCGAGCCGTTGTGTGTTGGTTTGAATCTCGAACAGGGCATTGGTGATGTGGATGAAGTCGCTGGGTTGGTCGGTTGGGGTGTGGGCGGTGGGTGTGTGCGTGGTGGCGGAGGTGGCGGGTCAGCCGGCGAGCCCGGTGACTGGGGTGGTGCGGGAGCGGGTGTTCACGGAGCAGCCTGGCCGGGGCGAGGAGGGCGGCTGGGTGCTGACGCTGTCGCCGACGTCCGAGGTGACGCTGCCGAGCTCGTACGACGACGTGGACCTGACGGTGAGCCGGCTTGGGCTGGACCTGTCGAGCGAGTATTGGTTTTCGCGGCAGGTGGTGGGGACGTTTGGCGTGGGCACGGAGTGGTCGCACTACGCGTTGTCGGGGTTCAACGGCGAGGTGGGGCTGGATGAGCCGATCTCGAACGCGGTGACGACGACGCTTCGGCCGGGCGCGCGGTTCAACTTTTCGCGCGCGTGGGGGGCGTTTGGCTTCGGCATCCTGGAGTTCTCGGGGGACCCGGGCGCGGATTGGGATAAGTCGTTCACCGGCGGCGGCGCGGCGGGTGCGAGCTGGTCGCCGAACGAAGACCTGCGGCTGCTTTTTGGTGCGGGGGCGACGTCGGCGCTGGACGACACGGCGAGCTTTTTCCCGGTGCTGGGCGTGAACTGGAAGTTTGCAGAGCGTTGGTCGCTGGAGACGCTGGGGACGGGCGGTGCGGTGAGGTACCGGCTGGACGACACGTGGACGCTGAGCGCCGGCGGGCGGTACGAGTCGCGGGATTACCGGCTGGACGACGACGCGTCGGTCCCGGACGGGGTGCTGCGGGACGACCGGGCGTTGGTGGAGGTGTCGGCGACGTATCGGCCTCGGCCGGGGTTCGACATTACGGCGGGGGTGGGTGCGGTGGTGTGGTCGGAGCTGACGGTGGACTCGGCGGGCTCGGACGAGGTGTTCGAGGCGACGGGGGATGTGACGGCGGTGTTGGGGCTGCGGGGGGTGGTGCGGTTCTGAGGTTTGAGGTTTGAGGTGTGGGGTCTGAGGTGCGGGGTGGGTGGTTTTGGGGGTTTGGAGGAATGTCGGGCAATTTTTAGCAGGGGGTGTTAGTATTGTGCAATGTCGAATCGCCGCGGGGCGGTTGGCCTGGCCTGCTCGGGACGGCGACGATGTCTGACGGTTTGGATCGATCGATTGCGAAGCTGTTGGGGGTTGGCTTTGCGTCGGGTTCGGTGGATGCGTCGCTGCGTGCGCTGCTGGACCGCGGCGTGGGGGGCGTGGTGCTGTTTTCGCGGAACGTGGGGGAGCCGGGCCAGGTGGCGGAGCTTCAGCGTGAGCTGAGCGAGGCGGCGGGTCGGCCGCTTTTGCGGATGGTGGACCAAGAGGGGGGGCGTGTGGCTCGGCTGCGGGAGGGGTTTACGGTGCCGCCGTCGATGCGGGCGTTGGGGCGGGCGGGCGATGCGGATCTGGCGGAGGCGGTGGGGCGGCTGCTGGGTCGTGAGCTGGCGGCGGTGGGTTTCAACGTGAATCTGGCGCCGGTGCTGGACCTGGCGACGAACGGGGACAGCCGGGTGATTGGCGATCGTTCGTTGGGGACCGAGCCAGGGGCGGTGAGCGCGATGGCGGGGGCGCTGATCCGTGGGATCGAGTCGACGGGCGTGGCGTCTTGCGGGAAGCACTTCCCGGGGCACGGCGACACGCCGGTGGACAGCCACGTGGAGCTGCCGCGGCTGGGGGTGTCGCTGGAGGTGATGCGTCGTCGTGAGTTTGTGCCGTTCGAGGCGGCGATCGCGGCGGGGGTGTCGACGATGATGCCGGGGCACCTGGTGATCGAGGCGTTGGACGCGGCGTTGCCGGCGACGATGAGCCGGTCGGTGGTGCACGGGTTGCTGCGTGAGGCGATGGGGTTCGAGGGGCTGATCATCAGCGACGACCTGGAGATGGGCGCGATCGCCGAGCACTTCGGCGTGGAGCGTGCGGTGGTGGCGGCGGTGAACGCGGGGGTCGATCTGCTGATGGTGAGCCATCGGCACGATCGGGTGGACGCGGCGATCGAGGCGTTGCGCCTTGCGGTGGAGCGGGGCGAGGTGAGCCGGTCGCGGATCGAGGACGCCGGCCGGCGGATCGATCGTCTGGCGGCGCGGTGCGTGGCGAAGATTCAGCCGACGGACTGGCGGGCGGTGGTGGGCTGCGACGAGCACCGGCGGGTGGTGGATGCGGTGCTCAAGAAGGCGTCGATCGAAGAGCGCGGCGCGGCGGCGGACCCGACGGTGGGGTGGCGCTCGGACGCGGCGGACTTTGGGCGGGTGAAGAAGCCTCGGGCGTCGAAGGCGCGGGCGTAGTGGTTTTGGGTTGAGTGGTGGGTTGATGCAGATTGATGTGGAGGTTGTGCGAAGCGCGGTGGGTATTTTGGTATCGCGCTTCGCGTCGCACATGGTGCACAACACGATGTGTGCTGACTGATGATTGGCCTCCAACCACACATCGCCTTCGGCGAGGGTGTGGCACCCGGGATCGCAACGGGGCTGAGCGGGTGTAGGCGGCGCTAGAACGCGGCGAGGCCGTTGTAGCGGTAGGTCATTTTGCTGGGGTCGAATTCGGTGACGGGTTCGATGTGTCCGTCGACGAAGATGACATTGAGGGCGCCGTTGTGCTGGGGTTCCCAGGCGGAGCCGCCGGAGCCGTAGCTGCCTTGGAAGACGAGGCATTCCTGGGTGTAGTCGTCTTTGTCGGCGTCGTAGATGCCGGCGGCTTCGTTGTCGAAGCGGATGTTGTTGTCGCCGCCGAGGACGGCGGCGGAGGCTTGCTGATAGCGGTCGCGTTGGACGGCGGCGCGTTGGTTGCCGGCGGCGATGAAGGCGGCGCGGGAGGACATGAAGTAGTGGTAAGGGGTGTCGACGGGGTAGGCCTCGCAGCCGGAGAGGATGGCCTGGTTTTCGCCGATGTAGTCGAAGACCTGTTCCATCCACGGGCCGAGGTTGGTGGCGGTGTAAGGGGGGCTGCCGGTGTCGACCTGGCCGAAGTCGAGCGTGCCGCCGGCGATGGGGAAACGGTCGCGGTGGTCGTCGGCGTGCATGTTGAGGCCGAGCGCGAGGTTTCGGATCTGGGCGGAGCAGTGGACGGTGATGGCGGTGGAGCGCGCGGCTGCGAGCATGGGCAGGAGGATGCCGATGAGGATGGCGATGATGGAGATGACGACGAGGAGTTCGATGAGGCTGAATGCGCGTTTCATGGCGGGCTCCCGGGGTGTGGTGCGGCGTGTGGCGGGCGGGGCGGGTGTTGGCCGAGTCGGGGGTCTGTGCGTGCGGTGCGGGGTAACGGGCGGGGAGTGCGGCGAGTGGCTTGCTTTTATCGCGACGGTCACGCAGTAGACTCTAAACTCTGAGCTGTGGAAGCGCGTTTCTGACTCGCCGCCTGCCTCGCGTGTCCGCCTGTTTTTTGAGTGAATCTGCTGCATGACTGACGCCGCCATCGACCGTCGCCGAACCAACGGCCGCCGCGAGGGCGATGGTGCCATTCCGGTGGCGGTGGTGCCCCGTGAGGCGGACATTTTTGCGTTGTTGCGGAGCGAAGGGCCGCTGAGCCGGCAGGACCTGCACCGTCGGACGGGCTGGCGGCCGAACACGGTGGGGATGGTGGCGGACCAGATGATCAAGCGCGGGCTGCTGCGCGAGGGGGCGGCGGTGAGCTCGGGGCCGGGGCGTCCGGCGCGGCCGCTGGAGATCGACCCGGCGCGGCGGCACGTGCTGGGGCTGATGCTGGGTTCGGAGAAGGTGAGCACGTGCGCGTTGAACCTGCACGGGATGCCGATCGGCACGACGCGGGTGCAGGACGTGCTGGCGGGGTCGCCGGTGGAGGTGGCGACGTCGATGCTGGCCGAGGCGGACACGTCGTCGCTGATCGCGCTTGGGGTGAGCGTGCCGGGTCTGTTTGACGAGTCGAGCCGGCGGCTTCTGCTGAGCTCGGTGAACCCCGGCGGGGCGACGACGTCGCTTCAGCCGTTGTTCGACGTGATTGGCGAAACGCCTATTTTGCTTGGGAACTGCACGCAGAACCTGGCGGTGCGGTGGGCGCTGGCGCGGGACGTGCGGCCGAGCGGGCTGGTGCTGCTGGTGCACGCGCGGGACGGGGCACTGGGGGCGTCGGCGTTGCTGGACGGTCGGCCGATCCACGGGTGCGTGCGGTCGGACTGGAACCTGGGGCACACGACGCTGCCGGTGGAGACGGAGGTGTGCTACTGCGGGCAGGTGGGTTGCGTGGAGCGGGTGTTCAGCACGCCGTATTACCGCAAGCAGCCGGGCGCGATCCGCGGGGCGACGCTGCACGAGGCGATCTTGCAATACCAGGGCGACGACCCGGCGTTGGAGCACGTGACCGAGCTGTTCGCGATGGCGATCGGCAACTCGATCAGCCAGTTGGGCCCGCACCACTTTGTGTTTTCGTCGAACTTCAACACGGCCACGCGGTACGTGAACCACCTGATCGCGCGGGTGCGTCACCACACGATGCCGGTGCTGGCGGATCGGTACCGGGTGGACCTGTGGGACATGCCGACGGTGGACTTCGCCCACGCGGCGGCGTGGCTGGCGCTGGGGTCGCTGCAGGGGCTGCTGAGCGACCGGGCGACGCCGCGTTCGCAGGCGGTGTCGGGCGGGTGAGGCCTGTGCGGGGCGGGTGGCCTGGGGTAAGGGGGCATTTTCTAACGCAAGGGTTGAAAACTCGCTAAAGACTTGCATAATGGCGATATCGCCCCCTGCGTCGCTGCCTGCGTGGCGTGGCGGGGTGTTGGATCTGCTGTCTAGTCCGGAGCCTGCCGTGCCTGAGCCCACTTATTGCCCGTTCCGCCCCCGCCGCCGCGGCTTCACCCTGATCGAGCTGCTGGTGGTGATCTCGATCATCGCGCTGCTGATCGGCATCCTGCTGCCCGCCCTCGGTGCCGCGCGAGCCACGGCCCGCGATGCGCAATGCCTGAGCAACGTCCGCCAGATCGCGACAGCCGGGTACAACTACGCGACCGAGCACAACGGCGAATTTCCGCCAGCGATGACGCTTGAGGACGGCGTGGTTCCCGCCAGCGGCGGCTACGGCAACATTCCCGACGACATCTCACCGGCCAACCGCAAGTTTTACTGGTCTAGCCTTCTGGTGACTCAGAACTACGGCATGACCCGTGAAGCTCTGGAGTGTCCGAGTTTCAGCAGCCGTTCGCTCGATCCGGCTCAACTCGCCATCAATGCCGATCTCGACGACCCCTCGCAGGTGAACTGGGCCAACGTGGACTACGGCTGGAATGCTTTTTTGATGCCGCGTCAAGCCACCAACATCTTCGGCGGCGCTGGCGGGTTCGGTATCGGCAACGCAAGCGTTCGGCTCGAAGATCTGGCTAAGCCATCTGAGACAATCATGGTGCTGGACACGTATCGTCGAAACCTCGAAGGCACGCCGAATCAGCGTGGGATCTTCGTGATCCGCGGCTTGGGCAACACCGACGATGCCCCGCACGCCCGCCATGGCGGCGAAAAGAACGTCAACATCGGTTGGATGGATGGGCACGCTTCGCCATTCGAGATCGAAGATCAAGACAACTGGGATGAGTCGCTGCCACCGAACTCGGCGGACGACAACTTCTGGGACGATCAGTAAGCTGAGTTTGATTCGTAAGTCACGGATATATTTCACGAAGTGACAGAGTTGCTGGTTATCTTGCGGTTCTCAAGACGCCAACTCACAGAGCGTGAGTTGGCGGCGTGGGAGCGTCGCAGCAAACGTCCAGTAGTTGCCGCAATTCTGTTCTTAGCTGTCGTCGTCATTGCCATGGAAGCGGCACTTCTCGGCATTGTGTCTTTAGCGTATTTTCAAGGGGATGAGATCCACAGCCGCGATATCACCGAAATGCTTATCGACGGCGGTGTTGTGGGCATCTTGATTGGTTTTGTGGTTTTCGTTTTTTGGTACAGCAACGGTGTCTCGTTGTACAAGCGTCAAAAACGGGCGACCTTACGATCTGATTTGCCCGGTGAGTGATGCCGGCTGGATGATTCTGTGAATGCTCGACATCGGCGCTCGCAATTGAATGGTTCGTTCTTTGTGCTTTGCCCGTGTGCGCTCTGAGGGGGGGCGCGTGCGGGTTTTTCTTTTTTGGTTGAGTTTGACGCGGGTGGCATGCCTTGGTCGCAACGCTTCAAGGTGCGTGAACGTTCAAGAACCGGTCGAGCACCTTGTCCTCCCGATGGTCGGGTCAAGTTGTGGCACCCGCGTGGTTTGATTTGTGTCGTTTCATGAGTGCAAAGAAAAAGCCCGCGGCGTGGTGGCCGCGGGCTTGGGTGGATGACAAGTTGTGTTTGCGGGTCAGGCCTGACGACGGCGGACCAGGGCGGCGACACCGCCGAGGCCGATGAGGGCGAGCGTCGCGGGCTCGGGGACCGCGGCGGCGGCGACGAGCGGCGGGGCCGTGCCGTCGAAGCCGAAGTTGGCCGCGAGGATCGCGAGGTCGGACGTGTTGACCGTGCCGTCGATGTTGTAGTCGGCGAGGCCGTAGCTGCCCACGGCCGTCTCGAAGTTGGCCGCGAGGATCGCGAGGTCGGACGTGTCGACCATCTGGTCGAGGTTGGCGTCGCCGGCGACGGTGCCGAGCCCGCTGAGCAGGACGGCGAGGTCATCGGTGTCGACGTCGCCGTCGCCGTCGAGGTCGCCCTCGGCGGGGGTGGTGCCGATGCCGACGTTGGCGGCGAGGAGGTCGATGTCGTCGACGTCGACGTCGCCGTCGTTATCGAGGTCGCCCTCGAGGCCGATGTCCGAGAGGTCGATGACGGGGCTGTCGGCGTCGTAGAAGACGTAGGCGAACTCGACCTGGCTGGTGAGGCCGGGGTCGCCGGCGGTGTCGAAGAACCAGATGGAGTCGAGGCTGATGCCCGGGCCCTCGAGGATGCCGTCGCCGCCGAAGCCGGTCTCGATCTGCGACGGGTCGCCGAGGTTCCACTGCAGCAGTTGCCACTCGCCGTCGCCGACGATGTCGAGGATGGTGGTGAACTCGAAGCCGTTGGCGACGCCTTCGTCCTGGTCGTCGATGCTCAAGCGGGTCTGGATGCCATCGGCGGTGGTGCGGGCGTAGAAGCCGACCCAGCCCTCGGCACCGCTGGTGCCCAGGAGGTTGGCGACCTGGGGGATGCCGTCGAAGGCGGACATGCGGGCGGTCCACTGCGAGGTGTCCGGGAAGTTCAGGCCGCCGCCGGTGGTGGCGGGGTCGTCTTCGAGGGTGATGACCTGGGTGAAGACGGTTTCGCCGGCGGGGGTGAGGTCCCAGGGGGTGCTGTCGACTTCCTGGGTGCGGATGGGGTCGCCGTTGCCGGCGGTCTCGACGTCGCCGGCGGTGCCGCCACCGAACTCGAAGAAGCCGCCGAAGTCGGGGTCGCCCACGGAGTCGGCGAAGTCTTCGATGATGACGGCGGGGTTGCCGTCGCCGGGCTGGGGCGGCGGGACGATGGCGGTGAGGTTGAAGTCGAGCTGGTAGGTGGCCTCGGGGACGCCGAACTCACCGACGGACCACGAGTAGCTGCCGGGCTGGAAGGAGGCGGAGCCGGCCGGGGCGAGGTTATTGCCGACGGCGGTGGCCTGCAGGGTGGACTGCCCGATGAAGCCGGTGGCTGCGGCGGGATTGCCGTTATCGAACGCGGTGCCGGTGCCTGCTTGAAGCAAGGAGGACTGGAACGCGCCGCCTGGCGTGGTGTAGGACACGAGGTCGACCGAGGTGAGCTCGAAGCCGGCGGGGATGTCGAAGGTGAAGTTGTCGCGCGAGTCGCCGTCGCGGTTCCCCGGGTCGCCTGTGGTGGCGAAGATGGAGTTAACGCCGGGCGAGAAGATCAGCGAGGTGGGGGCGAAGGCATCGCCGGAGAGGTCGCCGTCGATGGATTCGTCCCAGACGGTGACGCCGAGGGCGGGGGTGGTGAGGGTGGCGGCGGCGAGGAGCGCGGCCGTGGGGAAACGCAGCATGGATAAGGCCTCCGTGAAAGGGTGAACGGACCGGCGTGTGCCGGGAGCGATCTGGATGAAAACGCGGGCCGGGCGTGAGCCCAGCCCGCGCGGGAGAACAGACGGGACTCAGGCGCGGCGACGACGCGCGACGCAGGCCAGCGCACCGGCGGCGAGCAGGCCGAGCGAAGCGGGCTCGGGCACGACGATGATGTCGATGGTCAGGGTCGACTCGGTGCCGAACTCGACGAACTGGATCGAGTAGTTGGGATCGCCGAGGTCGGGCTGGCCGAAGATGATGTCTTGGCCGACGAAGGCGGCACCCATGATGCCGGTGACGTCCGGGACGATCGTGTCGGTGCCCGAGGCGAGCTCGAGCGAGGTGGTGTTGGTCGGGCTGGCGGCGTCGACAAAGGCGTCGAGGATGATCGAGCCGATGGCCGAGCCGGCGGGCAGGGCGAAGGTGAAGTTGTCACGGCCGAAGACGGAGGCGGTGACGGTGTTCGAGCCCAGCGAGAGCGTGCCGATGTCGGTGGGGGTGGCCTCGACGTTGGAGAGGTCGCCATCGACACCCTCGTCCCAGACGACGGCGGCGGAAGCGGTGGCGGTGACGAAGGCCGCGGCGAAGGCGGTGGCAAACAAACGAGCGATCATGGTTGTCCTCCTAAATTGGCATCGCGGGGCGAAGCCGAGAGCGAATGAACGGCACACCGGGCGTGCCAACACGTGAAGTGAACTCCGTCACGCAGACGTGTCCACAGAAACAGGCCAATTCATTAGTAACATGGACGCTCATAACCACCAAGGGTGGAATCGACATGCCGCCGACATTTGCGCGTTTATAACCCGCGCAGGCGGCCCGCCGACTTTGTGGCCGATTCAGGGGCGAATCGCGTTGACGGCGGAATCTTGGGGCCTAAACTGAGATTAACCATGGGGTGCCTTGGGGTATCTCTCTTACCCAGACCCCCTCATTTGCCCCATATGATGGCAATTATTTGTAACGGAGGCGTTTTTATGTCGGGCAAGCAGTGGATCGATGGCGGCTTCACGGGCGCCGCGGCGTGCGGGGTGTTGGGTTGGGTCGCGGCCGGGGGCGTGGCGGCGGCGGGAGTAACGGCGATCGACACCGTCACCGTCCGCGACGATCAGCTTCCCAGCCAGCCCTTCTACGTGCTCGATTTCGAGGACAACTACCTGCCCAACGTGGTGCTGCGCGAGAACGGGGCGGCGTCGTTCGAGGCGCTCAAGGCTCAGGCCGTCGCCGCCCGCAGCTTCGCCTACCACCTCATCCAGAACACCTCGGCGACCTTCATCCGCAACAGCCAGGCCGACCAGGTCTACAGCCTCGGCGGCGTCCAAGGCAACCCCGGCGGGCTGTGGGACCAGGCGGTCCGCGAGACGCAGGGCGAGATCCTCACCTTCAGCGACACGATCACCGCGGCCTTTTATGTCGCCGGCGCGATCCCCTCGGGCCCCAGCCCCGTGGCCGGCCCCGGCGACCCCGACCCGACCAGCACCGAGCAGTGGGTCACCTACACCTTCGAGAACGGCGACCTGGGCACGTCCAACATCGGCACGCCGCTGGGCTTCCAAGGCACCCCCACGAACCCGAACCTCCCCAACCGCGGCGCGATGAGCCAGAACGGCGCCGACTTCCAGTCCGATCAGGGCGTTCATTACATGGACATCCTCAAGTATTACTACGGCGGCGACATCCAGGTCGAGCAGGTGATGACCCAGCCCGGCCAGGACCTCTTCGATCGCAAGCCGCTGGCGGGCTTCGAGCGCAACAACGAGACCTTTAATGAGTCGCTGACCTTCTCCGGCCAGACGCAGTTCCTCGACGCCGGCACGAACGTGACGCGCTCGCAGTCGTTCGCGACCACGCCGGGCGGCACGTCGCAGCGGCTGGAGTTCGATTACGACGCCGCGGCCGACACGCAGGGGCTGGGCTTTCTCTCGCGGCACGTCTCCGGCGCCGAGCGGGCGTTGCAGCTCGGGCGTGGCGTGCAGTCGGGCATCGCGCAGCCGGTGGGCAACGTGATCCTGCCGACGATGGGCAGCATCGGCTTCTCGCTGCTGGTGAACCCCGGCGACGTCGACCCGCTGGCGAACCTCTCGGTCTCGCCGGTGATCGACACGTTCGGCGACTTCACGGTGTTCAGCAGCACGCAACAGGGCCTGACCAAGCCGGTGATCGCCGACGGGCAGTGGCACACCTACGAGTGGTTCCTGACCGACGAGCAGTTCACGGAATTTTTAGGTCCTGCGCCCGGCTCGCTGGACGACCGCTTCTCGCTGGACTCGATCTTGTTCGAGGGCTTCGGCGACGCGGTGGTCTACTTTGACGACGTGTTCTACGACCCGGCGGGCGTGTTCGTGCCCCCGCCGGACCCGGGCGATCTTGATGGCGACGGCGACATCGACGTCGACGACATCGACCTGCTGCTGGCGAACCTCGGCACCGCGTCCGGCGCGACCGCACTCGATGGCGATCTCGACGGCGACTTCGATGTCGACGCCGAGGACAGGCGCATCCTCATCGAGGACATCCTCGGCACGGTCGAGGGCGACGCGAACCTCGACTTCGCGGTCAACACCGGCGACCTGGCGATCCTTGCGAGCAACTTCGTGCTGCTCAGCGAGTCGTGGTCGCAGGCCGATTTCAACGGCGACTCGATCGTCAACACCGCGGACCTCGCGATCCTGGCCAGCAACTTCGGCCAGTCGGCGACGCCGCCCGTGACGGCGGGCGCGACCGCGGCGGTGCCCGAGCCCGGCGTGGCCGGCGTCGCGCTGGGTGCTGCGCTGAGCGTCTTGATGCGGCGTCGGCGCGCCTTGCGTTGATTGATATGTTCGACCTGCCGCGGTGGGGCGTTGCTCACGCGGCAAGCCGCGTCGCTAAATGGGCTACGGGTGGGGCGAGATAACCATCCCGCGCGGCGTGGTACGCTGCGCCCGGGTGGCGGTTGCTGTACCCCGTCCCCGTCCCACCCCGTTGAGGCGCCGCGCGCGGTTTTCCCTATGGCCCTGAATCGCCTGCGCAACGTGGCGGTGATCGCCCACGTCGACCACGGCAAGACCACGCTCACCGACCAGCTGCTCTACCAGTCCGGCATGTTCCGCACGGAAGACCTGGACAAGCTGGCCGGCGGCCAGCACGGGCTGGTGATGGACACCGGCGACCTCGAGCGCGAGCGCGGGATCACGATCACGGCCAAGAACTGCGCCGTGAACTACCGCCACGCCGACGGCGCCGACTACAAGATCAACCTGATCGACACGCCCGGCCACGCGGACTTCGGCGGCGAGGTCGAGCGGGTGCTGAACATGGCCGATGGCTGCCTGCTGGTGGTCGACGCGTTCGAGGGGCCGATGCCGCAGACGCGGTTCGTGCTGGGCAAGGCGCTTTCGATCGGGCTCAAGCCGTTGGTGGTGGTCAACAAGATCGACAAGCCCAACGCGCGGCCGGACGACGTGATCAACGAGGTATTCGACCTGCTCGGCGAGCTGGACGCGCCGGACGAGGCGCTGGACTTCCCGGTGGTGTACGCGTCGGCCAAGCAGGGCTGGGCGACGACGGACGCCGACAAGCTCGGCGATGGCGATCACCCCGAGACGATCGCCGAGCTGTTCGCGGCGATCCTCGAGCACGTGCCGCACCCGTACGCCGAGGGCTCGTCGCGTGCCGCGGCGGCGGGGTTCAACACGCCGACCGAGGCGCTGGCCGCGCCGCTGCAGATGATGGTGACGAGCCTGCAGTACAGCGAGTACGTCGGCCGCGTCGCGATCGGGCGCGTGACGGCCGGGCGGATCGACGCCGGGCAAGCGGTGACGGTGATCAACCGGGCGGGCGAGGCGACGCAGCAGCGCGTGCTGAAGCTGAATGTGTTCGACGGGCTGACGCAGGTCGAGGCGCACGAGGTATCGGCCGGCGACATCTGCGCGGTGGTCGGGCTGGACCCGATCGACATCGGCGACACGATCGCGTGCCCGGAGGAGCCGTCGGCGTTGCCGAGCGTGCAGATCGACGAGCCGACGCTGAGCATGACGTTCCGCATCAACGATTCGCCGTTTGCTGGCCAGGAAGGCGAATTCGTCACCAGCCGGCAGTTGGCCGATCGGCTGCAGCGCGAGCTGCAGAGCAACGTCGCGCTGCGGGTCGAGCAAGGCGACGGCGGCGAGTCGTTCCTGGTGAGCGGGCGCGGGTTGATGCACCTTGGCGTGCTGCTGGAGACGATGCGGCGGGAGGGGTATGAGCTGGCGGTCGGCAAGCCGGAGGTGATCGTCAAGGAAGTCGACGGCAAGAAGCACGAGCCGATCGAGCACCTGGTGATCGACTGCCCGGCCGAATGCCAGAACGCGGTGATGAGTCTGGTGATGAACCGCCGGGCGGACATCGAGAGCATGGACCCCAAGGCGGGCGCGGGCGACTACGTGCACATGAGCTTTCGGATCGCGGCGCGGTCGCTGATGGGCCTGCGGACGAAGATGCTCACGGCCACGCAGGGCCGGGCGGTGATGCACCACAACCTGCTCGGCTACGAGCCGATGAAGGGCGAGTCGCCGAAGCGCAGCAACGGCGTGATGATCGCGTCGGAGACGGGGCAGGTGACGGCGTATTCGCTGGACCGGCTGTTCGACCGCGGGGTGTTCTTCGTGAAGCCGGGCGACAAGGTGTACGAAGGGCAGGTCGTCGGCGAGCACAACCGCGACAACGACATCACCGTGAACCTGGTCATCAACAAGAAGCTGACGAACGTGCGGGCGAGCGGGTCGGACGACGCGACGCGCGTGAAGCCGGCGCGGGAGATGTCGCTGGAGGCGTGCCTGGAGTACATCGAGGGCGACGAGCTGGTGGAGCTGACGCCCGAGTCGATCCGGCTGCGCAAGCGGCGATTGAAGGAATCGGACCGCCGCCGCAGCGACCGGTCGGCGAAGGACAAGGCCAAGGCCGCGGCGGGGTGAGGCCGCGGCGTTGGGGAGGTGGGGGCGGGGGTTCGCGGGTCTGCGACACGGGGATGCGGTAGGCTTCTCGTGAAAGGAGGGGCCGTGCTCGACGCGATCCGATTCATCTTCGACTGGGGCGAGCTCTCGGCGGTCGGCTTCGACTGCGTGATTTACTCGGCCATGGCGATCGTGGGGACGGTGCTGTTCCTGATCCGCCTGGCGATGATGACGTTCCTCGACTTCGACACGGATGTCGAGACGGACGGCGTCGACGGGCTGGGGATCCTGTCGTTCTTGTCGGTCACGGCGTTCATGACGGCGACGGGCTGGGTGGGTCTGGGGCTTCGGCTGGACCTGGGCTGGGGCGTGCTGCCCTCGGCGGCGGTGTCGCTGGGCTCGGGGACGGGCGTGATGGTGGCGACGGGTATGGCGATGCTGTGGCTCAAGCGGCTGGCGCACGAGAAGCACTACGACATGCAGACGGCGGTGGGGCGGACGGGGCAGGTGTATATGACGATCCCTGCCGACGGCAGCGGGCAGGTACGGGTTGAGATTTCGGGGCGGAGCATGATCGTGCCGGCCCGCGGGACGGGCGAGGCGTTGGAAGCGTTTACGGATGTGAAAGTGACCGAGGTGCGAGACGACGGCGTGGTGATTGTGGAGCGTCTTGCGTGATTGACATGGCCGGTGCGTGATGCAGCGCACGACTTTCTGGGAGTGAATGAGATGAACACGCTGGCGCAGGGATTGTTTGACTTCGGTTTTATCTGGGTGGCGCTGGCCATCCTGGGCGTGCTGATCGCGGTGTCGCTGTTCTTGTTTGCGGTGTCGCGGTTCCGGCGGTGCCCGTCGAACAAGGTGCTGGTGGTGTACGGGCGGACGGCCGGTCAGCAGGCGGCCAAGTGCGTGCACGGCGGGTTGGCGTTCATCGTGCCGTTGATTCAGGACTTTGCGTACATGTCGCTGGAGCCGATCACGATTGAGATCGAGCTGACGTCGGCGTTGTCGAAGAAGAATATTCGTGTGGCGGTGCCGTCGACGTTCACGATCGGCATCTCGACCGAGCCAGCGATTATGAACAACGCGGCCGAACGTTTGCTGGGGCTGAACGACGCGCAGATCGCGACGCAGGCGCGGGACATCATCCTTGGGCAGATGCGTCTGGTGATCGCGACGCTGACGATCGAAGAGATCAACCAAGACCGCGAGAAGTTTCTGGATCTTGTGAACAAGAACGTGAACTTCGAGCTGAACAAGATCGGTCTGTACATGATCAACGTGAACATCCGCGACATCACTGATGAGTCGGGGTACATCGATGCGTTGGGTCAGAAGGCGGCGGCGGAGGCGATCAACCAGGCGAAGATCGACACGGCCCGGGCGGAGCGCGAGGGCGCGATCGGCACGGCGGCGGCGGACCGCGAGCGGACGGTGAAGGTGGCGGAGGAGACGGCGCTGGCGGACATCGGGCGCAAGGAGGCGGAGCGGAACCAGCGGATCAAGGTGGCGGCGTTGGAGGCCGAGGGCGTGGCGGGCGAGGCGGATGCGCGGCGGTCGCAGGAGATCGCGGTGGCGACGCAGGACGCGCGGGCGTCGGAGGGCAAGAAGCAGGCGGAGTCGGAGCAGCGCGTGAAGGTGGCGAGCTTCGAGGCCGAGGCGGTGGACGGCGAGAACACGAGTCAGGCGGAGATCGCCAAGTCGCAGGCGACGCTTTCGGAGCGTCGGGCGGAGGCTCGGCGTCGGGGCGAGGTGGCGGCGGCGGAGGCGGCGCGGGACGTGCTGGTGGCGGAGAAGGAGCAGGAGCTGGCGCGGATGCAGAAGGAGGTGATCGCGCGGGAGACGATCGAGCGTCAGCAGATCGAGATCAACGCGGAGGCCGAGGCGGAGCGCGAGCGTCGGGTGGCCAAGGGCAAGGCGGACGCGGAGCTGGCGCGGTATGCGGCGGAGGCCGAGGGCATCAAGAAGGTGCTGGACGCGAAGGCCGACGGTTACGAGCGGCTGATGGCGGCGTGTGCGCAGCGGCCGGATTTGGCGCCGAGCCTGCTGGTGATCGAGCAGTTGCCGACGCTGGTGGCCGAGCAGGTCAAGGCGGTGCAGAACCTGAAGATCGACAAGGTGACGGTGTGGGACGGCGGCGCGGGGGGCGCGGACGGTACGGGGTCGACCGCGGGTTTTTTGCGGGGGTTGATCGGGGCGTTGCCGCCGGTGCACGAGCTGGCGGAGCAGGCGGGGATTGACTTGCCGGACGTGCTGGGCAAGGTCGGCAAGCCGGGCGCGGTGTCGCCGGTGGCGCCGTCGGCGAAGGAGCCGGCGGATCGGTCGGAGGGGTGATAGCGGGTTGATCCCTTGTGCGTCTTGGGTGCCACGCCTTCTCCGCGGAGCGGCTAGAGCGCCTTACGTGATGTTTGGCCGGGCGCCACACTTCGCCGAAGGCGATGTGTGGTTGCGGCTCGGCATGCTTTTACGCACACATCGTGCTGCGCACGAGGTGGCACCCCCAAATCGCAGCCGGTCACAGATGATGCAAGACGCTCTAGGTGTGCGGGTGTGCAAGAAGGATCGGCACACCTTGCCCTCCCGGAGGTCGGGTCAAGGTGTGGCACCCGGCGGGTGCCCCGAGAGGGGTCCACGCAAAACCCACGGGCCGCTGCGCGGCACCCGCTACGCCTCGCTGCAAAACGCTTTAGTCGGCGGGCAGGGCGCGGCGGAGGGCGGCGGCGGTGTCGGTGAGGCGGGTGGTGGCGGGTTTGTCGGGGGTGTAGTCCTCGATGATGAGCGGGCAGTGGGGGACGGCTTCGAGGAGGAGGCGCAGCCAGGTGGGGGCGTGGAGGTCGTTGTCGGTGAGGGGGGCCATGGTGCCGACGGGTTCGGCGAAGCCGTCTGCATCGCGCCCCCGGAATTGGGGTTGCTGGTTTGAGTCGCCCTTGCTTGTGGTTTCGGGCGGGAGGTAGGTGAAGCCGCCGACGTGGGCGTGGTCGATGTAGGCGGCGGCGGCGGCGACGGAGAGGGCGGCGTGTCGGATGCCTTCGCGGGAGAGGTTGGGCAGGTCGAAGATGAGGCCGAGGTGTTGGGGGTCGAAGCCTTCGCAGAGGTTGCGGGCGCCGACGGGGTCGACGGCGGGCGAGCCGGCGTGCATCTCGATGACGAGCTTGATGTCGAAGGGTGCGGCGAGGTCGATCATGCGGGCGAGCGTGTCGCGGCAGGCGGCGAGGTAGGCGGCCCAGTCGAAGAGGCCTTGGGACAGGGGGGGCAAGGCGATACGCATGTTGGCGGCGCGGGCGGCGGCGGCACCTTGGAGGTGGAGCTTGAAGAGGTCTTCGTCGTGGGCGTCGGCGGTGTTGGGGACGGTGCCGAAGGGCGTGAGGCCGGCGGCCTCGAGGCGGTCGGCGAGCTGGGGGCCCTCGTCGGCGAGGCGTTGTGGGGTGAGGTCGAAGCGGTGGTTGCCCCAGTTGGAGTAAGGCGAATCGCGCTGGTGGTCGGCGATGACGCGCGGGCGGTAGACGTAGTGCGTGAGGTTGAGCTCGACGCAGCGCTCGATCTGCTGGTCGAAGTCGAGCTCGGGGAGCATGACGGCGGTGACGCCTAGGGGCGGGGTGGGCATGTGGTGAGGTTTGGGGTGTGAGGTTTGAGGTTGGGGGTTTGAGGGGTGAGGTTGGGGGGTGGGGTGCTAAGCCGCGAGCGGCTTGGGTTAGGCGGTTCGGCAGAGGAAGAAGGCGGTGTAGGGTTTGGCGTCGGCGTAGCCGAGGGAGGTGGCGAGGGCCTGGGACTCGGGGTTGAAGGCGTCCCAGCAGGGGGTGGTGTCGCGTTCGAGGCAGTCGAGGATGACGGAGGCGGCGACGGCGGAGCCGAGGCCGCGTCGTCGGAAGATGGCGGCGGTGCTGATTTCGAGCTCGGCCATGGCGTGGTCGTCGTGGTCCTGCTGGGCGATGAAGGCGCGGGCGCCGGGGGGCAGGGCGGAGCTGATGGCGGCGGTGGAGCAGGCGGCGGCGATGTCGCGCGAGCCCTCGCGTTGGGCGAAGCGGCAGGCACCTCGGTCGATGAGCTCGGCGGGGTCGGCGAAGCAGACGGCGAGGAGGTCGTCGAAGGCGAGGAGGTCGGCGAGGTCGTTGTGGGCGGGCTTGCGCAGGGCGAAGCGGTCGGGGAGGCGCTCGACCTTGCGGAGGAGTTGTTCCTTGTTCCACTTGGGCGGGGGGACCATGAGGGCGCGGTCGACGGGTTCGAGCGCGCGGTGCCAGACGGAGGCGAGCAGCTCGAACCATTCTTGGGTTTGCGGGACGATGACGGTGGCGGGCTGGGGCAGGCGGGAGACCATGACGCGGGCGGCGGGGTGTGAAGGGTCGCCGGCGAGGAGGTGGAAGTAGATGGAGAGGTGGGCGACGGCGGGTTGGTCGGCGTCGTCGGCCCAGGCGACGCCCATGGCTCCGGAGAGCGCGGAGGCGAGCATGCCCTGGACGCCGGGGAAGTCGGCGAAGAGTGGGGCGAGCGCGGCGCGGCGGTCGCGGGGGACGTTGGTGATCATCGGTCGGGCATGGTGGGGCAAGGGGGCGTAGTTGTCACGCGGGGTGGGTTATTCGGTGCGGGTGGCGGGCTTTGCACACATCGTGCTGCGCACGAGGTGTGGCACCCGTTATGGGCGGGTCGCGGCGAAGAGGGTCCATGGGGGTTCGATATCTTCTTCGTCGTCATCTTCTGGTGTATCGGGCGAGGCGGGGGGTGGGGCGAGCGTGGGGGCGAGGCGGGGGTGGTGTTCGAGGGGTTGGAGGTTGGCGTCTTGGAGCCACTGGCGCCATTGGTGTTCTGGGAAGAGGCCGCAGGTGTGTCGGTCTTCGATGACTTCGACGCGTTGGGTGTCGGGGTTGCGGGCGAGGATGAGCAGGAGCATCTCGCAGAGGTGGCTGTGGGGGTTGTGGGGGTCGAGGTCGTAGACGTAGCTGAAGAGGTGGGGGGCAAAGCCGCGAGCGGCTTGGGTTGGGGTCGAGGTGGTGGTGGGGGGTTCGTCCCACGGCTGGAAGCCGTGGGCTTCGGGGGTGGTGTCTATCGAGTCGGATTCGGTGGCGCCGGGGGTGAAGGTTTAGCGGGTGTAGGTAGGGGCGATGAGGGCGAGGCCGCCGGGGCGGAGGTGGTGGGCGACGGTTGCGATGGCGGCGGCGGCGTCTTGGGGGGTGGTCATGTAGTCGATGGCGTCGGTGAGGAGGACGGCGTCGAAGGTGCGGGGTTGGTTGTTGGCGGCGTCGATGAGCCGTGCGGTGCGCATGTCGTCTCGGAGGGTTTCGATGCCGGGGACGAGGGCGCGGCATTGCTCGAGCATGGGCTCGGCGAGGTCGACGGCGGTGACGGTGTGGCCGGCTTGGTGGAGGTGGAGGGCGAGGTGGCCGCCGCCTGCGCCGAGGTCGAGGAGGGTGAGTTGTTGGGGCGCATCGAACCAGGCGTCGAGGAGGGCGAGGGCGTGGTCGGCTTCGTTTTGATAGTCGGACGGCGGGGAGAGGAGCGGCCAGAGGTGGGCGAGGTCGTGGTAGAGGCGGTACTGGGTCATGGGGGAGGGATCGTGGCAGATGTTGCATGGGACCTGTTGCATGGCACATGTGTCATGGGGCATGGATCGGGCGGCGGCGTTTGGCGGAGTTGAAGTTAGCCGAGCCAGCGATTGGCGCAGTCGGTGATTTGTTGGTGCCAGGGGGAGTCGGTGAGGTGGAGGATGGGGGCGAGGGCGTCGAGGGCGTTGAGGTTGGCTCGGAGTTGTGCGGGGTCGGCGAGGGTGTCGAGCGTGGTGGCGTCGGGGTAGTGGTGGTCGACCCAGGCGATGAGCTGGTCGTGGAGGGCGGGGGTGAGCCAGGCGGCGTTCGCGGCGGCGCGTTGGGCGGGGGTCATGACGACGCGGAGTCGCAGGCAGGCGGGGCCGCCGCCGTTGCGCATGGACTGGCGGACGTCGACGAACTCGGCGGCGTCGAAGGGGCGCTGGTCTTGCGGGAGGTTGATGGCGTGGTCGATCGCGGCGCGGACGGCGGCGTGGGTTTCGCATTCGGCGGGGGCGATGAGGATCGTGCGGCCGTCGGGCGTGGAGACGATCTGCGAATTGAAGAGGTAGGTCGCGACGGCTTGATCGATGGGGAGCTGGTCGTCGGTGAGGGTGGTGTGGCGGAGGGTGAGGTTGAGCGATGCGGCGGCGCGGTCGAGCTGGGCGTGGGTGGCGGCGGGGTCGGCGAAGGCTTGTTGATGAAGTAAGAGTCGGTTGAGGTGACCGACGCCGATGACGTCGTGGTGGAAGACGCCGGCGTCGATGGCGGCGGGGTGTTGCCGGGCGAAGACGACGTGGGCGGGGTTGAGGCCGTGCTGTCGGGCGATGGCTTCGGATGCGAGGGCGGACTGGCGTGCGGGGAAGCGGGTGGGGGAGGGGGCGTCGGGCGTGCGGGGGTCGCGGCCGAAGGCGAAGAGGTGGATGGCTGGGGCGTCGAAGGCGGGGGCGAGGCGGGTGTGGTTGGCGGCGCCTTCGTCGGCGAGGTCGGGCGCAGCGGGCAGCGGATCGTGGACAGCGAAGTGTGATTCGTCGGCGAAGATGGAGCGGAGCGCGGCGGCGGTGAAGCGGGGTTCCTGGGCGCGGTGGAGGGCGGTGATGAGGTTGGCGGGTGTGAGGTGGAGGCGGCTGTCGGCGGTGTCGGGGGAGGGGGAGACGGTGGCGGCGTTGGCGGCCCACATGAAGGAAGACGACGAAGCGGCGGCGAGGAGGTGGGGGGCGTCGCGCTTGGCGTGGGCGAGAGCTTTTTCGGCGGGGCCGGCGAAGCCGAGTGCGGCGAGGAGGTCGAGGTTGGGTCGGGGCTGGGGGGGGAGGACGGCCTGGGGGATGCCGAGGTCGGCGAGGCGGCGCATCTTGTCGAGGCCTTGGCGTGCGGCGGCGCGTGGGTTGGCGGGTTCGCCGCGGTGGGTTTGGGAGGCGAGGTTGCCGGGGGCGGTGTTGAGGAAGTGGTGGGTGGCGCCGACGAGGCCGTCGAAGTTTGCTTCGAGTGTTTGGGGGGTGGGTTGGGGGTGGGTGGTTGGCATGGGGAGTGACGCGGCAAGCCGCGTCGCTAAATGGGGGTTTGTGTGGCGTCCGCGCTCAATGGGGTTTAGTTGGTGGTGCCTGGGAGTGGTTTTTCGGGGCGGGTGAGTGTGTGGTGGGTGACTTGTGCGGTGGGGTCGGCGACGTGTTGGGCGACGTGGTATCCGGCGGGGCGGTGGTTGCCGGAGTGTTTGAGTCCGCCGAAGGGGAGCTTGCCGGAGGCACCGGTGGTGGGTCCGTTGTGGATGAGGTTGCCGGCGGGGACGCGGGCGGCGAAGCGTGCGAAGCCGTCGGGGGTGCCGCCGAGGAGTGCGGCGGCGAGGCCGAAGCGTGTGTCGGCGGCGCGGGTGTAGGCGGCGTCGAGGGAGGGGGCGCGGGTGACGGTGAGGAGTGGGCCGAAGGTTTCTTCGTCGGGGAGGGCGGTGCAGGCGGTGGTGTCGAGGATGGCGGGGGAGAGCAGGGCGGGGCAGCGCGGGTCGCGCTGAGCGGTGCGCAGGGGGATCGCGCCCTGGTCGATCAGGGATTGCTGGGCGGCGAGGGTGGCATCGGCCGCGGCTTGGTTGATGAGGGGGCCGACAAAGGGCGCGGGGTCGTCGGTGGGCAGGCCGACGCGGAGGGAGTTGGTTTGATCGAGCAGGGCGTTGAGTTGTGCGTCGGTGTTGGGGCTGTCGACGAGGATGAGTCGGCGGGTGGCGTTGCAGCGTTGGCCTGCGCCGGCAAAGGCGGCGGTGGCGGCGTGGTAGGCGGCGGCGGCGGGGTCGGCGTCGGGGTGGACGACGAGGGGGTTGTTGCCGCCGAGCTCGAGGGCGAGGAGGACGTCGAGGCGGCCGGCGAGTCGGCGGTGGATGGCCTGGCCGGCGGCGTGGCTTCCGGTGAAGAGGACGGCGTTGACGGGCGCGTCGATGAGCGCTTCGGCGGTGGGGACGGCGCCTTGGATGACCTGGAGGAGGTCGTCGGGGAGGCCGGCGTGTTGCCATTGGTTGGCGAGCCATTCGGCGACGGCGGGGGCTTTGTCGGAGGGCTTGAAGACGACGGCGTTGCCGGCGAGGAGTGCGGGGATGATCTGGCCGTTGGGCAGGTGGGCGGGGAAGTTGAACGGGCCGAGGACGGCGACGACGCCGAGGGGGCGGAGGATGGTTTGGCCGGTGCCGGCGGGGAGGGCGACGGGCGGTTCGGCGAGGGCGTCGGTGGCGTGGATGGAGAGCTCGGCCTTGGCGACGACGGCGGCGGCTTCGGTGGCGGCGTCCCAGGGGAGCTTGCCGGTTTCTTGGGTGATGAGCGCGGCGAGGTCGTCTTTGTGTTGATCGACGCGTTCGGCGAAGCGGCGGACGAGGGCGCGGCGGTCGTCGGCGGGGGTCGCGGCCCATGCGGGTTGGGCGGCGCGGGCGCGATCGACGGCGGCGCGCACGGCGGCATCGTCGGCGATGGGGCCGGTGTAGACGGGGTCGCCGGTGGCGGGGTTGTGGGAGGTGAGGGTGGTCATGCGGTTGTGTTTGCGGAGGGGTCGCGGAGGGGGGAGACGATGAGCAGGGCGTCGGGTTCGACGGCGAGCGCTTCGGCGGCGGCGGGGTCGAGCGCGGTGGTGGTTGTGCTGAGGTCGACGGGTTGGGCGACGATACGGAGGTTGTCTTCTTGAGTAGCGATGAGCGCGGGGGTGTTGTTGGATGGCTCGTTGGTTTTGGTGAGGGATGCGGTGGTGTGTCGTGATTGTCGGACGGTGCGGACGGCGGCGGCGTCGCATCGGAGGACGGGGCCGGCGTCGAAGATGTCGACGAGGGGGGTGAGGTAGAAGCCCTCGGACTCGAGGAGTTTCATGGCGGGGCGGGTGTCGTCGTGGACCTGGCCGACGGCTTGCTGGGCTTGGGGCGAGAGGAGCGGGAGGTAGATGGGGTGCTTGGGCATGAGCTCGGCGATGAAGCGTTTGTCCTGGGCGGAGAGGCGGTCGGCGGTGGCGTAGTCGACGTGGAAGAAGTGTCGGCCGAGGCCTTCCCAGAAGGGCGAGACGCCTTGGCGGTCGATGATGCCGCGGAGCTCGGCGATGAGGGTGGGGCGGAAGCGCGTGGGGTCGCGGGCGATGAGCAGGAAGCGTGCGAGGGAGAGGGCGCGGCCGAGGCCTTGGCCGCGGGCGGCGGGGTGGAGGATGAGGGTGCCGAGGAGGGTGGGTCCGTCGTACTCGGCGACGAGGTGGAGGGCTTCGACCTCGTTGCGGACGGCCAGGCGGGGGGACTGGTGGATGGTGCGTTCGCGTCGGTAGGCGTAGAACGGTTCGGCGGTGTCGGGCTTGCCGGTGGAGCGGGTGAGTCCGGCGCAGCCGAGGACGGCGGGGAGGGCGGACGCGGGCGGGTTGATGTTGGGGCGCGGAGTCATGACGAGCAGGGGTTGCTCGCCGGCGAGTGAGGCCTCGATGCGTTGTTGGATGTGGGCGGGTTCGGTGGTGAGTGAGGTGAATCCGAAGCCGGCGTCGGCGGCGAGGGCGCGGAGGCCTTCGGCGTCGGCTGGCTCGACGGGGCGGATGAGGGTTTGGTCGAGTTGGATGGGCGGGGGGCTGCTCATCGGGTGGAGTCGGGTTGGATGTTGGGTTCGGTGGCGAAGTGGTGGAGGACGCGGAGGGTTACCTGGGCGCGGGGGACGAGTGAGGTGGGGTCGAGCCATTCGTCGGCGGAGTGGATGTTGCCGCCGACGGGTCCCATGGTGTCGACGCAGGGGCATCCGGCGTCGGCGATTTTGTTGCCGTCGCAGACGCCGCCGGAGGGTTGTTGTTGGTAGGCGATGTTGAGGGACTGGCAGGCGCGCTCGACGCGTTGGTGGACGGCGGCGAGGGCGGGGGTCATGGGTTTGGGCGGGCTGAGGAAGGAGCCGTGGAGTTGGGCGGTGCAGCCGAGCTCGCGGGCGGCTTGTTCGATGGTGGCTCGGGCGCGGGTGACGATGCGGGGCATGTCGTCGGGGGCGGTGACTCGGATGTTGAGTCGGCCGACGGCTTGGTCGGGGACGACGTTGGCGGGCCCGCCGCCGGTGATGCGTGCGACGTTGATGGTGACGCCGGCGTCGGGGTCGGTGAGGTCGGCGAGTCGGTCGAAGGCGCGGGCGAGGGCGTGGATGGCGTTTTTGCCTTGGCTGAAGTCGCGGCCGGCGTGGGCGGCGACGCCTTGGGCGGTGACGGTGAAGTTGCCCGAGCCTTTGCGGGCGCTGATGTAGGAGCCGTCGGGCAGGGCGGGTTCGTAGACGAGGCCGAGGTGGTGGTCGGCGGCGAGTTCGCGGAGCAGGGGGGTGGAGGCGGGGGAGCCGATTTCTTCATCGGGGTTGAGGGCGACGGTCCAGCCGATGCGGTCGCGCGTTGGCGTGGGCAGGCGTTCGAAGGCTTCGAGGGCGTGGAGCATGACGACGAGCCCGCCTTTGGCATCGGCGACGCCTGGGCCGATGAGGCGGCCGTCGGGTTGGGGGGTGACTTGCTGGAAGGGGTGGTCTTGGGCGAAGACGGTGTCGAGGTGGATGTTGAGCAGGGCTCGGCGTGGGGCGTCGGGGCGGACGCGGGCGGTGAGGGCGGGGACGGTCTGCCAGGGTTGGGGGTGGCCTTGGTCGTCGATCTCTTCGATGGCGGGGAGTGGCTCGCGTGTGACGGCGGCGCCGAGGGCGGCGAGGCGTTGGGCGGCGTGGGCGGCGATGCGTTCGACGCCGGGGAGGTTGCGGGTGCCGGAGTTGGTGTTGGCGAGTTGGATGACCTCGTCGCGCATGGCTTGGGCGGCGTCGCGGAGGGGTTGCTCGGCGGCGGCGAGGTCGGCGCTTGGCGCGGTGGCGTCGGGCATGGAGCGGAGTATGGACGGCATGAGGGATTGGGGAAAGAAAGACGCCCGCCGGGGTTGAGTCCGGCGGGCGTCGACGGTGAGGGGCGATAGGCCGGGCGTGGGTGGGGAGGCGATCACCGACGCCCGTCGGCTCTTGTGGGGGTTTAGGTTTTGGTGTTAGCGGCGTCGACGGAGCAGGGCCGGCGCGGCGCCGATGATGAGCGCGAGGCTGGCGGGCTCGGGGACGGCGGCGGTGGCGAGTGCGGGCGTGCCGCTGCCGAAGTTGGCGGCGAGGATGGCGAGGTCGGAGGTATCGACGAAGCCGTCGCCGTTGAAGTCGGCCTGCGCCCATCCGGGGACGGAGGTGTCGAAGTTGGCGGCGAGGATGGCGAGGTCGGAGGTGTCGACGGCGCCATCGAGGTTGGCGTCGGCGAAGAAGGAGTTGAGGTAGTTGAGGATGAGCTGGTCGGTGTCGGCGGTGTCGGTGACGGCGTCGCCGGTGATGTCGAAGGCGGGGTCGCCGATGTTGTCGAGCAGGAGGTCGATGTCGGCCTGGTCGAGGGTGCCGTCGTCGTTGAAGTCGGCGATGTTGTCGGCGGTGACGGACCAGTCATCGAAGATGATTTCGGAGGCGGCGTCGAAGTTGCGGACGTAGAGGCCGTAGTAGCTGCCGTTGATGGGGTCTTCGTCGTCGTCGATGTCCTGGATGGTGTAGCTGTAGGTGCCGAGCGAGCCGACGGTGTCGAAGAGTTCGACGTCGACCTGGACGACTTCGGTGTCGAAGAAGGTGGCGGAGGCGACGAGGCTGTAGTCGGTGTTTTGGGCGAGTGAGGCGAGGGCGTCGGAGCCGTCGTTGGGGTCGCCGTCGATGAATCCGGTGGTTTCGTCGAGGCCGACGATCTCCCACTCGGTGGGGGCGAACCCGCCGCTGGGCTCGCGGATGTAGGCGTAGAGGGCGTCGGCGGGGCCTTCGCCCGCGGTCTCGGGCGGGTTGGCGGCGAAGACGAAGCCGAGGCGGGAGACGCTGCCGATGACGGCGTTGATGTTGAAGTCGATGGACTGGGTGACTTTCAAGCCGGGGACGGGCGTGGCGTCGGGGACTTCGAGGGTGATGGCGGTGCGTGTGCTGCCGGGGACGGTGACGCTGAGCGCGTCGTTGGCGAGGGTGAGCACGGCGTTGGAGCCGGTCTCGACGATGGGGGTGTCGATGGTGAAGACGCCGCCGTCGTAGGTCTCGGTGAAGGGCGCGGAGGCGGCGTGCGCGGCGCCGACGCAGGAGGCGACGGCCGCGATGGCGAGGGTTTGGGTGGTGAGGTTCATGGGTCTGTTCTCGGTGTGTGGGTGGGTGGTTGGTTTCGCAGGCGCGCGTTGGTGCTGCGGTGTTATGAGTTAGCGGCGACGGCGGGCGATGAGGGCGCCGCCGACGACGGAGAGCAGTGCGAGCGAGGCCGGCTCGGGGACGACCTGGGTGGTGAGGGTGTAGTCGTCGACGACGATGGTGGAGCCGGCGTCGAAGTTGCGGATGTACAGGCCGTAGGCGGTGCCGGTGATGGCGCCTTCGTCGGCGTCGACATCCTGGACGGTGTAGCTGTAGGAGCCGAGGGTGCCGTTGGTGTCGGCGAGGGTCATCTCGACGAGGATGTCGTCTTCGGAGAGGAAGGTGGCGGCGGCGGTGAGCGAGTAGGCGGTGTTGGCGGCGAGGGCGGAGAAGACGTCGTCGACGTCTGGGTCGTCGTCGATGAAGCCGGTGTCGGAGTCGAAGCCTGCGATCTCGAAGTTGGGGGTTCGGAAGTTGGCGGGCTCGCGGAGGTAGGCGTAGAGCGCGTCGGCGGGGCCCTCGCCGGCGGCGGTGGCGGGCGAGGCGGCGAAGACGAACCCGAAGCGGGAGATGCTTTCTTCGACGGCGGTGAAGGTGAAGTCGATGGACTGGGTGACTTTGAGGTTGGTCGTGGGCGCGGCGGCGGGGACGTCGACGGTGATGCCGGTGCGGGTCGAGCCAGGGACGGAGATGGTGAGCGCGTCGTTCTCGAGGGTGAGGACGGCGTTGGAGCCGGCTTCGACGGTGGGGGTCTCGACGGTGAAGACGCCGCCGTCGTAGGTCTCGGTGAAGGGGGCGACCGCGGCGAAGGCGGGCGAGAGGGCCGCGGCGGCGAGGCCGGCGGCGGGTGCGGTGGTTTTGAACATGGTTTTCCTCCTCAAACGTGGGGTAACTCGCGAGGCGTAGCACCTCGAACAGGCCTGTGGTGTGGGCCTCGCGGGCGGAGCGGTTTGATGGTGGGTGTGGGTTGACCAAGACCACCGGGCCGGGGTGGGGCCCGCGAGGATCTGATCGCCGAACTTCGTTCGCTGAGGCGAAGGCGTCGGGTCTTGTGTGGGACAGTCGCTGTCGACTGCACTCACAATCTGAATGCAACAACGCGAGATGTCAAGCGGTTGCCCGTAAAGTTACACATCCCTAGCGCGTCGCCTAAAAATTAGGCACAGCAAAGGTCTTGACGCTATGGATTGCTGCATGTAATTGTGTCTAGGTCGTGAGTGATCTGCGAGCGAGTGCTCGCGGGCTCTTCGGCCTGGGAACAAGACGGCACGCTCGACGGGCCCGATCAAGCACACCGACCCGAAGTCGCGGGCTGGTCGCGTTACTGCGTGACCGCTGTGGCTTCGACCCGGAGTGTCCTTGATCGGGCGTTTTTACATATGAGCGACTCGCACCCCAGAAAACTCAACCGCCTTCGGACCCGCGACTTCCGTCCGGGTGAAACCGTGCTGACCACCGCCGACCGCCGCCGCCGCACCTTCCACCCGCCGACGCGCTGGATCAAGCATGCGCTCGAAATGCTGCGTCTGCCGACGTCGTCGTTTCACGAGCAGAACGTGCTGCTTTGGGTCTGGCGGTTTGCGCGCAACCGCGGGCTGGATGCGCGGGTGGACGCGGCGGGGAACCTGATCGTCGATTACGTCCCGCGGCAGACGCCGGTGGTGGGCGAGAAGCGGCTGGCCTTTGCGGCGCACCTGGACCACACGGGGTTTTGGGCGGTGGCGATGCGGGACGAGACGACGCTGGAGGCGCACTGGATGGGGCGCTTCCCCGAGGAGCTGATTGTGGGGGGCGAGGTGCTTTTTTGGACGGGCGGCAAGCCGCTGTCGGAGGTGGAGCCGGAGCTGATGCCGGGGGCGCCGGAGTCGCTGCGGATCGGCGGGCGGAAGGTGCGCGGGGTGGTGAAGGAGATCCTGGGGTTCAACGAAGAGGGGGACGTGTCGGGGGTGTTGATCGACGTGGAGGAGCGGGTCCTTCCGGGGTCCATCGGGATGTGGGACCTGCCGGACGCGGAGCAGCACGACGGCAGGTTCCACGCGCGGGCGATCGACGACGTCGCGGGTGCGGCGGCGATGGTGTGCTTGCTCGATGAGATGGTGCGCGACGAGGCGCCGGTGCCGGTGACGTGTCTGTTCACTCGGGCCGAGGAGGGCGGGTTCTTCGGGGCGATTCAGTATTGCCAGGAGCACTACGGCCCGGAGGCAACGAGCAAGGGGCCGGATTTGATCATCAGCGTGGAGTGCAGCAAGGCGCTGCCGCACGCGCCGCAGGGCGACGGGCCGATCGTGCGGGTGGGGGATCGTCACGTGATGTTCGAGCCGGAGCTGACGGTGTGGGCCGCGCGGTGCGGGCGGGTGCTGGAGAGCAAGGACTCGACGTTCACGTTCCAGCGCAAGCTGATGGACGGCGGGACGTGCGAGTCGAGCGTGTTCCAGGCGTACATGGGCAAGTCCGGCGCGTTGTGCGTGGCGCTGGGCAACTACCACAACCACAACTCGGACGAGGGCACGATCGATCGCGAGCACATCGATATCTCCGACTGGGGGAACCTGGTCCGGCTGATGCGGGCGATGGCGGAGATGCGGGACGTGTCGGATTCGATCTTCGGCGACTTCAAGGACTGGTGCCAGAAGTGGTCGGACAAGCATCAGCACTTGTATGAAGACCCGGCCGGGGTCGCGGAGGGGGCGTCGTGAGATTGCGTGGTTGGATGTCGAGCTTGTGGGCGGGTTGTGTGGCGGTGGGTCTGACGGTGGGGTTGGCGTGGGGCACGGCTGCGGGGCCGGTTTTGGTGATCGTGGGCGGGGCGCTGCAGGCGGAGAATGAGGCTGTTTTTCGTGCGGTTTTGGACCGCATCGGCCCCGAGGGGCGGCTGGGCGTGCTGCCGACGGCGAGCGGCGTCCCGGCGGAGACGGGGCCCAAGGCGGTAGGGTTGTTTGAAACTTACGCGGGGCCGGGGCAGGTGGTCGAGCTGATCGACATTCGGCACGACACGCCGGAGAAGGCGTTAGAGAGTTCCTATGCGCAGCGGATCGCGGCGTGCGACGGGCTGTGGTTTGTGGGTGGGGATCAGTCGCGGATTGTGGCGGTGTTTCGCCCGGAGGGTGGGGACACGCCTGCGTACGACGCCGTGCTCGGGGTGCTGGAGCGTGGCGGGGTGATTGGCGGGACGTCGGCGGGGGCGGCGATGATGTCGGACCCGATGGTGCGGTGGGGCAATTCGCACGAGGCGCTGTTGATCGGCCGATCGGACGAGCTGTCGAGCTGGGGCGTGGGCGTGGGGCGGGGGATGGGCTTGCTTCCGTTTGGTGTGACCGACCAGCACTTCGTGCGGCGTGGGCGGCTGGGGCGGCTGGTGGTGGCGCTGGAAACAAGCGGCGAAACGCTGGGTCTGGGCGTGGGTGAGGACTCGGCGTTGGTGGTGGACCTCGATGCGCGGTCGGCGGAGGTGATCGGCGAGCCGGGCGTGGTGGCGGTGGAAGTGGGCGGCGGGGTGTTTGAGCCGATGCGGGTGTGGCATTTTGAGGATGGGCACGCGATGCGGTTCGAGCCGAGCGGGGCGGGGTGGTCGGTCGCGGCGGAGCAGGACAGCGCGATCGATGCGGTGACGGCGATGCAGGCGTTTGGTGGGCGGCCGCGGGCGTACGAGGGGCCGGACATCTTTGAGGTGGGCGTGGATGGCGGGGTGGTGACGCTGTCGAAGACTGAGGCGTTTGCCGAGGTGCAGGCGGCGACGCGGGCGGCGTGGGAACAAGCGTTGAAGGAAAGCATGGAATCGGCCAGCGCGGCCGAGTGAGCGACGCGGGTAAGCGCCAAGTTTGAAAGATCGCATGTCGCAGGCGACTTCCAGCACGAACCCCGACACGGCGCTGAGCGGCGAGGCGGCGTTGCGCGCGGCGGAGGGCGCGAAGAAGGCGTGGTCGATGCCGCCGGCGTTGGCGATTGTGGCGGGGGTGTTGCTGGCGGCGACGGTGGCTTCGGTGTTGTTACCCAAGGGCGCGTATGAGCGGGTGGAGCGTGCGTTCCCGGTGTTTGTGGAGCACGCGGTGCAGCCTGGCGACACGTTGGAGCGTGTGCTTCTGGCCTACCCGGCGATGAACGGGACGCCCGAGCCGCGGGTGCTGGCGGCGGACGGCGGGGCTTTGAGCGAGGGGTTGGTGGTTGGCGAGACGGTGCGGGTGTTGGTGGAGCCGGGGCTGACGCGCAACGCGGTGGTTCAGGGGACGTATCCGGTGGAGGGGTCGACGCAGCGGGGTGCGTTTTTGGATGAGGCGTGGTCGGCGCTGGGGGCGGCGGCGTTGGCGCCGGCGGAGGGGTTTGGCAGCAAGGCGGGGATCATCGGGTTTGTGATTTTGTTGGGCGGGGCGTTTGGGGTGATGTTGGCGACGGGGGCGTTGGATCGATTTCTGGCGTACGCGGTGGTGTGGATCGGGACGGGTCCGCTGCGATGGGCGGCGGTGCCGGCGTCGATGGTGCTGTTTAGTTTGGGCGGGGCGATCTTCGGGATGGGCGAGTCGACGATCGCGTTTGTGCTGATCACGGTGCCGTTGGCGATCCGGCTGGGGTTCGACACGATCACCGGGATCTGCATGTGTTATCTGGCGAGCCAGCTTGGTTTTGCTGGGGCGTTTTTTAATCCGTTCACGGTGGGGATCGCGCAGGCGATCGCGGAATTGCCTTACCTGTCGGGCAATGGCGTGCGGTACGTGATGTGGGCGCTGGTGACGGCGACGGGGATCGCGTTTGTGATGTGGCACGCGTGGCGGGTGTCGAAGGACCCGCGTCGGTCGCTGACGTTTGCTTTGGACGAGGAGCATCGGGCGAAGCTGGCGGCGCAGGACGATGCGGCGGGTCCGGGGGCGGGGGCGAAGCTGCCGGGGGTGCGGGACTGGCTGGTGCTGGCGTGCGTGTTTGGGTCGGTGGGTTTGACGGCGTACGGCGTGCAGGCGCTGGGGTGGTGGATCGGCGAGATGGCGGGGGCGTTTGTGGTGTGCGGGGTGGTCGCGGGGCTGGCGGCGGGGTTTGGGCCGACGCGGATGGTGCGTGAGTTTGTGGATGGGGCGAAGCTGATGGCCGAGCCGGCGCTGATCATCGCGATGTCGGCGGGGATCGTTTACGTACTGAGCGAGGGTCGGGTGTTGGACACGCTGCTGCACGCGGCGGCGGCGCCGTTGGAGGCGATGGGGCCGACGGTCGCGCCGGTGGGCATCATGGGGATGCAGGCGGTGATCAACTTTTTCGTGCCGTCGGGCTCGGGGCAGGCGGCGATGACGATGCCGATCACGGCACCCCTGTGCGACATCGTGGGGGTGGACCGTCAGATGGGGGTGCTGGCGTATCAGTTCGGCGACGGGTTTGGGAACATGATCATCCCGACGTCGGCGGTGCTGATGGGGGTGCTGGGCGTGGCGCGGGTGGATTGGTCGGTGTGGTTGCGGTGGGTTTGGCCTTTGATTGTGGGGCTGCACGTGTTGGGCGCGGTGATTCTGATTGTGGTTGGCCTTGGGCCGGAGGGGTGGCTGCGATGAGATTGGGTGCGCGACGATTGATGGGTGCGTGGGTGGTGGTGGTTGCTGTGGTGTGGGCTGGCGGTGTTGCGCACGCTGCGCCTTGGGGGACGTGGGACGGGGCGATGGCGTTGATCGATCGCGCGGCGGAGGCGGGGCACGTGGAGCGGCGGGTGATTGGGCGGAGCGTGGAGGGGCGGCCGATCGTGGCGGTGCGGGTCGCGGCGACGTTCCCGGAAGAGGCCGATCGCGAGCCGGTGACGGTGGTGTTGCTGGTGGGGTTGCAGCACGGCGATGAGCCGGCGGGTGGGCGGGCGATGTTGGATTTGATTGCGGAGGTGGGTGCGGATCGGTCGGTGTTGCCGGGTGCGTTGGAGCTGCACGTGGTGCCGATCTTGAACCCGGACGGGGCGGTGGTGGATGGTCGGCGGAACGCGGCGGGGTTTGATTTGAACCGGGACCATCATCTGGTGAGTCAGCCGGAGACGGCGGCGTTGCACGCGTACGTGCGGGAGGTGCGGCCGCACGTGGTGGTGGACGGGCACGAGTTCAACCGGACGACGGGCGACTACGCGGAGCGCGGTTGGACGGAGTGGCCGCTGGTGACGCTGGGTGTGTGCCAGAGCCCGCTGCACGGGCCGGGGCTGAGCGAGGCGGGGCGAGCGGTGTTGGACGCGGTGGCGCCTGCGATGGACGCGGCGGGGGTGAACTTCGCGGAGTACCTGGTGGGCGATGCGCCGGGGGTGGCGGGGGGCGAGCTTCGGCCGTCGACGTTGGACACGGATGACTGTCGCAACGGGCTGGCGATGCACGGGGCGGTGGGTTTCATCGTGGAGAGCGGGATCAAGCGGTCGGCGGACGATCCGCACGCGGATTTGGCGGAGCGCGTGGCGGGGTATCGCGTGCTGCTTGATGCGATGTTGGGCGATGAGTCGCGGCTGGCGGCGATGCGTGATGCGGCCGAGGCGGCGCGGGCGGCGGAGCTTGGCGATGTGTTGCCGGTGGATTTTTTGTGGGCGCGACGGGATGCGCGGGCGACGGGAGTGAGGGTGATCGACGCGGCGACGGGCGCGACGGTGGAGGTCGCGGCGACGAACGTGATGGACACGGCGGTGGTGAAGCGATTGGTCGCGGTGCCGAGGGGGTACGCGGTGCGGGGTAAGGCGGCGGTGTCTGAGTTTGCGGCGCTGCTGGACCGGCACGGGATCGGGTATGCGGTGGTGGGCGTGTCGGGGGTGGGGGTTGAGTCGGAGGCTAAGCCGCGAGCGGCTTGGGGGGCGGAGGTGGTGGAGCTGGTGGCGATGGAGGCGGGGTACGACGCGCGGTACCACCGGTATGGCGGGCGGCAGATCACGGCGGTGCGGGAGGCGGGGGCGGTGCAGTTGGGGGCGGGTGCGTTGGTGGTGGACTTGGATGCGTTGGTGGTGGACTTGGATGCGTTGGGGGTGGTGGAGGCGCGTCGCGCGGCGGCGCTGCTTGAGCCTCAGATGACGTACGGCCTTTATCAGTGGCCGGCGTTCGCGTCGCTTGTCGGAGACGACGGCGTGATGCCGGTGATTCGCCTGCTTGAAGTGATTGATGAACCCGCGGCCGTGTCGGCCGCCTCGCCCGGAGCGACCCCATGACCGACCCGACCTTCACGTTTTCTCGTGCCCGCCGCGCGGGCTTTACGCTGATCGAGCTCTTGGTGGTGATCTCGATTATCGCGCTTTTGATTGGGATTTTGCTGCCGACGCTGGGGGCGGCGCGTGAGACGGCGCGGCGGCTTCAGTGCGGGACGAACGTGCGCACCCTGGTGCAGGGTTCGCTGATTATCGCGGAGAGCGAGGCGAACCGCGTGCCGTTCCCGAATGCGGACGATATTCAGGGCTCGAACATCGGGCACCTGTTCCCGCTTTGGGTGCGCCCGGGTAAGTTCATCGATGGTGACTTTGGCAATTCGTTTGACGTGGCCATCTGCCCGAGCACGGTCAACACGATCAACGCCGATCCGAACGTGAGCCACGTGCGGTCGGACGGGAAGCGGACGCCATTTATTCTGTCTGCCGGGAGCTGGGACCAGGTGCCTGTGTCTGGGCTGGACTACAACCCGCTGCGCGATCTGTACACCCCGGCGGCCGAGGGTGGCGGCGACGACAGCGGCGGGCACAGCTACGACGTTTTGGCCTGGGCGGAGTTTGGTGAATACAACACGCAGACGCTGAACACGACCTCACCCGAGTGGAACGAGTATGTCTACTATTCGGTTGGTACTGGCGGGCTTAGGGCTTGGCCGAAGACGGATGTGTGGGTGCTTGAGCCGTCGTCGGTGGCGCTGATCGGTGAGAACGACACGCGTGAGACCGAGGTGTTTGGTATTGCGGATCGGAGTGCCGACGGGCGGTTCCGCGACAACCACCCGGATGCGGGGTCGAACTTTGGGTATTTGGACGGGCACGTGAAGTTCATCAGCAACGAACGCGAGCAGGTATCGGCGTATCTGGATGGGATGATCGATATGGAAGCTGGCGCTCGGAGCCGGGCCGCGATGGACCGTGTGGGGATCACGTACACGTCGACGGGTGGTGCGGGCGGCGTACCGTCTTATGACTATTGTTCTTGGGTGGTGGGGGTTGGTTCGTGGGATATGAGCCCGGCTTTGGCCGGGTTTTTCTTTTTGGGTGTGGGGGGGTTGGG
>JBCCQE010000035.1:0-34059 GCA_039024495.1 Planctomycetota bacterium | reverse complement strand
GCTCACCAGCACGCCAACTCCGCGCAATGGTTCACCGACAACGGCGGGCCGGTCTACTCGCCGCCAGGCTTCGGCCTCGATCACGAGCTCGACACCACACGCAACGTGCTACGCCAAGCAGCCGACGACCAGACCCCACGCGTGGCGTCGCGTCAGAACTCAACTGGGCCTTCGACCTGCGCGACGACCCATACCAGCGAAACGCCCCAGCCCCCCAAGACCCGACCTGCCAAGCCCTAACCAAAGCCGCCCACCACTGGGACACCCAAACCAAATGGCTCGATGCGTGATGCACGAGCCTTTCAAACGGCGTTACTCTTTTCAGCCACTCGCCCACTCGCTTAGCTGCGATATGGCAGAATTTCTGAAGCGACCCGTACGAAGGAAACCCAGCTCGATGACCACCGACAGTCACACCCAGCGGCTATCGAACCTGCAAGCCCTCCACGCGGAGCTCATCGATCAGCCCAACCCTGTCCACACGAGTTGGACGAATGGCGTCTTCGAACGATTTCAAAACCCCGTACTAACCGCGGAACACGCGCCGCTGACATGGCGCTACGACTTCGACCCCACAACCAATCCGTTTCTCTTGGAGCGGCTGGGCATCAACGCCGCTTTCAACGCGGGTGCCATCCTTCACGAGGACAAGGTGCTTCTCATCGCGCGGATTGAAGGGATCGATCGCAAAAGTTTCTTCGCCGTGGCCGAGTCGGATAGCGGAACCGAGGGCTTTCGCTTCTGGGACGAGCCGATCGCGATACCAGAAACCTCCGACCCGGACACGAACGTCTACGACATGCGCCTCACCCGGCACGAAGACGGGCACATCTACGGCCTGTTCTGCACCGAGCGCAAGGACACCACGTCCCCCGATCTCTCGGCTGCCGTCGCACAGTGCGGCATCTGCCGAACCACCGATCTCAAGTCGTGGGAACGCCTGCCCGATCTGATCACGCCGTCGCCCCAGCAACGCAACGTGGTGCTTCACCCCGAGTTTGTCGACGGCAGGTACGCTCTTTACACAAGGCCTCAGGACGGATTCATCAACGCCGGCAGCGGCGGTGGGATCGGGTTCGGGCTGTGCGATTCACTTGAGCACGCGGTCGTCGAAGATGAATCTCGCATCGTCGATCCACGCGTGTATCACACCATCAAAGAGGTCAAAAACGGCCAGGGGCCGCCGCCCATCAAGACACCCGAGGGGTGGCTGCATCTCGCCCACGGCGTCCGAGGCACCGCCACGGGCCTGCGCTACGTTTGCTACGTGTTCATGACCGATCTGAACGAGCCATGGCGAATCATTCATCGCCCGGGCGGCCACTTCATCGCGCCGTGGGCGCACGAGAATGTTGGCGACCTCTACTCCGTCGCGTTTAGCAACGGATGGGTCGAACTGGCCGATGGCGCTGTGCTGATCTACTACGCCACAAACGACACGCAAACCTGGGTCGCACGCTCAAGCGTGGACCGGCTCGTTGACTATTGCAAGCACACCCCCGAGGACGCCGGCTCTTCGTTTGGCTGCGCCACACAGAGAATCGATCTCGCACGACGTAACAAACGCTTTGCCGCAAGCCACAACGATTGATTCGTACAGCACAGATATAAGTTAGAGGCGCGATTGGATCCTGCGGGATCGAAGCCTTCGATCGATGTCCTGTCTTCGGCACTCAAGCGAAGGCAGGATCTCTCCCTTGCTGCCGATCGGCCACGATCGTCGGGCACACTGCCGTCACCCGGCAACTCAAGTCGCCTTGGCTCGGCATGACGCCTTGGTTGCGGCCAACCCTGCGTCGTAGCGCACGCATGCTTACTCACCCGAGGGTCGAGGCGGCGGCCCGGCCGGGTAGTCCATGAAAAACACATCCCGGAACCCAGGCGGGTTGAACTCCCAGTGCCAGGGCTCGTGCTGGAACGGGTACCAGCCAAAGTCCCGCCCGTACAGGTGCAGCCACTTGTGCACCGGCGAGCGACGCATGTCCACCACATCGCCCATCGGCCGCGTCGTCAGGCGGAACCGCTCGTCCGACTCGGGCTTGGGCAACACAAAGTCGATCGCCAGCCCAAGCGAGTGCGACGAGAAGCTCGCCACCGCGAAGCTGTTGCCCGCCGCCGCAGCGTTGCGCCGCGCGACCTCGGGGTCGCGATGCCCGGACAGGATCTTCAGCTCCACGCCATCGGCCGCCGCCGCTTCGCGCATCGCCAGGTACGACACCGCCGCGTGGCGATTCAACTTCCAATCGCCCTCGCCGGGCACCGACACCCACTGATTGAGCATGTAAGCCCACAGCTCGTCGTTGGCTTCGCCGCGGGTGATGACGGCCGTGCGCGTGCGGTTCGCGCGCCGCTCGGGCGTCACCAGGTCCAGCGCATCGGTCAGCATGTCCGCGAGCTTCTCGTTGGGCCCCTCGGGCCCGCCGGGGTAGTCCGCCGGGTCCCACTCGAAGTCGCCGAAGTGCTCGCTCAGCTCCGGCCCCAACAGGTCCAGAGAAGACGTGCCCGCCGCGTGCACGAACTCCAGCTCAATCAGCCAGATCAACTCGCTACGCAGTGCCGGCATGTCGCCCAGCAGCAATCGGTCGAACGCCGCGGCGATCTCAGGCGAGTCGCCCCGCTCCATCAACCGCGTGTAGACGTACTCCGGCGCGAGGTAGGTGTAGTAGTCCGACTCATCGGCAAGCTCGGCGATCAGCGCCTCGGCCCGGGTCGTGCCCGGCCGATCGACCAGCGCCCCGACCCTCGCTCCATCGACCGTCGGCTGCACATCGGGCGTGGCCGCGCAACCCAGCAGGAGCCCGCCCAGTATCACGGGCACGGCAAGACGAACATTCTGCATCAGTTCATTCTCCAATGAGCCGTTCAAGTTGCGACGCGCTCGCGCTGGAAAGCAGGCGAAAACTTCAGACGGTTCCGCCCGTGAAAGGGAAGGGTGCGGCAACGCCGCAATGGGCCGTACAGGACTCGAACCTGTGACCTCGTCGATGTCAACGACGCGCGCTAGCCAGCTGCGCCAACGGCCCTTCGCTCGGCCCACTATCACGCGGCTCCGAGGAACCACGCAGCGTAGCCGATCGCGATGGCTCGGCAACTCGTCCGAGCCATCTCAAACTCACTCGGCCGCCCACGCCAAACGCGAGCAACCTCAATGGGCCTGGGAGGACTCGAACCTCCGACCTCACCCTTATCAGCGAGAGACCAGGCCAACCAGTGCAGGGCAAGAGCCTACAGGGGCGGTTTTTGTGATGCAAGTTGTGCACCCGGTGCCCAGTTGCGCGGAAGATGCGCGGAAGAATCACGGGGTAAGACGGCGGGACCGAAGCCGGCCCCGTCTTCTCCCCAGACTCAGATCAGCCGCCTTCGATCCACATCATCGAGTGCACGGCGCGGATGCGGCCGGTGACTTCGTTCGCGCCTTGCCCCAGAGAAACCACCTCAAGCCTGTCTCGCATCGCGTCAGCCGGCGTACGCCCGAACTGCTTCTTGAACAGCCGATGGAAATAGGCTGGATCGTGAAAGCCGTAGCGCTCGGCCACCCGGCGAATCACCGTGTCGGCGTGGTCGGCCCGGACAAGCTCGCGTCGCGTCGCCTCCAACCGATGGCCTTGGATAAAGGCTCGGACACCCCCGTGACTCTTGAACAGCCGGTACACGGTCGAGCGTGAGCAGCCAAAGGCCGCGACCAGGTTGTCAACGCCTAGGTCCGGCTCTGCGAGACGCTGAAGCACAAAGGCCTTCATCGCGACGAACGTTGCCCGGTCGAATTGGCCGCCGTCTGGCGCAACTCCAGGCTTCAAGCTAAGAAGCCCGTCCAGAAGCCCCAGGAAACCCGCCGCCGTCGCCGGTGCGTCGCCCGCCTCAAGGGAAGGGCCGGCCGTGTAAAGCTCATGGATTGCCGAAGCGAGAAGACGCCCCGCCCCCGACTCAAGCGACCACGATAACACCGGTTGGTCCGCCGACGGTCGACGCCCGGCGGGAATCAGGTGGGCCGGCACCACAACGCTGACCTGCTCGGCGGCGGTGGACTCTTTCACGAACGGCTGTGACCAGTCTTGGAGCACCACCCGGTCCGGCGATGTCTGGAACGCCTGGCCGTTCACCTCGCCCAACTCGCGTCCGCTGAGCAACAGGTGCAGGGCCAGCCCGTCGCAGGCATCCGCTCGGACGTGCGCCGGGGTACGCACATACCGCGTAGCCGAGTAGCGCGTCCGATTCACCGCGAGCCCATCGATGTCTATGAAGTCAAAGGCCGACTGAAACGCGCCTTCCCCTTCGAGCGATTCGACCTCAAAGACGGGCCGGCACAGCTCGTGCCAAGTCTCAAAGCCGCTGCTCAGTTCCTTAGCGCTGTCAAAGACAACGCGACCGGGCCGATCACTCCGCTGCTCGCTTTTTGAGTCGTTTTGGTCCAAGCCAGCTCCGCGTCAAATTGCACCGAAAACTAACAGAACCTGCGACACCCGTCCATCCCGGGTGAGACGCGAGTGCAACGCCCCGTCGCTCGCAAACCTTACATTCATCACAAAGTTAGGGAGGGCGGCCTCAACTGAGAACCTTCCATCCGGTGTGAGACTCCGCGCTCACCCACCCGGTTGGGTCCAGGCCGCGAGGAGGAGAGAGGCCACGTTCCGGAGAAACAGCCTGCAACCAGCGGTACTTGCCGCAGGATCGCCTAGCCCCACGCAGAACCCCCGATGCCGGCCACGATTCGGACGATCTGCGCCCGCCCAAAACCGCCCAGCCTGACACTCGTTCGTCTGTCCCCACCACCAGGATGACCCCACGATGCCCCACCCTGCCTTCACCAAAGTAACACTCGCCGCCGCGAGCCTCGCGCTCGCCGCCCCCCACTCAACCGCCGCCATCACCGAGTCCGGGGACATCGTCGTCACGGATGTCGACATCACCTACGGGGACACGGCCTTCGCCACCCTGCTCGTCACCGGCGGCAGCGTGTTGAGCCCGCTCAGCCCCGCCGACCCCGCCGACCCCTTCTCGGTGTTCTTCGGCCGCAACGCCAACGCCACCGGGTTGGCGACGATCCGAGACGCCGGTTCGCAATTCAACGTCGACGACAACCTGACCCTCGGCAACAACGGCGGGACGGGAGGGCTCACCGTCTTCAACGGCGCGACCGCCAACGTCGGCCGCCAGACCCTCATCAACTCTGCCGGCAGCAACGGCGGGCTCACCGTCGCAAGCCCGGGCAGCGTGTACAACGGCGGCGACCGCGACTTCATCGTGTTCCAAGGCACGGTCCTCGTCCAATCCGCGGGTCGGATCAACGCCCTGAGCGGCAACAACTCTCGGGTACGCATCGGCGAGGTCCCGACCCGCACGGCCGAGCTGATCGTGCAGGGCGGTGGCGTCTTCGACGCGACCGCGACCGCGGGCACCACCAGCGACGGCGAGGTCTTCATCGGTAACGGTGGCGGTCCGACCGGCGGGCAAGCGAACGTGACCGTCCAGGGCGGTGGGCAGTTCATCGCCGACGAGGTCTTCATCCGCAGCCAGGCCGTCACGCCCGCGTCCATCACCGTCAGCGGCGTTGGCACCCAGTTCACCGCCCTGCGTCGCATCGAAGCCAGCGTCGGCGCGTCCAACACGCTCGTGACCGAGCAGGCCGCGCTGCAGACCGTCAACTACGAGCTCGGCGGGACCGGCACCGGCACGCACTCGCTCACCGTGTCCGACGGCGCGTCCGTGCTGGCCACCGGCAACATCCAGGTCGGCCGACTCGGCGGCACGGGCGTACTCACCGTCACCGGCCCGACCACCACCGTCCAGGCCAACAGCCAGTTCAGCATCGCCTGGCCCGGCGGAAACAGCACCGGCACCGTCGACATCGGCGCCGGCGCCACCCTCACCGCCAACGGACAGGGCTTCCGCCTCGCCCAGCAGTCCACCAACGTCGCCAACATCGTCTTCCGCATCGGCGACATCGGCGGCGGCGTCTTCGACTCCGGCACCGTCATCGCCACCGACCTCCGCTTCGGCCAGGGCACCGCCAACCTCGACCTCCTGCTCGACCCCGGCGTCACCCTCAACCTCGGCGACAAGTTCGTCCTCGTCGACTACGGCAACGACGGCAACGGCATCGACGACGAAGACCTCCGCTTCGACGTCCCCGGCCAAGGCTTCGCCGGCATCGCCGACGGCGGCATCCTCGAACGCGACGGCACCCTCTTCCGCATCGACTACGACGACGACCTCGGCGGCGGCGACCTCGCCCTCACCGCCACCGTCGTCATCCCCGAGCCCGCCACCCTCGCGCTGCTCGCCCTCGCCGGCGTCACCCTGCTCCGCCGTCGCTGACCGTTAACCCTTCACCCGCCATTCACCCGCCCCCACGCATCACCCCAAAGGAGTTGACCCATGACCCGCTTTGCCACCCTGACCCTCGCCGCCGCGAGCCTCGCCCTCGCCCTCGCCGCCACCACCGCCCACGCCCAGTTCACGTTCGAGCCCGTCGTGAGTTCCGGCGACCTCATCCCCGGCACCGGCGGCAACTTCAACCCTTTTAGGTTCGGAGCGCCCGCGATCAACGGAACGACGCTCGTCTTCGAAGGCGGCCAAAGCGCGTCCCCGTTCACCACCGGGTACTACGCCTCGTTTAACGGCGGCCCGATTCAACGCATCGTCGATTCAGCGCAGATCGATCCCGGCGGCGTCTCGCCCTTCGGTGGGTTCGGCGAGCCCGCAGTCAGCGGCGATAACTTCCTGGTCGAAGCCGAGTTCAACGGCGAAGACGCCCTCTACATCTTCGACGGCACCACCTTCACGCCGTTCGTCGTCGAGGGCCAGCCCATCCCCGGCGGCACCGCCACCGTCACCGATATCGATATCTCCCGCGGCCGGCTGAGCGGTCAGAACGTCGCCTACGAAGCTGGGCTGAGCGACGGGACGCGTGGCGTTTACACCTACATCAACGGCATAACCCAACTTGCCGCAGGCACCACCACGCCGACGCCGAGCCCCGACACGCCCGGCAGCTTCTTCACCAACTTCGACGAACCTCAGCTCAGCCCTGACGGGAAAGTCGTCTTTGAGGCCACCTCTAGCGGCTTCCGAGGCGTTTATACCGACCTCACCGGCCCCGTCACCAAGGTCGCCGACCAGAACGACATCGTCCCCGGCGGCACCGGCACCTTCGACATCTTCGACGATGCCTGGATCGAGGGCAACGACATCTTCTTCGAGGCCGGCGGCACCGACGGCGAGAACGGCCTCTACGCAAGCTTCAACGGCGGGCCACTGGTCAACCTCGTCGACAACAACACCCCCGTCCCCGGCGGCACCGGCAACTTCTCCGACATTCGGGCCGACACCATCGTGTACCTCGACGGCGTCGTTGCTTTTGACGGCAGCGACAGCGTCTCCGGCGATGTCGGCATCTACTTCCTCGACATCCTCGGCGGCGGCGATCTGACCAAACTTATTGCGGACGGCGACATCCTCGACGGCAAAGAGGTCGAAGGCATTCGGTTTGAGAAGAACGGCTTCGACGGCCAGAACCTCGCTTTTGTCGCCCGCTTCACCGACGGCTCCAGGACCGTCTACACCACCGTCATCCCCGAGCCCTCCAGCCTCGCGCTGCTCGCCCTCGGCGGCGTGACGCTGCTGCGTCGCCGCCCCGCCCCGATTGCCTGAACCCAATCCCCACAACCTCACGCACCCCACGCCGCAGAGAGTTCCCCACGATGCCCCACCTGACTGCCACCACCGCGACCCTCGCCGCCGCGTGCCTCGCCCTCGCCGCCGCCTCGCCCGCCATGGCCTTGATCATCGACGACGGCGGCACGACCGTGATCGACTCGACTGTCAACGACTTCATCGAAGTCGCCGACGGCCCCGGCGGCCAGCCGACGACCGTCGTCTTCGAGCCGGGCGCCAACATCACCGACTCGGACTCGGTCGGCGACACCGTCTTCGTCACCGGCGGGTCGAGCGTCGTGATCAACGGCGGCCAGTTCTTCGAAGACGTCACCGCCCTCGACGACGCCTCGCTCACCATCAACGGCGGCACGATCGGCAACGACGCACTCGGGTTCAACAACAACGTGGTCACCATCACCGGCGGCACCGTCAGCAACGACGTCGAGGTCTTCGCCAACAGCTCGCTGGTCGTCACCGGTGGCCTCATCGGCGACGACCTCGAAGCCTCCGACGGCAGCTCGGTGACGTTCAGCGGCGGGACGGTCACCGACAACCTCTCGGTCGAGAACTTCGCCACCGCCCTCATCACCGGCGGGACCATCGGCAACGACCTCGAAGCGATCGGCAACGTATCGATCACCGTCCTCGGTGGGTCGATCGGCTCGGACATCGAGGCCGTCGGCAGCGCCACCATCGACATCTTCGGCGGCCAGCTCGGCGCGGTCGGCGGGTTCGAGTTCGGCATCGCCAGCGGCGGGTTCTCCGTCGTCACCCTCTTCGGCCCCGAGTTCCAGATCAACGGCAGCCCCGCCGCCTTCGGCAGCATCAGCCAAGGGTTCGGCACGCTCTCCGGCACCCTCTCCGACGGCAGCGTCTTCTCCGTGCCGTTCGAGCGCGTTGATGAGGGCTTCTTTTTCCCGAGAGTCGGCCAGATCGTCCTGGTCGAGCAAGCCATCCCCGAGCCCGGCTCGCTCGCCCTGCTGAGCCTCGGCGGCGTGACGCTGTTGCGCCGTCGGGGTGACTTCCGTGAGCGTCGCTGATCATTCACCGATCGTCCGCCAGCCACCAACCTCAACGCATCCCTCCAAGGAGTTCGCCCATGACACGCTTGACCTGCCTGACCGTCGCCTCGTTCTTCGCCTCCACGCCCGCCCTTGCGCTCACGGAGATCGTCGGCACGCCCGACGTGACCTTCGTGTCCAGCAACCCAAGCGCCGGCCTGTACGAGGTATTCCTTAACGACGCCGACGCCCCCTCGCTCACACGCGACTTCTCGGCTCTGGGCAGCGAGCCGGTCCGCGTCACCTGGCAGGCGTCCGCCGGGCAGTTCTTCGAGGTCACCGCCCCCACAGGCTTCGACTTCGTCTCGCTCAAGTTCGACGTGTTCAGCGAGGGCGACATCCTTGGCGATCCATTGGCCTTCTTTGCAGTGCAGGGGATCGAGGTCGCCGGCGCTGCGGGCGATCCACTGCCGACCCCGAGCGTCACGAGCCTGCTCGGCGGCTTAGACCCCAGCAGCCCCGCGCTCCTTGCTTCGGTCGACTTCGACCTGACCCCCGGCGAGACCTACCGCTTCGAGAGCCTGACGCTGCTCGCGACGGTACCCGCCTCGTTCGACCAGAACTTCAACGACATCGGCTTCATTCGCTTCGGCTTCTTCGGCACGGCGAGCGACCCGAGCGCCGCGCTGCCCGACCCCGGTCAGTGGATCGCCGTTGTCCCCGAGCCCGCCACCGTCGCGCTGCTGGGCCTGGGCGGCGCGGCGCTGCTCGGCCGGCGTCGCTGAGCGGCAGCGAGCCGGCTTGGTTAGTTAGCGGTTAATTCCAATCGTCAGCGGAGGCCTTCCGGGCAAGCCGGGGTACTTTGTCGCAACACTCGTTTTCTGGAGGGATGAGAAAAGACCAGCGCCACCGGGCCGGCTGATCAATCAACAGACCCGATTAACAGGAGAATCAACCATGGATCGTTTGACTTTCGCGTTCTTACTCGCTGGGTTGCTGGTGGCCACGAGCAAGACCCAGGCCCAGCTGGAGCTCGATATCGCCGGCATCCCCGGCAGCGGGCAGACCACCTGGACCTTCTCGGGCTCGACAACAGCGTTTGAGATCGGGGGTTTTGATGCTGATAGCAGTGACGGTCAGACATTTCCTAATCCCGGTGACTTCGTCAAGACACTGGACCTCGTTGAGCTTCCGGCGCTCTCAAGCAACGCCTTTCTGACCGTCAATTCCGACACGGAGGCCATCACCGCTGTCGGAGTCGATGATGACACGATGGGTATCGTCCCCGGCGGCAACACGGACGACATCGGCGTTGGCTTGGCTAACCAGCTCTCGGTTGCCGATGGTGACACCGTCAGTTGGACCGGATCGCTAGTGGTGGGTTTTGATCTGGACGAGTTTAATCTCGGCACCTTTGGCCCCTCGAGTTCCGGACTAACTGGCACGATACTCGAGCAACTCACTATTCGTGAGGTCCCCGAACCTTCGTCCCTCGCGCTGCTGAGCGTCGGCGGCGTGGCGCTGCTCCGCCGCTCTGTCGCACGCAACGCCTGACTCAACCAACCACCCCACCCCACGCCCCAACCGCCAAGGAGGCATTCCCATGACCCGTTCCACCAACGCCACAGCCGCCCTCGCCGTCGCTAGCCTCGCGCTGGCCGTCGCCCCCGCGGTCCACGCCCAGTTCGTCTTCGACACCCTCGCCCTCGAGGGTGAGATCGCCCCCAACTCCGGCGGGGCGACCTACGCCGGGTCATTCACCAACCCCACGGTCAACGCATCGGGCGTCGTGGCCTTCGAGGCCCTGTTCGCCGGCGGGACCAGCCCGACCAGCCCGTTTGGCGTCTACACCGTCTCGCCCGGCGGCACGCAGTTGCTGATCCGAAGCGGCGACGCGATCCCCGGCACGAGCCTGACCTTCGGCGACGTCGAGGGGTCGGTCATCATCAACGCCAACGGCGAAGTGGCGTTCAGTGCCAGCTCGGCGGTCCTCACGGCCGACGCGATAGGCAATGTCACGACACTTGCCTTCTTTGGCCAGACCGCGCCGGGCGTCCCGGAGCTCTCGCCGGGCGTGGTGGAATCCTTCCAGAATCTGAGCGACGTCTCGTTTAACAACGCCGGCCAGGTCGCGTTCAGCGCAAAGACTTTCAACTCGTTCAGTGACGATTTTCTCTACCGTACGACCCCATCGGGTGTTCTGGAACTCGCGGCCCAGCGCGACCAGTCGCCGCCGACCGGCGGCCTCTTCGCCGGTTTCGAAGAATCAGACATCGCGGACAACGGCCTGATCGTCTTCGAGGGCTTCGTCAACAACCCGCCATCGGGCGTCGGGCGGGAGAGTTTGCACACCGTCGATCCGTCCGGGGTGTTGGAAACCGTCATCACCGAAGAGGTGACCGTCGCCCCGCCCGAGTTCGGTAACAACACGTTCAGCTTTCTCGGTGAACCGGAGTTCGACGCCGCCGGCAACGTCTTTTTCGACGGCAGCGTGGCCTTCGGCACTGGGGTTGACGGTAGCAACAACGAGGGCCTCTTCGTCGTGGATCCCGCTGGCAATGTGACGACTTTACTCCGTGAAGGTGACCCGGTCCCCGGCGGCATCGGCACGTTCGACGATCCCAGCGACCAGGCTTTCTCCGAGGCGGGCTTGTTCGCCACCGTCGCTGACGTGATAACGACCGGCCTCTCCGACCGCGAGGCCCTGTTCCTCGGGGACCTCAACGGCATCTCCGAGGCCATCCTGCTCGAGGGCGAGCTGTTCGAGGTCGCGCCCGGCGATTTCCGCGTCATCGACGACATCGACCTGGTCACCGGCGGCTTCGCCGGCGACTTCGTCGCAGTCCGCCTCAGCTTCCGCGACGGTGGCGGCGACACGACCAACGCGATCGTCCGCGTGACGATCCCCGAGCCCAGCACCGTCGCCCTGCTGAGCCTTGGTGGGTTGCTCTTTTCTCGGCGTGGACGCCACGCGAACACAATCGGAGCCGATCGATGAAAACCAAACCCTCCTTATCTGCACTGGCTGGTCTCGCGCTGCTGGGTGGCGTTGCGCAGGCCGATGAACTCGTCTACGCGTTCACCGCCGAGCTCGACCCGGCCAGCCTCGGCGATCCCGTCCTTACGGGCTCTATCGCCGAAGGCCTGCTCAAAAACAACATAAACACCCTCACCGGGACGTTCGCCTACGACCCCGATGCCCCCCAAGACACCGGTGGCTTCTCGCTGTTCCAGACCCGCTATCAAACCGGTCGGTTTACGATCGACCAGGTGGCGTCCGTGCCCAGCGTGATTTTTCTGCTGGACGTGACCAACGATATCGGTCGGAACGACACCGATGGGCTCAGGGTCGGACAGGGTTACGCCAACGAGGAGGTCATCGACTTCTCGCTCATCGACTCGACCGGCACGGTATACACCGAACCCATCATCCCAACGGGCATCGACTTCAGTGACTTCGACAACAACACAATCCGCTTCAGCTACTTCGAAGGGCAGGGAGAGTCGAGCTCATTTTTTGAGCCCGCGATCTACAACATCACGTCGCTGACCCTCGTCCCCGAGCCCGCCAGCGTTGCACTGCTCGCCCTCGGCGGGCTGACGCTGCTCGGTCGCCCTTCTGCCCAAAGATCTTAAGCTAGTTTGAGACCTCCCTTACACAACTGAAGGCTAGGCCGGCCCCGCTAACTGCGATCACTGTCATCTAATCAACCCCTCAGCCCTTGGCGTAACGAACGATTCGTCCAGTGTCGATTCATGCGGTCAGACCCCAAGCGATACGCAGGGCGAATCAAGGGCTCTAACCACGGTGCCTTTTCGGCTCCTTCGTTCAGGGGGTAATGGACTGCGCGCCCCGTGGCATGGCAAGTTCACTCAGGCGCTATCGTGCGCGCGACGTAGCACGAACTTGGATCGACTGCCAGCGATGACCTCTGCATCTCGACGAGGTTTGAGCATTGCAACGCCGTAGTTGACGCTCCAACCAGGATTGTCGCGCCACCCTTGGCTGTGAGGATTGACTTCCCTAACCACTTTGCACGACACTTGTTCAAGACGCCGCATCCTGGATACCTCAGAGCTGGCACAGATGATCGGGTGCGGCAGATCTGAGTCAACGCTGACGTTCACGGCTAGCGGCCGAGAATTGGATGGACGGACTCTTTCTCACTTATCTGGGCTGTCGCATCGCTCCTGCTGCGTTGTCCCGCGGAGGACCCAACCGCCATCACGCCACCCCCTTCGCAGCGGGCGTGAGAGCAGCGCGGACCTGCTCAAGCTGTTCGCCCTTCCGGGCACGCTCAAGGTCAGTGGGCTCTGTGGGTGGCCGAGGCTTGTGAGTATCCGGGTCGCACCGCTGAGATTCGACTTTGCCCTCGTTCCGCGCCATGGCGCGCCCACGTCCGCGCTGAAGCGCTGCCGCCCGTTGCTCCGGCGTGGCTGCCTTGGCTTTGTCCGCTTCCAACTGTCGACGCCTCGCCTCCTGCTCGGCGACGGCTTGCGCCATGGCGTCCTCGGGCGACTGCGGCGGCGGGGCGACGGCGGGGCGGTCGTGATCCCTGAGCATCCGGACGAGCAGGCGGTTGGGGTCGCCTTTGCCTCGGCGACGAGCCTCGTCCCGCATGGCATGCAGCTGGGCTTCGCTCAGGCCGTCGAGCGCTCCCTCGACCAGGAGGTCGGCATGAGCGTTCACTCCCCAGTCGCGAAGCATCGCCGCCAGCCCCGGGCTGTCTGTGTTTCCTGTTACTCCTGTATGCACCCGCGCCGGCGCGGGGGGTTTCGCGCGCATCGGTAGGAGGGGAACGCTCGCATCTGACGGGGGGTCCCGTCGCGTCGGTGGGTGGGTAACATGCGCATCGGTAGGGGGCTGATCCTCTATCAAATCGGCCACGCGGTGCGCTTCGATGGCGCCCTCGGATTCAACATCAACGTGCGCTTCGGAGTCGGCAATGGTGTAGCTGTTCGCGCCGCCTCGGCGCTTTGCTTCGTGCGCGATGAGTACCCCGGACTCGCGAAGCTTGCGCAGCGATCGGTCAACGCTGCCCATTGGCATCTGGGCTCGTCCTGCTATCGCGGCTCGGCCCACGGGGTTGGTGCTCAAGGAGTGAGCGCGTCGGTAGCCAAGGATCACAAGAAGGACCTTTAGGTCGTTTGCACTCAGTCGGTGGAAGGCGGGCGCATCCATAAGCCACATCGGGAATCTGGCGTGATGCTCGGCCTTACCTGTTGCCGGGTTGGTAGGCACAGTGCGGGCTCCGAGTTCCGGGTTGGCTGGGCTTGGACGGGGAACGGACCCCTTGGTTCCGAATCAGAGCCCCGCCTCACGGCAGTCCGCTTCGAGACGCCTCATCGAGTCATGGACTTCGTCCTCACGGACGGTACCGCGCCGGACGGCTGTCGGATCTTGACGGCTAGACAAGAAGCGACGTACCTCATGAGCGGTCGTAAAGAGCTGACGGCCAATGCGAATCGTTGCTAAGCCTTGCTGCGACCAGCGCGTCGCGGCGGCTCGATGCGGTCGACCGGGCAGCCGCCGGAGAATGGCGACTACCGGCTCGAGGTCTGGGTCGAAGGGGTCAAGTTGCGTTTGGTAGGCGTCGGATTGCATTGCCGCAATTTGCCGCAACGCGTCGCAATCGAACAGAGGCGAAAGGTGTTGATTTAGTGCCGATCTGCCCGCACGTAACCTTTGCCTGAGTTCGTGATGTATCCCTCGCCCTGCAGCTGGCCCTTGCGGCTGAGCCGTCCCTTGACGGTGTCATGGGATCTATGCACCCGCGTCGCGATTTCTTTGGCGGTGAGGCCGGGCTCCAGTGAGACGGCTTGATAGATGTCTTGATCTAGGGAGTTTTTGAGGGCAGGCGGCGTTTGGGAACGGTCGAGTGCCTCATCGATCAGGGGCATGTACCGGCTGGCCATGTAGCGCCACTTCTTCAGGACGAGCAACAACTGCAGCGGGGGCGGGGTGAACATCTGGCGGAAAACCTCCAGTCCCATCCGCGCATGCCGGTGAAGCCCGCGGGCGATAGGTGAATGCGGTAGCTCGGCAGATTCGTTGGCAAGGTCCGCCAGGCTGCGACGGTATCGGGCCAACTCTCGTTCGAGCTCGCGGCCAGACATGGCCGGGACTTCGTCGATCAGTTCGGGCGCGTCATAACTCTGAATCGTTAAGAACAGCCGGATTAGGCAGTGCCGCTCGGACGTCAGAAGAATCGGTTGTTGGTCCGCGGGTGTATGCATGAGGGCTTTATCCTTTCTGAGTCAGTTAATCGCCCCGACCGCCTCGTCGAGCGACATCGCTGCAAACCACAAGGTCTTCCTTCTGGTCGCGAGGACAGCGTCCTCGTCGCGACGGTGACGCCCGCCGACCGGCCTCATCGTGCCCCGGCCGAGTCTTGCGTCGAATATAGGCTGAACGCATCGGTCTTGGGCAGATTGGCGGCAGTCATGAGGCATTGCAAGGACTCATTGAGCGAGTTGAAAAGGAGCGATTAGGGCGTACGGTCGGTCTCGTCGCGAATTCAGCCCTACGAGGTGCCCACGTTTGGATGGGTGGTGTTACGCGTGGCTGCCAGTGGCGGCTCCCAGGCATGAGGGGCGTGGAGGGGCTGGGATGGGTGGAGCGAACGCAGTCAGCCGATTGCTCGGGCAACCTCGCGCGAGGTCTCGCGGTCGGCCTCGGCGTATCGGAGCGTCACATCCACGCCGCGGTGCCCGAGCCGGGCGCTTGCGGCCTCAATGCCGTACTCCTTGCGGACGATGGTGGCGTGGGTGTGGCGCAACTGATGGAAGGTCCACCGCTCGATGCCCGCGGCGTCGCAGGCCCGGGCGATCGCTCGGGTGACCGCCGCCGGTGTGTACGCGTCGCCGAGCCGGCGGTCGGTCTTCGGCTCGGGCGAGGGCTGCTCCGGTCGACCTTGCTTGCCCTCGGTCGCTAGGGCCGCCTTGCGGGCCTTGAGTGCCTCGCGTGGGCTAAACACGGGCGAGCGGAGGTCGCGGCTCAGGAAAGGGCGCAGCACATCCTGGGCGAGCGGGCCCAGGTCGATGACGCGGTCGTGCCCGCGGTGGGCGGTCTTGTGACTGACGGGCCGGTAGACCCAGACCTCGCCGGTGGTCTCGATGTCGATCGGACGCATCGACACGACCTCGCTGCGCCGCATGCCGGTCAGCCACGCGAGCTCGACCATCGCCCAGACCTGCGGCGAGACGTGCGGCCGGATCGCGTCGACGCGGGGGCGGTCGACGGGGTGGCGTTTCTTCTCCTGCGGCACACCCCGCTCGCCGCGGCCGAGGTTGCGCACCGCCTGCAGCGCCGTGAGCTGCTCGGGGCTCACACGCTCTTGACTGACGCCCCACCGGAAGGCCCGGACGATGTTCTTGATGTGCCGGGTGATCGTGTGGCGGCCTAGGCCCTGCTCGATCAGGACGTCGCGGACAGCGCTGAGCTTCTTGGGGCCGAAGCTATCGACCGGGTCGGCGCCGCAGACCGATCGGCAGACCCGAAGGCCCACACGCACGGTGTAGAGGTTGGGCGTGAGGGTCTCATCGGTCGCGCCGTGGCGAGCCTTCTCGTCCTTCCAGAAGTCCAGCAGTAGGCGAGCAATCGACAAGGCCGCCGGCGCCGTGGGCACGTCGGGCACGTCGGGCACGGTCGCCCTGTCGAGCACCCGCCCGGCGGCGATCCAGTCGGCGATGACGCGGTCGTACAGCTTGTGGCTCGCCTGCGTGCCGTGCTCGCCGAGCAACACGTCCCTGCGGCGGCGGGTGTGGCGGTCGGTGAGTGTGACGATCGCCTGCCCTGAGGACCTGTGCAGGCGGTAGCTGGGGACGCGTGGCTTTCGGGGCATGGGCGGCTCCTGTGATGCGTTGCGCGGAAGCTTCCGCACAACTTTTCTGCATCACGCTGGCTCCGCACATGCGGGTAACGGCGTTATGTGCCGTTCCTAGCGTGCCTTACGGCAATGGGCCTGGGAGGACTCGAACCTCCGACCTCACCCTTATCAGGGGTGCGCTCTAACCAACTGAGCTACAAGCCCGCGTGCGTCCTGCGACGCGGCTCGACCTCGCTTCCGCACCTTCGGCGGCCGCTCCGTCGAGCCCGGCAGTATATCGAATCTCGGGGCCTCACGGTCAAGCCCGCCGGGCCTTTGGCGGCCGAGTGTCGACGCCCGCGTCAGCGGCCGCCCTCGCGGATCGTGGGCTCGCCCAGCCGGCCGAACCGGTCCGCCAGACGCACCGCGACCCGATCGACCGCCCCGCCGCCGGGCGTGGCGACGGTCACACGCGACTCGCCCGGGGTGCCGAACGCCTCGAACCAGGCCCCGTCCCGCTCGACCTGCACGACCCACCGCGGCGACGACCTCGCCGACGACGAGTTGATCGTCACCTCGACCTCCGCATCACGCACGGCCACGCCACGCACCGCCGGCGCCGCCGGCAGCTCCGCATCGCCCGCTAGCCACGGCGTCGCCGGCACCATCGCCGGCTCGTCGTAAACGGCTTCGCTCAGCCGATCCGCCAGCGCGTTGCCCTCCTCGAGCGGCATCAGCCACTTCATCGAGAAGTGGATGTGCCCGTCGCTCACCGACGTGAGGTAACGCGCGTACCGAACCTGATAGACGAACTCTTCGACCGGGTAACGCCCGCGCTCGTCGTCGAAGTGGCGGTACGGCGCGAGGCCCGGCCACACGTGACGCCCCATCGGGTTGTGGTCATCCCACCACGAGAGCAGCGCCGTGAAGCTCTGCTGCGGCGGCGCGATCGGCCAATACAGCTGCGGGGTCACGTAATCCATCCACCCCTCGCGCAGCCACAGCGCAGGGTCGGCGTACAGCTTGTCGTACTGGTCAAACCCTTGGATGAAGTGCGGGTGCCCCGGGCGATAGATGCCAAACGGGCTGAGCCCAACCTTTACGTGCGGCTTGATCGCCTTCACCCCGGCGTACATCTCCTGCACGAAGTCGTTGACGCTCTTGCGGCGCCAGTCGTCGCGCCCGAGCTTGCCGCCGCCCTCGACGTACGCGGCGTACGAAGCGTCGTCGGGGAACTCGATCTCGTTCTTGTCTTCGTCGCGCACGGGGTAGGGGTAGAAGTAGTCGTCCATGTGGACGCCGTCGATGTCGTAGCGGCGGGTGACGTCGAGCACGACCGCGAGCGAGTGCTGCTGCACGACGGGCTCGCCGGGGTCCATCCACATCTGATTGCCGTATTGCTTCACGACCGACGGGTTGGTCGCGGCCAACGCCGGGGCGACCGGGTCGGTCTTGCTGGTGGCGTGCTTGGCCCGGTACGGGTTGAACCACACATGCAGCTCGAGCCCGCGGGCGTGGGCCTCCTCGACGGCAAACTCCAGCGGGTCCCACATCGGCGACGGGGCCTTGCCGGTCTCGCCGGTCAGCCACTCCGACCAGGGCTCCAGCTCGGATTGATACAGCGCGTCGCCGGTCGGGCGGATCTGAAAGACCACCGCGTTCATGTTCATCTCGACGAGGCGATCGAGCTGAGCGACCAGCTCGGCCTTGGCCTCGTCCATCAGCATGCCCTTGCGGCTCGGCCAATCGATATTGGCGACCGTGGCGATCCACGCCGCGCGGAACTCACGCCGCGGCTCGGGCAGCTCGTGCGCATCGGCGGCGACGGGTGCGGCCGTGAGCGGCAACGCCAAAGCCATTAGGGCGACGAATCGGGCAAGCAAGCGGGGCGTGGTCATCGCAGAAGCATCCTCGTAGGAGAAAATTCAGTCCGTCGTGTGTGCGGCACGGTGCGTCACAGTACGGCCGATCGCCGCGTCGTGGGCCACAATCGTGCGACCCGGAATGCCGGCCCGCTCATCGGGGGCGAAATTCGCCGTCAGAGTCAACCGAGACGAGCCGTTGTCAAAGACCGTCCGCTGGACGAGGCGATCGTCGGTGACGTGCTCGAACGAAACCATCGGCGCGAAGCCGTAGGCCCCGTGCAGCTCGGCAAACAGCTTGAAACGATCCGCCACCGCCGCGTGACGCTCGACGAACGTCGCACGGCTCACGTGCAGCATCGGCGGCACGAGGTACAGAAGCTCCATCAATTCGCGCGTCGCCGCGACGTTGCTCAGCTTGATCGAGTCGTACGCCCAGTGGTGCGACGTCACCACCTCGTCCCGCGCCGCCGCCTGATAGAGCGGCACCCGTGCCGCGGGGTCGAAGTACGGCGAGACCACCTCGTCGGGCAACGGGATCGGCTTGAACGACTGGTCCGGCTGGTCCGGCGGCCAGTGCCGACCGCCGAAGTACGGGCTCGAACGATCGCGATACCCCGCGTAGTGGTGACCGAAGTAGGGCGTGTGCACGCCGTGGCCGAAGGCGATCGCGTTGGCGAACAGCAGCGACCCACCCTCGCTGCCCACGACGAGGCCGTGCGCGTCAGCCGCCCAACGCAGCCGGGCGAGCCGCGCGGCGACGTCATCCAAGCGCGTCGCCTCGCGCCCGGGGCGGTAGTCATCGAAGTACTCGTACGCCGCATCGCAATCGAAGAACCAAGCCGTCTGCGGCGTCTCCGCCAGCACCCCGCCGATCCGCCGCTTGACGTAAGGCTCGGCGAACGAAGGCGCGAAGTGATACCCACGCCCGCGGAAGCCCGGCTTGCCCGCGCCATCCGCGCGGATCACGCGGCCCTGCTCATACGCCATGCGGTCGAACTGCGCGGTGTCCCACGTGTCGTTCGGCCCGGCGTGGGGCGCGTGGACGCTGTGGTAGCTGTCGTAGCGCCCGAGCAAGTAGCCCGCTCGCTCGGCCGCGGCGGCAAAGTCAGGCCGCGGAGTGTCGGCGTAGAGGTTGCTTAATAGCAGCAGTGCCTGATCGATCCCGGCCCGCTCCATCGCCACAAGCAACGCGGGCGACATCGCCCCGCCCCACGTCGCCGGGTCTGCCAGGTCGTTCGGCAACGTAGATACCAACGCCTCACGGTTCCGATCGATCACATGGCCAAGCGAACGATCCGCCGGCTGATCCAGCCACGCCGGGTCACGCAGCCCGCGATCGATCGCCGCCGCCAACGTCCGCGTCAGATACCCCATCGGCCAATCCGCCGAAGCAAGCTCCGCGACCGCCGCGCGTTCGTCATCCGTAAACGTCGCCGTAAGCCGACCTAGCGTCGCCCCCGCCGGCGCGGCCCGCAGCGACTCGGCCACAGCAATCCACCGCCGGCGCGGCACATCCTGCCGACTGAACAACGCGTTGCCCCAGAGATAGAGATGCGGCGCGCCTAGCAGCCGATCAATGTTCGGATTCTTCTTCGCCTTATCGGCCAAGGTGACCCGCGGCGGCACCCCACCCAACCCCTCACCACCATCCCGCCACGCCCGCAACGCCATCGCCGGCGCAATCGGCGACGCCTCGGTCTCCGCGATCACCACCTCCACAAGCGTCGCCCCCAACCGCCTCTCGGGAAACACAAATCGCACACCCACCGCTAGATCGTCGCCCGACTCCCCGACCACGATCTGCGCGTAGTGCGGCCACGGCACGATCGCTGTCGTCGTCACTCCGCCCCGAGTCGCACCCACCACCGGCAACTCCAGCAGGTGAAACGGCTGATGTTCCAACAACCACGACCGCATCGCCAGATCCGCGCGCCGCACCTCCACGCCGCCAACAACCGGCAGCACCCACGCGTCCGCGTCGCCCGGCAGCCACCACGTCGCAACGCCATCCACACCCACCGCAAGCTCGACCCGCTCGAAGCGTGGCTCGGCCGCCACAGCGACGCCGGACACGCCAACCAGAATCGCCACGCACCACAACATCACGCACACCGCACGCAGCACCCACGCAACAACTTTGAACCTCGCGGCCGCCGCGTCGATCACGCGTCTTCGTCCGGCTTCCAGCGTACGAAGCCCTCTATCGCCTCGTACTCGGCCAGGCCGAGCTTGTCGTAGAGCACGGCCGTCGCGCGGTTGCGGTCCTCGGCCCGCTGCCAGAACTCGCGCTCGTCCGAGCCGGGGAACAACGCCTTGTCCTTCTGCGACTCGTGCTTGAAGATCGCCACGCGCTTGCGTTGCAACTCTTCGGGCGACAGCGGCACAGCCATCTCGATCTGCTCGGGGTCCCACTCCTGCCACGCCCCGCGGTACAACCAGACGTCGCACTCGTCGTACCACGCCTCGTTCTCCACGCGACGGCAAGCCTCGAAGATCGCCGCCAGACACGTGCGGTGCGTGCCGTGCGGGTCGGACAGGTCGCCCGCGGCGTAGACCTGGTGCGGGCGCACCTTCTTGAGCAGGTCGACGATGATCTGGATGTCTTCTTCGCCGAGGTCTTTCTTGCGGACGGTGCCCGTCTCGTAGAACGGCATGTCCAGGAAGTGCAGCCGCTCGTCGGGGATGCCGCAGTACCGGCCGGCCGCGCGGGCCTCGCCGCGGCGGATCACCCCCTTGATGAGCTGCACCGAGTCGCTGTCGACCTGGCCGGGCTGCTTGTTCTTGAGGAACTGCTCGATGTGCTCCTCGACCTCGCGGGTCTTGGCGTTGTCGATGCCGAACATGCGGTTGAACTCGGCGGCGAAGTCGGCGAACCGGCTGGCGTCGTCGTCAAACACCGCGATGTTGCCCGACACCTGGTACGCGACGTGCACCTCGTGGCCGTGATCGACCAGGCGGATCAGCGTGCCGCCCATCGAGATCACGTCGTCGTCCGGGTGCGGCGAGAACACGACCACCCGCTTGGGGAACGCAGGCGACTTCGCGTGCTGCTGGCCACGCCCCATCGCGGGCCCACCCGCCGGAGCTGGCTCGCGCATCTTCAGCCGCACCGCCGCCTCGCTGCCGGCCTCGGGCTTGCCGCCCGGCCAGCCGGTGATCGAACCCTGCATCACGCGGAACGTGTCGACGTTGATCTGATACGCCGGGCCGTGCTCGGCGATCAGCGACTGCAGGTGGTGCTCGTTGTAGTCCTCGTCGGTCAGCTTGAGGATCGGCTTGCCCACGTGGCGGGCGAGCCAGATCACGGCCTTGCGGATGAGCTGGCGGTCCCAGTGCACGTCGCCGACGACCCACGGGCAGGCCGAGCGGGTGAGGTGCGCCGACGCCGCCTCGTCGATGACGAACTGCGCATCGCGGTGCTGCTGCAGGAACGACGCCGCGACCGCGTCGGTGATCTCGCCCTCGACGGCCTTGGCCACGACCGGCGCCTTGCCCTCGCCCCACGCCATCAGGACGATCCGCTTGGCGGCCATGATCGTGCCGACGCCCATGGTGATCGCGCGGGTCGGCACGTGCTCGATGCCGAAGAAGTCCGACGCCGCGTCGAGGCGGGTCAGCCGATCGAGCCAGATCATGCGCGTGCGCGACTCGACGCCCGAGCCCGGCTCGTTGAAGCCGATGTGCCCCGTGCGACCGATGCCGAGCAACTGAATATCGATGCCCCCCGCATCGGCGATCGCCTTCTCGTAGTCGGCGCAGTACCGCGGGACCTCGTCGACCGACAGCGTGCCGTCCGGCACGTGGGCCGCGCCCTCGGGGATGTCGACGTGGTCGAACAGGTGCTCGCGCATGAAGCGGACGTAGCTCTGCAGCTCGTCCGGCTGCATCGGGAAGTACTCGTCGAGGTTGAACGTCACGACGTTCGAAAACGACAGCCCCTCCTCGCGGTGCAGGCGGATCAGCTCGTTGTAGACCGACACCGGCGTCGAGCCGGTCGCTAGGCCGAGCACGGCCTTCTTGCCCTCGGCCGCCTTGCTGCGGATCAGGTCGGCGATCTCGGCGGCGACGTGCTTGGACGCGTCCGAGGGCTGGTCGAACACCGACACCGGCACCCGCTCGCGCGAGGCAAAAGGAGAGGGCAGCGTCTGCGAAGAAGACGTCGTGGCGGTCATGGCGGCGGTCCGTGGGGGCGTTGGGCGGTGCGATCGGGCGAGCACGGCCGAGTGGCCGGGACACCTCACCCGCGTGCCGCAATATTATTAACGGGTCGATGTTTAATCAACCCGGAAGGTTGATTTTAGTAACGCACCGATGTTTAATCGCTGCCCGGGGTCGGACGGCTCCGCAGGCCCATCGTATGCCCCTCGAACCGCCCCACAAGTCGGCCCCGCCTACCGCCTGGGCGGCCATGCTGCGGTCGCTGCTCGAGGCCGGACCCGCCAGCCGCGCCGAGCTGCACCGCCGCACCGGGCTTCGCCCCAACACCGTCGGCCAGACGATCGACGCCATGGTCTCGGCCCGCTGGGTCCGCGAGGCCGGCACCGCCCACGCCAACCAACGCCTCGGCGGCGAGGGCCGCGGCCGCCCCGCCACCCTCGTCGAGGTCGACGACCGCTCGCGCGATGTCATCGGCCTGGCGCTGATGCCCGGCGAGCTCCAGGCCGTTCGGCTGAGCCTCACCGGCGAGCCGCTTGGCCGGCCCGTCACCCGGCGCGTCCGCCGCGCCCCGGCGTTGATCGAAGCCGGCGCGGAGGCCATCGGCGAGCTGATGAAGAAGCGCACGCTCGCGGTAGGCGTGTCTTCGCCGGGCCTGCTCGACGAATCGGCGATGCGGCTGTTGTTCAGCTCGGTCGCGCACGAGGCCGGCGGGGTGTCGCTGCACCCGCTGGTGGAGGCGGCCCGCCCGCGCCCGATGGCCTTCGAGAACGACGTCCACGCCATCGCCGATTGGTGGCGGCTCAGCCAGCCCCACGCCGCCGGCGAGACCACGCTGCTCGTCCGGCTCGGCGACGGCGCGATCGGTGCCTCGCTCATGCCAGGCGGCGGCGAGTCCGACCCCGGCTGCGTCCGCGGCGCCAACGAGCTCGGCCACACGCAGGTGGGGCTAGAAGCCTTCGCCAGCGCGGCGGCTCCGAGACCAGCGGTCTGCTTCTGCGGCCAGCCGCGCTGCATCGAGCGGGTCTTCAGCAGCGACATGATCCACCGCCTCGACGGCTCGCGCCGGCGCCTGCCGTCCGCCCTGCGACGCTGGGCCGCCCAAGCCCAAGCGCACCCCGACGGCCCGCCCGACAGCCCCGAACGCTGGATCGTCGAGCGTCTCGCCGAGGCCTCGGCCAACGTCATCAACTTCAGCCGGCCGCGCCGCGTCGTGTGGGTCGGCGCCGGGCCGATGGCCGCGGTGATGCCGGTGCTCAGCGCGCCGCTGGAGGCCGCGGTGCACGCCCGCCTGCTGCCGGCGCTGCGCGAGCGCGTGGCGATGAGCTGCTGGTCGGCCAAGGAGACGGGGGCCTTCAGCGACGCCGCCATCGCCGCCGGGCACCTCGCGCTCGCCCTGCTCACCGGCCGCCGCGCGCCCGCCCTTCAAGGGCAGGAGATAGCCGCCAACGGCAGCGGCCAGCCCTCCGGCCACGTCGCCTGACTCGGCGATCGCGGCTACTCGCGACCGTTGTAGATCTGCTGCCCGTCGGCCAGGTAGCTCCGCAGCACCGCGGCGGCTTCCTCGCGGAGGACGTCGGCCTGGACCTTGATCCCGCGGTCGCTCAACGCATCGATCCACGACGCCACCTTCGGCCCCTCGTCGAAACCGATCGACCGCGCATCCGCGTCGCTTGCGCCGACCATCACGCTCCGCACGCCGCTCCACACCGTCGCGCCCAGGCACATCGCGCACGGCTCGCAGCTCGACACCAATTGCAGATCCCCTAGCCCGGCCGACGCGAGGTCGTGCACGCCGAGCTTGCGCTGCGCCAGGCCCAACGCCATCATCTCCGCGTGGGCGTGCGAGCAACTGCTGGCCACCACCACGTTCACCCCGCCGGCGATCAGTTCGCCCGTGGCCTCAACGAACACCGCCGCCCCGAACGGCCCGCCCGTCCGCTCGGCGACGTTCCGCTTGGCCAACTCGATCGCCACCCGCATGCGCTCCACGCCGTCGCGGATCGGCTCGGTCGGCAAGGCCGACTCCAGCCAGCTCGGCGATGCCATGACGACCTCACTCGGCTGATCGTGATCGTGCGAACAACGGCTCATGGCACCATCGTGACCCATCTGCACGCCGCGCACAACCACAACATGGCGTCGCTCGCGCTCACAGCCCACGACCGAGCGGCCGAGTCAGCGACGACGAACGGCCAGGCCCGCCAGCCCGAGCCCCAGCAACGCCACGCCCGCCGGCTCGGGCACCGCCGCGAGGGCCAGCGCCGAGCCGGTCCCGTCGAAGCCGAAGTTCGCGGCGAGGATCGCCAAGTCCGAGGTGTTCACGATGCCCGGGCCGTTGAAGTTCGCGGTGCCCCAGCCCGCGATCGTGCCGAAGTTGGCGGCGAGGATCGCGAGGTCGGAGGTGTCGACCTTCATGTCCAGGTTGGCGTCGGCGTAGGCGGTGCCGAGGATGTTGAGGATCAGCTCGTCGAGGTCGGCCGAGTCGGCGTTGCCGTCGTCGGTCAGGTCGAAGTCGGCGTTGCCGAGGTTGGCGAACAGCAGGTCGATGTCGTCGGCGTCGACGTCGCCATCGTCGTCGAAATCGCCGGCGAGTCCGGGGTTGGGCAGCGCGATGTCCCAGCCCATGTCGGCAAGGAAGGCAATGTCGAGCTCTGTGATCGTCTTACGCGTGCCGACGGTAATCGTCGGGTCCATCACGACTTCTTGCGGAAGGCCCGTGTCAATGCTGACGCTCTGGAAGCCCTCGAGGATGTGGACGCCGTCGTCATCCACAACGGTGGTGCCCGAGCCCACTAGGGCCGAGACTTCGGGGCCGGTCCACTCGCCGCCCGCGCCGCTAAGGTTGGTGACGAGGTCGTCCCACGCATCGGCCGTGCCGACGCCAAGGACATGGATCAGTTCGTGCAAAGCCACCGAATAAAAGTCCGACTTGCCGGGCGTCACCGGCGTGGTGTGATCGAAATGCCAGCTGCTATCGGTGTCGAACCAGACGTTGCCGATCCCCACGCCGGTGTCGAAGTCGTAGCTGAACGGCCCGACGATGCCGTTGTCGTCTACAAGCGTCGCGCTGAGATTTCCATAGACAGGCCCACCACGGCGGATGTTGGCCTCGGCCGCGGCCTTTGCAGTCTGCCACGCGACAGGAGTGTCGGCTTGGATATCTGAGATAAAACCGCCGTACCCGAAGCCGGCGCTGATCCCCGTGCCACCCGGCCCGCCCCTGCCCAACGTCGGCGAAGGCAGCAGCTGAGCGCCCACAAATACGCGGACCACGTCCTCTGGCAGCGAGACCGGATTCAGCGTCTGGATGCTCCCTGTGGACGGATTGGTGTAGCTGTACGAAAAATCGAACGTCGCTTCGCCCGCACCGGCGTCGAAGAAGTTGGTGTCCTGAACCGCCCCGAGGCTCGTGGTGACGAGTTCGCTCAGGTCGGCCGCCGCTTGCTCGAGCGCCGCCTGTGCGACGGAGTTGCTCGTCAAGAACCCCGAGTCAAACGTGTAATCGATCTCAATGGTCAGCCCCGCCGCCGGGCACGCGATCACGCCCGAGGCCACCGCCGCCGCTACAAAACCGCCCGAAACCTTCATGCCTCGCTCCTGCTGAGAAAGTCTGAATCGCCGCCGACGCGACTGCCCGACACACCCTAACAGGACGCTGCCCGGTTGCAATGCACGAAGGCAAATCCAGGGCGTTTAAACGCGACCCTCACAGGCCACACCCCTAAAACCCGCTAAAAACCAACCGCAGACGCCTCGACCTCCGAAGCCGCGAGGCCCCGACGCCTCAGCTCCCGCCCACCGTCAGCGGCGTCGTCCCGCCGACCTGCTCCACGTCGCCCGCCGCGATCTTGTCGAACCCCGACCCCAGCTCGCCGATCGGGTCCGGCGGCAGGATCTCTACCACCTTCTCGCCCAGCTTCGCCTCGCCCGCCCGCACCTTCGCCTCGAACTTCTGGCACTCCTCGAGCAGCCGATCGAGGATCTCCTCCTCCGGCACGTTCGCAACCTTCTGGCCCTGCACGTAGATGATCCCCCGCCGGTCGCCGGCGAAGATCGCCACGTCCGCGCCCTCGGCCTCGCCCGGCCCGTTCACGATGCAGCCCATCACCGCCACCTTGATCGGCAGCACCAGCTCCTTGAGCTTAGCCCGCACGTCCTGGATCAGCGTGAACAGGTCCACCTGGATCCGCCCGCACGTCGGGCAACCGATGAGATCAACACCCACGCGCTCGCGAAGCTCCAGGCAATACAAAAGCTCCAGCGCATCCTCGACCTCGTACACCGGGTCGTTCGCGTAACTGATGCGCACCGTGTCGCCGATGCCCGACGCCAGCAGGTGACCCAACGGCACGACCGAGCGGATCGTGCCCGTCTCCTTGGGCCCGGCGTGCGTCACGCCCAGGTGCAGCGGGTGGTCGAACCGCTTGCTGACTTCGGTGTACGCCGCGATGCACAGCGTGGGGTCCGGCGACTTCGCGGAGATGCAGATGTCGTAGAAATCGCTCTCGTAGAAGATGTCGAGGTATTCCTCGAGCTTGGCGATCATGATCGCCAGGAAGTGGCCGTGCTTGGAGTCGGAGAAGACGCCGCCCAGCTCCTTCATGCGCTTCTGCTTGTCCTTGCGCTCGATGATCGAGCCCTCGTTCACGCCGATGCGGATCGGCAGGCCGCGCTCTTTGCACGCGGCGATCACCTCTTCGACCTGCTTGCGGTCCTGGATGTTGCCGGGGTTGAGGCGGATCTTGTGCACGCCGGCCTCGACGGCCTCGAGCGCCCGCTTGAAGTGGAAGTGCACGTCCGCCACGATCGGCACCGACACGCGGGGGATGATCTCTTTGAGCGCGTCGGTGTCCTTCTTCTCCGGCACGGCGACGCGGACCACATCGGCCCCGGCGGCGGCGAGCTTGTTGATCTCGGCGACGCAGGCCTCGACGTCGTGCGTGTAGCCGGCCGTCATCGTCTGGACGGCCACGGGGGCGGGGGTGGTGGGCGTGCCGTCCTGGGCGGGCTTGCCGCCGCCGATCTTGACGGTGCCGACGCGGTCGTCGCCGAGCGTGACCTGGCGTGTGGGTCTGCGATGCATCATCCGGCGAAGTGTAAAGCAAGCCCCGCGCAACCGTCACCGGCCTCAGCGGCGGGCTCTTGCGGTGGGCGGAGGGTTGGTTAGTATTCTGCCCGATGCCCGAACTGCCGCTCTACCCGCTGAAGCTCGCGCCGATCTACAAGGCCAAGGTCTGGGGCGGTCGGCGCATGGAGTCGCTCAACCGGATGCTGCCGGACGGCGACATCGGCGAGTCGTGGGAGCTGGCCGACCTGGCCTCCACCTCGGCGTCCGGCGGCGGCGGCGGGGCCGAGCGATCCGTCATCCTCAACGGCCACCTCGCCGGCCGCACGCTGCACGATGCGATGGCCGAGTACGGCGCCGAACTCCTGGGCGACCTGCCGCTCACGCCCGGCGGCGACTTCCCGCTGCTCGTCAAGTTCCTCGACGCCAGCGACAACCTTTCGGTTCAAGTCCACCCCAGCCCGGACTACGCCGCGGCCCACGACGACGCCCACCTCAAGAGCGAGTGCTGGTACGTCGTCGCCGCCAACGTCGACGCCGCGATCTACAAGGGCATCCAGGAAGGCACCACGCCCGAGCAGTTCCGCAAGGCGATCGCCGACAACACCGTCGAAGAGCTGATGATCCGCGTGCCCGTCGAGGCCGGCGACTTCCACTACCTGCCCAGCGGCACCTGCCACGCGCTGGGCACGGGCGTGCTGGTCACCGAGGTGCAGACGCCCAGCGACACGACCTTCCGCGTGTACGACTGGGGCCGCACCGGCCGCGAGCTGCACATCGATCAGGCCATGCAGTGCATCGACTTCGGCCCGCTCGACGCCTCCGCCTACGAGCCGATGACCCGCGTCGAGGGCGAGCACGCCGTCCGCACGCACCTCTGCTCGTGCGACTTCTTCGACGTCCACCGCGTCGAGGTCCAGGCCGACTACATCTCCGAGGCCTCCTACGACCAGCCCGTCGTCTGGACCGTCATCCAAGGCAGCGGCGCCATCCTCGCCGGCAGCGGCGCGCCCGACGCCACCTTCGCCGCCGGGCAGACCATGCTCATCCCGCCCAACCTCCGCCACAGCCGCGTGACCGTCCACGGCCCCACCGTCTGGCTCGAATCCAGCTTCCCCCAGGCCCGCAACGGCAAGCTCGCCTGACGCCGCGCCGGCCCGGTCAATCAAAACCCTTCGCAATCAAACGAACTAGGCCGAGGATCGTGCGCGCCAGCCAATCGGTCATCGGGATGCCACCCACATCCGTGCGATCCACCAGCGCCCCCACGCACCGCGGATACGCAAAGCCAACGCACGCGCCAACGACCGGCATCGCAGGCAGCGTCAGCAGAAACCACCAGGACCCCGCGAAGACAATCAAGAACGGCGTCGCCACCAAGCCCAACAGCAGAAACCACACCGCACCCAGCAAAGCCCCGAAAAACCGCAAGACCCACGGAACACGCTCGGGCGTCTCGGGCTTCGGTTTGGACGGCTCTTCGGCGATCGATGGCCCCTCGAATCGAAAACGCTCACCCCGCCGACGCAGGCTCCGCGCTGCTGCACGCCTCAAGCAGCTCAACCCGGTCGAACCCGCACACCGCCGTCACCTCGTCCGCCGCGCCGTAGTACACGTAGAACACGCCCTCGCGCTCGACGATCCCCGTCGGGAACACGACGTCGTCCACGAAGCCCCGCCGCTCGAACGCCTCCTCCGGCTTCATCACCGGCTCGACCGACGCGCCCAACACCCGGCTCGGGTTGTCCGGGTGCAGCAGCATCGCGTGCGCCACGTAACGGAAACGCTTGCCGCCATCCGCCGCATCCGGCAGCTCGTGCTTGACGTGATAGATCATCAGCCAGCCGTCGCGCGTGCGGATCGGCGGCGTCCCCCCTCCGTACCGCAACCCCACGCTCACGCCCTCGTCGCCGTCGCTCACCAGCCGCTCGTGCCCGCCCCAGTGCAGCAGGTTCTGCGATCGGCTCACCCACATCGCCGGCTCGGAAAACTTGATCGCCGGCATCGGCCGGTGCAGCGCGATGTAATCGCCCAGCAGCCGCTCGGGGAACAGCACCACGTCCTTGTTGTCCGGCGCGAAGACGATGCCGTGCCGGTGAAACGACTTGAAGTCCGTCGTCGACATCAGGCTCGTGCACACGCCACGCGGCGACACCGCCACGTACGTGATGTACGCCAGGTCGCCGATGCGCGTAATCCGCGGGTCCTCGATGCCGAAGGTTTCGTAAGGGCCCTCGGGCTGGATGACGATCGCGTTCTCGATCGCCTCGGGCGTCACCGACTTGCCGTCCTCGGAGAAGAACACGCGGAAGTGCGACAGGAACCGCAGCCGCTTGAGCCCGTCCGCCTTGCGAAACACCGTCCGCCGGTCGGACAGGTCGTACTCGTCGGCCGGCAGGTGGTCCACCGCCAGCGTGCCGTGATGGTCCAGCCGCGGCGAGCCCACGACGTCTTCGGGCACGTCGACCGGGGCCTCGACCACCCGCGCGACGATCACCACCTGCCCGTCGTGCTCGGCCACCCCGGGGTTGAACACGCCGACCACGCGCATCCCCTCGCGGCTGGGCGCGAGATCGGCCGGGCGGATCAGCGGGTTCGTGAAGGTCCGTTCGAGCATCGTCACGTCAGGGTCAATCGGTCAGTCTAGCCACGCGATCCAGAAAACCGCTAAGCCCCGGCCGCCGATGGCAGGTTCTCGCCCCAGAAACGCAGCCAATTCCCGCCCAGCACGGCCTCGGCATCCGCTTGGGTGAACCCGGCTTCCACCATCGCCTCGCCGATCCGCGGCAGGTCGGCGATCGTCTCGATCTCATGCGGCACGTGCTCACGACCGAACCCGCCGTCCAGGTCCGAGCCGATCGCCGCGTGGGCCGTGTCGCCGGCGATGTCGCAGATACGCCGCAGGTGGTCCACGAGCCGTGAAATACGACAGCCCGCCGGCCCATAGCCCGGCTCAATAAAGGCATTGAACAGTGGAATGCCAACCACTCCGTCACGCTCGACGATCGCCCGGATGTGGTCATCGGTGATGTTTCGTTGCGGATGCACTCGATCGTTGTTGCCGACGATCGATCGGCACCCCGAGTGCGACGCATACACCTGCCCGCCAAAGCGATCGAACGCCCCGGCCAGGCTCTGGTCGCTGAGGTGCGACAAGTCCAGCGGCATGCCCAACCGCTCCATCCCGCGGAACAGCTCATCCGCCGCCGGCAGCAGCGGGCCGTCGATGTCATACGTCTTGTTCGGGTCGGTCGATGGCGTGCCATGCGCATAAAACGACCGCCCGAAGTGCGCGAGGTTCAGCGTGCGTAGCCCGGCCTGGTGCCAGTGATCGATCTCGTCGGGTGCGGTGATCCCATCCGCGCCCTCCATCGTGATGATCATCCCAATCGGCGTCGTGCCCGGCGACGCCTTCGCGGCCGCGACGTGCCTCGCATAGTCCTCGGCCGTCTCGATCACCACCGCGTGACCTGCCCGCTCCAGCCAGCGGTAATACGCCAGCATCGCGTGGCCGATCCCGTGCACCATCGACGGGTGCGGCCAGTCGTCCGACCCCCGCGTGATCCGCCGATCCGCCGCGATCCAGGGCTTGGCCCGCCCAAGCAGCGTCGTCACGCACACCAGCACGTTCCCCCGCCGCATCTCCGGGAACGACACCACCGCGTCGCCGCGCTCGTCCTTATCGACCCCCACCTCGCGCTTCCGATGGAAGTCCACAGTCTGCAACAAATCGCGCTCGTACTGGATCGCCATCATCGCCAGGTCGAGATGGCCGTCGAAAATCAGCAAGTCGGTCGCTCCAGGTCGATAGAGGAACAGTTAATCAATCAAGTGCCGCGCGAAAAAGGCGTGGCTGATTTCCTTGAACCACCGCCCCTCGGGCGTGATGTAAAGCCAAGGCGTGCCGTGCCCGCCACGCTCGCTGACGTACATCTCCCACGACGCCCCCGCCGCCCGGCACGCCTGCACCCACAGCAGCGCGTTCTCCACCGGCACCCCGGGGTCCGGCTCGCAATGCAGCACCAGCGACGGCGGCGTGTCCTTCGTCACGTGCTTGTGCACGCTGAGCAGCTCCAGCAACGCCGAGTCGTCCAGCCGGTCCTCGCCCAGCAAGTTCAACCGCGACCCCTTGTGCGCCGGCGCGCCCTGCATGTCGATCACCGGGTACACCAGCGCCGAACAGTCCGGCCGGGCCGACACCTTCCCCGCCAGGTCGTCTTCCTCACAGACGAACCGGTCGTGATGCACCGTCAGCGTCCCAGCTAAGTGACCGCCCGCCGAATAGCCGATCACCCCGACCTTGCTCCACCCGCGATCGCGCATCAGCCGCACCGCCCGCTGCGCGTCGTGGATCATGTCCGGGTGCCTGTTGTCCGGCCCCAGCCGATACAGCAGCACCGCCGTGTGAAACCCATCGGCGTTCAACGCGTCGGCCATCGGCATGCCCAGGTGCTCGCCGTGCATGTGGTACCCGCCACCGGGGATCACCAACACCGCAGGCGTCTTCGCCGTCGCACCGCGGCAGGGGTACCACGTCAGCGTCGGCAACGCCTCCACCGACTGCCCCGGCCACAACGCAATCGTCTCAGGCATCGCGAAAGTCTACGACAACCCATCCCCCACGTTTAGCCGCGAGCCCGAAGGGCCGCGCGACTCACCCCACCAACTCCCCAAACAACGTCAACGGCGCCGCCCGATCGATCTTCACCGACACCGTCTTGCCGACCAGCGACGCATCCCCATCGAAACACACGATCAAGTCACCGCCCGTCCGCCCGCTGAGCTGCACGACCCCGCCGCCCTCACCCGACACCGCCGCACCCTCGCGTGCCTCCCACCGCAGCTCCACCGTCCCCGCCGCAACCGGCCGCTCCGCCGGCTTGCCCGACTCCTTCTCGACAAACACCTCGACCTCGCGCCCGACGTACTTGCCGTGCTCCACCGCCGCCACCTCCGTCTGCACCGCAAGCAGCTCGGCGTTCCGCCGCTTCTTCACCTCCGCGGGCACGTCGTCATCGAATCGCCCGATCGCCGCCGTCCCCGGACGCGGGCTGTACTTAAAAATGAACGAGTTCTTGAATCGGCACCGACGGATCAGCTCCAGCGTCGCGCGATGATCTTCCTCCGTCTCCGTCGGAAAGCCCGTGATGATGTCGCTGGCGATCTCTACGTCCGGCAGGATGGCCCGCGCCCGATCGATCAGGTCCACGTACTCCGCGACCGTGTACCCACGGTTCATCGCCGCCAGCACCCGGTCCGAGCCGGACTGCACCGGCAGATGCAGATACCGACAGATCCGCGGCCGCTCGGCGATCACCCGCAGAATGTCGTCCCCAAAGTCCCGCGGGAAGCTCGTCACAAACCGCAGCCGCGCCAGACCCGGCAGCTCGTCGTGCACCCGCGCCAGCAAATCCGCAAAGCTGAACAGCTCGCGCGTTTCGCCCGCTCCGTTTGCCGCCGCCCGCTCGGTAATCGCAAACCCGTTCCCCTCGTTCCGCACCGCCGCGCCCACCTGCGGCTGCGCCACGCCGTCCACCACCGCCGTCGCCGCGAGGTCATAGTGATAGTGGTTCACCGTCTGACCCAGCAGCGTGATCTCCCGCGCCCCCGCCTCCACCAAGCGCCGACACTCCTCGACGATCGCGTCCGGGTGCCGATGCACCTCCGCCCCGCGCGTGTGCGGCACCACGCAATACGTGCAGAACTTGTTGCACCCCCGCGTGATCCGCACGTAAGCCGACCCCGCGCCGTCCGGGTCAAAGCTCCGCGACAGGTCCAGCCGCTCCAGCGAGTCCTCCGCCGCCGACAGCGTCCCCGACCGCCGGTGCGTGTTGCCCTGCAGCGCCACCTCCGCCTCGCGCCCCCCGGAACCCCCGGAAGCCCCGGAACCCCCCGTCTTCAGCAGGTTGTCCACCATCAAAGGCACACGGTCCAGCTCGCCCGGCCCGCACAACAGATCCACCTGCGGATGCCGCCGCAGCATCTCCGTCCCCTCCCGCTCGGCCATGCACCCCAGCACCCCCAGCACCACGCCCGGCCGCTCCGCCTTGTGCTGACCCACCCGACCCAGCCGCGACCAGACCTTCTGCTCCGCCTTCTCCCGCACCGAGCACGTGTTGTAAAGCACCACGTCCGCCGACTTCCAATCGTCCGTGAACGCATACCCCGCCGCCGTCAGGCTCGACCGCACGAGCTGACTGTCCAACACGTTCATCTGACAGCCAAACGTCTCCAGATAGACCGACCGCGCCCCAGCCTCCGCAGGCTCCACCCCCACCCCGCCGCAATTCGTCACCTCATCACGCACAGTCCCGCATCGTACCCGCTGCCCACCCAACCCCGAAGCCCACGGGCTGAGCCCGTGGGTCACCCCCGCCCCATCTCACCCCCCGCCGAGCCCCCTTCCCTCAACCCCCGCAACCCCCCCGGCCGATACCCCCGCCATGCCCGCCCCCGCACGCTCCGAGCCCCGCCTCCTCGCCGCCCTGCCGGGCTGGATCATGCTC
>JBCCQE010000034.1:0-34460 GCA_039024495.1 Planctomycetota bacterium | reverse complement strand
CGAAGCGGGTGCCTTGCTCGGCCATCGCGTCGATCCGCGGCGTGCGGACGGTGGGGTGGCCGTAGCAGCCGACCTCGAAGGCCCGCAGCTCGTCGCACATTACGATGATCAGATGAGGGGGAGGCGAGGGCATGGGGGGAGTGGGCAGCAGAAGAATGGCGTTGGCAGCAAGACAGTGTCGACTACGTGAACCTACTGAAATCCAAACAAAATTCGATGGGGCGAAGATCAAGTGGCCGCAGATCGAAGGGGGTCGGGCTCATCCAGTCAGCGTCGCAATCGGCAGATCGACATACTACAATCAATTGTAATTCGTGTAATCCGTGTATACAAAGCCTTTGCCTGCTGGTTCACGGCTTGTCTTCTGCTCTTTATTTTCTCGGCCCCGAATCTTCATTTTGAAGGATGGCTTCAGTGAAATTGCGACCCATGTTGATGCGTGTTCGTCTTCCGATTTTCCTATTCGCCATGGTGTTGGTGCTCGGCGGCGCGGCCCGCGTGCCCAACGGGAACCTCGCCAACGGGACCGCGGCCTGGGGCGTCCAAGCTAGAGGGGGCGGTGTTGCCGAGTTGTCCTTGGCAGAGGAGCCGCGCCGGTCGCTCATGGTGCAGATCGAACGTGTGGGTGAGAACCCGTGGGACATCCAGCTTCTGAATTACGGAAATCCGGGCTTGGAGCCTGGCAAGACGTACCGGCTCAGCTTTGACGCCCAGGCCGAGCAAAAGACGCAGGTGGCTTTGTTCTATCAGCAGGATGGCGGCGACTGGGGCCGCGTGACGTCTACCCGGAACACCACGCTTCCGACGTCTTGGGAGCGGAAGAGTGTGACGCTTGAAGTGAGGCACCAAGTCGCTAAGAGCCGTCTGGTCGTGGGGAATCTTGGGGGTGTAGCGCAGACGATCGAGCTGGCTAATTTTTCGATTGAAGAGATTGGGGATAAGCCTGAAACCTCGAGCCCAGAGCCGCCAAAGCAGCCGGCTAATCTGGCCGACGGGGAGGCTGCGGCCGCCGAGGCCGATCGCATTCAGAGCCGCCAGGGAGCTGTCATTGACCGACCGGTCACCTTCACCGTTTCATCAGAGCGGTCACAAGAATTCAAAGGTTGGGGGTTTTATCCGTCGTATTTCTTCCGCGACTGGTCCGCTCGCAACGGCGGCGTCTCGGACATGTTTGATAAGCCCAAGATTTCCGAAGCGCTCTACGCGCTGCAGCCCGACATGATCCGCGTCGAGCCGATCCACTACATGTACGAAGGCCCGATCGACGACAGCCTGCCGCTGACACCGGACAACATCGAGCTCGACCCCGCGCGTCTCAAGGATCTGGTCAACCAGATCAAGCTGGCGCAGTCGCATGGCGTGAAGGATTGGATCATCACGACGTGGTCGCCGCCGGTCGAGATGAAGACGATCGGCAGCGAGTACAGCGATCTGCCCGGCATCGCCGAGGGCTATCAAGACCCCGAGTGGGACACCAAGAAGGCCGCGGGTGAGGTGAAGGGGCCGTACCGTGGTCCTTGGCGGAGTCACCTCCGCGCGGATTCCGAGCAGGACATGGTGAACCTCTGGATCCATATTCTTCAAGAGCTGGGAGCCGCCGGCTGCGGCAAGCCCCTGGCGGTGTCGCTGCAAAACGAGCCGAACATCTATGCGGTGAAGTACCCGGCCTGCTACTACCCGCCCGAGCAGTGGCGGCGGGTGAACAAGATGCTCCGAGCAGCGATGGACGAACACGGGTTCGAGGACGTCATGATCGCCGCCCCGGATACCGGTGGCGTGCACTCGCTGTTCACCGAAGACACGACCAAGGACTGGAAGCTGACGCCCGGATACTTCGGAGGCATCGGCTGGCCGGCGCTTGAGCACGACCCCGAGCTTCTCGACTCGGTCGACGCCGTGGCGATGCACAGCTACACAATCGGCTTTCAGAGGCAGATCAAAGAGGCGATGGCCAAGTTCCCGCAGATCGAGTTCTGGCAGACCGAGTGGAAGCCCGTTTGGTACAGCCCGGAGAACAAGCTCATCCCCAACCGCGACTGGGTCGTGATCACCGGGACCCACCTTGCCAGGGACTTCACCAAGTACCCCGTGCATCGCTGGGTGCTGTGGAACGCTTACGACGCCCAGAACCGTGACCACATCTCAGCGCTGGTGAAGGGGATGGACGATCCGATCCTGACCGATGAGTACCACGTCTACAAGACGATCTTCGACACGGTCGATCCAGGTTGGTTCGTCAAGCACGTCGATGTGGATCACCCCGCGCTCCAGCCGGACTACGACGATCACGGCAATGCGGTCATCGTGACGGGCCTCGGCTTCGCGTCGCCCGACGGACTGAGCCACGTCGTCATGCTCGTCAACATCACGACTTCGCCGATCGAAGCGAAACTGGCCGGCGTCTCGGGCAGCGGCACGCGATACACCCTGACCAGCGGCATGGATGATGGGCCGGAGCAAACGGAATTCCTGTCGGGCGAGATGATGAAGCTCCCGGGACTGTCAGTGACCGTGATCAAGGTGCAGTAAGCATCTGAGCGTTACGTGCTGGCATGATTTGCTGATTAATTTGGTCAGCGCCATAAGCAATGTGGCCAAGCAATGTTCAAAGCCGCCGGAGATAGACGACTCACGCATCGGTGGTTAGTGGTTATATCTTTGTTCGCCATGTTGGTGAATAACTTGCGTTGAAGTTCTTGCCAATTTGTCTGGCACGCAAGCGGCACGGCGTCACCAGATGATAAGGCGTTGAGAATTCCCCGCTAGCTATGTTCGGCAATGAAACCTGGACTCGTCATGGCACACGGCTGAGTTCGACAGCACAGCTCGACGGATAGTGGCGAGGCTGTGGTAGACGTGCTCATAATTAGTTCATCCCGGCATAGGTAGGAGAGTTCGTTGCATAAGCGTAACCTTGCTTTGCGTGTCGGGTTGGTTGCTGGATCCACGCTCTTCACTGAGCATGTGGCTCACGGCAGGAGGCATGACGCAAGGTTTATCGGCAACGTCGGCCGACGTTTGCGTCACAGGAGAGTCCATGTGGTGCATGGGTAGATCAAGGTTGTAGACGCCATACGAATTCAGCATCCGCGGCTGAGATGATCGAACATCAAGGACGAGTGAACTGTCAATGTAAGTATGTTGCGACGCGGTGGTTTAGTATCCGTCATGCTCGCGAGACACAATAGATCGTGGGTCCGAAATGAAAACTGCCATTACCTGTTACTGCGGAAGACAAGGTGGGGTGCCGGAGATTAGCAGTTTTATATCTAACGGAATATATTCCACTACTCCACAGAAGTCGCAACAAACGGTCAGGCTTGTTCTTTGTCACAATCGCCGATGCTCTCACAAGCCGTACTAATCATAGGTAGAGCAAACCTAACGAGGGTCAGGGCGGACATGGCGTTTGAGGAGCGTGCCCATGCGCCAGCTGGCGGCGTGGCCGTCAACGTGGACGATGTTGGTGTTCTCTTCTCCGCCGTGGCGCCAGCGTAGCTCGCCTTGGTTGGCGTCTGCCGCAAAGTCGTCGTTCAGGCCGGGATCGATTTCTTGATCCATCGCCGGACTGCCATCGTAGAAACGGGGCACCCAGCCAGCCCAACTACCACCGGGAGGCGAGTCCAGGCCTTGGAGGCTGGCTCTAGCCGCGTGGCTGGGGGCCGGCTGCGTGCCGTCCGCCACCATCAGCAGTTCGGTGGGGCGGAGCACGCTGTCCATCTGCCAGAAATCCGCCAGCGAGGTTGGGTCTGTGTAGATGATCGTGTCTCGCATCAGGTCGGGGTGCGAGCTGTAGTGGAATACAGTCGGGTTGCCGTTATTGTTATTAATCTCAAGTTGGGAAGATGGGCACCTGAACGCACCGGAACGTTGCAGGCCCTCCGTGCCGCTGCTCCATGTTGCGTCGTTGCTGGTCTGAAGGTAATTGACGATCATGTGCGACCAGAGTTGCTGCTGGGCTACGACAGATCCGGGCGGCATGTAGTTGTCGTAATCGATGGTGTAGCCGTGGATCGCCATGCCGATCTGTCGGAGGTTCGACAGGCATTGGACGCTGCGCGCCGATTCGCGGGCGGAGGTGAGCACAGGCAGCAGGATTGCGATCAGCAGGGCGATGATGCTGATCACCACGAGCAACTCGATGAGCGTGAAACCAATTCGTCGGGTCATGACAGAGACTTCGTCGTGAGGGGATGGCTTAAGAATCGATAAAGGCGTCACCAGTGGTTAAGCCGGTAACGCTGAGTGGTCGGTTGGATTTAGCCGAGGATGCGCCGCCGCCGAGCGGCCAGGATCAAGCCGGCGGATGCGAGCAGAAGGCTGCTAGGCTCGGGGATCACGAAGCCGATGTCGGTTGCGGTTTCGGCGATGCGGATCTCATCGAATGTGCCCGAGGGGATGGGGTTATTGGCGAAATACTCGCCAGCCATCTCGATGGCATCGAACGAGACATCGACGGTGCTCGCTAGGTCGAGCACGCTGCCGCCGGTGGGTGCTTGGCTCAGGTCGGGGTTGATGTAGATCGTGACGGTATCTTGACCTGCACCGAACTGAATGTGAGCGACGAGGAGGTCGGGCGTGACTCCGTTGAGGTCATCGAGCTCGAGTTGCAGCACGATGTTGCCACCCGGAGGCTCGGCGTTGGGGCTGGCCAGGGCGAGGTCACGGTGCAGGCGCAGGTCCAGCTTGCCCCCGCCGAGCGATGTGGTGTTGTCTGCACCGAGGTAGCTGATCCAGAGCTCGGTGCCATCGGCGCCGATGTTGCCTGAACCATCGAGATAGTCGGTGAACGGCCCGGAAGGGTCGACGTCGAGAAAGCGGTGGTGATCGCGAAAGTTTGCCGCGCTCATCTCCGCGCTCTGGCCAGATACCGCGTAGCCTGGATACGAGAGACCCGGCACGGCACGCGCGTCTTGTGCAAAGAAGTTGGGCGCCCCGAGCCAAGCGGACGAGAATCCCGTGCCGCCGTTTTGCCCTTGAATAAAAGAGCCGCCGGTGTATTCAAACGACTCGTTAGCAAGGATCGCCGCGTCTGCTGCGGGCTGAACGGCGAAGCCAAGACCCGCTGCAAGAGCGGTGGGAAGCAGGACTTGATGAGATACTCGATTCATACTGAAACCTCCTGGTGATGCATGGCGGAACCGTCCGCCGTGTGATGGGTTACGGAACGACAGGACCGGGGGCAGAAAGCCCGGGGTGCCATGAACTTGAGATGGTGATCGACGGCGGCGCGTTGTGGCCATCGATCGCTTGCTTGAGCATCGTTGCGGCTTGCACGCCGAGCTGCCACCGATCGAAAGAGACTCGGGCTAGGGTTTGCCAGGTCGAGTGTGTTTCGCTGACTTCGTCGAGACACGCCACGCCAACGTCTCGACCCGGACGAATTCCAAGGTAGGACAGCATGGATTGCAGCTTCCTGGCGTGGTAGTGAGTGCCCGCGACCAGCACCGTTTCGGCATCGTTCTGACGAAGCCAGTCCGGGGGTTGATCTTCGGTTGAGGAAGTCGGGAGGGTCTCGTGGCTTGCTGCCAAGCCGCTGCGTTGGGCGGTGTTGAGGAAGCCCTCGCGGCGCGCTTGGTGGCTGAAGTGTGGGATGCCTTGTGGCTTGCCGTCGATGTAGATGGCTCGCTGGTATCCGAGGCGATGGAGTTCTGTCGCCGCTACTTCGCCAGCCGCTCGTTCGTCGCGACGCAGGCACGACGTGGTATCGAAGCGGTTGTGGTTGACCCAGACGATGGAGCTGGCTGCGTACTCGACCTTGTCGGTGATCCGTTCGTCGAGCGAATCAAGCAGCATGACCCCATCGAGCATCTGCTCTCGGAAGATTCGAAGGTCGGGGCTCTCATCGCTGTCGTCGGTGTGCGACAACCTGATGACATGCACCGCGTAGTCGAAACGCTCCATCTCTTCCACAAAGCCCATCACCGTGTCGAACTGAGCGATATGCAGCCGTCGCGAGTTCGCATGCAGCAGCACTCCGACCTGGCGATGCCGCTTGATGCGCAGGCTTCTCGCCCCGGCGTTAGGCCGGAACTTCAGGTCGCGTGCGATTCGCTGCACCCGGTCGATCCGCCCTTGGCTGATGCCGGCCGCACGCCCCTTGCCGCTGAGGATCCGGGAGACGGTTCCGCGGTCAATCTTCGCTTCGTCTGCAATGGTCTGTAGGGTGACGTTAGCCATGGCAACAATCAATTGTATCGTGAATACAATCGGTTGCAACTGAATACTGGCGTGTCTGTGTTGTTCGGTGCTCTCGGGGTTTTGGCGTGGTCGGGCGGGCTGGGCTGTAAGACTTGAAATCGCGATGGACGGATGAGGGCCAGGTCAGTTTATGGGGTGGCGAGCGGCTCAAGCTCTTAACATCAATGAGCTTATGGCTTGTCATCGCGGCCTTGAGTTGCCACGCTCAGCCGGGTTGACACCGTTTGCGTCGATTTATTGAGGGTTACGTCGGGGGGCGCGCAGATCCAGATCGTTAGCACGGGTTCGTTGCGGAGCAGTCGGGCGACCCGCAGCGGCCTCAGTCCTGCGGCTGTGTGCGGGGGTCGCTTGGGTCATGTTCTGTTCGGAGGCGAGCTTCGTAATCCAAGGTCTACGCCGATGCGCTGCGGCTGCAGATGGACTTCAGGGGATGCCGAACACGTTTAGAACGCCGGCCGATAGCCGCTGACGGTGGACACGACCTTGCCGACCTCGCGGCGAATCAATCACTGCCCAAAGTTCGGCGGATGTAGCCCGGCCGCGACCGTGGCAGCACCACCGCCGAGCTCAAGCTCAATGGGCGGTAATTTTTCTGCTTCCATTGCAGGTTCGAGCAAGCTTTGCCCGTCTTGCTTATGGAGGCGGCATGACAGACACAACGGACGCAGAACTCATCAAGGCTTTTAGAGACACCGGGGCCGATGAAGCCTTCGAGCGCCTGCTCGCGCGGTATCACCGGCAGATGTACGGCTTGGCGATCTCGATCCTTCGTCACGAGGCCGACGCGATGGATGGCATCCAAGACGCGACCATTCGCGTGTACCAGAACCTCGACGCACTTGCCGATCCCAGGTGTTTCAAGGCCTGGCTGATGCGTATCGTCTTCGGCTGCTGCATCGATCGACTCCGTTCGCGCAAGAAAGCTCGGCCCGAAGAGTTGAACCTCGCTTCCGAAGAGCTTGCCTGCGAGCGCCCAACCCCGGCGCAACGCCTTGCCGCCCGGGAGTGGCTGGCTCTGGTCCGACAAGAGATCGAGTCGCTCCCACCGCGTTACCGTCGACCGCTCGTGCTGTTCCACCTCGACGGCCTGAGCATCAAGCAGGTGGCCCGCCACCTGGACATTCCCATCGGCACCGCGAGTTCGCTGCTCACCCGCGCCCGTCGCCAGCTGCGCAGCGAGTTTCCCGAAGATTTACAGGAGGTGCCCGACATGATTCACCAAGTCTTCAACAATCAGAGCCCATCATCCGAGCTGCTTGCCGACACAGGTCAAGAGCGGCTGCACATCATGAACGGCGACGCCGCGGCCGATCGACTCCGAGCCTCCGGTCTCGCCGATCGCATCGCCGTGTGGACCGACATCCTCCACGAGGGGCCCACGCCGCTTGACACTTCGCCTGCCCAGTGGCGTCGCGCCCGCGCCGAGCACCTGAGCTCGATGGGCTTTGCGGATGCCAAAGACATCACCGATCGGATGGCCCGCGTGGACGCCGAGATCGCCGCCCCCGGTGACGGCGTCGAACGCGTGCTGTGGTTCGAGCACGACCTCTACGATCAGTTGCTGCTCATCCGCCACCTCCACTGGCTTTCGCTGCACGACAAGCGGCACCGCCCGTCATTCAGCCTCATCTGCATCGGCGAATTCCCGGGTATCCATCGTTTCGTCGGGCTTGGGCAGCTTGAGCCCGATCAGATCATTTCATTGCTCGACACGCGAATGCCGATCGAAGAGGTGCACGTCGAGCTCGGCGCCGCGGCGTGGTGCGCCTATTGCCACACGGACCCCACGAAGCTCGCCGCGTTGCTCTCGACCGACACATCGGCTCTGCCGTATCTGCAAGACGCCATCCGCCGACACCTCCAACAACTCCCTTCCTGCGTCAACGGTCTCGGGCTGACCGAACAGCTCATTCTTGAATCGGTTGCCGACGGACCCAAGACCGCTGGCGCGGTTTTCGCCGGGCACAACGGTCGCGAGTCCGCGCCCTTCATCGGCGACGGTGTCGCCTACCACTACATCCAACGCCTCGCGAGCGAGTCCGACCCCGCGATCAAGGTTGACGACGCACACTGCGCGGTGATGTCGCACACGCGCGTGAGCATCACGTCGACGGGCAATCGCTTGCTTGCTGGTGAGCTCGATCGTGTTCAACACAACGGGCTGGACCGCTGGTTCGGCGGCACGCGCGCCACCGGCAAATGCCCTGTCTGGCGGTGGAACGCCGAGGACGAATCCGTCGTTTACCGATGAATAAGCAGGAGGGAAGACTTTGCTTTGCGCGGGTGTGAGGCTGCCCGCGTCTTCACTTGGACTCAGGAGGTGATATCTTCCAAATGCCGTAGCAACTGGTGATGAACCAGGCCTCACGCGTCTCGGGGTGCACGCGGACACCAAAGGACTCGCGAGCGCCGTCTTTGCTTACGCCGTCCAGTGGTTTTTGCCGAGTGAGGATTTCCCATGTCTGGCCGGCATCGGTCGACCTCAGGGCCGAGGCATTCATGGCGTAGACGTTCCTGCGCTGCGTGGCGTACACCACGGCGGGGCTGTTGGGGTCAACCGCCACCCCCTCGATCTGACGACTGTTGAACTGATCACGCGGCGTGTCGATCTCGCGGAGCTGACCGTCTTGCCGCATCACGAGCGTCCCGCCAACGGCGATATAGAGGCGGTCTCGGTCGTGGTCGTATGCGAGGTCTGTGACCCTGTTCTGGAACGAATCGATCCGGCTCCAGGTTGAGCCTTGGTCTTCACTGCTGACCACCCAGCAGCGACCGCTTGCGTCGATGTCGACGCCGAAGAGGGTGTATGGCGCGGCATTTGAAGCGGTGAACACGCCGCGACAACCGACCATGGTTTCCCACGTGCGGCCGCCGTCGTGGCTGCGGAAGCGTCCGCTGAAGACGAGATCGGGGGCGATGGGCGAGCCGTGGGATGCATCGAATCCGTAGTTGGGGCTGGCGGTGTCGGTCGACCAGCGAGGTTCGGTGTTTTGCGTCCAGGTCTTGCCGCCATCGAAGCTGCTTCGCAGGACGCGGTCGGAGTTCCAGCCCTTAGGCGAGTGGCCCGCGACGATGCGTTTGGCGTCGAGGGCGTAGCCGCCATAGATGTGCCCGCCGTAGGAGTTGCCCGAGACGTTGCAGTATCGCCAGGTAGTTCCGCCGTCGGTCGTGAATGCGCTGTTGTAGTCCTGAGCCGCGGCGAAGACCACATCGGGGTCGGCGTAGCTAAACTGCATCAGTCCGCCGATGCGGACGCCGTTGATGCCGTCGCTTGCCCAGCGGAAAGTCTTGCCGCCATCGTGCGTGATGGTCGCCCAGTCCCCGCCGAAGCTCCACGCGGTGTCGGGCTGAGTCGGGTGCCATCGCACGATCCATTTGCGGTTGTTGTGCGGGAGGATGGCCTGCGCGTTGTCGAACTGGGCGGTGCTCCACGTCTGCCCGCCGTCGCGCGAGGTGTGCAGTCGCCAGCGCCAGTTGTCGGCGATGCTGCGCACCGCGAGGCGGTTGGGTTCGAGCGGGCTGACGGTCAGGTGCTCGAGCCGGACGTTGCGCCTTTGCACGCCGGGCGACTCGTCGCGTCCGTTGGACGCTTGGTCCATCCCGGTGGTCGGCAGCTTCTGCCAGGTTTTGCCTTGGTCGTGAGAGGCTTCGATGTGCGTGGGCGTGCTGATCCACACGCTAAATGGTGCGGCGGGGCTGACGGCCAAGCCGGTGATGCTGCCCGCGTGAACGATCTCGAATGTTGCGCCGCCGTCGGTGGAGATAGCGACGCCCTGCGGGCAGGAGGCGTAGAGGAAGCCGCGCCGTATTGGGTGGGCGTGGAGATGTCCGCCGGCGAAGGGCTGGCTGCCGGGGATGATGTGCCAGGTCGCGCCGCCGTCGGTGGACTTGTAGATCGCGGGCGCGATCTCTGGGTCGCCCTGCATGCGATCTTCGATGGCGAGGCGAGACCAGTAGACATCCGTGCAGTAGCCGAGGTCGGCGTCGTAGCTAGAGGGGTCGAAGGTGATCTGATCGCGGAAGTCGCGGTAGCCACCGATACGAGCGGGCTGCACGTGCTGCCAGGAAGCGGCTTGGTCAATGGAGAGGTATAGGCCGTGCTCGGAGCGGGCGGTCGAGTTTGAGCCAACTGCAAGGACACGCTTGGGGTTGCGCGGGTCGATCGCCACCGCGGACGTGCCGCGCGGGGTGAAGCCGACGTTGCACGGCTCCCACGTGTCGCCGCCATCGAGCGAGCGGAAGAGCCCGCCGACATCGGTGCCGTAGAGCACGAAGCTGCCGTCGATCATGTCGGACGCGAGCGCCTGCGGCCACTGGGCCCCCTCGCCACCGAACGTGACGGCTGGATCGTCGAGCGTCTGCTCGTTGACCCATGGGAGGGGAGTCCACTCATGGGCGATCGTGGGGAAAGCGATGGTGATTGCTGCTATACCAAGAGCGAGGGCAGAGGTGTGGTAAGTACTCATCTTCTTAGTTGTGTCAGTTAGGTTCTAGACCGCGTGAGGCCAAAGTGGTGTGAAATTCAGCTAAGTCACTAGGTTTCTTATGTATGTGATCCGCGGAGAGATCAAACTTGTTGATTCGTCATGCGCTAGCAGAATTCTTGTTGTTGTGAGTCAGGTTTTTTTTACGTACTGGCTTCAGGGTATGCCGTGGACATTGTGTACCAGGATGTTGCGTCCAAAGATGTCGCCTTGCTTGGCGCTGGCGGCGTGTCCGTCGTGAAAGAGCCAGTTGGCAACGCGTTGATCTCCGCTGTGACGCCACCTGACGGCCCGTAATGCCAGTGGGTCGAATCCGTTGACATCCTCGTTCGCGCCTAGTGCGATCGGTTCCTCGAGGTATTGAGGCATATCGCGCTGGTAGCGTTCGTATGAGTAGCTTTCTCGCCAGTTGTCGTAACGGAGTTGGTTGTCTTCCGATCGTGGGTCGAGTAGCGGGGCGCTCGCGCCATAGTCGGTAGTGCCTACGCCGATGTTGATTGCGGCGTCGGCGGCGAGGAACACCTCGGCGGGGCGTAGGACGTCGTCGAGCCGATATGGAATCGGGCTGTAGCTGCCGTTGTTGGCCGGTCGCATCGGGTCATTGCCTCGGCTGGTCTCGGGCATGGTGACGCGGTTGACGCCGTACTGGTTTCTGCCGGCGTTGCTGACTGGTGATGAAGGACACAGGAAGGCTTCCACCTCGGCAAAACCACCGCTTGTGTAGTTCTTCTCGCCGCCTTCGATTAAGTTTGCCAGCAGGATCGGCCAATCGGTATCCGCATCGAAGTCCTGTCCGAGGGGGAGGCGACCTTTCTCGTTCACAGAGTATGCAGCCGCGGCGATGCCGATTTGTCGCTGATTTGAAAGGCAAGACATCGTTCTCGCCGTGGTCCGCGCCGAGCTCAACGCTGGTAGCAGGATCGCAATCAGCAGTGCGATGATGGAGATGACGACCAGCAACTCGATGAGGGTGAAGGCTTTCCGCTTGGCATTGAGAGGCATGGCGCGGTCTCCAAGGTTGGGGAATTGCGAGAGAAGCTTGGCGGCGAGGCGGTGGTTCGAGATTGATTGCCGTTGCCGGAGAATTATCCGACCGGCGTTTCGGCCGGCCGGACTTGGAAGATGCGTTACTTGTTGCGGCGTGCGGTCAGGGCCGCCATGCCGCCGAGGATCGTGAGCGCCGCGGCGCCGGGCTCGGGGATGAGGGTGAGCTCGATGTTGTCGGCGTTGAAGCCGTAGTCGTTGTTCGACGTGACCGCGATACGCAGGCCGGCCTGGTCGCCGGTGGCGAGGTCGGCGGCAGCGACGTTGGCCGAGACCTGGATGCTGGTGCCGGCGTCGAGATCAGCGAGGGTGCCGACCAGGTCGAGCCCGCCGAGGCCGTCGGGCGTGCCGGCGAGGGTGAGCTGCAGGGAGGCGCCGATGAAGTCGCCGATGGCGCTGTCGCCGACCTCGGTGCCGGGGGCGTTGATCAGCAGCGTGTCGACCTCGACGCCGTTCACGAGCAGGCGGAGGGTCGCCTCGGCGTCGCCGAAGTTGCCGAAGGAGTCTTGCGTGATGCCGATCGCGTAGCCGGCCGTGTCGAGCCCTTCGTTGCCGATGAAGAAGTTGCGGTTGAGGTCGGTCGCGCCCACCGCGAGGTAGACGTCGCCGGCGCTGGACGAGAACAGGCCGTCGGTCGGGAAGACCAGGTCGGTGGTCATGGTGAAGCCGATGTCGATGGGATCGTCGACGGTGACGGCCGCCGAGCCGACGTACGTGCTGCCGCCGCCGAGCGATGCGTCGCGGCCGCCGTTCACGCGGAGCTGCAGCTCGCCGCCCGTGGTGCCGTCGACGGTCCAGCCGCCCTGTGCGGCTTGGGTCGTGTACGTGAAGTCGGTGGTGTTGGCGGTGGTGCCGGCGACGTCGTTGGTGACCGTCGCTGCGTCGAAGTCCTCGGAGAACGGAAGCGTCACGGCCGCGAAGCATGGCACTGCGGTCGCGGCGAGGATCGCGCTGAGCAAACTCGAAGTCTTAAGATTCATGGGTTTAACCTCCTTAGTGTGGACAGAATTGAATTGAGACAGGACGCGTTTATTGAGTTTTTCTTGATGCCAGAACTATTGACTCGCAACCTCTGACTGGCGGCCCGACGCGGCCGCGGGCTGAGCGACCGAATCGGCTTTGCGTAGGCGACACGGCAGGCGGCAGCCGGTTCGAGGAAGCAGGTCGCGATGAATCAGATTGGCGTACTCGGCGACTTTCTGACCCATCTCGACCAGCGGGATCTCCACCGTCGTCGGGTTGATGCCGCGCAGCCAGCCGGCGGCTTCGGGCGGTTGATCGATGGCAATCAGAGACAGGTCTTCAGGGATTTTCCAGCCCAGCCGGGCGACGGCTTCGCCTGCGGCTTTGAGCACGGTGGAGTTGCCGCAGATGAGCGCCGAGGGCCGACGGCTGCGGAGGAAGTCCGTGAGATATTCGACTTCTTGCTCGAACGGCTTGGGCTCGTTGACGCTGTCGACCCAGTGTGTGGGGCACTTTTCTTCGGGTAGTTGATGCGCTTTGACGGAGTCGATGAACGCTCGCTGTCGCTCGAAGGTGAACGGGACCGGAACCGCGGGCAGCGCCAGTGCGATCTCGCGATGTTCGTATTCGACGAGGTGATCCATCGCCAGGTCGATCGCGTGCTGGTTGTCTTCCACCACCGAGGGCAGACCTAGCGAAGCGAACTTGGTGCCGGTGACGATCATCGGGAGCTTGAGCCGCTGCGCGTCGCGGATCACCATCAGCTCTTGGATGTCGCCGGTCGGGAAGGCGACGACATCGGGGCGGTTCTGCTCGAGTCGTTTGAGGACGGAGTCGGGGTCGGGCGCCGAGTAGTTGATGAGCTCGACGGCGACGTTGTGGTCTTGAGCGACGCTGCCGATGCCGCGGAGCAGTTCGGGGGTGTACCAGTTGGCGACGAGGTGCGTGTCCCAAAAGACAACTACGGCGAGTCGGGTCAGCGAAGAGGCGGACACTGCTGTGGCGGGCGGAGCCTTCTGCTCAGAAGACGGAGCGCCCATCGCCACGCGTGGCCCCACGAAGGTGCCGCGCCCGACCTGTCGATCGATCCAGCCCTCATCGCTCAATTGTGTCATCGCCCGCCGAACCGAAGAGCGGCTGAGCTGGAACCGGTCGCAGAGCTCCGCGTCGGTCATGAGCGGCGCGCCGACCGGCGGGCGATGCTCGGCGAGGTAATCACGCAGCTGACGGCGCAGGGCATCGGTGGCACCCCGCTTGGGCAGTCGCTTTTCGAGTTGGAAGTCCACGGTGGTCATCGGTATTGAATCGTGAGTCGAGATATGAAATGGTTAATTGGTCCACAGCGAGCCGGATAACTGTGAGCAAGTCTAACGTAAATCGCTTTCAAGTCAATGAGAGGGTTGAAAATTTATCAGTATATGGTTTAATAATCGACGTAAATGGTCCATTAATCAGTCGTCAGGAGGCTTTCATGGCCAGTTTTGCGTCGATCCAGCAGGCAGCCCCGGGGACCGATGGTCCGCCGAGCTCGGATGCCGAGCTCGGTTTTGCTTGCGTCACGATCGACGGGGTGTCTTGGCGGGCAGCGAGTTGGGCTGGCGCTGGCTCGGCGGCGGCGACCGTCGCGGGGCACCGCGGCGTCATCTCGACCGATCGATGCCGGTTGGCGGGCGTCGCGTGCGTGCTGGAGCGGGAGAAATTCGTCTCCGACTGCGGCCGCTTTGCGGGCTTGCGATTTCGGGTGATGAACCGCGGTTCGGAGCCGATCTATCTCGGCGAACTGTTGGCCGAGGCGTGGCGGGCCGACGCTTCGGCGGTCGATGCCGACGCGTCGCTGCGGGTGGTGCGCATGGCTCGTCATAAGAACGACATCCCCGGTGTGTATTGGCCGGGAGTGGTGGACACGGGGCACCGGCACGCGGCGGTGGACTCGGCCGAGTACGTCGGGGATGACGCGTCGGCCGGCGACGAGGGCGGCGGCCAAGACCTGTCGATCTACGCCGACCCGTTGGTCGTGCTCACGGGATGGGACGTGAACGGCGTAGCCCAAGCGGTGGGCGTGTTGGGGCAGACGTCTCACCTCACGAGGCTGCGGGTCCAGGCGGATGAAGGTTCGGATGAAGCAGTAGCGGTCGATGTTGTGTGCGAGCTCGATCAGGTTCGCTTGGAGGGAGGGGGCGATCGAGCGACGCATTGGGTCTTCAGCTACGGATCGGCGAATGCGCACGAGGCGATCGATACCTTCGCCCAACTGTTTGAGCAGCAGACGGGGCTTGCGCCCAGAGCGTCGTTGCCCGCCGCGCCTTCCGTGATCTGCAGTTGGTATTTCTACGGGCGGGACTTCCTTGAGGCCGACCTCCACCATGACCTTGAGTCTTACCGCACATCCCCCTTCCCGTCGGACGTGTTCCTGATCGACAACGGCTGGATGGACGGGTTCGGCTCGTGGCAGAGTGGCGAACGATTCCCATCGGGCATGGCCGATGCGGCGCGGCGGATCGGCGAGGCTGGGCTTGAGCCGGGTATCTGGACGGCACCGTTTCTGATCCAGAGCGACGCCGAGATTCTGAGCGCGTGCCCGGACCTCGTGGCACGCGATCGCTCCGGCAACCCGTGCGTGTTCCCGTACAGCGACCCAGGGATGGACTACGACTACCTAGTCGTCGATCCGACGGCCCCATCGGCCGAGCGCTACTTCACCGAGCTTTACGCTCGCCTCCGCGCGTGGGGCTATCGCTACCACAAGATCGACTTCATCCGCGCGCCCGTGAGCAACCCCAATATCCGTTTCGCCAATCCTTCGATGACGCGAGCCGAGGCCTATCGGCGCGGGCTGGAGCTGGTGCGGCGGGCAGTCGGCGAAGACGGCTATCTGATGGCGTGCGGGGGCATCTACGAGGCGGGGCTCGGGCTCGTCGACGCGCAGCGGGTCGGCAGCGACGTGAAGGGGCGTTGGTACGAGCCGGACCGGTCGCAGGCGGGCTACCTCGTGCGCATCAAGCAGAGCGTGTTTCGCGCGTGGTCGCGGCGGTGGTGGCATACCGATCCGGACGCGCTCCAGTTGCGTCGCCGCTCTGAGCCCTTCCGCGGGCGGGATGAGTTCGGCCATCTGTCCGAGGGGCGGCTCACCGATGACGAGGCGCTCACCACGGTGGTTCTGCAATACGTCACGGGTGGCTTGATCTGTCTGAGCGAGCGCATCGACGCGTTTGACGCGGATCGCAGGGCGATGCTTCGGCATGTCATTCCCTCGGTCAACGCCTCCGCGCGTCCGATCGATCTCGACCAGCCCGTGTGCCCGACGATGTTCCTGACCCGCGTGACGCCTGGGGCACCGGGCCTTTGGCCATGGTGGACGCTCGTCGTGACGAACTGGGAGGATCGGCCCGCGTCGCGCGATATCTCGGTTGGCGACATCGCCGAGCTTACCGGGGTGGGCGGCGTGCTCGCGTTCGAGATGATCGAGCAGAGATACCTCGGACAGGTGTCATCGAACGACACGATCCGCGTCGACGTCCCCGCGCACGGCGCACGGGTGCTGCGGCTCGCGCCGATCGATGGGCAAAACGTTGTTCTCTTGGGCACCGACTTGCATCTCTCGGGCGGCGGCGTTGAGCTCTCGCGATTCGAGGTCGAATCGGATCGCGTGCGCGGTCGGCTTGAGACGCCCTGGCGGTTGCCGGTGATGCTGACTCTTGCGCGCTTTGAAGATGGCCGCTTTGAGCCCGTCGTCCATTCCATCGAAGCCGGCGTGACGGACTTCACCATCCCGCTGTAGGCCCGAGTCGGGTTCGTCGTGACGGGGTGCATGGTTATGCGATAAGCCGTTTGGCCCTCAGTGGCCGCTTGATGCTCGTTGCTGCTTCGCCCACGAGCGTGGCGACTGTCGGGTCTGCGCGAGGAATTGTCGGCACAGCGCCGTCGAGCCGGACGAGCCCACGGCCTTGGCGATGTCTTGCAGAGCCAGGTCGGACTGAATCAGCAGGGTCTTGGCGCGTTCGATCCGCAGCTCGGCGAAGACTTTCTGCGGGGGGTCGAGCCCGACCTGCTTGAACAGCTTGCGGAGGTGCCCCGCGGTGACGCCCACCGCGGCCGCGGCCTCCGCGACGCCGATGCCCTGGCTCATGTGCTCGCTGAACCACGAGGTCGCGCGGTGCACGCGCTGGGCGTTGGACTGGGTGGTCGGCAGCTCGGGTTGCGCTTCGAGTTTGCGCGCGACCATCCAGCACAGGTCGGCGGCGAGGCGATCGACCCAGAAGGGCGTGAGCGCCGAGGCGCGGGGGTAGTGGTCCGTGGTGCCGCGGGCGAGCTCTTTGAGGCGTTGGACTTCCACGGCGGTCAGGCCCACGCGCAGGTACGAATCCTTGCAGGCTTCGAGCAGCAGCGGATGGACGTGCTGCGTCTGCAGGTGGAAGACGACGATCTGGCATCCGCGGGCGTCGGGGCACGACCACCCGTGTCGGAATCGCGGCGGAAAGACCCACAGCGATCGTTCGTGCGGCAGGCTCTGTGTGGCACCATCAACGGTCGGGATCGCCTTGCCACGCACGACGGCCTGGAACTCCCAGTCCCGGCGGGCGTAGACGGGGATCGGCCACGCGGGCCGCGTCCGAAGACCTTGGTTGAAGTACGTCAGCACGATCGATAATGATAAGAAATTAGATGGGCTACGCACATCCAAATCGTGAATAATATTGTCGAATTAATGATCCGAGGCGGAGCTGTTGAAAGGCCGGACGCGTGAGTAGTGATCGAAAGCGTTACGCGGTGGTGGGCACCGGGGCGAGGTCGGCGATGTTTACCACGTCGCTGCTGGAGACCTATGCATACCGTCACGACCTCGTCGCGTTGTGTGACACGAACCAGACGCGGATGGACTATTGGAACCGCGAGTTTGTCGAGCGGTTCGGGATTGAGCCGCTGCCGACGTACCGGGCCGATCGGTTTGCCGAGATGCTCGAGCGCGAGCGTGTGGATTCGGTGATCGTGACCACGGTCGACCGAACGCATCACACCTACATCTGCGCCGCGATGGAGGCGAGTTGCGACGTGCTGAGCGAGAAGCCGATGACGATCACGGCCGAGACGTGCAGCGAGATCCTCGAGACGCAGGCGCGAACTGGAAGAGATCTCAAGGTCACCTTCAACTACCGCTACGCACCGCGGAACACGCGCGTCAAGGAACTGCTTCGGTCGGGTGCGATCGGGCGGGTGGTGTCCGTGCACTTCGAGTGGCTGCTCAACACCAAGCACGGGGCGGATTACTTCCGCCGCTGGCACCGCGACAAGATCAACTCGGGCGGGCTGATGGTGCACAAGTCCACGCATCACTTCGACCTCGTGAACTGGTGGCTGGATTCCGAGCCGACGCGTGTGTTCGCCCAAGGCGGCCTGCGGTTCTACGGCAAGGACAACGCTCGCGAGCGCGGCATTACCGAGTTCTATGAGCGGGCCCACGGCAGCGACGTCGCCGCGAAGGACCCGTTTGCGATCGATCTCGCTTCTGACTCGGGCTTGAAGGGTCTTTACCTCGATGCCGAGCACGAAGACGGGTATTACCGCGACCAATCGGTGTTCGGCGAGGACATCACGGCCGAGGACGACGTTGCCGTGCTCGTGAACTACAGCAACGGGGCGACGATGACGTATCACCTGACGGCCTACTCGCCGTGGGAGGGCTACCGCGTGGCGTTCAACGGGGCCGAGGGGCGGCTCGAACTGAGCTGCGTGGAGTCGGCGTACGTCTCGGGGTCGGACACGGACCACAACGCGGCGCGGAACGTCCAAGGCGCGTCCGAAGTTGAGGTTGATGAGCCGACGCGTCTGGTGCTGCAGCGGCACTGGGAGAAGCCGCAGGAGATCGATCTGCCTCAGGCCAATCAAGGCGGGCACGGCGGGGCGGACACGCTGCTTTTGCAGGACTGCTTCGACCCGCAGGGCGACGATCCGCTGGGGCGTGCGGCGGGGCACCTCGACGGGGCAAGGTCGATCCTGACAGGCATCGCCGCGAACCGCTCGATGGAGACCGGCCTGCCGGTTGACGTGAGCTCGCTGCTGCCCGCGGGCGCGCTGAGCGATTGAGCCGCCGGCGACTGACTAGATTCCCACTCCAATTCATCGGAGCCACGCAAGATGTCCCAACCGTCTGTCTTGAAGTACGAACCGTCGTTTGGGTATGGGGATCGGATCGGCCTGGCGACGCCGGGCCATCTTGAGGCGCACCGCCGTTCGAGCGGGGCGATCCTGCCGATCTTTGCTCAGCAGTCGATCCGTGAGATGACCCGCACGGTGCGCACGCCGGAGGACGTGATGTCGTCCGCAGCGTCTGCGTTGGACGCGGCGGGCTTCGACGGTGCGTGGGGCGCCGATGCCGACCACCTCAAGACGCCGGAAGACGTCACGGCCACCGCCGAGGCTGGGTTTCTGTTCTTCACGATTGACCCGTCGGATGGCGTCGATCAGAAGGCCGATCACTACGATGCGGATCGGGTCGAAGCGAATCTTGAGCCGTGCCCGTGGATCGAGCAGTACACCGGGCGCACGATCGACATCCCGGATGGGCCATCGATCGAGTTTGATGCGCTGACGGTTAAGCGCGCGGCCGTGAAGTATGGCCGCGCGATTCGCCACGCGCTGTCGCTGGCCGACCACATCCGGGCGGAGTCGGCCCGGCTCGGGCGTGAGCACGAGATCGAGATCAGCGTTGATGAATCGGAGCAGCCGACCAGCCTGGCCGAGCATTACATTTTTGCCGAGCAGCTGCTCACGCACGGTGTGAACCTCGTGTCGCTGGCGCCACGCTGGATCGGCGAGCTGGAGAAGGGCGTCGACTACATCGGGTCGGTCTCGGCGCTGGAGGCGTCGATCGCGGACCACGCCGCCATTGCGCGATACCTCGGCGAATACAAGCTCAGCCTGCATTCCGGCTCGGACAAGCTGTCGATCTACGAGGCGTTTGCCCGGGCGACGCGGGGGCGATTCCACGTTAAGACGGCGGGGACCAGCTACCTCGAGGCGTTGCGTGTCGCGGCGCGGCACCATCCGGACCTGTTCCGCCGGGTGATCGCCTTCTCGCGCGACTGTTACGAGCGCGATCGCGCGACGTACCACGTGCACGCCACGCTCGACGATGCGCCGCCGGCATCTGCGGATGTCGACCTGGTCACGCTTGAGACGCGGTACCTGCAGCGGTGGGCGGACGTGCCGGCGGGCAAGGGCTTCACGGAGGCGGGTCGGCAGATCCTGCACTGCGCGTTCGGATCGGTGTTGAGCCACCCCGAACTCAAGGGCGAGCTTTTGCAGGTGCTGCGCGAGCACCCCGAGACGCACGTCGAGATCCTGGCCGAGCATTTTGGCAGGCACCTGCGGGCGCTCGAAGACGGTCTGGCGACGGTCTGATGGCCCCAAGCGATGCGGGGCGGGCGTGCTTTGGTGTTGTTCCTGCTTGGCCTGAGCGAGTCCGAGCCGCTTAGGCGCCGACGCCCGGCGGTGGTGTCTGATTTGGATCGCGAGCTGCCCGCACGATGCGCCGCGGTTGCGGGCGGGTGGCCCGTGCTGGGCGTGGTGGTCAGCGCAGATGACGGGAGCGGGCGGGTTGTGCTTCGGCTGGGCAAGCGAGGAAAAATGTGACGGTTGCGCTTGACTGGTATTAGCGGAGGGTTAAACTTACTCAAGTAAATTTACTTTAATAGATGTTTTGGCCGAGCACACACACGAACCCTCACGGGCGGCGCGTCGCAGCGACGGCGGCCCACAACTCAGGAGTGAAACGATGAAGATGTCAGTTGCTACGGGCGCGGTGGTTGCGCTCGCGTCGGGGTGGGCCGCGGCTCAGCCCGTGAGTCTTGCGGGTGGCCAGACGAGCGTGCTGCTCGACACCGATGCGTTGAGTTCGGCGGCCAGCCTTAACCTCTCGAGCGTGTCGTCGGAGGTGATTGCCCCCGGGTCGCTGGGCGGCGGGTCGGTCGCGTTCGCGATCAATTCGCCGGACGCCGCGACGCTGCCGACGACGTTTGAGTACGACCCGGCGGACTTCTTAAGCACGTTTTCCGGCACGATCGAGCACGAGGGCTCGGTGCTGTTTAACGGTGACACGGTAGAGGTCGGCGACTTCACGATCGGCTTCGATGCCGGCCGGGCAAGCGGCAGCGCGAGCGGGTTCTTCGTCGAGAGCACGACGGGCATTGCTGCGATTCTGTTCGACATCGAGACGCCGACCACGCTGAGCGCGACGCCGGCGGGGCTGACGATCGAGGCGGACCTGCTGGTGTCGCCGGAGTTCGCGGGCTTCCTGCTGGACAACGCGTTGGCCTCGACGAACCTGACCGGGGTCGACGTTGGGGATGCGCTGGTGGAGGGCGTGGTGCCCGAGCCGGCGACGCTGGCCTTGGGGCTGGTGGCGGTTGCGGCGGCCTCGCTTCGGCGGCGGGCGGCGGCGTGATTCTGGCGTGAATTAGGGACGAATCGCGCCCCGCGGACTAACATCGGCGGGGCGTCTTGAGTGCGGAGCGTTGGCTGGGATGAGCGACTCGAAAACCACCAAACTGGGCCGAGAGCAGCTTCGGATCATGCAGGCGTTGTGGTCGCGCGGCGAGGCGACGGCGGTGGAGGTGACCGAGTCGTTGAATGCCGACCCTACGCGCGACCGGCCGACGGCTCACAGCACGGTGCAGACGTTGCTTCGGCAGTTGGAGCGGAAGGGCGCGGTGACGCACGATCGCCGGGGGCGCACGTTTGTGTTTCGGCCTTTGATCGCGGAGCGCGACGCGAGCGAGCACGCGGCGATGCGGGTCGTCGATGAGATGTTTCAGGGTTCGCCCGCCAAGCTGGTGAGTTTCTTGATCGAGCGCGAGCAGATCGATGAAGACGAGCTGGAGGCGATCCGTCGGATGATCGACGCGGGGCGGGACGCATGATCGAGGTGATCGCGGGGCTGACGGCGACTTGGGTGGCGAACCTTGCGCTGCACAGCACGGCGGTGCTGGCGTCGGTGCTGGGCTTGGCCGCGTTGGCGCGTCGGCGTTCGGCGGCTTGCGAGCTTTGGACGCTGCGCGCGGGCCTGGTGGCGGTGTGGTGCATGCCGCTGACGGCGTTGGCGGTCCAGCATTACGGGTGGGGGTGGTGGGTGATTGTGTTGCACGAGCCGGCGGCTTGGGGCGGGGCTTGGGGCACGACGGGGTGGACGCACGCGGCTGCTCTGGCGGTTTATTTGGCGTTGGGCGGAGCGTGGTTGGCGGGCTCGGCCGTTGCGGGTGGCTGCCTGTTGCGTGACGGGTTGGCGCTTGGGGGGTTGCGCGAGGGGGCGTGGGCGGCGTCGGCCGGCCTTAGCGCGCGGGTGGAGATGTTGGCCCGGGAGGTTGGGGTGGTGCCGCCGCGGGTGGGCGTGAGCGATCGGGTGCAGTCACCGTGCGTGTTTGGTTGGGTGCGGCCGACTTTGCTGCTGCCTGGCACGCGCGATGGAGCTGAGGCGGTGAGCGATGCGGTGATTGCGCACGAGCTCTGCCACGTGCGGCAGCGCGACGCGTTGTGGCGTGTGGCGGGGCGATTGGCGGTGGTGGCGTTGTGCTTTCAGCCGCTGCTTTGGGTGTTGTGTCGGCGGATGGACGCGGCATGCGAGTCGGTGTGCGACGACGCGGCGGTGCTGGCCACGCGTGACCGCTGCGGCTACGCGAAGGAGTTGGTGCGGTGGTCGGGGGCGGTGGGCGAGCTGCCGGGCCGGCGACTGACGATGGGCGCTGCGGCGATGCGTTCGCAGCTTGGGCGACGGGTTCGTCGCATCGTGGATGCGGATCGCCGGCTGTCGACGCGGCTGGGCTGGGCGGAGGCGGGGCTGATCGCGGCCGTGGTGCTGGTGTTGGCGCTGGCGGCGAACGTGGTGTCGCTGGCGCACACGCAGGCGGCTGGCCTGGCGGGGGTGGCGTGGGTGTGGTGCCTGGGTTGAGCGCGGGTGGGGCGGTGGAGCCGGTTGCTCGGGCAGCGGCCGACGTTATGATGCGTGGCTCGCCGTGTGCGAGACGACGCCCGCCGGGGTGTCGGGCCGAGCGTGCCGATCGCTTGGCCTTGGATCGCGATCCCGTAGCTCAATTGGATAGAGCGGCTGACTACGGATCAGCAGGTTAGGGGTTCGAATCCCTTCGGGATCATTGGGGGAGCGTGGGGTAAGTGGGGTTGCGTTGGCGGGGTGTGGGTGATGCGTGACGGGCGGTGTGTCTGGGGTGATAATGGGGCGATGGATGCGATGGTGCATGAGGCTGAGGCGGCGGGGCTTTGGGCGCGGCTGGTCGGGGTGATCGAGCCGCGGGGGTCGGTGATGACGGCGTTTAGCGGGGGGGTGGACTCGACGGTGGTGGCGGCTGCGGCGGTGGCGGCGCTGGGGCGTGATCGTGCGCCGGCGGCGGTGGGGGACTCGAAGTCGCTGCCGCGGCGGGAGCTGGCGGGGGTGCGGGCGCTGGTGGCGGAGATTGGCGCGGAGTTGGTGGAGGTGAGCCCCGGCGAGCAGGACGACGCGCGGTACCGGGCGAATGCCGGCGACCGGTGCTACTACTGCAAGACGCACCTGTACGGTGTGCTGGCGGACGAGGCGGAGCGGCGGGGCGTGCGGCACCTGGCGAACGGAACGAACACGGACGACCTGGGCGATCACCGCCCGGGGCTGACGGCGGCGGACGAGGCGGCGGTGATCAGCCCGTTGATCGATGCCGGGCTGAACAAGGCGCAGGTGCGGGCGGTTGCGCGGTGGCGGGGGCTGAGCAACTGGGACAAGCCGGCGTCGGCGTGTCTGGCGAGCCGGATCCCGTACGGGACGGAGGTGACGCCGCGACGGTTGCAGGAGGTGGAGGACGCGGAGGCGGCGCTGGCGGAGCTGGGGTACGCGGGGTTTCGGGTGCGGCACCACGAGCGGGTGGCTCGGCTGGAGTTTGCGGAGGAGGACCTGGTGGGGCTGGTGACGGACGCGGCGGCGCGGGGGCGGGTGGTGGAGGCGGTGAAGGCGGCGGGGTTTGCGTACGTGGCGATTGATCTGGAGGGGTTCCGCAGCGGGTCGGGGAACGTGGTGCTCACGGTGTCGGGATCGGGCGGGCGGTGAGGGCGTTGTTGGGGCGGGCGGGGGCGTGCTTGGGGGTTCTTGGCCGTTGAGATTGGCCGGCGGGGGCTCTAGGATTCGGGACCAGCCACTTGAGGGTCCTTTGCGATGAAAAAGAAGTGTGATGTGTGTGACAGGCCGGCGACGCATCGGTCGATCGAGATCGTCGGTGGGAAGAAGATCGAGCGGAACTACTGCGATATCCACGCGGCCGAGGCGGGGCTTTCGGTGAAGGCGCCCCACCAGCCGGTGAACGAGTTTTTCACCAGCCTGGTGAAGATGCAGTCGGGCGGGGAGGCAAAGGAGGCGGCGGCGAAGTCGGCCGAGGCGGCGTGCCCGGAGTGCGACACGACGTTTGCCAAGTTCCGTCAGGACAGTTTGCTGGGTTGTCCGCACTGCTACGAGGCGTTTGAGCGTGAGCTTGGGCCGCTGCTGGAGCGGGCGCACGAGGGGGCGACGCACCACGTGGGCAAGGTGCCTCGGTCGTCTGGGGTGAGTGAGCAGCGTCAGGTTCAGTTGAGCCGGCTTCGTCGTCGGCTGGATGACGCGGTGGCGGCGGAGGACTACGAGCTGGCGGCGCGGCTGCGGGACGAGCTTCGTCAGGCGGAGGCGGACGGTTGAACCTGACGCGGATGACCGATCACGCCGGGGAGTGGCTGCGTGGGACGGGGCCGCACGCCGAGGTGGTCATCTCGAGCCGGGTGCGGCTGGCGCGGAACTTGGCGGGCTTTCCGTTTGCGAACTCGGCGAACCGGCGGCAGCGGCACGACATCATCCAGCGCTGCCAGGAGCACATCGTCTCGCGGCGGATCGCAGACAACGTGATCTGGGTGGACGTGCCCAGCAGCCCGTCGCTGGATCGGCAGTTGCTTGTGGAGCGTCACCTTGTGAGTCGGCAGTTCATCGCCGAGGGGGACGACAAGCCGCGGGGCGTCGCGATCGGCGCGGACGAGACGTTTGCGGTGATGATCAACGAGGAGGATCACCTGCGGCTGCAGGTGCTGCGATCGGGGATGCAGTTGCAGGAGGCGTGGGCGCAGATCAGCCGGATCGATGACGTGCTGGAGGAGGCGCTTCCGATCGCGTTCTCGCGGCGGTTTGGTTATCTGACGGCGTGCCCGACGAACGTGGGGACGGGGCTTCGGGTGTCGGTGATGCTGCACCTGCCGGCGCTCAAGCTGACGGGGGAGATCGAGAAGGTGAAGCGTGCGGCGCGGGACATGCACCTGGCGGTGCGCGGGCTGTTTGGCGAGGGGTCGGACGCGCTGGGGGACCTGTATCAGGTGAGCAATCAGACGACGCTGGGGAGGGCCGAGCCGGAGGTGCTGAGCGACTTTGAGCACACGGTGGTGCCGCAGATCATCGCGTACGAGCAGCAGGCGCGGCAGGCGCTGCTGCGGCAGCGGTCGGCTCAGCTCGACGACAAGGTGTATCGGGCGTGGGGGGTGTTGACGCACGCCCGGGTGATTGGCGCGGAGGAGGTGCTGTCGCTGCTGAGTCACCTGCGGCTGGGGATCAACCTGGGGCGGATCAGCCACGTGGACATCCGCACGATCAACGAGCTGTTTTTGCTGACGCAGCCGGCGCACCTGCAGCGGATCACGGGGCGGGAGATGGATACCGCGGAGCGGCGAGTGGCGCGGGCGGAGCTGCTGCGGCAGCGGTTGGGCGTGGGGTGAGGGGCGCACGCCTTGGCCTTTGGGCCGAGGTGTGGCACCGGGTGGGTGGGTGTGAAGTGAAGATTTAAGGGGAGGGGCTAAGCCGTGAGCGGCTTGGGGTCAGGTTTTGAGGTCGCGGGTGCAGAATCTTGCGGCGCCGATGGCGAAGGCGGAGAGGGCGACGGCGGTGACGACGGCGGCGCTGACGGCGATGTCGTGCCAGGGCGGGTGCTCGTGGTACGTGCGGACCCAGAAGCCGATGTGCTGGCTGATGAACCAGTGCTTGATGGAGGAGAAGTAGGGGAGGTTGGAGAGGATGACGTCGGCGAGGAAGAACGAGAGGGTGAGGACGGTCGCGGAGACGGGCTTCATCTTGAAGCACGAGAACATGAAGGAGACGGCGACGACGGCGGTGGTGCCGTAGGCGAGGCAGACGATCGAGCGGGCGTAGCGGAACAGGCCGGTCCACGTGTCGTAGGAGGCGAATAGGCCTTCGTCCGGCATGAAGATGAAGAGTCGGCCGAGCCCGCCGCGGTAGGCCGAGGCGAAGATGAGCGAGATGATGCCGAGGAAGACGACGAGGGCGACGGTGTAGAGGCAGCACGCGGCGAACTTGACGGCGAGCAGATCGATGCGGCGGATGGGTCGGCTGAGGAGCATGCGCATCGTGCCCTCTTCGACTTCTTTGGCGACGATGTCGCCGCCGACGAGCGAGACGTACAGCGCGCCCAGGAGGGTGAAGGTGAAGGCGATGATGACGATGGCGAGGGTGAGGCCCATGTAGTGGTCCTCGAAGCCGAGGCCGTTGTTGCTGAGGATGCGGGCGATCTCGGCCTTGGGCTTAGGCAGTTGCAGCAGGGCGAGGATGGCGACCTGCAGGGCGAAGAAGGCGGCGAAGCCGATCCACGACCGCTTGCGGGCGACGAGCTTGTGCATCTCGTGGGCGAAGAGGCGGGCGATCACGCGGCGGCCTCCGGTGTGGGTTCGTCGGTAGCGGCGGTGTTTTTCTTGGCTGAGGCGCGGAGGGAGAGGTAGAGGTCTTCGAGCTGGGGTTTGAGCAGGCCGATGCGTTGGACGGCGAAGCCGGCGGCGACGAGCGCGGCGTTGAGGTCGGCGGGGGTGGCGGTGGGGGCGAGCTGCCAGCGTGCTGGCGTTTGGTGGTTTGGCGGTATGGCGGTTTGGTGTTGGGGGGCTGGGTCGGTGACGAGGGCTTGGGTCTTGGCGTGTTCGAGGGCTTGGGTGGGGCGATCGACTTCGAGTTCGACGACGCCTTGGAAGGTGGGGGCGTCGCGCCATTGGCCGTCGAAGACCTTGTGGCCGTGGTCCATGACGACGACGCGGTCGCAGAGCTGTTCGACCTCGGCGAGCTGGTGGGAGGCGACGACGACGGTAAGCCCGGCGTCGGCGTGGAGCTCGCGGATGAGCTGGCGAACCTCGACGATGCCCGCGGGGTCGAGGCCGTCGCTGGGTTCGTCGAGGATCAGCAGCTTGGGCTCGGGGAGCATGGCCTGGGCGAGGGCGAGGCGTTGCCGCATGCCGTGGGAGTAGACGGCGACGCGGTCGTGCACACGGTCGGTCATGCCGACGCGTTCGACGACGCGGTCGATGGCGGCGGCGTCGACGCGGCCGGTCATGGAGGCGATGGCGCGGAGGTTCTGCATCCCCGAGAGGTAGCCGTAGAAGCAGGGGGTTTCGAAGATCGCGCCGACGTTGGCGAGGGCCTTTCGGCGGTGGGTGGCGACGTCGTGGCCGGCGACGCGGATGGTGCCGGCGTCGGGGAAGACTTGGCCGAGCACGCAGCCGAGGGTGGTGGACTTGCCCGCGCCGTTGTGGCCGAGGACGCCGACCATCTCGCCGGGCCGGATGGTGAGCTCGAGCGGGTGGACGGCGGTGCGTTTGCCGAATCGCTTGGTGAGGCCTTGGATTTCGAGGGCGGGGGTGTGGCTTGGGGTCATCCGCCGGGTCCGGGTGAGGATGGAGCGGGGGCGTCTTCGTTGAGCGAGAAGTTGAGCGAGCGGTCGGCGTGGCCGTCGGCGTAGAGGACGACGATCTTGTCGCGGAGCTCGGGGTGGAAGCCCTCTTTATCGTTGACGAGCGGGACGCGCGAGGGTTCGTCGCCGCCGATGATGGAGAAGAGGTCGTCGATGCGTTGGCCGCTGACGGTGAAGTTCCAGAAGTAGCTTGAGCCGGTGGTGTCGTAGAGGCCGCGGTCGTCGGCGGGGCATCGGTAGACGCGGGTGTCGCCGGAGGCGGGGAGCAGGGCGGTGTCGAGCGCGGGGCCGGGGTCGGTGGTGGCGGCGCGGTTGTTGAGGGCGGGGAGGGTGCCGTCGGAGGTGACGAGATAGGCGTTGAGGAGGATGCCGATCTGGCGGCAGTTGGCGAGGCAGGCGGTGGTGCGGGCCATGGACTGGGCCGAGCGGATGACGGGGAAGAGGATCGCGATGAGCACGGCGATGATGGCGATCGCGACGAGCAGCTCGATGAGGCTGAAGGCCGGCCGGCCCGAGGGATGGCGCGCGCGGCGGGGCATCAGCGGAGCTCGCGGAGGATGGATTGCATCTCGCGGACGACGGGCTCGAGGTCGAGCTTGGCCTCGGCGGAGGCGTCGGTCATGTAGGCCTTCATGCCCTCGTCGACGATGCGCTGGAAGGCGGCGTCGTCGACCGGCGGTGGCGGGGCGTCGCCGGCTTCGAACTCGGCGCGGCCGCGACGCATCTGAGCCAGGGCGTCGTCGACGAGCTTGCGGCGTTCGTCGGAGTCCATGGCGTTGATGGCGGCGAACATCTGCTCGAGGCCGTTGGGCAGGACGGCCTCGACGTATCGGGCGCGTTCGTCGGGTGTCATCTCGTGGAAGGCGGCGTCGATGCGGCGGCGGAGGTCGGGGTCCTGGCGGGCCTCGAAGGGCAGGCGGTTGACGCGGCGGGCGAGGCCGTCGATGGCGGCGTCGCGGTCGGCGGCGGCGTCGAGGGGGTTCTGGTCGAGGTAGTCGACGACGCCCTGGGCGGTGGGCTCGGCGGCGGCGGAGGCGAGCGCGATGAGGCCGACGGCCGCCCAGATGCCGAGCAGCGCCGCGCCGAGAGTCCACCAGACCTGCGTTCGCTTCATGTGGGAAGGTTACGCATGGCGGCGGGCCGGCGTTACGGCGCGGCGGGCTGCCGCGGTTTTTTGGGGGGTCGGGTGCCACACCTCGCCGGAGGCGATGTGTGCTTGCGGGGGACGCATGTTTTTCAGCACACATCGTGCTGCGCACGTGGTGTGGCACCCGTTGATTGGGGCTGGGGCGTTAAGCCGCGAGCGGCTTGGGGTTAGTGGCTCTGTGCGGCTTCGATTTCGAGGCCGGGGGTGGCGCCTTCGGGCTCGCGGATGGAGTTGATGAGGGCTTTGACGCGGTCGTCGGGCGGGGGGAAGAAGGGCATGAGGGCGAGGGTGACGGCGAAGTTGATGACCATGCCGACGGTGCCGATGCCCTGGGCGTCGATGCCGAAGAACCACGGGGTGCGGAAGCCTTGGCCGGGCTGGCCGAGGAGGAAGGCGGCGACGTCGGCGTTGAGGAGGATGGTGTCGGCCTTCTGGCAGGCGATGTAGAAGGCGGTGAAGCCGATGCCGACGAGCATGCCGGCGATGGCGGGGACGGTGCCGACGCGCTTGGAGAAGATGCCGAGCACGATCGCGGGGAAGAAGGAGGCGGCGGCGAGGCCGAAGGCGAGCGCGACGACTTCGCCTGCGAAGCCCGGGGGGTTGACGCCGAAGAAGCCGGCGATGAGGACGGCGACGGCGATGGCGATGCGGCCGACGAGCAGGCGCTGCTTCTCGGAGGCCTGCGGGTTCATCACGCGGTAGTAGAGGTCGTGCGAGACGGAGGAGGAGATGACCAGCAGCAGGCCAGACGCGGTGGACAGCGCGGCGGCTAGCCCGCCTGCGATGACGAAGGCGACCATCCAGTCGGCGAGCTCGGCCATCTGAGGCGTGGCGAAGACGATGATGTCGCGGTCGGGGTGGTGGGCGGCGCCGAGTTGGAGGAGTTTGTCTCTGACGGCGTACTGCTTGTCGCGCAGCTCGGCCCATCGCTGCGCTTCTGCTTGCTGCCGCTTGACGGTTTCGGCGTAGCGCCCGTCGCTGCCTGGAACAATCCAATGCGTGCCTTCGTAACGGCGGATCTCTTGGAGCTCGTCGGGGGTGAGGCCACCATTGGCGGCGACCCATGCCGCGGGGTCGGCGATGATCTCGGCACGGATGGCGGCAGGGATGCCGCCGATGCGCATGAGTTCGTTCGGGAAGATCTCGCCGCTGGACGGCCCTCTCGTACCAGTGAGGTTATTCGTAAACGCGAGTTTGCCGTCGCCGTTGAAGTCGACCCAGGCGATCAGGCCGGTGGAGTTCCAGTTCTCGTACCAGTCGGGGAGTTGCTCGGCGGTCTTGCCGTTGAGGCCGGCGACGTTGTCGACCATGTAGTAGCGGGCGAAGGCGCCGACCGCGGGTGCGTTCAGGTAGAGCAAGGCGATGAAGCCGAGCGCCCAGAAGGCGGACCATCGTGCGGCCTTGACGGACTTGACGGTGTAGAAGCGGACGATGACGTGCGGCAGGCCGGCGGTGCCTGCCATGAGGGCGAGGCAGACGCAGAAGACGTTGAGCTTGTTCCACTTGCCGGCGTCGGGGCCGTAAGCCTCGGTGTAGCTGGCGAAGCCGAGCTGCTGGTTGACGTCGTTGAGCTTGTCGAGCAGGTACGGGCGTGCGGGGTCGATGGACTCGAGGACGGTGGAGCCGAGGCCGATGGAGGGGATGGGGTTGCCGGTGAGCTTCAGACTGATGGCGATGGCGGGGATGAGGAAGGCGGTGATGAGGACCCAGTATTGGGCGACCTGGGTCCAGGTGATGCCTTTCATGCCGCCGAAGACGGCGTAGACGAAGACGATAGCCATGCCGATGAACACGCCGGTGGCGGGCGCGACGCCGAGGAAGCCGGAGAAGACCTTGCCCATGCCGACCATCTGGCCGACGACGTAGGTGAAGGAGATGAAGATGGCGCAGAGCAGTGCGATGATGCGTGCGTTGTTGGAGGCGTAGCGGTCGCCGATGAAGTCGGGCACGGTGAAGTGTCCGAACTTGCGGAGGTAAGGGGCGAGCATGAGGGCCAGGAGGACGTAGCCGCCGGTCCAGCCCATGAGATAGACGCCGCCGGCGAAGCCCATGCCGGAGATGAGGCCGGCCATGGAGATGAAGGATGCGGCGGACATCCAGTCGGCGGCGGTGGCCATGCCATTGGCGGGCGCGGGGACGCCTCCGCCGGCGATGAAGAAGCCCTTGGTGTCCTTGACGCGCGAGAGGTAGGCGATGGTGAGGTAGAGGCCGAAGGTGAGGCCGACAAAGATGTAGGTCCAGACGGCGAGGCTCATGGCGCGGGCTCCGCCGGGGTGTCGGGGCTGGCTGCGCTGGCGTTGCTACGCAATGCGTGGAGTTCGTCGCGGTGTTTGGCGTCGAGGCGGTTGAGGAGGATGGCGTAGACGAGGATGAGGACGATGAAGGTGGCGATGGAGCCTTGCTGCGCGAACCAGAAGCCGAGGGGGAAACCGCCGATGCGGAAGGCGTTGAGGGCGTCGGCGAAGAGGATGCCGCAGCCGAGGGAGACGACCGCCCAGATGGCGAGCAGGACGGCCATGATGCGGAGGTTGGCGGCCCAGTAGCGGTCGACGGAGGCGTCGATCTTGGCTTGGGTGGCGGGGTCGGGCGGTGGCGGGGGCGGGTTGTCCGGTGCGGGCGAGCCTTGGGGCGGGCTGGGGCTGTCGGACATCGCGTGGGGTTCCCTCAGTGAGTCGATGCGATGGGGAGAACAGAGTCGCCGGGGGGTTGGCCGCCGGTGGGAATGCCCGGGAGAGGATTCGAACCTCCAAGGAGTTTTACCTCCACCGCGACCTCAACGCGGCGCGTCTGCCAGTTCCGCCACCCGGGCGTGGGGGCGTGTCGGCCGGGTGGGCCGAGTCGCGGAGTGTAGCAGAGGGAAGGACGAAGGGCGAAGGACGAAGGGGGAAGTGAGAAGGGCCAGAGAAGGACGAAGGGCGAGGGACGAAGTGAGGGGGACGAAGAACGAAGGATGAAGTGCGAAGAGCCCGGGCTGGTTGGCAAGCTGCCTTGTGGACTTCGTCCTTTCCCCTTCTTCCTTCTCGCGTCCTTCGCCCTTCGGCCTTCGGCCTTCTTGGCCCTCGCTTCGGCTAGTCTTTGCGGCGATGAGCGTGAAGGTGTGCAAGTTTGGCGGGAGTTCGTTGGCGGACGCGGCGGGGCTGCGGCGGGCGGCGGAGATCCTGGCGGCCGACGAGAGCCGGCGGTTCGTGGTGCCTTCGGCTCCGGGCAAGCGGTTCGACGGGGACCGGAAGGTGACGGACCTGTTGATCACGTGTCACGAGCTGGCGCGGCAGGGGCTGGGGTTCGACGAGCCCTGGGGGCTGGTGGCGGAGCGGTTCGCGGCGATCGTGGCCGAGCTTGGGGTGTCGGTGGATTTGGAGGGTTGGCTGGCGGAGGCGCGGGCGGGGATCGAGGCGACGGCGGCGGTGGGGCCGGACTTCGCGGCCAGCCGGGGCGAGGCGTTGAACGGGCGGGTGCTGGGGGCGCTGCTGGGTTGGGCATGCGTGGACCCGGCGGAGGTGATCTGGTTCAACGAACGCGGGCGGCTGGACGAGGAGCGAACGTATCGCGCGTTGGGTGGGCGGCTGAAGGAACTGGGGCGGGCGGTGGTGCCCGGGTTTTTCGGGAGCCGGGCGGATGGGGATGGTTCGCCGGCGTCGATCAAGACGTTCAGCCGGGGCGGGTCGGACGTGACGGGGGCGATCGTGGCGCGGGCGGTGATGGCTGCGGTGTATGAGAATTGGACGGACGTGCCGGGGCTGTTGATTACGGATCCGCGGGTGGTGCCGGGCGCGTTTCCGATCGAGGTGGTGACGTATCGGGAGCTGCGTGAGTTGAGCTATTCGGGCGCGCGGGTGCTGCACGAGGAGGCGGTGTTTCCTGTTCGGTCGGCGGGGATCCCGGTGCGGATTTTGTCGACACGGGAGCCGGGCGAGCCGGGGACGTGGATCGTCGCGGCGGCGGACCCGAAGGCGGAGACGGAGTACGAGATCACGGGGATCGCGGGGCGGTCGGGGTTCACGGGTTTCATGATCGAGAAGGCGATGATGAACGCGGAGGTTGGGTTTGGGATGCGGGCGCTGGCGGTGCTGGACCGTCACGAGATCAGCTTCGAGCACGTGCCTTCGGGCGTGGACACGATGACGCTGGTGATCGACGACGCTTATTTTGAGGGCGCGGACGCGGTGATTACGCGGGAGGCGCTGGCGGAGGAGATCAAGTCGGCGACGCACGCGGATGAGGTGGACGTGGACCCGGCGATCTCGCTGATCGCGACGGTGGGTCGTGGGATGAAGCGCAAGCCGGGCATGGCGGCGAAGCTGTTCGCGGCGTTGCACGAGGCGGACGTGAACATCCGGATGATCGATCAGGGCAGCAGCGAGCTGAACATCACGATCGGCGTGGATGACGCGGACTATGCGTCGGCGGTGCGTGCGATCTACCGGAAGTTCGTGGGGGATTGATGGACACGGCGACGCTGGCGTTTGTGGTGTTCACGGCGTTTAACGCCGCGACGCTGTTGGCGGGCTGGTGGGTGGGCAAGCGTGGTTTGCTGAGCGCGGCGTTCAGCCGACGGCTGCACGTCTGCACGGTGGTGGGGCCTTGGGGGGCGATGAATTTTTTGTGCGTGTGGTCGGTGCCGTTGACGTGGACGCTGCTCTGGCTGGCGGTGTTTCCGACGGTGTTGATCGGGGTGGGGGTGGGCGCGGCGTTTTTGATTGGCAAGGCGTTGCGGCTGCCGCGGATGTCGCTTGGGGTGGTGATGATCGCGGCGGGGGTGAGCAACACGGGGTTCACGCTGGGCGGGTACCTGTGCTATTGCCTGCTGGATGACGGGCAGGGCGCGGGGGCGGCGGCGCTGGCGATGGGGGTGACGATGGTGACGGTGATGCAGGTGTCGGCGATCCCGATGCTGTATCCGTTGGCGAGCGCGTTTGCGGGGTCGGGGGATCGGCCGGCGGTGTGGGTGTTGGTGGTGAAGAGTTTTTGGGACCTGCGGGCGATGCCGCTTTATGCGGGGACGGCGGGTTTTGCGTTGAACGTGGCGGGGGCGTCGGGGGTGGGCTGGGCTGGTGCGCCGGCGGGGGTGCTGGATGCGTGGTGGGTGCAGATGCTGATCTATGCGGGGGCGTTTGGGGCGCACTTCGGGATCGGGATGAACATTCGGCCGAGCGAGGCGCTGGGGGCGTGGCGGGAGCACGCGACGCTGGCGGCGTGCAAGTTCGCGGTGTTCCCGGTGGCGACGGCGGCGATGCTTTGGGCGACGGGTTGGACGCCGATCCCGGCGGAGGGGTTGCTTGGGCGGATGCTTTGGATCGAGTCGTTCATGTCGACGGGGCTGATGAGCGTGATGGTGTCGAACATGTTCCGCCTGGATGCGCGGCTGGCGGCGAACCTTTGGGTGGTGAACACGGGGTTGTTTGTGGTGGGGCCTTTGGTGTTTTTGATTTTGTTGGTGTAGCGGGGCGGGGGCGGGTGATCGGCGGGTGGTCTGTGGCGGCGAGGCGTGGGGGATGGGTGAGGGGACAGGCGGGCCCTTCGGGCCGCGCGCTAAACGGGATATCAACGGTGAGGGTGAGGGTTCGTAAGATGCGGGGATGGCGGATGAGTCGATTGCGGCGTTGATGGAGCGGGCGAGCGGGGCGTTGGTGGCGCGGGACTACGCGGGGTGCGAGCGGCTTTGTCTGGAGGGGCTGGGGCGTGCGGAGGCGGCGGGGGAGTGGGCGACGTATGCGGCGATCGTGCTGCCTTTGCAGGAGGCGCGGCGGCAGCGGCGGATCATCGCGACCGAGGCGGGGGTGGCGTTTGTGGGGGAGGCGGGGGGGCTTGAGGTCGCGGAGGGGTGGTGGGTGGTGGTTGGGCCGTTGGGGGCAGAGGCGGCGGGGGCGCACGAGGCGGCGCTGCATGCGGCGG
>JBCCQE010000033.1:0-34557 GCA_039024495.1 Planctomycetota bacterium | reverse complement strand
GGGGGCGGGGCGGGTGCCTGGGATTGCGGGGGCGTTGGGGGAGAAGTTGGTGCGGGTGAGCGTGGGGCCGCCGGGGTTGGGGGATGTGTTTGGGGCGTTGCGGGGGGTGAAGGGGGGGGTGACTCAGGATGGGAGTGACCCACGGATTTGATCCGTGGGCTTTGGTTGGGCGGAAGTGATGTTGATGTTGGGCAGGGTGCTAAGCCGCGAGCGGCTTAGGGGGTGAGGCGGTAGAGGAGGGTGGGGCGGTTGTTGTCCTGGTTGAAGGTGGTGACCTGGGTGTAGGCGGGGACGGCGGCGATGAGGTCGCGGTTGGTTTGGGTGTCGTCGGCGATGAGGACGGGGGGGCGGGCGGCGGCGAGGTCGGCGGGGGCGAGGCGGGGGTAGATGCGTTGGCTATAGAGGAGGAACTCTTCGTTGAGGTCGTCGGTCTGGGTGGGGAGGTAGAGGAAGGCGGCGGGGGCGTTGCCGATGGCGGCGTTGATGCGCTCGGCCTCGGGGCGGATGGGGTGGTCGCGTTCGGGGCTGGCGGAGTAGGAGGCGAGGACGGCGGACCAGGCGAGGGCGGCCCAGAGGGCGGTGATGAGCGCGGCGCGGAGGGGGCGCCAGCGGAAGTGCTCGACGACGCCCCAGGCGGCGATGGCGAGCAGCGCGGCGGCGACGACGAGGGCGGTGGCCGTGGGCATGGGGCCGAGCGCGTCGGGGGTGGCGAGCCAGACGACGGGCAGGCCGATCGCGCCGGCGGCGAGGCCGACCCAGTGGGGGACGCGGAGGAGGTTGATGCCGGGGTCGTGGTGGTTGCGATCGGCGAGGCGTTGGCCGAAGTACCAGAGCTGGGCGATGAGCAGCGCGACGGCGGGGACGATGGGGACGATGTAGCGCTGCTGCTTGGCGCCGGGGATGCTCATGAGGACGAAGATGGCGACGAACCAGACCCAGGCCATGAGCAGGGGGCGTCGCCACGGGCGGGCGAGGGCGGAGAAGGGCAGGACGAGCCCGCCGAGCAGCCAGACGCACCAGGGCGCGACGAGCGCGATGAGGCCGAGGTAGTACCAGGGGGGCTGGTATTCGTTGCGTGCGGCGCGGGTCTCGGCGACGAAGGTCGCGCCGGCGTCGGAGACGACCGAGCTGGCGTAGAGGTACCAGGGCACGACGAGCGCGGCGGCGATGGCGAGGGCTTGGATCGCGCCGACAATCGCGGCCTTGCGGCAGGTGTTACCGAGGATGGCCATCGAGGCCCAAGCGATGAGGGCGAAGACGACGGGCAGCGCGTTCTTGCTCATGACGGCGGCGGCGAGCGCGACGCCGGCGAGGGACCAGCCGAGGATGCGGCGCCAGATTTTTGGCGTGCCGATCACGGGTCGCATGGCCCACGCGCCGGCGGCGATGGCGAGGGTGCCGAGGGCGACCATGTGGATGTCGTACGAAGCGATGCGCGCCTGGCGGACGGTGAGCAGCATGGTGGCGGCGACGGCGGCGGCGGTGAGGGCGAGGCGGGTGCCGCCCCACTGCTGGGCGATGAGGAAGGTGCCGAGGACGGTGAGCAGGCCCATGCCGACGGCGAGGAATCGGCCGCGGGTGATGAGCGTTTCGGGCGTGGCGTGGGGCTGGTCGGGGCGGAGGTCGGCCCAGACGAGCAGGTGGGTCCAGACGACCAGCGGCGGCTTGCGGACGCGGGGCTCGCCGTTGCGCGAGGGGATGAGCCAGGCGTCGGGGTCGGCGGCGAGGCCCGAGCGAGCGGAGCCGTGCTGGCGGATCCAGGTGTCCTGGGCGGAGGCGATGGTGATGTTTTCCATCGTGCGCTTGGAGTCGGCGTCGCCGAGGCGGACGGTCATGGGGGCGAGGGCGAGCAGGAGGATGGCGATGAGGCCGAGGGCGGCGCGGAGGGTGTCGCCGGGGGCGCGCTCGGGGAAGGGGCCGAGGTCGGGCGACGGGGGCGGCGCTTGAGGCGCGTCGGGCGTGGCGGTCGGCGCGGTCATGGGCGAGGCGAGAGGGATTCGGCGAGGTCGGCTTCGAGGGCGGCGAGGGCGGCGTTGGCGCGTCGGTGGTGGGCGGCTTCGGTGGGCCAGCCGTTGAAGAAGAGGGCGACGACGAGGTCGCGTGGCGGGTCGGCGAAGACGATGGACGAGCGGTAGCCGCCGTGGCCGAAGGCGTCGTCGGAGGCGGCGGGGCCGAAGTTGTAGGGCGCGGTGTCGAGGCCGTGGCGGGCGTTGTTGAGCATGAAGCCCAGGCCCCAGTCCATGGCGTGCTTGAAGGTGCGGTCGAAGGTGTCGGTGCGGGTGCGTGCGGTGAAGCGGCGGACGGTGTCGGCGGACCAGGGGTGGTCGCGCTCTTCGGCGAGGGTGTCGAGCAGCGCGCGGTAGAAGCGGGCGAGGTCGGCGAGGGTGCCGATGCCGTTGCCGCCGGGGCGGACGCCGGTCGCCCAGGCGCGGCCGCTGACGCGCTGCTCGGCGGGCTGGTCGGGGATGGTGTCGAAGATGGGCGCGATGCGGGGCTCGAGGCGGGTGTAGTCGTCGTCGGGCATGCCGACAAAGGTGTCGGGCATGTCGAGCGGGTCGAAGATGCGGGCGCGGAGGAACTCGGGCAGCGGGGCTTGGGCGACGCGGGCGACGAGCTCGCCGAGGACGAACCAGCCGGTCTGCGGGGAGTAGCCCGCGTCTTGGCCGACGGACCAGCGGGGCTCGACGGCCATGGCGTTGATCTTGTCGAGGATGGTCGGCCAGGCGTCGTCTGGGAAGTTGAAGGGGCTGGCGCGGAGGCCGGCGGTGTGGGTGAGCAGGTGGGCGGGGGTGAGGTGGTGCTTGTCGCGCTGGGCGAAGGCGGGGATGTAGGTGGCGACGGGTGCGTCGAGGTCGAGGTCGCCCTGCTGGACGAGCAGCGCGACGGCCATGGCGGTGAGGGGCTTGCTCATGCTCATGAGGGGCACGAGGTGGTCGGGCGTGAGGGACTGGCCGGGGCGGGCGTCGCCGACGGCGAAGGCGGCGAGGGGGGCGGCGGCGTGTTCGATGTAGGCGACGGCGCCGAGGTGGAGGCCGCGATCGATGCCCTGGGCGAGGGCGTCGCGCAGGCGGGGTGTGGCGGAGGCGTCGCCGATCATTCGGAGTCGGGGGCGGCGGGGTCGGGGGCGGCGCCGGCGGGGTTGAGGCTGCCGTCGGCCCAGGCTTGTTTGAGGGCCTGGACGAAGTCGCGGACGTCGACGGTGGCGGAACGTTCGAGCTGCTGGATGACGGGGTCGTTGGGGCCGGCGGCGTGCTGCCAGGCCATGAGGCGTTGGACGGCGGGCTCGTCGGATCGGGCGGCGACGTCGAGCAGGCGGCGGTAGAGGCGCTGGGCGTTTTCGTCGGGGCCGACGTGGCGGAGGGTCCAGAGGCGTTCGGCGGTGGAGAGCGTGTCGTAGGCGCGGGCGAGGGCGTCGGCGGCGCGTTGGATGGTGTCGGGGTCGATCGAGCGGGCGGGGGCGTCGGGGGCGGGGGGCGTCTGCCAGCGGGGCAGCGCGGCGAGTCGGGCGAGGAGGGTGGCGCGTTCGGCGGCGGGGGCGTTGGGCATCGCGGCGATCCAGGACTCGACGGTTTCGAGGGTGATGTCGACGCCCTGGAGGGCGAAGGGAGCGACGTCGGCGCGAGCGCCGAACGGGCCGGCGACGAGCGTGTTTCCGGGGCCGGCGACGGGGTTGAGGATGGCGCGGCCGCGAATCTGCCATCCGGTGGAGGGGGCGTTGCGGGCGAGCTCGCCGAGGGCGGTGCCGTCGAGCCGGGCGCGGGCGGAGACGGTGGCGCCGGCGTCGAGTCGGACGGCTCGGGCGAGGTCGACGGTGACGGGGGGGAAGCCGACGGGCTCGCGGCCGGGGGAGGTGGCGGTGAGGTTGAGGACGACGGTGGTCGGCAGCTCGCCGCCGGGCCCGATGGACAGGCCCAGGCCTGAGCGGTTTTGCAGGCGGATGTCGAGCTCGATGGGCTCGCCGGGCAGGAAGCGCGTGCCGCGGACATCGGCGCGAAGCAGGGTCCATGGGTTGACGCGTGGGTTGGGGGCCCACATGCCGCGGGGGTAGCGCTGCATGAGCTTGAGGAGGACCTCGCCCTGGGGCGTGGGGGGGGCGTCGGCGTTGGCGGCGAGGAGGCGGCGGACGGCGAACAGGCCGGCCGACTGCGAGGGGTAGCGATGCACGAAGCGGCGGAGGGCTTCGCGGCGTTGGCCGTCCTGCTCGGGCAGGAGCAGGACCATGCCAAGGCGGGACCATGCGTCGGTCTCGGCCTGAGGGGCGAGCAGCTCGCGGGCGGCGGCCGGGCGGTCCTGGGCGATGGCGAGCCAGCCGGCGGCGCGGCGGGCGACGGCGCTGTCGAGGCCGACGGCCTGGACGGTGGCGGCGGCCTCGTCGAGGTCGAACCCGGAGACGGCCGAGACCCAGGCGAGCTCGAGCGCGGCGTCCTGCGAGCCGGCGTCGATCTGCTCCTGCCAGACGGCTTTGATTTCGTCGAAGCGTTGGCGGGCCTGCTGGCGGTGGGGCTCGAAGGTGGAAGTCTGCAACAGGAACAGCCGCATGGTCTGAAGCGAGACGGGAGCGGCGGCTTCGGGGTCGGCGCTTCGCAGGGCCAGCTCGTACTGCTGGAGCAGGCCGAGCGCGTCCTGGCTGCGGTTGGCGGCGGCGAGGGAGAACATCCACAGCTCGACGAAGCTCTGCTGGAGCTCGGTGCGGCGGAGCTGGGCGGCGGTCTGGAGCATGTCGGCGGCGCGGGTGTAGGCGGCCTCGGAGACGAGGACGGAGCCGAGCGCGGCGCGGCCGACGGGCGAGGTGGGGCGGCCGCGGACGAGCATGGTGGCGGTGGTGCCGAGCTCGAGGGCGGGGGCGCCGCGGTCGCTGGCGAGCTGATAGGCGAGCTCGGCGGCGAGGGGGTTGGCGTCGTCGAGGCTCAGGGCTTCTTTGAGCCAGCGGGCGTAGCGGGTTTCGTCGCCCTGCTCGAGCGCGAGCGCGGCGGCGGTGGATGCGAGGCGGGAGCGGACGGCCTGAGGCAGGCGGGAGCGCTCGCCGAGGTCGAGCACGCGCTCGAGCTGGCTGAGGCGGTCGTCGATGGTTTGCAGGCCGGCGAGGCGGGCCTCGATGAGCGCGAGCTGGGCGGCGCTGTCGGTCGGGTTGAGCGAGATGTATTCGGCGAGGGCGGCGATGCGGGCGGGGGCGTCGTCGCGGAGCGCGGCGAGCTCGCTTTGCAGGGCGGGGAGCTCGGCCCAGGCCGGGTCGAGGTCGCGGGCGGCGGCGAGCAGGTCGGAGGCGACGCGGACCTGAGCCTCGGTCGGCTCGCCCTGGCCGGCGAGGGTGAGCTGAGCCATCAGCTTGAGCTGCGTGGCGGCGGCGCGCTCGGCAGGGGTGGGCTGGGCGTGGGCGGCGGCGCTTGCGAAGAGGGCGGCCAATACCAACGCGACCCAGGCGGGCCTCGGGCGGCGTGATCGCTCCGCTGCATCGATCCGTAGCTTGTTCATCTGCTCACCATACCCAGCCGGCGAACGCCGCGGCTTCGAGGCCGACCCACCCGAGCGCGGCGAGGAACATCGCCACCATCGCCAGCTCGGCGTACATGCCCACGCCCCGCCAGCCGCGCGGGCACAGCGTGTCGCTCACGACGAACATCCACACAAACAGCCCGGCCGACCACGCCACCGCCGCGAGCGCCACCGCCACGCCGCGCACGTCCTCGGCCAACTGGTCGGCCCCCAACAGCCAGCAGCCGGCCCACATCAAAGAGCCCGCCCAGGCCGCGCCCATCAGCACCGTCGCCGCCCGCACCCCCCGCCACGCCGCGTGTCGCCGACCGATCCGGGCACGATCCCCCGGGCTCTGCGGCCCCGGCACGATCACGGCCTGCGGTGTGGTCGGCATCGGTTCAGCCCGCCGTCGTTACCCCCGCCAATCCCGCGTTCAACTCGCTCACGAACGCACGCGTCGCGTCGACCGCGGCGTCGGCCCCGCCTGTTTCATAGGCCTCGTGGATGCGCTTGACCAGCGCCGAGCCGACGATCACCGCGTCGGCCTGCCGCGCGACATCGGCGGCCTGCTCGGCGGTCGACACGCCGAAGCCCACGGCCATCGGCAGATCGCTGACCGACCGAAGCTGCGTCAGCCGCTCGCCCAGCCCGGCGGGGACGTCCGCCCGCTCGCCGGTGACACCCGACCGGCTGAGCACGTAGACAAACCCGCTGCACAGCCCGGCGACCTCGGCGGCGCGGCGCGTGTCGGTCTGCGGGCTCACGAGCAGGCTCATCGTCAGCCCGGCCTTGCGTGCGATCGCGGCGGTGTCGGCGGCCTCGTCCAGCGGCAGGTCGGGGACGATCAACCCGTCGAACCCTGCCTCGGCCGCGGCGGCGACGAACTTCTGCGGCCCAAAGCGGAACACCAGCGAGTACGACACCATCGCCACCAGCCCCAGCGAGAGCTCAGCCCGCACGCCGGCGACCATGGCGAAGATGTCGGCCAGCGCGACGTTCGCGTCGAGGGCGCGCGTCATCGACGCCTGGATCACCGGGCCGTCGGCGATCGGGTCGCTGAACGGGATGCCGAGCTCGACGACCGTCGCGCCCGCGGCGTCGAGCTCGAGCAGTACGCGGCGGGTCGTGTCCAGGTCCGGGTCGCCGGCGGTGATGAAGGGCATGAGCCCCTTGCCCCCGGCGGCACGCAGGTCGGCGAATCGCTGGTCGATGCGGTTCATGCGGGGATGCTACATCGGCTCGATCGGGCGAACGACGAGCAGGTGCGCGACGGGCGCAGGGCGGGCGAAAAAAAAGCCGGCCCGAAGGCCGGCTGAGTTGGCTGTGGTGATGTCGTCCGGCCGATCGCCCGTGGTTTAGCCTTTGCGGCGGGGGCGGCGGACCATCGCGAGGGCGCCGGTTGCCAGCAGGGCCAGCGAGGCGGGCTCGGGGACGTTGGCGTTGGCGAACGTGTCGCCCTGGTCGAGCTGCAGCGCGAAGATCGTGGTGCTGGTGCCCGAGGTGGCGAACTGGATGTCGAAGTCGGTGATCGGGCCCAGGCCGGAGAGGTCCCACTGGTACGCGAAGGTGGTCAGGGGGATGATGGCGTTGCCGAGGAAGGGGATGGGCTCGGACGTGACGTCGGTGATGCCGCGGCTGAAAGTAGGGACAACCGTGCCGCCGTTGACGGTGAGCGTCGGGACGGACTGCAGATAGCCCGCGCTGCCTTCGCCGATCTGGACCTGGAAGACGATGGTCTCGAGGTCGGCCAGCGGGGTCGGGTCGCTCACGCTGAACACGCCGTTGCCGAAGGGGCTGGCGTAGATGCTGACCGAAGCGGGGTAACCCGCGCCCGACACCTTGTCGAACGCCGCGCCGGTGGAGCCGGTGACGGTCGGGTCGATCGACGTGGGCCACGGCGAGAAGCCGGGGAAGGCCGGGAAGGGGAAGGGGATCACCGTGCTGGAGATCTGCGGGTTGGACGTGGTGAGGTCGTCCCAGCCATCGAAGTCGGTCGTGCCCGGCAGGGAGACGGGGACGGGACCAATGGCGTGAACGGCGGTAGCCATGCTGAGCGTGGCCGCTGCGGCGGCGAAAGCGAACTTCATCGTGCACCTCCAAAAAAGGTGGGGTTGGAAAGTGGGAGCGTCTCTGCGTTCCTCCAAATGATTCTCGTTCCGAACTTGTTGAGAACGAGACTCAACGGCAGACACTAGCCACAACTCATAACCCTGACAAGGATCGCACTGTGAGCTTTATGTCAAATATGAGCGAGCCATCTCTTATCGCCGCTTAGCGTCGAAAGAGGGCAAGCAGATGCGTCTGCACGCCGCAGATCGGGCGTGACGCAAAGGATCGAAGGTCGACGTAACGGGCGGCATTTATCGCCGATCGAGGTCGCGTTGGATGGTGTCGTCGAGGTCGGCCAGGCCGTCGCTGAGCCAGTCCATGCCGTCGAGGCCAGCGGAGGTAGCGTGGCAGCCGACGCTGGCGGTGGCGAACATCGCGACGGCGGCGTGGGCGAGTGCGGCGGTCGCGGCCGAGCGGCTTGCGGTCGGGCGTGCGGGGCGATGAGGGGTCGAGTTGGTCACGTAAAAAACATCGGCCCCGGAGGGCCGATGCGTGCAAAGACGTGATTGAGAGGGTTCAAGGGACCGGCGATCAGTCGCCGGCAACTTCGAACATGGTCTGCGTGCGCAGGACCGTGCCGGCCGCGCCGAGCAGGTGGTAGCTCTGGGCGTGGAACTCGGTGCGGTACTTCTGGGTGTCGAGGACCGACAGCGTCGGCAGGCCGTCGACGGGCTCGCCCTCGGCGACCAGCGAGCCGGACTCCTCGGCGAACTGGAGCATCTCGCGATACGTCGCCTGGTAGAGGTTGTCCGAGAGGTTTTCGGTCTGGAGGGTGGTGACGTAGCCGATGCCCTCGTGGGGCGACTCGAGCTCGAAGTCCTTCTCGCCGAGGCAAGGCAGGGCGTGGAGCAGGCCGGCCTCGGGGAGGTGGTCGCCGTCGGCGGTGCAGACCTCGGTGAGGCAGTCGCCTCGGAGGTTGAAGCGGACGACGTGGCCGGAGTGGGTGATCCAGCTCTCGATCTCGTAGTCGCCGTGGCGATCGAGCCGGCGGTCGTTGAGTTGGAACAGTTCGGGGTGAAGCACCCGGCCAAACAGCATGAGCCGGAACATCTGCTGCTGCACAGACTTATGACTGACGCTCATCGGATCGTTTCCTAATGTAGGGCTTGAGGGCTGGGAGAAACCACCAAGCCGGGAGGCGTGTGGGGACAATCGGACAGACTAGTGAAACGCCAGCCCGATGGGAACCCCTTTGACGCCCGAAATGGCGAAGTTTGGCCAAGTTTCGCGCAAACGACAGGGGTTTGTGAGCTTTGTTCGCGGTTTAGGCGTGCAGGCGGGCGCGGGGGGCGACCGATAACCCGTATCGGATCGTTATGCCCTCACCGCCCACCCTCCACGCCCTGCAGCGCCGCCTCGGCGAGATCGGCGATCCGCTGGTCGATCGCTCGCTGGCGGCGGCCCTGCCCACGGCTGCGCCCGACACGCAGCGGTGGATCGTCGACACGCTGGTCGGCCGGCAGGACGCGGCGGCGCTGGCCGAGGCGGTGGCGGCGTTCGATCGGCTGGGCGAGGCGGCGGCCGGGGGGCTGGTGGCGGCGATCCCGCGGCTGGGGGCCGCGCTGCGGGCGGCGATCGATCGGCCGGACCCGGCTGGGGCGCTGAGCCTGCTGGGGCGGGCGGCCGACCCGGCGACGGCGTACCTCCTCGGCCGGCCGCTGCGGCGGAGCGATCGCGAGGTCGCGGCCCGGGCGGCCGAGGTGCTGCGGGGGCTGGCGGCGCACGTCCGCCGGGCGGGGGCGCCGCCGCGGGCGATGGGCATCTTGGATGAGGCGATCGACCGGGCGGTGGCCGACTACGCCACGCACCGCCAGCCGGGCACGCTGGTCGCGCTGCTCGAGCGGCTGCCGGCAAGGCTGGGCGGGTGGGCTTCGATCGCCAAGCCCGGTCACGCGGCGTTGGAGCCGATGCGGCGGGTGCTGGAGTCGTGCGAGACTGCGGCGGCGCGGCGGGCGGCGCTATGGGCGCTGGGCGAGCCGGCGCTGGCCGCGGCGGCGCGGACGGGGCTGGCCCACACGATGAATCGGGGCGAATGGGCCGAGCCGCTGTCGCTGCGCGAGTGCCTGGCCGATCCGGCGGTCCGCCGGGCCTTGGCCGCCCTGCCCGATGGCACCGCACGCACGCTGGCTCAGCGCGCGGCCGAGCTGGAGCGTCCGCCGTCGGGCACGGGCCGATTCGTGGCCTGCCTGCGGCGCGAGGGGGTGTCGACCGTTGGGCCGAACGCGGCCGGTTGGGCGGCGATGGGAGCCGAAGCGCGGGCCGAGCAGGCGTTGGCGTGGTGGCGCAGCCCGCGTCCGACGGCCGAGCGAGGCGAGCGAACCGATCCCGCCGAGGCCGCACTGGCCGAGGCCGCCAACCAGCCCGGCGACCCGGCGATCGCGCGGTTCGCGGCGCGGGCGGCGCTGGGGCGCGTCGAGGGCGACGGCTGCGACCGAGCAGCAGCGTGGCTGGCCAGCCCGCACGAGCCGGTGCGCGAGATCGCCCGGCGGAGGCTGGCCCCGCGCGGGTTCGACTGGCTGTGGGAGCGCTGGCCCAAGCTCGACGACCGAGCCCGGCTGACCGTCGCCGCCGCGCTCATCAAGATCGACCCCCGCCTGCACGGCCGGCTGGCCGCCAAGCTCGACGCCCGAGGCGAGGCCGACCGCTGCCGAGCGCTGCGCATGGTGCACGACCTCAACCAGGGCGTGTTCTTCCAGGAACAACTCACCCGGCTGGCCGACGACGCGGCGCCGGCGGTCTCCTCGGCCGCCGTTCGGGCGCTGGGCACGGCCGACAGCGCCGAGTCGGCCCACGCGCTGCGCGACGCACTGACCCACCCCGACCCGGCCACGCGCGCCAGCGCCGTCGAGGCCATCGCCCGGCGCGGGCTCACCGACGCCACGCCACGCGTCGCCCAGATCGCCAAGGCCGACGACAGCGAGCCGCGCGCCACCGCCATCGCCGCCCTGCATCAGACGCACCCCGGCTCGGCGATCGACGCCCTGCAACGCATGCTCGACGACGACCGCAGCGACCACCGCGACCGCGGGCTGTGGCTCGTCGAGTCGATGGGCCTGGTGGAAATGGCCCGGCAGGTCGCGGAGATGAGCCTCAGCGACCCGGACGCGGGCGTGCGACGGCGGGCCGAGGCGGTGGTCGCCGAGCTGATGGGCCTGCTCTCCAAAGACGCCGACGCGACGCGCGGGGCCACCGACGCAAACATCGCCGAGGCTCACGCCCAACCGCCCGGCGGGCCGACATCATCCGCAGACGCCGAAGCGGCGTGAGACCCGCATGAAACCCCGAAGGCAAGGCATGCACCCGGCCCGATCAACTCGCGCCCGATGGACCCACGCCCGTTGGACCTGGCGCCTCGCCGGCGTGGCGGCCGCGCTGCTGGCGGGCGGCGCCATGGCCCAGCGCGAGGCCGACGAAGAGGGCCCGCTGCGCCGCGGGCCGATGGTCGACCTGCCGGCCGCGCTCGAATACTGGAACGAAGAGCCGCTGATCGACCCGTGGCTGGGCATCGGCTCGCTGGCGGCGATCGCGGCGCTGGTGGGGGCGATGGCGGCGTGGCGGTGGTGGGCCCAGCGCGGCGAGCGCTCGCGGCCGGGCTGGCTGCTCGAGCAGGCGCGCCGCGAAAGCGGGCTGACGCCGTCGCAGGCCGGCGTCTTGCGCAAGATCGCCGATGCCCGCGGGCTGCCCCACGCCGTGTCACTGATGGTCTGCCCCTCCACGCTCGACCACCACGCCCGAGCCTATGCGCAGGACCACCCGGCCGCGGCCGAACGCACCCGCGCGGCCGTCGCCGCGATCCGCGACCGCTTGTTCGGGGCCGAGGGTGATACCGTGTCCGCCCCGTGAAGGAGGCCCGACGATGGGTGTCGAAATCGAAGCGAAGTTCCGCCTGACCGACCCGGGCACGCTGATCGCGCGGCTGGCGTCGCGCGACGCGCAGCGGGTTGCGCTGATCCACGAGATCAACACGTACCTCGACACCGCCGACCACGACCTCAAGCGCACCGACCGCGGGCTGCGGGTGCGCATCGAGCGTGTCGATGGCCAGCCCGAGCGCGTGGTCATCACGCACAAGGGCCCTCGTCGAGCGGGGCCGCTGAAGTGTCGGCAGGAAGACGAGTGCGTGGTCGAGACCGCCGAGTCGGCGATGGCCACGCTGCGGGCGCTGGGGTATCGGCCGGTGCTGACGTTCGAGAAGCGCCGCACGCGCTACCTGCTCGACGGCTGCCGCGTGGAGGTCGACGAGCTGCCGCTGCTCGGCTGGTTCGTGGAGATCGAGGGCCCGACGACGGCGGCCGTCCAGGCCGTGCGCGCCGACCTCGGGCTCGACGACGCCGCGGTGCTGCGCACGAGCTACATCGCGATGCTCCAAGCCTACGCCGCCGAACACCGCCTGACCGACCGCGTCGTCCGCCTCGATCCGATCGTCGACGACAACCTTCCCCTCTCCGCCGCAAGCTGAACCGCGGCGCTTATGTAGCGCCGCGATTCATCGCGCCAACCCACGGTGCCGGGTGCCACACCTTGACCGCGCAGCGGCAAGGTGTGTGAACGCGTCACAAGCCCCAGCACACCTTGCCCTCCCGCCGGTCGGGGCAAGGTGTGGCACCCGACCACAAATCCACATCAACCCAGCGCAACCACCCGCGCCCCCTCGGCCGGCTGGGACACAAACCACGGCGCATCCACGCCCGACTTTGCCTTGTACCCCGCGACAATCGCCTCGGCCGCGGCCGCCGCTTGCCCCGCCTCGACCAGCGTCACCGTGCACCCGCCGAAGCCGCCGCCGGTCATCCGGCTGCCGAACACCCCCGGCTGCGCCCGCGCCAGCTCGACCAGCGTGTCCAGCCCGTCCGTGGTCACGGCGTAGTCGTCGCGCAACGAGTCGTGGCTCTCATTCATCCGCTCACCGACCGTCGCCCAATCCCCCGCCCGCATCGCCTCCACCGCCGCGAGCGTGCGCTCGTCCTCGCCGATCGCGTGACGCGCCCGCCGAACCACCACCTCGTCGAGCTGCCCCTTCACCGCATCGAGCATCGCCATATCCGCGTCGCGCAGCAGCGCCACGCCCATCGCCTTCGCCGCCGTCTCGCACTGGCTCCGCCGCTCGGCGTACTCGCCGCCCGACAGCTCGTGCGGGTCCGCCGAGTCGATCACCAGCACCGCGATCGACGGGTCGTCCAGCGGCACCGCCGTCGGCTCGTTCGTCTTGCAATCGATCAGCAGCGCGTGCCCGGCCTTGCCCATCGCGCTGATGTACTGGTCCATGATCCCGCAAGGCACGCCCGCAAAATCCTGCTCGGCCTTCTGACACAGCAACGCCTTCTCCACCGGATCGATCGTCTTGCCGCTAAGCGATTCGATCAGCGTGGCCGTCGCCACCTCCAGCGCCGCCGAGCTGCTCAGCCCGCCGCCGCGCGGCACCGTCGAGTCGAACGCCGCTCGAAAACCCTTCACCGCCGCCCCCGGGCCGACCACCCCCAGCGGCACGCACCCCGCCGCGACGCCGCGCAGGTAGTTCGCCCACCCGTCCTTGCCGGGCGTCATCGCCTTGCCGATCTCGATGCGGGCCGTCCCGTCGAACGCCGTCGTCACCGCCTCGATCGTCGGCCCATCGATCGCCCGCCCCACCGCCACCGTCTGACGCTCGATCGCCAACGGGCAGACGAACCCGCCGTTGTAGTCCGTGTGCTCGCCGATCAAATTCACCCGCCCCGGAGCGACCGCCGCGTGCGTGGGCTCGTCGCCAAAGGCCAGCCGGAATCGCGCAGCCGCGCGGGCCACCTGGGCGGGGATGTCGGTCGGGTCGATCGATGCGGGGTCGGCGGTCATGGGCAGCAGGGTATCGACGCGCCACGCAAGGCGGATCGGGCCGGGCGCGTTCGCCGAGCGGGTTTGCCGGGCTGGGACGCCGTCTTTAGACTTCGCGATTCAGTTTCGCCCGTCGAGGAAGTGTTTTGCGGTTTGAACTCATCGATCGCGTGATCGACGCCACCGACGACTCGCTCGTCGCGACGCGCTGCGTGACCGCCGCCGAGGAGTACCTCGCCGACCACTTCCCCGGCTTTGCCGTCTTGCCGGGCGTGATGATGCTCGAGGCGCTGGCCCAGGCCGGCCGCGCCTTGGTTCGCCGGCTCGATCCGGCCCCGGGGGCCTCGCGGCTCGTCGTCGCCGAGGCGAAGAACGTCAAGTACGGCACCATGGTTCGCCCTGGCCAGACGCTCACCGTCACCGTCAAGCTGACCGGACGAGCCGACGCCGGCTACGCCATGACCGGCGAGGGCACCGTCGACGGCCAGACCGCCGTCAAAGGAAAGTTCGTCCTCGCCCCGCCGCCGCCCGACACCTTCGACCCCGCCGCCTGACCGCGGCGACGCCACGCCCCCGACCCATCAAGACCGACCCCACCGCAGGAGACCGCCGCCATGGCGATGACTAAAGAAGAGATCTACGAAAAGGTTCAGGGCATCCTCGTCGAAGCCCTCGGCGTCGACGACGACGAAGTCACCCCCGAAGCCAAAATCGAAGCCGACCTCGGCGCCGAATCCATCGACTACCTCGACATCCTCTTCCACTTCGAGAAAGAGTTCGGCCTCAAGATCGACCAGGCCGAGCTCCGCCCCGAGGCCGTGCTCGCCAACGAGGAATACGTCAACGACGGCAAGATCACCGATGCCGGCATGGCCGAGCTGAAAAAGCAAATGCCCTTCGCCGACTTCGCCACCCTCGAAGCGTCGCGCTCCGTCGAAGACTTCTCCGACATCTTCACCGTCCAGGTCCTCGTCAACTTCGTCGCCGCCAAGCTCGACGAGCAGGGCTGACCCCGTTCGACGCCCGAAGCCCACGCCGTCACGGCGTGGGCTTCACTTCGCCTCCCCCCCATGCGCTGGATCTGGATCGATCGCATCGTCGAGCACGACCCCGGCCAGCGGCTGGTGACGGTCAAAAACGTCTCCGCCGCCGAGGAGGTCCTGCACGACCACTTCCCCGCCGAGGGCGATCTCGACCCACAACCGCTGATGCCCAACCCCCTCATCATCGAGGGCATGGCCCAGACCGCCGGCATCCTCGTCGGCCACACCGGCTCCTTCAAAGAAAAGGTCGTCCTCGCCAAGATCAAGCACGCCACCTTCCACGCCGCCGCCCGACCCGGCACCACCCTCCGACACACCGCACGCCTGCTCAACTTCGGCAAGGCCGGCGGCTCCACCTCCGGCACCACCGAACTCATCGACCCCCACACCGGCCAAACTACCCCACTCGCCGAGATCGACCTCATGTTCTCCCACGTCGATCACAACATGGCCGGCCTCGACTTCCCCGAGGAAAACTTCGTCTTCACCGGCACCCTCACCGCCCTCTTCGACGGCCTCAAACCCCTCCCCGCCGGCGAATAACTCCACACCTCACACGCCTTCCCCACGAAGCGCCGCGATTCATCGCGCCCCGCGCGGTCGTCGTTCTCAGCTCCATTAGGTCATGGAGTTGACCTTGTCGCTAGCGATACGTCATATCGCGCGATTCACCGGGAATGCGAGATTGCTGATCCACGTTCCCCAGCGAATCAGATAGACACCGAATACTAGTTTGACGGTCACTGCAATTGACCACCAACCCCATTGCCATAGCTCAATACCAGAAAGAACTTCGGACTCCACATCATGGATCATCCCCCTTGTCCAGATCGCGCTGACTCCAAACTGGATGAGCGCCACAAGCGCACCGAGGCAAAGCCACAGCCCCATAAGCTTCACGCCCACTTGGAACAGCGTCTTTCCATCCATTTCAGCACCTTAGCCATACCACACCAATACGTGAAATCTGCGGATCACAACTCCGCCGGCAGCGCCACCCCGCACTCCGGGCAGTGCCGCCCGAGCTTCCGACCGCTCAGGTCGTAACCACAATTCGGGCAATACGGCCGATTCGACGGGATCGCTAAATCAGTCACCCAGTCGGGGCGCTTAAACAACCAGACACCCAACGCGATCTGCAACGCCGAGGGGATTAGCACCGTGGTGATTTGAAACCAGCCCATCCAATCGACGGGCGAGAACGCTGCACTCCCCAGCAGGCCGGTCGCGATCCAAACCACTTGCGTCAATGTCTCCCCCAAGCCATAGACCGCAAACCCAACCAACCCCACGCCCAGCAGCTTCACCCCCAACCGAAACAGCGTCTTGTATTTCATCCCCGCACCCTACCCCCACTTCCCCAATCTGTGTCCTCTGTGAAATCTGCGGACAAACCCGCCACCGCCGCACCGCCGCCCTTCGGGCCGTCGGCTAAACCGCAAGTACCATGGCCGTCATGACCACCGCCGCCGCCCCCTTCATCACCGACGACTTCCTCCTCTCCAACGACACCGCCCGCGCGCTCTACCACGACCACGCCGCGGCCATGCCCATCTACGACTACCACTGCCACCTCCCGCCCGAAGACCTCGCCGCGAATCGGCAGTTCGACAACCTCTACGACGTCTGGCTCGCAGGCGACCACTACAAGTGGCGCGCCATGCGCCACAACGGCGTCCCCGAGTCCCACTGCACCGGCGACGCCGACCCCTACGACAAGTTCCTCGCCTTCGCCGCGACCGTCCCCCACACCCTCCGAAACCCCCTGCACCACTGGACCCACCTCGAGCTCCAACGCTACTTCGGCATCGACCTGCTTCTCAACGAACACACCGCCAAAGAGGTCTGGGACGAAGCCAACCGCCAGCTCAAACAGATGCGCGTCTCAGACATCCTCGCCAAGTTCAACGTCGCCCTCATCGGCACCACCGACGACCCCGCCGACGACCTCGCCCACCACCAGACCCTCGCCGACGACCCGTCGATCCTCCCCGACACCGCCGTCTACCCCGCCTTCCGCCCCGACAAGGTCTACAACGCCAGCGCGGACCCCAACGCTTTCATCGCTTACATCGACGGCCTCGCCGGCTCGCCCTGCGAAACGCTCGGCCCGCTGCTCGACGCCATCGACGCCTCGCTCGACCGCTTCCACGACCTCGGCTGCCGCCTCTCCGATCACGGCCTCACCCACATCCCCAACGCCGAGGTCATCCGCGACGCCCACGAGACCGACCGCATCTACCGCGCCATCCGCGCCGGCAACGCGACCGCCGAAGAGCGCGACCGCTTCACCCTCGCCATGCTCATCCACGTCGCCGAGTGCTATCACGACAAGGGCTGGGCCGCCCAATACCACCTCGGCGCCATGCGCAACAACAACGGCTGGGCCTACGAACACCTCGGCCCCGACACCGGGTTCGACTCCATCGGCGACTACCGCCAAGGCCCGGGCCTGAGCCGCATGCTCGGCGAGCTCGCCCGCAAGAACGCCCTGCCCCGCACCGTCCTCTACAACCACAACCCCAACGACAACTACCTCTTCGCCACCATGGCCGGCAACTACGTCGGCGCCGGCGACACCTCCGGCCAGCCCGGACGCATCCAGTTCGGCACCGGCTGGTGGTTCCTCGACCAGAAAGAGGGCATGACCTGGCAGATCAACGCCCTGTCCAACCTCGGCCTGCTCACGCGCTTCGTCGGCATGCTCACCGACTCGCGCTCGTTCCTCTCCTACCCCCGCCACGAATACTTCCGCCGACTGCTCTGCGACATCCTCGGCCGCGACGCCGAGGCCGGCGAACTCCCCAGGGACATGGACGTCCTCGGCCAGGTCGTCCGCGACATCAGCTTCAACAACGCCGCCGCATACTTCGGCATGACGCTCAAAGGCAAACACGCCTGACCGACCTATCATCGGCCATGCCCCGCGTCACCGCCGCCCCACGCAGCCCCCGCGCGTTCACGCTCATCGAGCTGCTGGTCGTCATCTCCATCATCGCCCTGCTCATCGGCATCCTCCTGCCCGTCCTCGCGACGGCCCGCGAGCGGGCACGCTCCGTCGAATGCCAGGCCCAGATGCGCCAGATCGCCATCCTCGGCTACAACTTCGGCGTCAACAACCGCGCCTTCCTGCCCAACTTCTTCTTCGGCCAGCCCGTCCCCGGCGACCCCGCCACCGACCCCGACAGCACCTTCGTCCCGTCGCAAGACGCCTTCCTCCGCGACTTCGGCTGGGACCCCAACACCGCCGCACTCTGGCAGTGCCCCTCCGACGACGACCCCCAGCTCGAACGCGCCGAACAACGCGACGGCACCCTCCCCCCGCCCGACCAACCCAACCAGCCGATGAGCTACTGGTACAACCTCGCGCTCTCCGTCGCCGAGCAGCCGATCGACCTGCTCACCCAGCCGTCCTGCCTCATGATCTATTACGAAACCGGCAAGCCGGAGAACCACCCCGTCCTGCCCAACGGCAACCACCCCGACGAAGAGGCCGAGGGCTTCTTCTGGGTCGACAACGACGAAGACATCGGCCCGTTCGAATACGTCTTCGAGTCCAAGCCCTTCGCCCCGCGACACCTCGGCAGCGGCAACCTCGCCTTCGCCGACGGCCACGTCGCCCCCGCCAAAGAACTCACCGAAGAAGACATGATCTGCGGGCTCATCACCCCCACCTCCAACCTGCTCGCGCAAGACCCGCCCGACCCCTGATCACCCCGCTCGCGGCAACGAATCACAAACGCAATCGCCCCCACGAAGCGCCGCGATTCATCGCGCCTCAAACCCCAACGCGCCCCTTTTAAACAACTTGCCGAAGCTTCCGGGGGGGGTCAATCCACCCCGTTGAAGAACCGCCCCCACCGCGGCGCCCAGTTCGGGTCCAGCGACCACGCGATGCCGAACACGTGCCCGGTGATCACGCGCGACGTCACGCGCATCTGCCCGGAGGCCAGCTCATCGGCCCTGCCGGGCAAGCCGAACTGCGGGTAGTTGATGGTCCGGATGCCGAAGAACCGCGAGTCCGAGCTATTGTCGCGGTTATCGCCCATCACCCAGTACTCATCCGCGTCGTCCCGCCCGGGGTAGTCGTTCAGCGTCACCGGCCCAAAGTTCGTGCGCAACTGCGCGAGCTGAAGACGACGCAGCGCCGTAAACGCGTTGTTCTGCGCGTCTTTCTGCACCTGCGTCCCATTGGGCATGCCGGCGGCGGTGCCGTACGCACGATGCAGCATGCCCAGCCATACCGCCGGCTCGACCTCCTCGCCGTTGAGAATCAGCCGGCTGTCTTGAATCATCAGCCGAAGCCCGCGCAACTGCGGCGGCGCATTGATCAGCCCCGGCAAAGGATCGAACGTGAACCTGCCGATCGGCCCCTCACGCTGGATCGTGTGCGACGCCCCGCCGATCGTCTCGACATAGTCGTGCCAGCGAAGCAGCTTGTTCACCGGGTCGGGCCGCAGCGGCGACGTCGAGATGTCTTGGTACGACACGGGCACCGCGTTGCCCGCCGCGTCGACGATCCGCAGCTCACCCCGCCGCATGCTCACCGTGTCCCCCGGGATCGCGATCACCCGCTTGATCATGCGGATGTCCGTCTGCGGGTTCCAGAACGTCACCACGTCCCCCCGCGCCGGCCCCGAGTACCGCACAAAATCAAACTTCCTAAGCTCCGTCGCAAACGGCAGCGGCCAAGGCATCCGCAGGTCGTACGCCGACTTCCACACCACCACCCGATCCCCCGTCAGCACCGAGTTCTCCGCCTCCATCGACCCCGACGGCACGTCGTTCCAATCCAAACCCCACGTCCGCACCAGCACCACCACCAACACCGTCAACAGAATCGGACGGATCGTGTGCCGCCACTGCTTCTTGAAACCCGTGAGTTCCTCCTTGCCCTTGCCATCGCCCGCCGACTCCGCCTCCGAGCGAATCGGCCGCGCGGGCGTAGACGACTCAGACGCCGCATCGGCCGCGGAGGCATCGGCAGAATCGGAAGGCAACGGAAGATCAGAAGGGTCAACCATCCCCGCAGCGTAGCGGCCACCGCAACACGCGTAGCGAAAGGCCTCAGCCCCGTTTAGCCGGAGGCCCGAAGGGCCTAGTGGCTGCCCCCCGCCAACTCAGCGCCCCCAACCCCCATCCGAAACTCACGCCGGCTGCTCCACCGCGAACATCGCCTCCACAAACGGCCCCGGCTCGAACGGCTGCACGTCGTCCACCGTCTCGCCCGTCCCCACAAACTTCACCGGCAGGTTCAACGCCTCGCGGATCGCCACCACGATCCCGCCCCGCGCCGACCCATCCAGCTTCGACAAAAAGATCCCCGTCACGTCCGTCGCCTCCGCAAACGCCTTCGCCTGGTTCACGCCGTTCTGCCCCGTGGTCGCGTCGATCACGAGGATCACCTCGTGCGGCGCGCCCGGGATCTTCTTGCCAAGCACCGAGCGGATCTTCGTGAGCTGACGCATCAGGTGGTCCTGCGTGTGCAGCCGCCCGGCCGTATCGACCACCAGCACGTCAACGCTGCGCGCCAGCGCCGCCTCCGCCGCGTCGAACGCCACCGCCGCCGGGTCGCCGCCCTGCTGGCCCTTCACCACCTCCACGCCCAGCCGCCCCGACCAGATCTCCAACTGCTCCACCGCCGCCGCGCGGAACGTGTCGCACGCCGCCAGCAGCACCGACTTATTGTCATCCCGCAGCGACTTGGCGATCTTCGCGATGCTCGTCGTCTTCCCCGCCCCGTTGATCCCCGCCACCAGCACCACCGTCGGCCCGGCCCCCGCCTCCGCGAACCTCAGCGCCCGATCCTCCGCCGGGAAATACGCCACCAACTGCGACTTCAAAAAGTCCAACGCCGCGTCGCCCGTCTCGATCTCCCCACGCTCCCACCCCGCCTCCAGGTCTTTCCGCAGCTCGATCGCCGTCTTCACGCCGACGTCCGCCTGGATCAGCGCCTTCTCCACCTCACGCAACAACTCCCGGCTCAACGGCTTGCCCGTCAGCAGCGTCGTGACCGTCCGCCCCGCCGCCTCGCGCGTCTTGCCCAACGCCCCCGACAGCTTCTTGAATACGCCTTTAAACAAGCCCATGAGGCAAACGCTCCCAAACCCGAAAGTCAGTCAGCCCTCAGCCCTGCTTCGCGTCAGCAAGCCAAGCGTCCGCATCGATCGGCTTGTCTGGCTCGCTCGGCTCGACCGACGCATCACCAAGCGCCGCCCCCTCACCCGAGTTCTTCCCCTCCCCTCCCTCCGCCAACGCCTTCGCCAACTTATCCAGCACCCCGTTCACAAACGTCGGGCTCTGCTCCGCGCAATACTGCTTCGCCAGCTCCACCGCCTCGTTGATCGCGACCTTCACCGGCACCCGACCCGTCGCCATCTCGTGATGCGCCAGCCGCAGAATCGCCCGGTCCACCGGCGGCTGACGGTGCGTCGGCCAGTCCGGCGTCAGCGCCCCGATCCGCTCGTCCGCCGTGCCGTGCGCCACCCACGCCCCCAACGCCAAATCCACCGCCTCCTGCCGCAGCGCCTCGTCCGGGTCGTGCTCGGCATCAATATTGTCCAAAACCGCCTGCCGGTCCAGCTCCCCCGTCACATCGATCTGATAAAGCAACTGCATCGCCAGCCGCCGCACCTCACGCCGCTTGCTCGACATCACCCACCCCCCCGATTTCCAGCTCTCAAGCTCTCAAGCTCTCCAGCTCTCTCTTCAATGTCCCCCATCAGGTTCGCCATCTCCACCGCCGTCAGCATCGCCGACCGCCCGCCGTTCCCCAGCTTCGCGCCCGCCCGGTGCACCGCCTGCTCCAGCGTGTCGCACGTCAGCACGCCGAACACGCAAGGCACGCCCGTCTGCACCGACACCTCCTTGATCCCCTGCGCACACTGATTCACCACCGCGTCGTAGTGGTCCGTCTCCCCGCGAATCACGCACCCCAGACACACCACCGCATCCCACCCGCCGTCCGCCAGCTTCTTCGCCGTCGCGGTCAGCTCCACCGCGCCCGGCACCCACGCCACCGTCACCCGCTCGTCGTTCCCGCCCACGCTCCGCCACGCGTCCATCGCACCCGCCAGCAGGCTCCGCGTCACCCACTCATTAAATCGCGCCACCACCACCGCCACCCGTGCCGTGTCCGCCACCTGGCTGCCGCGCAGCACCTCCGCCCCGCCCTCGGGCTTGAGCTCATCCCCGTCCGCAAAATCAGCACCGGTCAGCACGGCATCATCGACCATTAACCCATCGTAGCCGATCGCCCCGCCGCCCCTTCGCCGCACCAATGACCCCCACCAACCACCTACCCGAAGCCCACGGACCGTGTCCGTGGGTCGTCCCACCCCGCACCCCCCGCTCCTTATCATGCCCCCGCGGACGACCGATCAACCCCACAACCGAACCCACACCCACCCATCGAAAGCCCACCCATGACCCTCGCCCAAGTCGTCAAGGCCTACGACGTCCGCCAGACCTACCCCGCCCCCCTCAACGAAGACCTCGGCTACAAGATCGGCCGCGCCACCGCCCAGTGGTTCAAGAAGCAAGGCGACACCGCCGGCAAAAAGCTCCTCTGCACCCGCGACCACCGCCCCGCCGCCCCCTCCATGCAGAAGGCCCTCATCGACGGCATCCTCGCCGAGGGCATCGACGTCGTCGACCTCGGCCTCGCCGACACCTCCTTCCTCTACTTCGCCATCCCCTTCACCCAAGGCGCCATCGGCGGCGTCCAGTGCACCGCCTCCCACAACCCCATCGAATACATCGGCTACAAGCTCTCCGGCCACGGCGCCAAGCCCATCGGCCGCGACACCGGCCTCGCCGACATCCAAGCCCTCGCCGAAGCCCTCCCCGACGACAAGCCCGCCCCCACCGCCGCCCTCACCTCCGCCGACCTCTGGGACGACTACCGCAAGCACATCCTCGCCTTCATGGCTCCGCTCCCGCGCCCCGTCTCCGTCTACATCGACGCCTCCAACGGCTGCGCCACCACCCTCGTCCCCAAGGTCTTCGAAGGCATCCCCAACCTCGCCATCCACAAAGAAAACTTCGAATACACCGACCAGTGGGTCCACGAGCCCAACCCCCTCGTCCCCGCCAACGTTCAGCCCACAATCGACGGCGTCCGCAAACACCACTGCGACCTCGGCGCCTGCTTCGACGGCGACGCCGACCGCTGCATGATCGTCGACGACCAAGGCGAAATCATCGGCTGCGACCACCTCACCGCCTGGCTCGCCGGACACTTCGCCGCCCAGGACCAAGCCGCCGGCAAACCGCTGAGCATCGTCTACGACCTCCGCTCGTCCAAAGCCGTTGAAGAGACCGTCACCGCCCTCGGCGGCAAGCCCGTCGTCTCCAAGGTCGGACACGTCAACCTCAAAGCCAACCTCCGCAAGAACGACGCCGTCTTCGGCGGCGAGCTCTCCGGCCACTTCTACTTCCGCGATAACGCCTACGCCGACTCCGGCGCCATCACCCTCGCCGTCGCCCTCAGCGTCCTCGCCCAGTCCGACCAAAAACTCAGCGCCCAGGTCGCCCCCTTCCGCAAGTACCCGCAATCGGGCGAAATCAACTTCGTCGCCGAAGACAAGGCCGGCATCATGCAGGGCCTCAAAGACACCTACGGCCCAACCGCCGACGCCGTCCTCGACCTCGACGGCGTCACCATCGACTGCTTCAACGCCAAAGGCTGGTGGTTCAACGTCCGCGCCTCCAACACCGAACCCCTGCTGCGCTTGAACGCCGAAGCCAAAGACGACGCCACCCTCAAAGCCCTACTCGACGAACTGACGCCCAAGCTGGGCGAAGTCGACCACGGGCATTGATATGAAACGAGCTTGGTTGATCGTATTGATGGGCTTTGTTGCGATGGCCGTCGCCATCGCCGTGACAGTGGCTCTTCGCGCGACGCATCTCGCCGAACTCAAAGAAACGCTCGACGGTGCGGCCGCGGCGGCCATCGAGCGGAGCCACGAACTCGAGCAGAGCCTCGACGCCTCGGATTTCGTGGTGACGCAGACGGAGCGTGACGGCTTCCTCGAGTGGGAACGACGTGGCAACGTCATCCTCGCAAAGAGCCCCTCGTTCGACCGTTACCTAATCGTGGCGGACAAGGACGGGTTAGTCCCTATCTGGGTCAACAGGGACGGTGCCCCGGAGATGCTTATCGAACCCGGACTCGAATATGGAATCGTCTTGAAGCATCTCGACTCCGGTGACATGGAAATCACGGTGATCGGCAAGTCAAACAGCTACGCCGAGCAGTATCTGGTCAACGCTGACTCCGTTGAGCCGGTCAGCCCAGAGGCTTACAAGAAACTGCTTATCGCAATCGGAATGGCCGAGGCTGAAGCAGAACAGATTGCGCCTCTGTTCGAAGTGCCTGACGCCGAGTGAGTGCCCCGCTTCAACTCAAAGCTGGATGAAGCGAGTGGTAGAGAAATTACAGGCCAAGCGAAATCGGCGCGCATCCCAATCGCTTTCCACGCCCCGTATAGGAACACCCCACCACCCCCTCGGCTCACACTCGGCAGGGTGCGGCTGGGTCGCTGGCGGGGAACGTTCTGTCGACGGTCGGACGACGCGCGGGCTCGGCTCGCGTGGGCGGCCGACGCCTGCCGCGGCGGCCCCTGCCCCGCGCTCGGCAAGTCGGGCGAGCCGAAGCAAAACCGGCCGCCCGCCGCCCCCGACCTCGGCGTGTCCGCGTGACCCCAACCCCGCCCGGAAGTCGGCGATCGGCGGGAACCGTCACGCACGACGCTCGTTGACATGCAGCCACCCGCACCCGCCCGCCCGGCGAACCCACTCCGCCCCGCGACGCCGGCAGAACGCGTCAGCCAACATCGGCGCGCACAACCAAACACCCCCGAGCCCATCAAGCCGTACATCAAAACCGATCCAAAGCCTTGGCCCTCACGCGGCCGCGGGCTTCTGACCGTCGGAGCTCGAGAGCTGCTTGGCGAAGGCCTCCACGAGGTCGTCCACGATCCGGTGCGGGTCGAAGCCGTGATCGAGCGTGACCACCGCGTAGCGCTTGAGCACCCGCTGCAACTCGCAGCGATCGACCGACGTGCCGTGATCGGCGGAGATCAGCTTCATCGACCACTCGCCGAACTTGCGCTTCTCGACCGGCTGATAGACGATCTGCCGCAGGTGCGTGTGCCGCGGGTCGATCTGGATGCGGGCGTACGTGGCGTTGACCAGGTTGGTCGGGCCTTCGAGAACCTGAAGGAAGTGGCCGCCGCCGTATAGCAGCAGGCCGGTGATGCGGTCCTCGGCGTTGCGCTGCTTCGATCGCTCCTCGAGACGATCGAGCTCGTCCGCGGGCATCTCCTGAGTGGCATCGCTGACGTAGACCAGCTGAGTCAGCGGGCTGTTGGGCATCGGGACCTCCGAACGACGGATTAAACGGAGAACGGTTTTCCCGAAAATCGGTCATCCGCCACAGCGAGTTAACCCCTCACGCCCGGCCAGACCACCCCGCAGCCGAACAACGCAGGGACCCACCCGCTCGAACGCGCTCGGCCTATAACGAGACCGGCCGTCCACGAGGAGGAGGCGTGGACGGCCGGTGGGGGTGGCATCTGATGGGGCTTGCTGAACGGTGTTGCAGCCCGGTTAAGTTACCCATATTACCATTCGGCAAGCAAATGTCTAGGGCTTGACGAGAAAACCGACAGATAAAGCCACCCGAAATGCCCCCACCCCCGCCCCGCGACGGAACCGCGGACCCTGCCTAGGCTTACGCGATGTCGGAACACCCGATAAAACCCGTCCATAACGCCGAAAAAGGGGTTTCGGACAACGCCGACACCCCCCAAGCGATAACCGACAGCCCGAGCGTCGATCCCGCGCAATCCGAAACAGTCGGTGAACAAGGTTCGCGACCGGCCGATCCCGCCGCCCCCCGCGCCCGCCTCGACGCCCTGCTCGCCAAGGCCCACGCCCTGCCCCGCACCCCCGGCGTCTACCTCATGAAGGACGCCAAGGGCGTCGTCATCTACGTCGGCAAGGCCGCCCGCCTCAAGGACCGCGTCTCCAGCTACTTCCAGAAGTCCGCCGACCTCGGCTTCAAAAAACAGCCCATGCTCGACGTCGTCGAAGACTTCGACACCCTCGACTGCGAGGGCGAGTGGGAGGCCCTGCTCACCGAAAACCGGCTGATCAAAGACCTCCACCCGCGCTTCAACGTCCGCCTGATCGACGACAAGACCTTCCCCTACCTCGTCGTCACGATGAAAGACGACTACCCCGGCGTGTTCATCACCCGCGAACCCACGGCCATCGAGTACCGCGGCGCCAAAACCTTCGGCCCGTTCACCTCCGTCTACGCCCTGCGCGAAGCCATGCAGCTCCTCCAGCGCGCCTTCAAGTTCCGAACCTGTCACCTCGACATCCGCGAAGACGACGACAAGCGCCGCTACTTCCGCCCCTGCCTGCTCTACGCCATCAAGCAGTGCACCGCGCCGTGTGCCGACAAGATCAGCAGGCCCGCCTACCGCGAAGACATCGACCGCTTCGTCCGCTTCCTCGGCAGCAAACGCTCGTCCATGCTCCGCGAGATGCGCACCGAGATGGAAGCCGCCTCCAAAGAGTTGCAGTTCGAAAAGGCCGCGGCGATCCGCGATCAGATCAAGGCGATCGAAAAACTCGACGAGCGCGGCGAGAAGCGCGATGGCTGGCAGCCCGAAAGCGAGATCACTTATCAAGACCCCGAAAAGGCCGCCCGCTCGCTGCAAAAAACGCTCAGCCTCGAAGAACCCATCCGCTGCATGGAAGCCATCGATATCGCCCACCTCCAAGGCAACGAAACCGTCGGCAGCAAGGTGTGCTTCGTCGACGGCAAGCCCTTGAAGTCCGAGTACCGCCGCTACAAAATCAAGTCCGTCGCCGGGGGCAACGACGACTACATGTCCATCCGCGAGGTCGTCAGCCGCCGCTACCGCGAGGCCGGCCAAGGCCACGAGCTCTACCCCGATGTCATCCTCATCGACGGCGGGCTCGGCCAGCTCCACGCCGCCATGGAAGCCTTCGGCGAGCTCGACGTCGCCCCGCCCATGGTCATCTCGCTCGCGAAAAAAGAAGAACTCATCTTCACCCAAGCCCGCTCCGAGCCCATCAAGCTCGGCCGCGAGAACCTCGGCCTCAAGCTCTGCCAGGCCATCCGCGACGAGGCCCACCGCTTCGCCCAGCACTACCACCACGTCCTGCGCCGCAAAAAGGTCATCGGCGAGTAACCCGCCCACGCCCCTCCACAACGCGCGGCAACCCGCCCAATCGACACGACCGGCAACCGCCCCAAAAGGCTTGCCCGACCTCGCCGGCCACGGAGCGAAACGGCACGCCGCATCTGCCGATCCTCACCGCGTGAGGCGGATCGTCATTCTCTCGGACCTGCACATGGGTCGGCCCGGCAAGGGGGTCGCCGACCCCGCCATGCTGCGCCGACTCTGGCGTAACGCCGACGAGCTCATCCTCAACGGCGACTCCGCCGAGGTCCACGACCGCCACTACCGCGCCAACGCCGCACGCATGATGCTCCGCCTCCAGGACCTCTGCGAAGACGACGGCGTCGACCTCACCGTCCTCTCCGGCAACCACGACCCCCTCATCACCGACCGCCGCTACCTCCGCCTCCACGGCGGCGAGGTCTTCGTCTGCCACGGCGACATGCTCCACCCCGCCATCAGCCCCTGGACCTCCCACGCCGCACGCCTCGCGTCCCTGCACGCCGAAGCCAAAGCATCGCTCGACCCCGCCTCGGCCGCATCGCTCGACGGCGAGCTCGGCGTCGCCCAGCACGCCTGCCTCAAGCACTGGGACGACCTCAACAACGAAACCCACGCCCCGCAATCCAAGGTCCGAAACGCATGGGGCAAAGCGATCAAACTCGCCAAGGTCGCCTGGTACTGGCACACCCTGCCCAAGCTCGCCAGCTCCTTCGCGCGTCGCTACGTCCCCGAGTCACGCTTCTTCATCTTCGGCCACATCCACCGCGCCGGCATCTGGCGCGACGGCGACCGCCGACTCATCAACACCGGCGCCTACGCCATGCCCGCCCGCCCCCGCGCCGTCGTCCTTGAAGACGGCACCCTCCGCGTCCACCGCGTCAAGACATCCGCCAACGCCTACGACTTCGCGCCCTCCCCCATCGCGACGTTCGAGCTCAAGCAAACCCAAGACGCCGGCCGCCCCGAAAACCGACCCATCGCCGCCTGACCCGCCCGCCTGCTGTCCAACTCGGGTGCCACACCTCGTGCGCAGCACGATGTGTTGACTACTCAATCAAGACTCACGCCCCCGCGTACCGCCGGCGCTCCGGCCCCTCGTACGCCCCATCATCAGCGCCCCGCCGCCGGCACGACCAACGCACCGCCGCCACCCCCGCCGCATAGGCGATCCCGCCCGCCGCCACACCCATCAGCGCCAGGCACCCCTCCGTCACGTCCGGCAGCGAACCCCGCATCGCCCAACCCACCACCTCCACCAACCCCGCCAACGCCAGCACCCCCACGATCACCCGCCCCATCCGCCGCCGTAGCCCGCGCCCCAGCAACGGCAACCCGAGACACGCCGCCGCCACCGCATAAACAAGCACCGCCGCCGCGACCCGCCGACCACCCGACACATAGTCGATCGCAAAGTGCCGCTCGAACGGCATCCAGGCCACCCGCCCCTGACCCGGCAACCCCCCGTCCGCCACCCACGCGTACACGCCCAGCACCGCCGCCATCGCCGCAACGATCGACACCGTCTCCAAACGCACCGGCCGCATCTGCCACAGCCGAAGCTGCGCCTTCAACGCGTGCCAAACCCCCGACGACCGCGTGTACCCGTAAAACGCAACCCGCCGCAGCCCCACCAAAGCCGCCGGACCCACCACCGCCGCCAACGCGCCCGGCCCCGCGTTCAACAACCAATCGCTCGTCGAACCCACCCGCCCCGGCGCCAACGCCTGCGTCGATTCCAACACCCAGCTCATCCCCGCCACCACGCCCGCCGCCAGCGCCGCGTGCCACGCCCAACCCGGCTCCCACGCCCGCAGCGACACCTCAAGCCCCGCCTCTCCCCTACGCCGACCACGCAACGCCATCCGCAACAACAAACCCAGCGGCACGTACAGCACCACGTTCATCACCACATCCGACGCGTCCGTCCGGTCCCACCCGCCCCGAAGCGCCGGCGTCGACAGCGCCGCCCACACCGCCTGCCACACCCCGCCGTGCTCCGCCACAAACCCCGGCCCGGCAAATCGCCTCGGGAGCAGCGACCCCCACGCCACCACCGCACCCCACACCACCGCAAGCACCGCCGGGCTCGCCCACACCGGCCAACGCCACGCCGCCCCACGCCACTTCATCGCTTCCGATACGCCCTGGTTCACGCCGCAAACTTACGAACCCCAAGCCCCCGCGCCCAACCCATCTGCCCCCGCGTACACCCCAGCCCACCCCCCAACCCGCACAAACCGTCGCCCCGCTAGCGTGAGACACTTTCGGCGATCGTCGCGCCGACCAAAGCCCACGGCTTGTAGCCGTGGGTGACGCCACATAAGCGAGCTCAGATTTCGCATATCTCACATCAACCACGCCAACCCCGCCCCCATCTCCGTACCCTGAACACATGCCCAAGGCTTCCGCAAACCCAACCGCCCGATCCAAACCCCCCGCCTGGTACGAGCCCGGCCTCTCCTTCGCCTGCACCCAGTGCGGCAACTGCTGCACCGGCCCCACCGGATACGTCGGCTTCACCAACGACGAAGCCAAAGCCATGGCCGACCACCTCGGCCTCTCCGTCACCGAGTTCCGCAAGCGATATACCCACCAGGTCGCGGGCCAACCCTCCCTCACCGAGGTCAAGCGCGGCCGCGACTACGACTGCGTCTTCCTCACCCGAGACGAACAAGGCAAAGCCGGCTGCTCCATCTACCCCGTCCGCCCCCAGCAATGCCGCACCTGGCCCTTCTGGCCCGAGAACCTCCGCACCGCACGCGACTGGGCCGACGCCGCCAAGACATGCCCCGGCATGCAACACGGCAAAACCTTCTACCCCGCCGACCAGGTCCGCGTCATCGCCGCCTCCAACAACGAATAGCCCGCGCCGTGTACGCCCCGCCCACCGACCCCGCGCTCTGGCAGACCTGGCGCACCGCCGCCCGCAACCCCACCCTCCGCGCCGATCTCGCCGCCGTCCACCAACGCATCGCCGACGCCGTCGAAACCCGCAAGCCCCGCTGCGACCAGTCCGGCCGATGCTGCCGCTTCGACGCCTTCGGCCACGACCTCTACCTCACCGGCCTAGAGATCACAGCCTTCCTTCAAGACCTCCAACACCAACACGCCCCCCAAGCCGGCCCAAAGCGAAGCGCCGGGCCGGGTATCAAACCACCCAGCGCTTCACCCAAGCAATCAACCTCCAACCTCCCCCTCCCCCAACTCCAAACAACCCAACGCACCTGCCCGCACCAAACCCACAACACCTGCTCCGTCCACCCCATCCGCCCCGCAGGCTGCCGCATCTTTTTCTGCGAGCCGGGCACCCAGGCCTGGCAGCAAGACCTCTACGAACAAAGCCTCAACGACATCCGCCAGATCCACACCCAACACCACCTCCCCTACCACTACATGGAATGGCTCGCCGGCCTCGCCGCGGCCGAAGCCAGATAGAAATCAGAAAAGCAGAAAATCAGAACAGCAAAAAACACGCACGACGCCCTCAACCCAATTTTCTGCTTTTCAAATTTTCTGCTTTTCTGCTTTCCCCAGCCCCCCCTCAATCGCCCCCGCCAACTCCCCCACCTCGCGCACGATCGCCTTCGCCCCGTGCGCCACCAGCTCCGCCTCGTCGCGGAACCCCCACAGCACCCCCACCGTCCACGCACCCACCGCCGACCCCGCGCCCATGTCCGCCGCCGTATCGCCGACATACGCCGTCCGCGCCGCCGTCGCCCCCACCCGCTCCAGCGTCTCGATCAAGCCCGCCGGGTCCGGCTTCACCGGCACCCCGGGCCGCGCGCCCAGCACGCTCGCAAACTCGATCTGCGGGAAGAAGTGCGCCACCTGCTTCACCACCTCCTCGTGCGGCTTGTTGCTGAACACCCCCTGCGTCCACCCCGCCCGCGCAAACCCCTCCAACACCTCCGCCACCCCGTCAAACGGCTTCACCGGCTCCGCCCGACCGTTCGCCCGAAACTCCTGCACCAACACGCAGCCCCGCTCGATCTCCGCCGGGTCGTCGCTCCCCAGCGCGTGCTGCACCATGTAAGGCAGCCCCTGCCCCGCCAGCAGGTTGTAATCCGCCGCCGGCCGCGCCGCCCGACCCATCGCCTCCAGCATCAGGTTCCCCGACGACGCGATCTCCCCGATCGTGTCCAGCAGCGTCCCGTCCAGGTCGTAAATCACGCACCGATCGCTCATGGCCGCGGAGTCTACCGACCTCACCCATCCTCACCCCGAGCTCACGTTCTGCCCACACCCCTTTGCACCCTCGCCACGCAAAACGTATCGTCCAAACGCCTCAAGCCTTTCCCAACCACGGTCACATGGCAGAAGAACAAGACCAGTCCATCCAAGCCGCCCTCGGCGCCATCCCCACCGGGCTCTTCGTGCTCACCGCCGCCCACGAGGACCGACGCGCCGGCATGCTCTGCGACTGGGTCCAGCGCTGCTGCGGCGAACCCCCCATGGTCGTCGTCGCCGTCGCCAAGGGCAAAGGCATCATGCCCCTCATCTCCGAGTCCCGGCAGTTCGCACTCTGCCAGATCGCCGACAACGACCGCCTGCTCCCCCGCAAATTCGAACGCGACTCCGAGCTCGGCGAAGACCCCTTCCTCGGCACCGACCTCCTCCCCGGCAACCTCCCCCACCTGCCCCTGCTCCGCTCGTCCCTCACCTGGATCGAGTGCGAGCTCGCCTGCCACCTCGACGTCGAGGGCGACCACGACCTCTTCGTCGGCCACGTCAAAGGCGGCGGCCGCCGAACCGGAAACCCCCGCATCCACGTCGCCGCGCCCGACCCCGCGCCCGCGCCGACCGACGCCTCCATCTGACACGCCGTCGCACGCCGCGCCGTACCCGCCGACCCGCGAGCCGCCAGGCCCGTACCCTTTCCTAATGTCCGCCCCCGCACCCTCCGCCACGCCCGTCTCCGTCGACGACCCCACCAACGCCGCCATCCTCCGCATCGCCGAGGACCAGCTCGCCGGCTTCGCACCCGACCCCCTCGCCGACCTCGCCCAACGCGCCGCCCTCCCCCGCGACACCGTCGTCGATCGCCTCGTCGCCATGCTCGACGCCGGCACCGTCCGACGCATCCGCCAAACCCTCATCACCACCTCCCTCGCCCGCGGCGCCCTCGTCGCCTGGCGCGTCCCCACCGACCAACTCAACGCCGCCTTCGACTTCATGTTCCAGGCCGACCCTTTCACCGGCCACGTCGTCACCCGCTCCACCGACCGCGACTCGCCCGGCTCCGACTACAAGCTCTGGACCACCGTCAAGCTCCCCCCCCACGCCAGCCTCGACAAACACTGCGCCTACCTCGCCCACCGCACCGGCGCCACCGGCTACATCCCCCTACCCGCCAAAGAGCTCTTCGCCCTCGGCGTCGGCCACCTCCGACGACGCACCATCGCCCCCGGCGAACGCACCCCCGACCCCGCCCGCGTCCTCGATACCCGCGTCGTCGAACTCACCCCCGACCAGTGGCGCGTCGTCGAAGCCATGAAGCGCGAAGTCACCGCCGCCGAGCTCGACGCCGCACGCGACCCCGCCCAAACCCTCTGGCGCCAACGCGCCCACGCCGCCGACCTCCCGCTCGACGACTTCCTCGCCCAAGGCCACGCCCTCGACCAGCTCGGCGTCATCGGCCGATTCTCCGCCTTCCTCGAGCACGTCAAAAAACACCAAGACGGCAAGCCCGTCACGCGCTACAACGCCCTCTTCCACTGGCGCGTCCCCCAAGGCCGCGAACACGAAGCCGGACTCGAAGTCGGCCGACACGTCTGCATGACCCACGCCTATTGGCGCGAAGGCGGCCAAGCCTTCAACCACGTCAACCTCATGGGCGTCTGTCACGGCCTCGACAAGCAGCTCGTCCTCGACCACAAAGCCGCCATCGATCAACACCTCGAAGAAGCCGGCATGCCCGTCAGCTACACCAACGTCTTCTGGGGCGGCCGATCCGAGATCAAGCCCTCCGAGTTCCTCCCCTCCGCTCACGACGCATGGTGCCACGCCCAAGGCCTCGACCCCCAGGACATGCGCGCGTGATCGACAGCCCGCCGCCCGTCAGCATCGACCTCGCCCCCATGCGCGACGACGAACTCGCCCTCGTCGCCGAGCTCAACATCCAACTGCAGATCGACGAAGCCGCCGCCGTCGTCATGACCCCCGACAACGCCGCCGCCCGCATGCGCCGCTGGATCGACCACGAAGACCACCACGCCCTGCTCGCCCGCCCCGCCGGCCAGCCCACCGCCGACCCCGTCGGCTACCTCGTCTACGCCGAGCACCACGACGACTGCAACCACGGCCACAACATGCTCTACATCCGCCAGTTCCTCGTCCGCCGCGAACACCGCCGCCAGGGCATCGGCCGCGCGATGATGGACGCCTTCCACCGCCAGATCGCCCCGCCCAACACGCCCATCGAGATGGACGTCCTCCTCTCCAACCCCACCGGCCACGCCTTCTGGAACGCCGTCGGCTTCCAAGACCGCTTCACCCGCCTACGCCACGAACCCACCCAAACCCCATGAAGCGCCGCGATTCATCGCGTCGCCCCAACCCCGCACCACGCGCCCCATGAAGCGCCGCGATTCATCGCGCCCCCCCGTTGCGTCCCCCCCGTCACATCACCCCTCACGCCGCCCGCTTCATCTCCACCGCCCCAAACAACCCAATCGCGGCCGCCTCCGGCTTGCGACACACAAACACCTCGTTCGTGCTGTAGTACGTCAACCCCTGACGCGAGACCTCCATCGGCGGGAAGTCGCGCGTCCGCACCACCTCCACGTCAAACCCCGCCTCGGCCATGCGCTCGCCGTAGTCGTCGCCCGGAGCACGCACGTGGTCGCGCTGATGGAACCGCCGCAGCCGCTCCATCGGGTCCGACAGGCTCGCGTCCTCGTCCGTCGCCTCGCCCCACACCGGCACCTGCAGCAACGCCACGCCCCCCGGCCGCAGCACGCGGAAAAACTCCGCCATCGCCTTCCCATCATCCGGCACGTGCTCCAACACATGCGAGCACCACACCAGATCGAACGACCCGTCCTCCAGCCGCAAGCCCGTCACGTCCATCCGCCGCATCCCGCGGTCGGTCAGATCGATGCTCAGATACTCCGACGACCGCTCCCGCAGCACCCCCTCGATGCACACCTCCGGCGCGACGTGCAGCGTCTTCAACCGCTTCTCGCCCAGCCCCGTCTCGTCCAACACCCGCTCCAGCGCCCGCCACCCCAGCCGCTGCCGCTCCAGCGAGCCGCACTTCGGGCACGTCGCGTCCAGCCGACGGTTCGGCGGCGTGCCGAACGTCAAAAACCACCGCCCCTGCCACCCACACACCGGGCACTCCCGGTTATCAGACGGCGCCATCCAAGACCGATACGCATGCATCACCAAGCGACGGGCCATATTCAGCAACACAAAGCGACGGAGGGTATCCAGCACAGCAGGCTCCTCAGCCACGCCACGACCCCACGCGGGCCGTCTAGAACGCGGCCCCCCTCCATCGACCACCTCACAACCCCAAACCCAACCCCCACGCCACGCGACGTTATAGGCAACCCGATACGCTCACCCCTCGCCCAACAGTGGCGGTTTACTTTGCCCACGAAGCCCACGGCTTCCAGCCGTGGGCCACCCACCCCACCCCACTCCGCCCGACACCGGCCAGCCCAACCGCCCCCCAAACCCACCCGCCATGCCCCAGCGATTCGACCTCACCCTCGCCTACGACGGCGCCGCCTTCCACGGCTGGCAACGCCAGCTCCCCCCCAACGCCCCCCAGCCCCCCACCGTCCAAGGCGTCCACGAAACCACCCACGCCCCCCCCCACCAGCAGCCCCTCACCCACACCCGCGCCACCCCCACCGACCCCCGCGTCCACGCCCACCGCCCACCCGCCC
>JBCCQE010000032.1:0-35239 GCA_039024495.1 Planctomycetota bacterium | reverse complement strand
GAGGTCGTCGGTGTCGACGTCGCCGTCGTTGTCGATGTCGCCGTCGGCGGCGGTGGTGCCGGTGCCGATGTTGTCGCCGAGGAGGTTGATGTCGTCGACGTCGAGGTCGCCGTCGAGATCGAGGTCGCCCAGCAACGCAGAAGACGTGCTGTCGCTCACCACGAAGTTGTCAAGGATGTAGTCGAAATCGTCGCTCACATTTTCAAAGACGAGGTACTGGAACGTGGACGCGGCCATCGCCGATCCGTAGGGGTCTTCGTTGGCCATCTCGATGATGTCGCCAGTGGCCGTATTTTCCAGGCGAAGTCGGCCGCGGACGACTTCTTCGGGCTCGGTCTCGCCGGGGAGGATGTCCTCTTCGCGGCTGATGGTGAGCGTGACGTTATATGTGTCGTTCACGTCGATCGAAGGCCACACGCCGTTGCCAACGGTGTCGACCGTGATCGTGGAGGCCGACGGGTTCGCGAGCGTGCCGCCGTCCTGCGATGAGCCGGAGAGGATGCCGGTGTCGCCGACCGCCTCCGTGCGGATGCGTGCGTTAGAGCCCGGATTGGTGTTGATCGGCAGCCGCGCGTAAACGCTGAAGTCGGGCGCGATCGGCCCGCTAGAGCCGTCGAAGTCGCCGCCGGACTGGCCGAAGACGTTGCCGTTCTCGCTGAAGTTGCCGAGCGAGTTGTCGGCGTCGTTGAAGAAGCCGTAGCGCAGCTCGCTGAGGATGTTGTCCGGCTGCGAGGTCGTCGAGGTGTCGATGCGGAAGTCGAAGCTCACCGAGATGAAGTCGCCGAAGTCCGGGCCGATGACGGCGTCAGTAGGAAGCGGGACATACATCTCGCTGCCGCCGCCGCGCGCCACGGTGAACAGCGCGTTGCCGCTGCCGAGCCCGAGGGAGTCGTCGGCAACCGAGACGCCGGGCTTGGGGAACGGCGTGTCGCTGGCGGTGAACCCACCCGCGTTGAAGAACGGGCCGGTCAGCCCGTCTTCGAAGTCCAGATTCAAGATGTCGCCCGCGGGTGCCACGCCGGCCATGCCGATCGCGAGCCCCGACACGCTCAGACACGCCAGCCACTTGTTGCCTTGAAATGAAGCCATGGAACCAACCTCCAGGTGTGGGAGAAGTAGAAACGAGGAGAAGAAAAAGACTCAGAAACCACGAGCACAGACGGTGACGACCGCGCTCAACGAGCAATTTGATTTGCGACACACAACGAGATGAGCGACACGCTTCGACCCGCAAACTCAGGCCGAGAGCCGAGGCTCACGCGGCCAAAGCAAGCTGCATGGACAGGACTCTCATACCCGCTCATCAGAGGCAGCCTAACCAGCTGAAATCACCTGTCAATCCTGATTGAACAGCCAAATAAACAATCTATTTTACATTAAGCCGTTTATTTATAAGAATTTACATTCAGAATTGATGTCTCTAAGATTTAAATATGTGAAATTCTTGCACATTTTTGCGCCGGCGTTTATACCTGTGCTCTCAACTGGATCGCCGCTTCTCACCTCTGCCGAGAGTCCCTTCATGATTCGACAGCTCGTCATCCGTGCATGCCTGCTTGCGTGCGTCGCCGTGTGGGCCGGAGGCGCGACGCACGCCTTCGCGGCTCATCACGAAACCGACCTGCCCGAGGTCTACCTCACGGACCCGGCCCGCCTTGCCGAGGCCCGAGCCCGCGCGCTCGCCGGAGACCCGAGCCTTCAGCCGGCGCTCCAAGCGCTGATCCATCTCGCGGACAACGCGGCCGAGCTGCCCATGATCTCGATCGCCGACAAACCCACGACGCCACCCAGCGGCAACAAGAACGACTACGTCAGCCTCTCGCCCTATTGGTGGCCAAACCCCGACACCGAGGACGGCCTGCCTTACATCCGACGCGATGGCGAGGTCAACCCCGAACGCGATCTCTACGACGTCAACAAGCTCAGCAACTTCGGAAACGCCGTGCGATGGTCCGGCTTCGCGTACTACTTCACCGGCGACGAGCGATACGCCGAGGAAGCCGTCCGACGGATCGAGCACTTCTTGATCGATCCGGACACCGCCATGACGCCGCGCATGCAGTACGGCCAGTTCATCCCAGGCGTCAACGAGGGGCGCAAATTTGGGCTCATCGAAACGCTGCGCCTGCGATGGGTCCCCGACGCGATCAGCCTGCTCGATGGCTCCGACGCCATGACCGATGAAGTCATGCACGGGGCCAAGCAGTGGTTCGGCGATTACGCCCAGTGGTTTAACACCAGCGAGTTCGGCGTGGCCGAACGCGACGGCACCAACAACCACGGCACGTGGGCCGAGGCACAGATCGCCTATTACTCAGCCTTCGCAGGCGACTGGGACACGGTGCGCGAGATGGTCGATCGCGTCCCGGCAAGGATCGCGTTGCAGATCGAGCCCGACGGCCGCCAGCCGCACGAACTCAAGCGCACGCTGGCGTTGAACTACACCGAGTTCAACCTCCGCGGACTGACTGAGCTGGCCGTCCTTGCCGAGCGCGTCGGCATCGACCTCTGGCACTACCGCACCGAAGACGGCCGAAGCATGCGGCAGGCGTTCGCGTTTGCCCTGCCCTACATGGCGCAAGAAAAAGAGTGGCCGTACCAGCAGATCAGCCCGCCGCAGAAGAAGCACAACACCTACGCGCAGTCGCTGCGAAGAGCCTCGATCGCGTACGACGACCCGAGGTTCGAAGAAGTGATCGGCACGCTCGACGGGCTCACCGGCACCGGGCGTGTGTTCCTCGACCTGCTGATCCCGCTCCCCGCCGATCGGCGATAAGCCGGTACGCTTCACCAACGTTGCGCTACGCGTCGCTCGTTTCTGCCTCATTCTCCAACGGAAATTCTCGTATGCAGTTTTCAGAACTCGGTGACACCGGCATCAAGGTGTCCAAGATCGCCTTCGGGTGCATGTCCACCGTCGCCAACCCCACCTACGACGGCCTCGAAGACCAAGAGGGCATCGCCACCATCCGCGCTGCCCTCGATCACGGCATCAACTTCTTCGACACCGCCCCCGCCTACGGCAACGGCGCCTCCGAAGACCTGCTCGGCCGCGCCCTCGAGGGCGTGCGCGACAAAGTGGTGATCGCCGACAAGATCAGCAGCCAGGTGATGTCGGCCGAGGAAGTGGTCGCCGAGTGCGAGAAGAGCCTCAAGCTGCTCCGCACCGATTACATCGACCTCTATCAAGTCCACTGGCCGCGCCGCCAGGTCCCGCTGGAAGAAACGCTCCACGCGATGGACCGCCTGCTCAAGCAGGGCAAGGTGCGCTCGCTGGGCGTGTGCAACTTCGGCATCGCCGACATCTCCGAGGCGCTCGGCACCGACGTGCCGCTGGTAACGAATCAGATCTCGTACAGCCTGCTCGCACGTGCGGCGGAGATCGAAGTGCAAGAGCCCTGCGACCGCGCGGGGATCGGTTTTCTGTGCTATTCGCCGCTGGCTCAAGGCCTGCTGGCGGGCACGTACGCCTCGGCCGACGACGTGCCGCCGGAGCGAGCCCGCACGCGAATGTTCTCCAAGGACCGCCCGCAGTCGCGGCACGACGAAGCAGGGTGCGAAGACGAGGTCTTCGCGGCGATCGCCGAGATCCGCGAGATCAGCCAACGCGTCGGCCACTCGATGGCCAACGTGTCGCTGGCGTGGCTTCTGCAGAACGACTCGGTGACGTCCGTGCTTGTCGGCGCGAGCCGACCGGACCAGGTCGCACGCAACGCGGCGGCGGCCGACGTCCATCTGACTCGGGACGTCATCGACGAACTCGACGCGGCCACGCATGCCGTGAAGTCTGCGATGGGCAGCAGCCTGGACATGTGGGCGACCCCACCGCGGACGCGTTAGCCGCCGGTGCGGCGGACGCTCCGATCGCCCCATCGATGTTCGCTCGAGTAGCCCCTCGCCGCCCACCAAGAAGCACGCGATGCCTTGCACTTCCGCCCTCGACTTGCACTTGCCCAGGATCACGGGGCCCGACATCCACTGCCCGGTGTGGTGCTGCACGCCCGGGCCGGGTCGATCGCTGCACCGCTTCTTTGACACAAGCCCGATCAGCCCGGACGGCCGCCGCCTCGCGGTCTTCCGCATGCCCTTCGAAGATCGATTGAATCGGTCGGGCGAGATCGGCGAAGTCGTCGTGGTGGACTTGGACACCGGCGAGGAACGCGCCGTCGCACAGACGGCCGGGTGGGAGCCGCAACTGGGCTGCAACCTGAACTGGGCGGGCAACGACCACCTCGTGTTCAACGATGTCGACACGGAAAGCTGGACGCCGATGTGCGTCAACCTCGACGTACGCACCGGCCGCAGCGAGCGGAGCCCCGGCGGGGTGTATCACGTCTCGCCGGACGGCCGATACGCCGCCGCCGCGTCGACGGAGAAGATGCGACGCACACAGCTCGGCTACGGCGTGCTGGTGCCCGATGCCCACAGCCGCCGCAACATCGGAGCCGTGGACGACGACGGCCTGTTCATCACCGACCTCCAAACCGGCGCACGCTCGCTCGTCGTGACGCTGGCCGATGCGGCCGCACTCATCCCCGAGCTGCGCGACCTCTCGCCAAGCGAGCTCGAAGCGTGGGAGGTCTATGGCTTCCACAGCAAGTGGTCCCCCGCCGGCGATCGGCTCATCTTCACGGTACGCCGATATCTGCACGAGAACCTCGACCGCTTCAACGCGTTCGACCGCGCCACGCAAGGCATGCAAGTACGCTTCGACGTCTTCACCTGCCGCCCCGACGGCAGCGAGCTCTGCAACGCCCTGCCCGCCCGGCGTTGGGACCACGGCGGGCACCACATCAACTTCGCGCCCAACGGCCAATCGCTCACCGCCAACATCCGCCTGCACCCCGACGAGCCGCTCTCGCTCATCCGAGTCGGCGTGGACGGACAAGGCTTCTGCAAACTCACTGACAACATCCCCGGCAGCGGACACCCCACGCTGCACCCCAACGAACGACACCTGCTGACCGATACATACACGCACGAGGCGCTTTCCTTCGGCGACGGCACGGTGCCCCTGCGATGGATCGATCTCGACCGAAACACCGAAGAGATGCTCCTGCGCACCGGCGCTCGGGTCGTCCCCGAACACAACCGAGCCTTGCGCGTCGATCCGCACCCGGCTTGGGATCGCTCTTGGCAATGGGTCGTCTTCAACGGCACCGACGCATCGAACACCCGCCGCGTGTACCTCGCCGATCTGAGTCGCCATCTCAGCCAAGCCCGACCCTCAAGCACCTCCTCGCAACCTCAAGCCGCCTGCACGCCCACGGCATCACCCGCGTGATGCGTCTCGCTGCGTTATCCACTGCATCAGCAACTTCTGTCATGCAAACCATCGTCCTCGAAGAACCCGGGCGGCTCAGCGTCCGACACACACCCGCGCCGAACGCGCCGGCCGCGGGCGAGGCGCTCGTCCGCGTGCGACGGGTCGGCGTGTGCGGCACCGACATCCACGCCTACGGCGGGCGTCAGCCATTCTTCACCTACCCGCGCATCCTCGGGCACGAGCTCGGCGTGGAGGTCGTTGCCGTCGGAGCTGACGTCGATCATGTCCAACCCGGCGATCGGTGCGCGGTCGAGCCATACATCCACTGCGGGCGGTGCGCGGCCTGCCGAGTTGGCAAGACGAACTGCTGCGCGAACCTCGTCTGCCTCGGCGTACACGGCGATGGCGGCATGCGCGAGCAGATCGTCGTCCCTGCCGCCAAGCTGCATCCCTCCGATCGGCTGTCGTGCGATCAGCTCGCGCTCGTGGAAACGCTCGGCATCGGCAAGCACGCCGTCGATCGCGCAGGGTGCCAACCGGGGCAGACCGTCGCGATCGTCGGCCTCGGGCCCATCGGCCTCACCGCCGTGCAATTCGCCCTGCTGGCCGGCGCTCGTGTCGTCGCGATCGATACCAGCCCAGCGCGGTGCGCCAAGGCCGTCGGGCTCTACCCCGGAATTCAAACCCTGCAGGTCCATCCCGAGCGTGGCACCGTCGAGCAGTGGCTCGCGCTTCACGACGAGCTCCCGCCGATCGTGTTCAATGCCACCGGGCACCGAGGGTCCATGCAGGAGTCGTTCGGCCTGACCGGCCATGGCGGGACGCTTGTCTTCATCGGGCTCGTGACCGGGCAGATCGCGTTCGACGACCCGGATTTCCACCGCAAAGAACTGACGCTGATGAGCAGCCGCAACGCCACCGCCGCCGACTTCTGCGAGATCATCGAAGCCATGGAGTCCGGCCGGATCGACATTCGCCCGTGGATCACGCACCGCGCCGCGGCCGCGGACTGGCCAAGCGTGTTCGACGGATGGCTGGAGCCGTCGGCCGACCTCTTGAAAGGAGTCGTCTGCTTTGATGACGCCAACGCCTGACGCTGCGCAAGGCCTCACGCTGTTCGACCTGCGCGGCCGCGTTGCGCTGATTACCGGTTCGGCGCAGGGCCTGGGCCGCTCGATCGCAACCGGCTTGGCTCGGGCCGGCGCTTCGGTCGTGATCAACGGTCGCGACGCCGAGCGTGTCGCCGAAGCCGTCGAAGACTTCACCGCAGCCCGGCTAGCCGCCACAGGGTTGGCCATGGACGTGACCGACGAGGCTTCGGTCGTGCGGGAGCTGTCGCACGCTCGCGACGGCGGGGTTGGGCCGATCGACATCCTCGTCAACAACGTAGGCGTACATCGGCGGGCGCCGCTCGAAGACATGTCAACGCAGGCGTGGCAGGCCGTGCTCGACGCCAACCTCACGAGCGCCTTCACCGTCTCGCGCGAGGTCGCGCGCGGCATGATCGAGCGAAAGTCCGGCAAGATCATCAACATCTGCTCGCTGATGAGCGACCTCGGCCGACCCACGACCGGCAACTACGCCGCCGCGAAAGGCGGCCTGCGCATGCTGACCCGCGCGATGGCCGTCGAATGGGCCAGGCACAACATCCAGATCAACGGCATCGCGCCGGGGTATTTCGCGACCGAACTGACACGCGAGCTGGTTGAAGACGACGAATTCAATCGATGGATCTGCGGCCGCACGCCGGCCCACCGATGGGGCCAGCCGGATGAGCTGGTCGGCGCGGCAATCTACTTTGCCTCGCAGGCTTCGTCGTTCGTGAACGGCCAAGTCTTGTACGTAGACGGCGGACTGACCGCCGCGATTTAAGCACACCACGCAACACTTTCGCACCAGCGCACCCTACGGCCGCAAAGCATGCATCAGAACTCTTGTTCCATCTCACCTCGTGAATCGTGGAGTCCTTCGATGTCATCCATCAGCTGGTTGGTCCTGTTGATCGCGCTGTCGGCGTGGTGTTGCCCAACGCAAGCCGAGCCGGTGCATCACGACGCGCCGCGCATCGTGCTCAAGCTCGACGACATGAAACACCGCGGCGGCACGCTCGACCCTGGCTGGCAGATGACGCTTGCCTACCTCGACGAGCACGACATCCCCGCGTCCATTGGCGTCGTGGGCAACACCCTTGAGAACGCACCGCAGGCTTATCTCGACCGGCTGATTGCGCTCGACGCCACCGGCCGCTACGAGCTGTGGAACCACGGGTGGTCGCACACGCGTGACAAAGAAACCGGCATCGCCGAGTTCCGCGGGTCGGGCTTTGAGTATCAGCTCGATCGATTCGCACGCACGCAGCAGTTCGCACGCGACACGCTGGGGATTGACTTCGTTGGCTTCGGCGCCCCGTACAACCAGACCGACGCCGATACCGCCCGCGTGATCGAGCAACACCCCGAGGTCCGCTGGTGGATGTACCCGCCGCGATCCGCCCAGGTCCCGCGCGGCGTGCTGCCGCTCTACCGGGTCGGCAGCGTCAACATCGAGATACCCGTCCACAATCCGAACCCGCAAGCCCTGCGCGAGGCCTTCCCCGAGCACCGCGACGAGCCCGTGCTGGTCATCCAGGGGCACCCGATGAGCTGGGACGTGGGCGACCGTTTCGAGAAATTCACGCAGATCATCGAGTACCTGCGAGCCGAGGGGTGCACGTTCGTGCTGCCGCGCGATCTGTCGGCAGAGGTCGCCGAAGCGAAGTGAGCTCCGAGGTCGACTAGCAACGGCTACCGCCTCAACTTGCGTAAACCGCAGAATCATCACGAGCTACGCGACCGGGGGCGATTCCTGTGTCGCTCATCAGACCGAATCTCTCGTCCCACGCCCGCGGGGTAGCCTTGGGGAGCGAGCGGCGATTGTCTTTTGCCTTATGCATGCCAGGGCACGAGCCACCCTTGCGACGGGCAGGCCCGCCCGATACGGTTGGAAGCCACGCGCGGACTCGTCCGTCTGTCATTGAGGAAGACTTATGAACCGTCGTTTTCACGCTTCTGGCTGGGTGGTGGGTGCGGGGCTGGCGCTGGCTGGCCAGGCCGCGGCGCAGGGCGGACTGATCGATCCGAACGAAGCGAAGATCGGCACGCTCGTCAGTTTCCAGACCGACGCTGGGGATATCACCGTCGGCCTGTTCGACACCACAACCCCGCAGACCGTCGACAACTTCCTGAACTACGTCAACGACGGCGACTTCGACGGCGGGTTCTTCCACCGCCTCGTCGACAACTTCGTGATCCAGGGCGGCCTGGCCGTGCTCGATGGGAGCACCGTGGTCAACGTGCCGACGGACCCGCCGGTGCAGAACGAGCCGTTCGTGACCAACACGCTGGGCACGATCGCGATGGCCAAGGTTGGCGGCGACCCGAACAGCGCCACCAGCCAGTTCTTCTTCAGCCTCGACGACAACAGCTCGAACCTCGACAACCAGAACGGCGGGTTCACCGCGTTCGGCGTCATCGTGGAGGGGCTTGATAACTTCCTCACGCAGGTCGCCACGCTCGATATTGGCGACGCCACGGCGCAGCTCGGCTCGGCCTACAGCGACCTGCCGGTCGAAGACTTCGACGCCGGCCTGACCGTCGGCAACCTCGTCAGCTACACCATCGACGTCGTCGGCACGCTCGGCGATCTCAACGACGACGACACGCTGGACGGCAGCGACCTCGACCTGCTCGCCGCCAACCTCGGCACCGGCAGCACGTTCGGCGAGGGCGACATCGACTTCGACGGCGACGTCGATGTCGACGACCTCACCGCGTGGCTGAACCTGCTCGACACCGTCCCCGGCGACGCCAACCTCGACCAGGTCGTCGACACGTCTGACCTCGCGATCCTCGCCGCATCCTTCGGCACCTCGGGCACCGGCTACACCCAGGCCGACTTCAACATCGACGGCACCGTGAACACCTCGGACCTCGCGATCCTGGCCGCGTCCTTCGGCTTCGGCGATGCCGTCCCCTCGGCCTCCGGTGCAGCGATCCCCGAGCCCGCCTCGCTCGCCCTGCTCGGCTCGGCGGGCCTGGCCGCGTTGATCCGTCGGCGTGCCGCTGCCTGCCCACGCTGAAAACGCCGCCGCGACGAACGCGCCGACCGCCTTGTTATTGCTCATCGCCCCGGCGTTGCATTCTGTTGACGCCGCCCCACGCACTTGCTGGCTAGGGCCAGCGGCTCGTCTGTCGCGTGATCCGCTTTCGCGTGCCACAATGCTCGACCCATGACCGACGCCGCGCCGACGCCCAAGCCCATTTCGCCCGACACGCCCACCGGCCACCCCATCTCTTGGGCTCTTTACCTCGGCTGCTCGTGGACGTGGGTGATCGGCATGTTCTTCCCCGCCCTTCTGCTGCGCGACTACGGCCTGGCCGGCTACCTGACGTTTGCGCTGCCGAACGTGATCGGCGCGGCGGCGATGGGGTACGTGCTCACCAACGCCGCGGCCGCGCGACGGCTGGCGACCGAGCACCGCGCGGCGGTGCGGGCGTTCTCGTGGTGGACGATCGCGTTTCACCTGTTCGCGCTGCCGTGGCTGATCGAGGGCGTGCTGATCACCGGGCCCGGCGCGGGGCGTGGGCTGGGGCTGGCGATGCTGGTGCCGCTGGTGCTGGGGGCGCTGGCGATCGTGACCGGCGGGCGGTGGCGGAGTGTCCTCGCGCTGTGCGCCGCGACGGCGGGGGTGTCGTGGGCGATTGCGATCGTTTATCTAACGACCTTGGAGACGTCGCCGGCCGAGATCGCCCCGCGGCTGAGTTCGACCGATCTGCTGTTCTTTGCTGCGCCGAACCTGCTGGGCTTTTTCCTGTGTCCGTACCTCGACGCGACGTTCCTGCGGGCGCGGGCGTCGACCTCGCCGGTCGGGGGGCGTGTCGCGTTCACGCTGGGGTTCGGCGTGGTGTTCGCGTCGATGATCGTCTTCGCCGCGATCTACGGGCGGACGATCCTTGAGGGTTTGTGGACAGATTCGATCGTCTACGCCGGGAGCACGCAGCTCGCGCTGGTCGCGCTGTTCATCGCCGTGCAGGGCAGCCTTACCGTCGCGCTGCACGCGCGCGAATTGCGACGGCCAATCGAGCCGAACGACGCCCCACAAGCCACGCCGAACAGCCACCCGCTGGCGCAGCCGCTGGTGATCTCGCTGCTCGCCGCGTCGGCGATCGCCGGGATCGTCTTCGCCCTCACCCACGGCGAGGCGACGCGCATCATGCCCCCGGCCGAGCTGGTCTACCGCACCTTCCTCACGGCCTACGGCGTCGTCATCCCCGCCTACGTCTGGGTCTGCATCTGGCCCGCGATGCCCAACGCCACCCGCGACAACGATCCCGCAGCGCTCGCTAACTTCCGCAAGCGCAGGCTGATCGCGTTCTATGTCGCCAGCGCCCTCGCTTACCCGGTCGCGCTTATCGGCTTCACCACCGGCCCCTCATGGCTGCTGCTCGTCTGCGCCGCCATCGTCACCCTCGGCCGCCTCCCGGCCGGCCTGCCACGATGGATCATCAAGTAAATCGGTAGTGGTTGAAGTTGATAGCAAGCTTACCTTGATTCAGGGTTTCAAAAACAAGCTTTGCATCAACTGATAGCAAGACTGTCGATTCATCGAGTGTATCTACTAAAGCCGCATCCGTTATGCCAAGCCTCACGAAAGCTGGGTTCTTCGCGACTCGTCTTGCCGGCGAGCACAATTCATCCGACTCATAGATCAATCCCTTGAACTTGGTCATCAAACGCTCACGGTCTAAGCCTGATACTTGGCCTAGCAGATTGCTTGTTTCCGTTAGAACGTGAGTCGTCGTTGCAGTTCCTCTTGAAGCACTAATGATGCGAACTAAACTCTCACTGTCTTCAACAGTAAAGTCCTGCACCCTCCGTGCCTTACCAACGAGTTCTGGACACGCAGAATAGACGATGAGCAACAATAAAAGATTGGTATCAATAACTATCTTGAGCTTTGAAATCTCGTCGACTGTCACTTGCGTGCCCATTCGGGTGCCGTCATCTGCAAGAGCTCACCATTATCCTTTGACAAACGAACGGTGCGAAATTGCCGCCTCCCACGATCTTGGGCTCCAAACAGTTCCGCAATCTGTTGTTGCCCTGTCTTATAGAGAAAGCTAATCGTAACTTCCCAAGTATTCTCCGTAGATGACGAACTAACTTCTTCGACGAGAAACGCAGCAGTCTCTGATCCAGCTTCTTGATTCATTTCGTATATCGAATCTGCCGCTAGCTTGACTGCCTGTTTCATATCAATCATTACGCACCTCCTACCACCGCGAGGCTGACCGTCGAGCTCTTGCTCACCTTCTCCTCGAACTCGTGGAAGAACTTGTTGACGATGGTGCGGATGGCCCAGTTGTTGCCGTCCGCGAGGCCGCAGATGGTGGAGCCGGGCATCGAGCCCATGGACGACGCGAGCTCGAGCAGGAGGTCGAGGTCTTTGGTGGTGCCGTCGCCGGCCTCGATGCGTTCGAGGAGCTTGGCGGTCCAAGTCGTGCCCTCGCGGCAGGGGGTGCACTGGCCGCAGGACTCGTGCGAGTAGAAGCGCGAGCAGTTGCGGGCCATCGAAACCATCGACACGCGCTGGGGGATGACGGTCACGCACGCGGTGCCCAGGCCGAGGTTGTTCCACTTCTTGCCGATGTCGAAGTCCATCGCAACGCCGGCCTCGACCTCTTCCTGGGAGACGACGCCCATGGAGATGCCGCCGTGGAAGTAGGCCTTGGGCTGCTCGCCGTCCTTGAGGCCCATCGCGTAGTCGTCGATGAGGGTCTTGAGGGGGACGCCGAGGTGTTCTTCGTAGACGCCCGGGCGGTTGACCGGGCCGGAGATGCCGAACAACTTGGTGCCGAAGGACGCGGGGACCTGCGGGGGTGCGCCTTCGGGTCGGCCCTTGCCGTTTTTCTTCCAGGCGTCGGCGCCGTGGGTCACGATGAACGGCACGTTGGCGAGGGTCTCGACGTTGTTGATGATCGTCGGTCGGGCGAACGCGCCGGCGACGGCGGGGAACGGCGGCTTGATGCGGGGCCAGCCGCGCTTGCCCTCGAGGGACTCCAGCAGGCCGGTCTCTTCGCCGCAGATGTAGGCTCCCGCCCCGCGATGCAGGTAGAGGTTCGGCCAGCGGTCGTTGATCTTGCCGGTGCGGGCGTTGGTGCCGAGGACGTTGTGGTCGTAGGCCTCCTGGATGGCGCGCTCGAAGGCGTCGCGGTGGTGGTGGTACTCGCCGCGGATGTAGAAGTATGCGGTGTCGAGCTGGCAGGCGATCATGCAGAGGACGATGCCCTCGATGACCGTGTGCGGGTCGAACTGGATGAGGATCTGGTCTTTGAAGGTGGCGGGCTCGGACTCGTCGGCGTTGATGGCGAGGTAGCGCGGCTCGCCGTCGGCGGGGGGCAGGAAGCCCCACTTCATCCCGGCGGGGAAGCCGGCCCCGCCGCGGCCACGCAGCTCGGCGGCCTTAACCTCGCTGAGGATCGACTCGGCCCCGCCGTCGATGCCCTTCTGCAGGGCTTCGTAGCCGCCGGCTTTGACGTAGGCGTCGTAGTCGACGTAGGTGCGGTCGGCGAACGAACCCCACGGGGGGGTCGGGACGTTCTTGAAGATGACGGGGGTTTCAAGGGGCATCTCGGGTCTCTCGTGCTTCGAGCTGTCGTTCCAAATCGCGGACTCTGTTGCGAAGGGCCCGCTCCTTATGGTTTCCGCGTCTTGTCCACGCCACGAACCAGACGATCAAAACGATGGGCGACACGCCGACGACCACCAACAACCCATTCGTGATCGTGGTCCACCAGTTCATGTCAGTCGCTGGTTTGTTTCACTTCGATCTCTTCGATGGTCGTGCGACGCAGGGTGGTGGTGGCGTCGATCTGTTTTTCTTCGGTCTGGCGGGTGACTTCGGTGGTCTGCGTATTGGGCTTGCCGGCGGGCTTGATGAGCAGGCGGGTCATGTCGCCCAGTTCGCGGCAGAGTTTCTCGAAGGCGTTGGACATGGCGTGCGTCATCGAGCGTGTTGGGTCGGTCAGGCGGGGACTTCCGGGGGACGCGATGAATCGCGGCGCTTCATAAGGACGATCGGCGGGTCAGTCGAGGACGTCCAGGCGTTTGAGGACGCTGTCGGGGGTGAGGTCTTCTGCGAGGTCTTCGTTGATGAGGGCACAGGGGGCGGCGCCGCAGGCGCCGATGCACTCGACCTTCATGAGGGTGAACTTGCCGTCGGCGGTGGTCTCGCCGGGGTCGATGCCGAGCTTGTCGCTGATGGCCTGGGTGATATTGCCCTCGCCCATGATCTCGCAGGAGACGGACTGGCAGACCCAGATGGTGTACTTGCCCTTGGGCTCGAGGAAGTACTCCTCGTAGAAGGTCGCGGTGTCGAGCAGCTCCGGCACGGCGATGCCGAGGAACTCGGCGGCCTCTTCGAGGGCCTGGTAGGGCAGGTAGTTGTACTCGTGCTGGATGGCGTGGAGGATCGGCAGCGAGAGGGCGCGGCGCGTGGGGTAGCGGTCGGCGTACTTCTCGTCGAACGCCTTCTTGAACTCGGCCGACAGGTACGGCTCGTCGCGGCGGTCGATCTGGGTGTTGGCGGAGTCTTTGGTGATCCAGGCCATCTTGAACTCTTGGGGCTGAGGTCTGAGGGGTGGTTGGGGCTTGGCGGTCGTGCTTAGCGGTCGAGCTCGGCGGCGATGACGTTGATGGAGCCGAGCACGGCGGGGATGTCGGCGATCTGGTGGCCTTCGAGCATCTTCGAGAAGCACTGGTAGTTGATGAAGATGGGCGGGCGGACGGCGGCGCGCCAGGGGATCGGCCCGCCGTCGGCGACGAGCAGGTAGCCGAGCTCGCCGTTGGCCGACTCGACGCAGTGGTAGATCTCGGCGACGGGGGCTTCCCACTTGCGGTTGTTCATCACGAGCTCGAAGTGCTGGATGAGGCCCTCGATGGAGCCATAGACCTCGGGCTTGGGCGGCTTGATGGCCTTGCCGTCGGCGTCGGTGTTCATCGGGCCGCCGGGGATGTCGTTGATGAGCTGCTCGATGATGGCGACGGACTGCTTGATCTCCTCGACGCGGACGAGGTACCGGGAGAAGACGTCGCCGCCGGTGGCGATGGGGACCTTGAACTTGACGCCCGGGGTGCCCTGGCTGTCCCAGTTGTCGGCGTAGCAGAGGGTGGGCTCGTCCTTGCGGAGGTCGCGTTTGATGCCGCAGGCGCGGGCGAGCGGGCCGGTGAGCGACCAGGCCATGGCTTCTTCTTTGGAGACGGTGCCGACGCCGACGGTGCGGTCGCGGAAGATGCGGTTGTTGTTGAGCAGGGTCTCGACGTCGTCGATGGCGGGGGGGAGGTCTTCGCGGATGAACTTCTTGACCATCGTCTTGAAGACGTCTTCATCGGGGATGTCGTACATGGCTCCGCCGACGCGGGACCAGTCGGGGTGGTAGCGCTGGCCGGAGACGAGGTCCATGATGTCGTAGGTGCGTTCGCGCTGGTTGAAGGCGTAGAGGAAGCCGGTGAACGCGCCGAGGTCGAGGGCGGCGGCGCCGACGCAGAGCAGGTGGTTCTGGATGCGGCCGATCTCGAAGAGGATCGTGCGGACGGCCTTGCAGCGCGGGGTGCAGGTGATGCCGAAGAGGCGTTCGACGCACTCGTGCCAGGCGATGTCGTTGCAGATGGGCGAGGCGTAGTCCATCCGCGAGACGATGGTGACGTACTGGTTGTAGTCGAGGGTCTCGGCGAGCTTCTCGAAGCCTGAGTGGAGGTAGCCGATGTGGGGGACGGCGCGGACGACGCGTTCGCCGTCGAGGGTGAGGACGAGGCGGAGGGTGGTGTGGGTGGCGGGGTGCTGGGGGCCGAAGTTGAGGGTCCAGCGGTCGCCCTTGGTGAGGTCGTTGTCTTCGCCGTTGAGGTACGGCGTGGTTTCGATGTCGACGTCGAGCGGCTTAAGTTCGAAGGGCATGCGGCGGCTCGCGGTGCGGGTGGCGGCGATTTACATAAGTTTAAGCGCTGCGGGGGGCTGGGGGCGTGGGGGTGTCGCGTTGCCGCGTGGTGGCGGGCGGGGGAGTCCGCGGGCGTTATCGCTCAGGCGGGCGGGCGGGGTGGTCGACATTCGGTGCGTATGAGTGAGGTATCGACCATTTCGGCCGCGGCGGTGCGACCGTTGATCCCGGGCGGGTCGTCGCAGCGGGCGGAGCGGGCGGAAAGGGCCGACCGCGCGGGCGTGGGGGTGGCGGAGCGGCCAGGAGCGCAGCGGGCGGGGGATCGGTTCGAGCCGAGCGAGCGGGGTGGAGCATCCGCGGCCGGGGCGGGTGGCGAGGAGTCGGCGGACGCTGCGGGGTCGAGCGCGGGGGTCGGGCGGGGGACCGATGGCGAGCCGCTGACCGCCGAGGAGCAGGAGCAGGTCGACAAGCTGCAAGCGCGTGACCGGGAGGTGCGGGCGCACGAGCAGGCGCACAAGAACGTGGCCGGGCCGTACGCGGTGTCGGGGCCGACGTACAGCTATCAGCGCGGGCCGGACGGGCAGAGGTATGCGGTGGGCGGTTCGGTGCAGATCGACACGTCGCCGGAGGACACGCCCGAGCAGACGCTGGCGAAGATGCAGCAGGTGCGTCGGGCGGCGTTGGCGCCGGCGGAGCCCTCGGCGCAGGACCGGCGGGTGGCGCAGCAGGCGTCGCAACAGGCGGCGGAGGCGCGGGCGGAGATCAACGCGCAACGGGCGGTGGAGTCGGAAGCCGAGTCGGAGGAAGGCGAGGGTGGCAAGACGGGCGCGGTCGGGTCGGTCGATGAGCCGAAGCGCGGCAAAGCTGGGCCGGGCACGCTGAAGCTGGGCGGTGACGCGGCGATCGGCGGGCTGCTGGACGCGATCGCTTGAGGGCGGGTTGGGGGTAGGGTGGTGCGATGAGCGGAGAGGCGGACGGGTCGCGCGTCGAGCGGGTGCGGGCGGTCATGCTCGACGAGGGGTTTGGGCTGTGCGGGGTCTGCCGGGCGGAGCCGAGCGCGTATGGCGAATTTTTTCGGCGGTGGTTGGCGGAGGGGCGGCACGGGGAGATGGGGTATCTCGCGGAGCACGCAGAGAAGCGACTGGACGTGCGGCGGCTGATCGGCGAGGACGAGGGCGGGCCGGCGCGGGCGGTGGTGGTGGTGGCGGATGGGTACGAGGTGGGGGCGGAGAAGGACGAAAGGCGGCGAGCGGAGGGCGGAGGGAACGACGGCGACGATGGCGTGCGCGGGCGGGTGGCGCGGTATGCGGCGGGGGACGACTATCACGTCGTGATGAAGAAGCGGCTGCACGCGGCGGCGGATCGGCTGCGGGCGGAGTTTCCCGGGGCGGCGTTCAAGGCGTGCGTCGACACGGCCCCGCTGATGGAGCGCGAGCACGCGGCGCGGGCGGGGCTGGGGTGGATCGGCAAGCACACGCTGCTCATCCATCCGCGGCACGGCAGCTACGTCTTGCTCGGGGCGCTGGTGACGTCGCTGGACCTGGCGGGTAACGCCGAGCCGTCGGGGGACATGTCGCGGCTCACTTCCGGGGGGGGGTGCGGGACGTGCACGCGGTGCATCGATGCGTGCCCGACCGGGTGCATCACGCCCTATTCGGTGGATGCGTCGCGGTGCATCAGCTACCTGACGATCGAGCATCGGTCGGACGTGCCGGCCGAGCTGCGGGGGATGATGGGCGACTGGTTGGCGGGGTGCGACGTGTGCCAGGAGGTGTGCCCGTGGAACGGGTTCGATGAGGCGGGCGCGGGGGATGGCGGGCGGGGGGCGTATCGCGTGCCGCTGCCGGTGCGGCCGGCGTATCGCCCCCGGAAAGTGAGTTTGCCGGTTGCGGAGGTTGCGCGGTGGTCGATGGAAGATCGCGCGGCGGCGCTTCGGGGTTCGGCGTTGAAGCGGATCAAGCTGCCGATGTGGCAACGCAACGCGGCGATCGTCGCGGAGAACGCGGCGGCCGAGGCTTAGAGCGTTCTGCATCATTTCCGACCGGCCGCGATTGGGGGTGCCACACTTCGTGCGCAGCACGATGTGTGCTGCAAAACATGCGGGCCCGCCACCACACATCGCCTGCGGCGAGGTGTGGCACCCGGCGGCGGCCGAGGCTTAAGCGGTCGAGCCGACGCGCGTTACAGCGCGGGTTCGAGGCGGTAGGGCTCGCCGGCGGCGATGAGGCGGCGACGGTCGCGCAGGGCGGCGACCATCTGGGGTGAGCGGTTGGCTTCGGTGGCGGCGGTGATGGCGCGGTCGATCGCGGCGAGGGCGGCGTCGCGGTTGCCGGCGGCGTGGGCGACGATGGCGTAGTGCTCGAGGTAGCGGAGGTCTTCGGGGTAGCCGGCCGAGCGGAGGTTGATCATGATGCGCAGTGCGCGAGCGGGGTCGCGGATGGCGTCGTCCGGGGCGCCGGCGAGCAGGCGGGCCTGGAGCATCTCGAGGGTGGGGTTGCGCGGCGGCTCGTCGGGCCGGCCGGTGCGGGCGTTGAGCGTGTCGAGCAGTTGGGCGGCGTCCTGCCAGCGGCCGGTCTGGACGTAGGCGGTGGCGAGGTTGGTGCGGGCGGCGTGGAGCGTGGGGTCGGATTCGTAGGCGGCTTCGATGAGGGCGACGCCGTCATCGACGCGGCCGCGGGTGAGCAGGAGGAAGCCGAGGCTGTTGAGGGCCTTGGCGTTGTCGGGGTCGAACTCGAGGGTGTCGCGGAGTTTGGCGACGGCGTCTTCGAGGCGGGCCTGCTGGCGGTAGACCTCGGCGAGGTTGTAGTGGTGCAGGGCGATGTTGCTGGTTTGGGTCGCGCGCTCGAGCAGGACGCGTGCGTCTTCGAGCTGGCCGCGCTCGGCGAGGATCGTGCCGAGGTTGTTGAGCGAGCGGGCGTGGGTGGGGTCGAGCTCGATGGCGCGGCGGTAGGAGCGCTCGGCTTCTTCAACGCGATCGACGCGTTCGAGGTGCTGGCCGACGTTGTACCAGCCGCGCGGGTTGTGGGGGGCGCGCTGCGTGACGGTCGCCCAAATGGTGACGCCGGTCGCGAACTCGGCGTTGCGCAGGACGGTGAGCGTGGCGAACGGGGCGGCCATGAGCAGCGTGGCGGCGACGCAGAGCGCGGTCGCGGCGCGGGGGTTGGCGGCGCGTTGTGCGACACCGTGCAGGGCGAGGAGCAAGAGCGCGAGGACGGCCGCGAGCGGCAAGTACATGCGGTGCTCGAAGTAGAGGTCGTCGATCGGCACGACGCTCGAGCTGGGGGCGAGGATGAGGTAGACGCTGAGCCCCAGCCAGCCCCAGGCGCGGTTGAGCAAGACGCCGACGACGCTGGCGATCAGGCCTGCGCCGACGATCGCGCAGCTCACGATCCAGGTCATCGGCCGATGGGGGTAAGCGGGGTCCCAGCCCTGGCCGTAGTCGAAGACCAGGGGGGCGGGGACGACCACGAGGCGCAGGTACGTCAGCAAGACCTCGCCCTGGGAGAGGAGGTAGGCGATCGCGCCTTGGACGCCGCCGGCCCCAACGCCGGTGTTGGCGTCGTCTTCGACGAAGGCGTCCTGGTAGCCGGCGACGAGTAGCCAGAGGGACGCGGCGATCAGGCCGGCGTGCAGCCACCAGCGCTTGACGATGGGCTCGATCCACGACCGCTCGAAGAAGCAGCGGTCCATGAGGTAGGCGACGATCGGAAGCGCAAAGGCGACCTGCTTGGAGCTGACGGCGGCGAAGGCGGCGGCGATGGCGAAGACGCCCCACGCGGCGATCGCGGCGGCCGAGGTCGCGCGGGCGGCCAGGGCGACGCCGAGCAGGGCCGCGACGAAGCCGAGCGCCATCATCGACTCGTGCCGCTGGATGACGTAGGCGGTCGCGGTGGTGCCGAGTGGGTGGACGACCCAGAGCAGGCCGACGCCGGCGGCGAGCAGGGCCGGGGCTGCGGAGGGCGCGGGCTCGTCGCCATCGTCGCGGTGCGCGAGGCGTCGCCAGGCGGTGGCGAGTTGCAGGGCGAGGAAGAAGAGCGCGACGGCGGTCGCCGCGTGGATGGCGATGTTGACCAGGTGGTAGTTGCGCGGCTCTTCGCCGCCCTCGAAGATGTAGTTGGCGATGAGCGTGAGCTGCGGGAGCGGGCGGCTCATCGGGCGGTGCGGCTTGAAGGTGTCCCACGGCGACGCGGCGGTTTCGAGCTCTTCGAGGTAGCGCGTGGTGTCGAAGACGAAGTCGTTGTCGAGCGTGTTGATGTAGAGCGCGACGCTGAGCAGGACGAGCACGAAGGGCGCGAGCTTGACGAGCCGGTGGGCCCAGGCGGCGGCCGGGGCGGAGTCGGCGGCGAGGGCGGCCGGGTTGTGCGCCGAGCCGGTCATGTGCGCGAGTCCGAGCGGTTCCGGGTGATTCCGGGGGGAGCTTCCGAGGCGGGGCGGGACTGACTTCCGGGGGGTTTACTTCCGGGGGGTTAGGCGGGGGTTGCCGTGGGCTTTTCGGGGACGCCGACGATGGAGAAGCCGCAGTCGACGTGGATGGTCTCGCCGGTGACGCCCGAGGCCATGTCGGAGAGCAGGTAGACGGCGGTGTCGCCGACCTCGTCGCCGGTGTTGCAGCGCTTCATGGAGGCGGCGAACTCCTGGTACTTGATCATGTCGTCGATGCCGCCGACGCCGGCGCCGGCGAGCGTCTTGAACGGGCCGGCGGAGATGCAGTTGACGCGGACGTTGCGGCCGGGCTGGCCGAGCTCGTAGGCGAGGTAGCGCGTGGTGTGCTCGAGGCAGGCCTTGGCGATGCCCATGACGTTGTAGCCGGGCGTGACCTTCTCGCCGCCGTAGTACGACATGTTGACGATGGAGCCGCCGGGATTGTCGCGATCGGTCATCAGCGGCATCGCGCGCTGCGCCATCGCCAGCAAGGTGTACGCCGAGGTATCGACGGCGTTGCGGTACACCTCGCGCGGGGTCGTGTGGAACGTGTCGGGGCGGAGGTAGTCCTTATCGGCAAAGGCGATCGAGTGGACGACGAAGTCGAGCGAGCCGTAGTCGTTGCCGAGCTTGTCGAACACGGCGTCCAGCGACTCGTCCGAGTTCGCGTCGCACGGCTGAAGCCAGGGGTCGTCGATGCCCAGCGACTTAGCGGCCTTGGCGACGCGGTGCTCCATCTTGCCGATCGGCAGATAGGTGAAGGCGAGCTCGGCGCCCTGGGCGATGAGCTGCTTGGCGATGAAGTACGCGTAGCTGCGTTCGTTGGCGATGCCGAAGATGACGCCCCTCTTGCCGGTCATCAGTCCCATGTGTGATAGCTCCTGCGCGGCGAATCACTCTTGCGAATCAAGAGAGTAGTGCAAGAAGCCCATGGATTGAATCCATGGGCTTCGGAAGGTCATGGACGAGTTCCGCATTGCTTAGCGGTAGAACTCGATCACGAGGTTCATGTTCACGTCGAAGGGCACCTGGTCGCTCGTGGGGACCGAGACGATCTTCGCGGTGAGGGTCGACGGGTCGTAGCTAAGCCAAGCCGGGACTTCGTGGCCGGGCAGGGACTCCATCGCCTCGCGGACGAGCTTTTTGCTGGCTTCTTTTTTGAGCGTGATCTCGTCGCCGACGCTGACCATGTAGCTGGCGATGTCGACCTTCTTGCCGTTGACCTGGACGTGGCCGTGGGCGACGAACTGGCGGGCGGCCCAGATCGAGCGGGCCCAGCCGAGGCGGCGGATGACGTTGTCCAGGCGCTCTTCGAGCAGGCGGAGCAGCAGCTCGCCGGTGTTGCCCTTCTGGCGGCCGGCCTTGTCCATGTAGCGACGGAACTGCTTTTCCATCACGTTGTAGTGGTAGCGCAGCTTCTGCTTCTCGTTGAGGCGGACGCCGTAGTCACGCAGGCGACGGCCGCGGAAGCCGTGGACGCCCGGGGGGTTGAGCTGGCGCTTGGTGGTGTGCTTGGGCAGGTCGGCGATGGGGACGCCGACGCGGCGGGAGAGCTTGACCTTCGGGCCGGTGTAGTTGGCCATATCTGATTCATCGCCGGGTGACGGCGACGCTCCTTGAGATCGGCGGGCCGATCGGGGCCGGGGCTCGGCGGCGGCTGCCGCTCTGCCTGCGGGGAGCTTCAGGACCGCGCGGCCCTGCAAAGCGAGCCACACATCGTGGATTATCCGTGCGGCGGCGTCAACCCGGCGAGGCGCGGCCGGCCGGGCGGTGTTGATCGAGGGCAACATCCGGGCCATCCGGCGAGGCGGAAGAGTTCGTATTCTCGCCTTAAAGCATTACAATTAAACAAATTACACTCTCTCGTCGCGGCCGGCGGCGGCTGGCCCGCCGCTCGCTTCGTCGCCGGCATGTTCAAGGCTTTCCCGCTCGGCGTCATCGTGGCCCTCGGCATCGCGTTCTGGATGCTCGCCCAGTCCGGCTGCTCGGCCGCCCCGCCGCCCCGTCACGCCCCGCTGACCGATGGCTATGGCCACCCGCGCTCGCTGGTGACCGACCCCGCGCCCATGCTTGCCCTCCGCTCCACCCCCGCCGAGCGGGCCGCCGCCGGCACGCCGTGGTACGCCTCGCGACACGACCGCCCGGTCGCCGTCGCCGCCGGCTACGCCTCGCCCCGCTTCGAGCGCACCGTCACCCGCACCCGGGATCGGCAGGACATCCACACCGGCCGCGTCCGCGACAACATCGACGTCGATACCTATTCGATCACCGTCCGCGAGTCGGTCTCCAACTGATCGCCCGTCGCTCTGACGCCAGGCCGGCCAGCCGCGGCCGAGCGCAGCGCGTCCTTCGTCAGTCGAGACCCGGTTTCACCTCGCCTCACCCCCGCCTCGCGGTACCCTGACCCGATGCAGTTCACCGGCACCACCGCCCCGCCGCCCGTCGGCGACGCCGTCGAGCAGCGACTCCGCGCCACCGTCCGCGGCGACGTCCACACCGACGACGTCCGACGCGGCGTCTACGCCACCGACGCCTCGCTCTATCAGCAGGTGCCGACCGTCGTGGTCGTGCCGGTCGACCAGGACGACGCGGTCGCGGCGATCAAATTCGCCCACGAACACAAGCTGGCGATCACCCCGCGTGGCGGCGCGACGTCGCTCTCCGGCCAGACCTTCGGCAAAGGCATGGTGCTCGACGTCTCCAAGAGCCTCAACCGCGTCCTCGAGGTCAACGCCGCCGAGCGGTGGGCCCGCGTCGAGCCGGGCGTGGTGCGCGACGAACTCAACGCCAAGCTCAAGGCCGACCGCCTGCACTTCGCGCCCGACCCCGCGACCGGCAACCGCGCCACCATCGGCGGCATGGTCGGCAACAACACCTGCGGCACCCGCTCCATCGTCTACGGCAAGACCATCGACCACGTCCTCGAAGTCAAGGTCGCGCTGGCCGACGGCACGGTCTGTGACTTCGCGCCGTGCGACGACGCCGAGTGGGACCGCCGCGCCGCCGGGCAGGGCGTGAGCGCATCGGAGGCCGCGGTCTACGCGGGCGTCAAGCGGCTCATCGAGAAGCACCGCAGCGCGATCCTCGAGCGCTTCCCCAAGGTGATGCGCCGCGTGTCGGGCTACAACCTCGATGAGTTCGTCGATGGCGCGGGCTACACCGGCTCGATCGGCCCGCGTGCCGCGTTCAACGCCGGGCGTCGCACGTGGAACCTCGCGTCGCTGATCGTCGGCTCCGAGGGCACGCTCGCGACGATCCTCGAAGCCAAGATCCGCCTCACCCCGCTGCCCACCGCGACGGCCGTGTGCGTCGTGCACTTCACCGATCTCATCGAGTCGCTCCGCCACGTCGACACGATGCTCGAGTTCGGCCCGTCGACCGTCGAGCTGCTCGACCGCGATGTCATCTCCGAGGCCCGCGTCAACCCCGCGACGGCCCACATGACCACGTTCCTCACCGACGACCCCGAGGCCGTACAGATCGTCGAGTTCTTCGGCGATACCCCGCAAGACGCCGAGGGCAAGGCCAAGGCGTTTGCCAACGCGATGCGCGATTCGGGCATCGGCTTCGCGTGGCCCGTCTTCGCCGACGCCAAGGGTCAGTCGAACATCTGGTCGACCCGCAAGCTCGGCCTCGGGCTCATCAGCAACGTCAAGGGCTCGACCAAGGGTCGCGACTTCATCGAAGACGCCTGCGTGCCGACCGACAAGCTCGCGCAATACGTCTCGGACATCCGCGACCTCTGCGCCGCCCACGGCATCCGGCGCGTGTCGATCTACGCCCACGCCTCCGTCGGCGTCTGCCACATCGTCCCCGCCCTCGACCTGCACCACGAAGACGAGGTCGCGAAGATGGCGACCATCGCCGACCAGGCCTTCGCCTGGGTCATGCAGTACGGCGGGTCGTGGTCCGGCGAGCACGGCGACGGCCAGCTCCGCGGCCGGCTGCTGCCCAAGATGTTCGGCGACGAGGTCTACGGCGCGTTCCGCGAGCTCAAGCGCATCTTCGACCCCACCGGCATCATGAACCCCGGCAAGGTCATCGACGCGCCGGCGATGGACGAAGACCTGCGCTACCAGCAGCCCGGCTATTCCAAGGCGCTCACGCAGCTCAAGCCCGTCTACCACCACCGCAACCAGGGCGGCTTTGCCCTGGCCGTCGAGCAGTGCAACGGCGTCGGCGCCTGCCGCAAGACCGGCAGCGGCACGATGTGCCCTTCCTACATGGCCACGCGCGACGAAGAGGCCAGCGTCCGCGGCCGAGCCAACGCCCTGCGCCTCGCGATGAGCGGGCAATACGGCCCCGACCCGATGGACGCCCTCGCGTCCGACGGCGTGCACGACGTGCTCTCGCTGTGCCTGTCCTGCAAGGCCTGCAAGAGCGAGTGCCCCAACGAGGTCGACATGGCCAAGCTCAAGGCCGACGCCATGCAGGCCCGGCACGACCGCAAGGGCGTCACGCTCAACGCCCGCGTCGTCGGCGGGCTGCCCGCGATGGCCAAGCGCATGGCCGGCCCGCTTGCGCCCCTCGTCAACGCCATGAACGCCGCGCCCGGCGTGCCGTGGCTGCGCGAAAAGCTCACCGGCTTCGACCGCCGCCGCCCGATCCCCGGCTTCGCGTCCAAGTCGCTGCACGCCCTGCTCCGCCAACGCAACCTGCCCAGCGCCCACACCACCGCCGCCCCGCGCGGCCGCGTCGTCCTCTTCAACGACACCTACGCCAACTCCATGGAGCCCGAGGTCGGCCTCGCCGCCGTCGAGCTGCTCGAGGGCTGCGGCTTCCACGTCACCCTCGCCAACGCCGGCTGCTGCCAACGCACCCGCATCTCCAAAGGCCTGCTCCGCGACGCCAAACGCGACGGCCTTGGCACCCTCACCAAGCTCGCCGGCTACGCCAAGCTCGGCATGCCCATCCTCTGCCTCGAGCCCTCCTGCGCCTCCGCACTCGTCGACGACCTGCCCGACCTCATGGACGACGACGACATCGAGATCGGCAAGCTCGTCGCCGCCAACACGTTCATGATCGATCGCTTCCTCGTCGATCGGGGCGTCGAGCTCGCGCCCGCCGAGGGCATCGATGAAGTCCTCCTCCACGGCCACTGCCACCAGAAAGCCATGTTCGGCACGGACGCCATCAAGAAGGCCTACGCCGACATGGGCGACGGCAGCGGCGCCGCGAGCGTGAACTGCGAAGAGGTCGACTCCGGCTGCTGCGGCATGGCCGGCTCGTTCGGCTACGAGCACCACGACCTCTCCGAGAAGATCGGCGAGGACCGCCTGTTCCCTGCCGTCCGCGAGGCCACCCAGCAAGGCAAGACCGTCGTCGCCTGCGGCATCTCCTGCCGCCACCAGCTCCACGACTTCCTGCACGTCTCCGCCAAGCACTGGGTCCAGACCGTCCGCCCGGTAGCGCCCGCCCCGGCCGCCCCGACCGATAAATAGCCCCCGCGAACCCGGTCCGCCGCCGGGCCGACCGGCCCCGATACTTGCCTTGATCGCGGCAGCGGCTACCCTTTCCTACCCCTGCACCGGGGCCGTGCGCGATCGTCGTTGCCCGACACGCCCACGCCAAGCCCGATCACCCCGGCTAACCCCGGATCAGAAAACTATTTACGTCGTGCCCGCCGGCCCCCAGAATGGCCGGTCGGACCCTTGACCTCCCGTTCCCGTTTCGTCCCCAACCCCTTTGAGCCCTGCCATGAGCACCGCCCTCGCCTCCGCCGCCGAGTCCAACGCCGCCCTCCTCGAGCGCACCCGCAACTTCGGCATCTGCGCCCACATCGACGCCGGCAAGACCACCACCACCGAGCGCGTCCTCTACTACACCGGCAAGACCCACAAGATCGGCGAGGTCCACCACGGCACCGCCACCATGGACTTCGGGCAGGACGAACAGGACCGCGGCATCACCATCCAGTCCGCCGCCACCACCTGCCCCTGGACTCACAACGGCACCGAGTACCGCCTCAACCTCATCGACACCCCCGGCCACGTCGACTTCACCATCGAGGTCGAACGCTCCATGCGCGTCCTCGACGGCGCCGTCGTCGTCTTCGACGGCAAGGAAGGCGTCGAGGCCCAGTCCGAAACCGTCTGGCGGCAGGCCGTGCGCTACGAAGTCCCCGCCATCTGCTTCATCAACAAGATGGACAAGATGGGCGCCGACTTCACCTACGCCTTCGGCACCATCGGCGATCGCCTCGGCGCCAACGCCGTGGCCGTCCAACTGCCCATCGGCAGCGCCGACGCGCACGAGGGCGTCGTCGACCTGCTCAGCATGAAGGCCTACTACTTCGAGGCCGAGTCGATGGGCGCGAACGTCATCGAGAAAGAGATCCCCGCCGAGATGGCCGACGAGGTCGAGAAGTGGCGCAACGAGCTGGTCGAGAAGGCCGCCGAGCTCGACGACGACCTGACCGAGAAGTACCTCGAGGGCGAAGAGCTCACCGTCGAAGAGATCAAGGCCGCCCTGCGCAAGGGCACGCTGGCCCGCAAGATCCACCCGGTCTTCACCGGCTCGGCCCTGAAGTACATCGGCGTGCAACGCCTGCTCGACGGCGTCGTCGACTACCTCCCCCAGCCCACCGAGGTCCCCCCCACCAAGGGCACCGACGTCAAGGACGCCGAGAAGGAGCTCACCCGCCCCCACTCGTCCGACGCCCCGTTCTCCGCGCTCGTCTTCAAGATCGTCAACGACGCCCACGGCGACCTCACCTACGTCCGCATCTACTCGGGCAAGCTCGAAAAAGGCACCCGCGTCCTCAACCCCAACAACGGCAAGCGCGAGATCGTCTCGCGCATCTTCGAGATGCACGCCAACGACCGCAACGCCCTCGAGATCGCCGAGGCCGGGTCCATCGTCGCCGTCGTCGGCCTCAAGAACTCCGTCACCGGCGACACCCTCTGCGACGTCGACGACCCCATCGTCCTCGAGCGCATGGACTTCCCCGACCCCGTCATCTCCATGTCCATCGAGCCCAACAGCCAGGGCGACAAGGAAAAGCTGGCCAACGCGCTCGCCACCATCCGCCGCGAGGACCCGTCGTTCCGCTCGTCCTACAACGAAGAGACCGGCGAGACCATCATCGCCGGCATGGGCGAGCTGCACCTGGACATCATCAAGACCAAGCTCGTCCGCGACATGAAGATCGACGTGAACGTCGGCGCCCCGCGCGTCGCCTACCGCGAGTCGATCTCCGGCAAGGCCGAGGCCCGCGGCATCCACAAGAAGCAGACCGGCGGCCGCGGCCAGTTCGGCGACGCCTCCATCCGTGTCGAGCCCATCACCGAAGAAGAGGCCGCCGAGCAGGAGCTCAAGTACGAGGACGGCGTGGCCTTCGTCGACGCCATCGTCGGCGGCTCCATCCCCAAGGAATACATCCCCTCGGTCGGCGTCGGCTGCCGCGCCACCGCCAAGACCGGCGTCCTCGCCGGCTACCCGCTCATCGGCGTCAAGGTCGAGGTCTTCGACGGCAAGTACCACGAGGTCGACTCCTCGCAGGTCGCCTTCGAGATGGCTGGCACCCTCGCCTTCAAAGAAGCGACCCGCAAGGCCGGCCTCCAGCTCCTCGAGCCGATCATGAAGGTCGTCGTCACCACGCCCGACGAGTTCTTCGGCAACATCACCGGCGACCTCAACCGCCGCCGCGCCCTGATCGTCGGCGACGAAGAACGCGGCAACACCCGCGTCATCACCGCCGAGGCCCCGCTCTCGGAGATGTTCGGCTACGCCACGAGCATCCGCGGCATGTCCCAAGGCCGCGCGTCCTACGCCATGGAACCGCTCGAGTACCGCCCCGTCCCCAAGAACGTCGAAAAAGAAATCCTCGCCGCCCAGGGCGACGAGAAGTAAGGCTCAACAAGCCAGCGCACAACTCAAAACCAAGAACCCCGTCGCGGTCGCAATACCTCGACGGGGTTTTTTCCTGCACACGCACGCTAATTCAGCGCATGAAGCTACGACGACGAATAAGCATCCCGCCGCCCAGCGCCACCACCACAGCGAGCGAAGCGGGCTCGGGAATCGGCTGGCCGAAGATAACGAAATGCTGCCCGTTCGCAGTCTGATCGAAGTAGTTGCCCACGAAGTCGCCGATGCCGTCGCCGTTAAAGTCTCCCGCCCTCTCAAGAAAGAACCACATCTCCGGTTTCTCTTCGCCGAGAAACTCAACGCGATAGCCCTGATCAGGCGTCAGCGACAGCGGGTCGATGAGGCTGATCGGCGTGGAGGTGGCGGATTCGGTGCCATAGATCACGTAGCCCAGACCGTCGGTTGCGCCGTAGAAACCGAAAAACATGTCGTCGAGGCCATCGCCGTTGACGTCGCCGATCGACGAAAGGTCGTAGCTGCTCAGCGTGTTGTCCTGCACACGGAATCCGTTGTTGCCATTGATCTCTGCAAGATCAACAGGTCCGGTTTCGCCACCGAAAACAACTACGGCGCCTGCCGTGCGTGTGTCGGGATCGAAGGGCTGCGCTAAAAGGTCGGCGAGGCCGTCGCCGTTGAAGTCGGCGCTTCCAGCACCAGGCAATCGCGGCTGCTCAGAGGTCAGTACGAATGCTTGCGACTCTTCCAAGTCTGCAACTGATTCGACCGCCGCGAACGCTGCATCACCGTCATCTCGACCGTACAGCACATAGCGTTGCACAAATCGCCCCTGATCATTGGCAGCGAGTGCCCCGATTCCTAGTTCGATGTCATCGACCCCATCTCCGTTGAAATCACTAATCCCCGTAGCAATCTGACCCGACTGCGTCGACGGATCACCGTCAATGCGAAATCCGTTTGAGCCATCTAACGTGTCCGGGTCCAGTATCGGCAAGAAACTCTCCGATTGACTCGTATCCCTGCCGAACAAGACGTACGACTCGCCACCCGCTGTGCGATTCCCGCTGAAGATAAAGTCATTGATGCCATCGCCGTTCACATCGCTCGCGCTCGCGCGCTCCCCAAGGCCGTCCCCCGGGTTGGTCCCGAGGACGCCAAACCCGTTGTCGCCGTCCAGCGCCCCTACCGACAACACATCCTCGAAACCGCCCTTACGACCAAAGATCACATACGCCCCGCCCTCATTCGAGTAAAGCCCGGTCGTGCTGCGGTTGGACTCGATCGCCAGGTCGTCGACGCCATCGCCGTTGATATCCCCCAGCGGCGACGCCGACCGACCCAAGAAGTTGCCGGCCTCAGCACCGACCACTCGGAAACCATTCGTGCCATCGAGCGCGTCGAGGTCGATCGGACCGGTGCTCCCGACACTCGGCCCGCCAAAAAGGATGTACCCCACACCCGCCGACTCTGCGGCACCGGAGTCTGCCTCCTCGTCGCCGAAGAACAGGTCGTCGTAGCCGTCGTGATTCACGTCGCCAATACGACTGAATCCAACCAAGCCCTCCCCGGGGATAAGCAGGCCCGCCGAGCCGTCCAGCGACGACGGATCAAACGTCGAAAGCAGCGTCCCGGGGAGCGTCGCCGTGGCCGTGCTTGCCACCCCCAGCCCGATCACCCCGGCACCGGAAACCCGTGCCAGTCGCCACCAGTGCGACAATCGGGGCGCTAGGCCGAGGCATTGTTCCTCAGCCAGCCAAGCGGGCGCGACGCGACGCGAATTCGCACCAGCAGATGAACGGCCAATGACAGCCTTGGTGTCAGTACGCGACACGCCTACCTCCTTTGGGATCCGATCTCCGGAAGTTGAATGTTAAATAGTTGCTAGCGATGCGCCAACGGGCTGGCCCGATGTTTACAACTCAATCGCGATGGCGCGCCGGATTTCGTCGCTCTTGAAGCCCAACGCCATCGGCCGTGCGACGCCCGGTAGCGTCACGATGTCGTAGAGCTCGCGTATGACACCGTCAATCCGGAGAAAATGGGGGGTTTGGCCGGTCTCGAGATCGATGATGTGCACGGCGCAACGCGGGGCGGCGTCTTTCTCGCGCAGGCGGCCTTCGAGGGCGAGGCCGCCGAAAGTACGGTCCTCACGACAGGTCGAAAGGCCAACTACCGCGAATCGACCGACGAACGCCAGCCCACGCAGGTAGCCGGGGCAGAACGCCACGGGCTCGAACGCCCCGGAAGACAGATCGACGTACCCGAAGTCGCCGGTCCCGGAGTTGAGCAGCCAGACCCGGCCGGGGTAGTCGGGGTGCAGCCGCGGCGAGTGCGGCATCGACAAGCCCTCGGCGGCGATGTCGCCGGACGCGATATCGATCAGCACGCCGCCGTCGTGGCGCCGGTCACGCCAGCCGTCGGGCACATCGGATCGGCTAACCGCGGTGGCGTAGCGCGGCACGCCGCCATCTGGGTCCGTCGCCATGCCGTTGAGGTGGCAGCGATCCTCGGGGGCCATCGCCGAGATAAACGACGGCCGCCAGACGGGGCGGAAGCTGTGCGTCACGCTCGGCGAGGCGATGCAGTTGAAGAGCGTCGACACGAACGCGACTTCGCCGCTTCGGTCGACGGCAATGTCGTGAATATCGATGTCGCCCGTCGTGTGGCCAACCACGGGCACGAAGAGGCGGTCGTACCCGTCGCGGGTCGTCTCATGGGGTGCGAGGTAGTTTTCAAACCGCCAGAGCTGGTAGAGCGAGCTGAGGTAGATGGTCTGCCCGTTGGACCACATGCCCATCGCGCGGTTGAAGGTGCGCTCGAAGATCGACAGCCGGCCGTCGGGCTGCAAGCCAACGAGGAACATCTTGCCGGCCTGATACGTGCTGAAGCCGAGGCTGACTCGGTGCTCGGCAAGCCACAGGGGCAGGTCGCGCGACCCGGCGATCTCAAGTTGAGGCGTGGAGGCGGTCATCTGGCTTCTGTTCCCGCCGCACCATAACGCAGCGCGCACACGGCTCGCTGGCCGAGCCCCGGTACGGAGCGCTCGGCGCAAGACGCGGCTTACACCGGCAGGGTGCGGCCGATGCGCGGCGGGTGGCTCCGGGCCGGGCGATGGAGCGGCGCTGTCAGCGTCGCGGCTGTCGGCGGCGTGACGACGGCGGCCCCTGCCCCACACGTCGCGACGCCATGCCCGCAACCCGGCCGAGGCTCGATGGCTTCTTCAACGCCCGTGCGTCGTGGCCGACGACGACGCAGGGCGGGGCCGACGGGTCGCTGATTGACAACCTGAAGTTTCGCGTTGAAGTGCGGCGTGCAAAGCTGTGCTGACGAATTTTGCGCGCACATATGTGGCCGATGAGTCAATAAAAAAAGCCCACGGCGAGGTGCCGTGGGCTTGAGGGTGACTTGGGGATGTGTTCGTCGCCGACGGCGATCAGCTTGGGTCGCCGATGGGTTCTTCGCCGAGGAGTTGGGCGACCAGGCGGGACTCGCCGATGGTCGTCTCGATCTCTTCGCGGCGTTGGGCGCCGGCGGCCTCGGCGAACTGGGTCGCCTCTTCGAGCTGCTGCTCGACGGAGGGCATCTCGGCGGCCGGGGGCTCGGCGAGCTTGACGACCTGCATCTCGGCGTACTTCTTGAAGCCGGTGCCGACGGGGATGAGGTGGCCGAGCAAGACGTTCTCCTTGAGGCCTTGCAGGTCGTCGGCCTTGCCGGCGAGCGACGCCTCGGTGAGGACCTTGGTGGTCTCCTGGAAGGACGCGCCGGAGAGGAACGACTCGGACTGGAGCGACGCCTTGGTGATGCCCAGCAGCAGCGTCTGCGCAGTCGCGGGGCGGCACTTGGTGATCTTGGCCGGGGCCTTGCCGTCGGCTTCGAGGCGGGCGTTGATCTCCTTGAGCTCGGCCTTGCTGATGAGCGTGTTGACGCCGAGGTTCGAGTCGCCGGGGTCTTTGACCTTGCCCATCTTGGCGGCCTGGAGGTTGGCCTGCTTGAAGCGGTACTTGTCGACGACCTCGTTGGGCAGCACCTCGGTGTCGCCGGGGTTCTCGATGCGGACCTTGCGGAGCATCTGAGCGAGGATGACCTCGATGTGCTTGTCGTCGATGGGCACGCCTTGGGCACGATAGACGTTCTGCACCTCTTCGATGAGGTAGGAGTAGAGCGCCTCTTCGCCCTTGACGCGGAGGATGTCCTGCGGGACCAGCGGGCCGTCGATCAGCGGGTCGCCCGCGATGACCGAGTCGCCGGCGTGGACCTGCAGGTGGCGGTCCTGCGGGACGTGGTGCTCGACCTCAAGGCCGGCGTCGGAGGTGACGGTGATCGTCATCTTGCCCTTGCGCTTGTCGGAGCGGAGCTCGACGGTGCCGGTGAGCTCGGCCATGACGGCGGCGTCCTTGGGCTTGCGGGCCTCGAAGATCTCGGTGACCCGCGGCAGACCGCCGACGATGTCGGCCGAGCCGGACGCCTCGCGCGGCTGGCGGGCGAGCATCTGGCCGGCGTCGACGACCTGGCCTTCCTTCACCTCGATACGCGCCTTGGCGGGGAGGTAGTGGAAGTCGAGGATCTTGCCGTCGTCGTCTTCGATGACCAGCTGGGGGTGCAGCTCGCCCTTGTGCTCGATGACGACGAGCGCCTCGCCGCCCTCGGTGACGGACTGGGCGGTGCGGCCCTGCTTCTTGGTGCCGGCCGTCTCGCGCTCGGGGCGGACGGTCTCGCCGAGGAGCAGGTCCTTGTAGACCACCTTGCCGGCCTTTTCGGCGAGGATGGGCACGCGGTGGGGGTCCCAGTTGGCGAGGATCGTGCCCTTCTTGACCTTTTCGCCGGGCTTGACGCGGATGAACGAGCCGTAGCCGAGCTTGTACTTCTCGAGCTCGCGGCCCTTGTCGTCGAGCAGCGCGATCTCGCCGGAACGCTTGAGCGACACGAGGCACTCGTTGCCGTCTTCGTCGACGGTCGGCACCTCGGCGGCGTCGCGGATCTCGACGGTGCCGGCCGCGGTGGCGCGGTACTCGGTCTCGGCGAGGTTGTGCGTGCCGACACCGCCGGTGTGGAAGGTTCGCATCGTGAGCTGCGTGCCCGGCTCGCCGATCGACTGTGCGCCGATGATGCCCACGGCGGTGCCCTGCTCGACCAGCTTGCCGGTCGAGAGGTCCATGCCGTAGTCGAGGGCCGACATGCCGTACGGCGCCTCGGTGGTCAGCGGCGAGCGGACGCGCACGGCGTCGATGCCGAGGTCCTCGATCTTGCGGGCGGCCTCGTCGGTGATGATCTCGTTCTCGGCGACGATCACCTCGTCGGTGATCGGGTTCATGATCGTCTCGCGGGCCGTGCGGCCGAAGATGCGGTCGCGCAGGGGCACGTCGACCTCTTCGCCCTTGTAGATGGCACGCTTGACGATGCCCTGCTTGCTACCGCAGTCGTGCGACGAGATGAAGACGTTCTGCGCGACATCCGCGAGCTTGCGGGTGAGGTAGCCGGAGTCGGCCGTCTTGAGCGCGGTGTCGGCCAGGCCCTTACGCGCACCGTGCGTCGACGAGAAGAACTCGAGCACGGACAGGCCCTCGCGGGCGTTGGCCTTGATCGGCGTCTCGATGATCTCGCCCGAGGGCTTGGTCATCAGGCCACGCATGCCGGCGAGCTGCTGCACCTGGCTGACGTTGCCACGGGCGCCGGACGCCTCCTTGGACATCACGAACACCGGGTTGATGTAGCGGTCCTCGGCCTTCTCTTCGGCGGGGAGGAGCTGGTTGTCCGCGTCGCGGCGGTCGTTGCGCAGCTCGTGGAGCAGGGCCTTGACGACCTCCTCGCGGCAGTGGGTCCAGAGGTCGAGCAACTGGTTGTAGCGTTCCCGCTCGGTGATTGCACCGGCCATGTAAGCCTTCTCGACGCGGTCGACGCGCTTCTGCGTGGCGTCGATCAGCTCGTGCTTGGCCTCGGGGATCCGCAGGTCGGACAGGCCGAAGGACAGACCCGACGTCGTCGAGTAGTGGAAGCCGATCGCCTTGAGGCGGTCGAGCAGCTCGATGGTCGCGGGGCGGCCGGCGCGGGCGTAGGTATCGTCGATCACGCGCGAGCAGCCCTTGGAGCCGAGCGCGCAGTTGTAGTAGGTCATGCCCTCGGCGAGGATCTCGTTGAAGACCACGCGGCCGGGGGTGGTGACGATGCGGTGGTTGTCGGGCAGGCTCTTGGGCGAGGACTTCTGGTCGTCGACCAGGTCGCCCCACCGGCCCTTGGGCAGGCGCACCTCGACCCAGTCGTGGGCGTGGACCTGGCCGAGGTCGTAGGCGGCGACGACTTCGTCGGGGTTGCCGAAGCGACGCACGGCGTTGCCGACCTCGGGCTTGGTGCCCGGCTGAGGCATCGTGATGTAGTACGCGCCGAGCAGGATGTCCTGCGACGGCGAGATGATCGGGCTGCCGTTGGCGGGCGAGAAGATGTTGTGCGGCGACAGCATCAGGATGTGCGCCTCGGCCTGGGCCTCGACGGACAGCGGCAGGTGGACGGCCATCTGGTCGCCGTCGAAGTCGGCGTTGAACCCGGTGCAGACCAGCGGGTGCAGACGGATGGCGTTGCCCTCGACGAGGACCGGCTCGAACGCCTGGATGCCCATGCGGTGCAGGGTTGGGGCGCGGTTGAGCATGACCGGGTGCTGGTGGATCGCCTCTTCGAGAACGTCCCACACCTCGGGGTCGCGGCGTTCGATCATCTTCTTGGCCGACTTGATGGTGTCGACGAGGCCGTGCTCCTTGAGGCGGCGGATGATGAACGGCTGGAAGAGCTCGAGGGCGATCTTCTTGGGCAGGCCGCACTGGTGGAGCTTGAGCTCGGGGCCGACGACGATGACCGATCGGGCGGAGTAATCGACGCGCTTGCCGAGCAGGTTTTCGCGGAAGCGGCCCTGTTTGCCCTTGATCATGTCGGTGAGCGACTTGAGCGGGCGGTTGGACGAGCCCAGCACCGGGCGGCGGCAGCGGCCGTTGTCGAACAGCGCGTCGACCGACTGCTGGAGCATGCGCTTCTCGTTGCGGATGATGACCTCGGGGGCGTTGAGGTCCATCAGCTTCTTAAGGCGGTTGTTGCGGTTGATGATGCGGCGGTAGAGGTCGTTGAGGTCGGACGTGGCGAAGTTGCCCGACTCCAGCAGCACCAGCGGGCGCAGGTCCGGCGGGATCACGGGGATCACGTCCATGACCATCCACTCGGGCTTGTTCTCCGAGCCACGCAGCTGCTCGACGATCTTGAGCCGCTTGGAGAGGTCCTTGATCTTCTGCTTGCTGCGGGTGTTGCCGAGCTCCTCGCGCAGGTGCGCGGCGAGTTCGTGCAGGTCGAGGTTGATCAGCAGGTCCTTGACGGCCTCGGCACCCATCATGGCGGTGAAGGACGAGCCGTGCTCGCTGAGAGCGACGCGGTACTCGTCCTCGGTGACGACCTGCATGTGCTTCAGGGGGGTGTCGCCGGGGTCGGTGACGACGTAATCCTGGAAATAGACGACCTTCTCGAGGTCGGAGGTCTTCATGCCCAGCAGGTTGCCCAGGTGGCTGGGGATGGCCTTGAAGAACCAGATGTGGACGATCGGCGCGGCCAGGTTGATGTGGCCGAGACGCTTGCGGCGGACGCGGGAGTGCGTGACCTTGACGCCGCAGCGGTCGCAGATGATGCCCTTGAACTTCGTGCCCTTGTACTTGCCGCAGGCGCACTCGTAGTCGCGTTCCGGGCCGAAGATCCGCTCGCAGAACAGGCCGTCCTTCTCGGG
>JBCCQE010000031.1:0-35240 GCA_039024495.1 Planctomycetota bacterium | reverse complement strand
TCGAGATGATCGAGGCGGCCATCCCCGAGCCCCGCAAGGAGCTCGCCGACACCGCCCCGCGCCTCCTGCAAACCAAGATCCACCCCGACAAGATCGGCAAGCTCATCGGCCCCGGCGGCAAGAACATCCGCGCCCTCGAGGCCGACACCGGCGCCAAGATCGAGATCGAAGAAGACGGCACGATCATCGTCTCCGCCGTCGGCGCGGGTAAGGCCGAGGCCGCCATCGAAGAGATCGAAAAGCTCGGCGCCGAGGTCAAGCTCAACCAGATCTACACCGGCACCGTCAAGTCGATCAAGGACTTTGGCGCGTTCGTCGAGGTCATCCCCGAACAGGACGGCCTCTGCCACATCTCCGAGCTCACCGACGGCTTCGTCAAGAACGTCAGCGACGTCGTGAAGATCGGCGACAAGATCCGCGTCAAGGTCATCAACATCGACGACACCGGCCGCATCAAGCTCTCGCGCCGCCAAGCCATCGAAGACGAAAGCAAGCCCGCCGAAGGCGAAGACGCCCCCGAAACCGAAGCCGAACCGGCCAACGCCTGAGTTCATCGAATCAACCAGAGAGCAAAGACCACGCCACCTAGTACGCAGAACCCAACGCACCACGCCATCGTGGTGCGTTTTTCTGCGCCAGTCGCGACTATGACCGCAATCAGCAACCCTAAGTTGATCATGAAGCACGGAAGGTAGAGTGGGTTTGAGATGGCCAGCAGGGGAAAGCGAAGAGAGCGCAAGCCGAAATCAGGCCCTTGGAGTTGGGTCGCGACAATCGGAACGACCCAGAAGGACACGAGGCAGGCGGCCAGTATCGCGGTTGCGACGCGTGCATCGTTCCAGGCGACCACCGGAGGAGATCGCCACCAACGAATGATCTTGCGCACGGGCCAACGACTCGCGGGCTCGACAGCCATCACCTCTTCGCCACACTCCGGGCATGCGGTTGCCTCTAGGTTCCCGCGAAGGTCGTAGCCGCATGCCACACAATGGCCCGCCGGCTTGGGGCGGGATACGCGGACTAAAGCGAGGCCTCCAACGATTGCAGGCAACACCGAACAAGCGATCGCGATCTCCACCGTGATCCGCACGCGCGCGACCTCTCCGTTCATCTTGATGAAACCAGGCCCCACCGGGTTCATCCGGTCGTACCAATCATGTAACGGATACAACCACGCATCGGGTGATGGGAAAGGCTGCGGCCAGTTGTCATCCATGAGCGCATGGTTCGACATTCGCCAGTAGGCCCAACCGAAATAGGATGCTCCGAGGAACCCAGCTGCAATCAATATCACGCAAACCCGAAACCCAAGCTTCGCCTGGTCTTCAGAACCCATATCGGGACTCCACGAGACACGGGCGGTGTAAGCCGCCAACGTGCCCGCGCTAACACTACAGCCCGGCTGACAGACAAGTTCACGCAGATTCGTCGAGCTGCGCAAAGCACGCGTTTCAGCCCGTCTTGCCCCACCTAGGAACGCTCCCTCAGCGGGCCGCACCCTCTACCAGAGCGCCCATCGCCTCGCCGGACGGCTCCACCGCGATCCAGCGCACACCCTTACAGCCCGTGCACCAGCCGAGCGTTTGGGTTTTGCTGCCCACGCTTGACTTTCCGAGGCGGGCCACGCCGACCTCGCCGGCCGGGCGGGTCTTGCCGCAGTGGGTGCATCGGACCTGCCAACCCGGCGCAAAGTCAGCGCCGCCGAAGGCGTGAGCGATGCGCATCCCCACGCCCGTCAGCAAGAACAAAACCACGAGCGCCACAAGAGATGCGAGCGAGACGAGCAAGATCGAAAGCCAAAACATGGCGAGACTCCTTCAACCCAATATTAGAGACTCTCGCTTGCCATATCGGCGACAAATCGAGCCGGCCTCGGCAAACCCGGGACACGCCACTCCGAGTGAGACGCGATCTCCGCGGCGGCCATCGGCGCGCACCGTTCGCCGGCCATGCCCGACTAGGAACGCTCCCTCAGCAGGCCGCGCCCTCGGGCAGGGCGCGCGTGGCCAGGCCGGGGGAGTCGACTGCCGATGGGGTCGCCCCGGCGATGGCCGGTTCGGGCGGCCGATGGGTCCGGCGGGCCGCCCCTGCCCCGCCCCGACCGGACGCGTGCGCCGCGAGACCACGCCGCCCCGCCCCCCGGCGTCCGACGCGACACGCCCGCCCCACCCGGCACATCGGAACCGGGCCAAGCGGGCCGCGAAGGGCTCTTTGACACCCCGCAGCCCGCACAGAGCCACCGCCGCACGCGGGCTAACCCCAGCCTCGCGGAATTTTTATCGATCCCGTCGGTAACGAGCTAAACTGCGTCCTCACTCTCATTGATCCGCAGGAGTTCGCTGGATGCATCGCTCGATCTGCTCACTCGCCGCCCTCGCGTCGGCCGTCCTTCTCGCCGCCCTCGCCTCGGCCCCCGCCGCCGCGATCGACATCGAGGCCGGGTTCGACCACGGCTCGCTGCTCTCATGGAACGTCACCGGCGGCGGCGGCCGCGGCGGCGGCACCGTCAACCTCGTCGGCCGCGACAACTTCTACGGCGGCGGCCAGTGGCGATGGATGTACTTCAAAGCAAGCGACGTCCAGGACACCCGCCCGCTCTTCGCCACCTCCAACAACTTCGCCGGCGGCGCCTCGCGACTCGACAACCACTTCATGGTCTATTCCTACGACCAGGAAAACTGGTCGTACTTCGACAACGCCAACAACTCCGGCGGGACTTACAGCTTCTCCAACGACGACAACTTCACCCAGGACGAGGTGTGGGTCGCCTACGCCTTCCCCTACTCCTACGCCGACTCGGTCGCCCACACGCAGGCCGTGCTCGCCACACCCTGGGCCGTGCCGACTTCATCCGGCGACGCCAACGGCGTCATCGGCCAGTCGCCCGGCGGCGTCGACGACCTCGGCCGCACCATCGCCCCGCGCGACATCTACGGCTACCGCATCACCGACACCTCTACCGACGGCCAGCTCGACAAAAACAAGGTCGTCATCATGACCGGCATGCACGCCGGCGAAACGCTCGGCACGCACAACTACGCCGGCCTAGTCGACTGGCTCGTCTCCGGCGACCCCCTCGCCGTCGAGATGCTCAAAACCACCGAGTTCTTCGCCTACCCCACCGCCAACCCCGACGGACGCTTCGCTGGCAACCGCCGCGCCACGGTGCAGAACCCGAACCAGGACCCCAACGGCCGGTGGAGCTCGGCCACCTGGTCGGCCGTCCCCGACATCGAGGTCAACGGCGAAGCCATGCTCGCCGACGTCGCCGCCACCCCCGGCGGCCTCGCCGTCGACTACTTCGTCGACTTCCACTCCACCGTCCCCACCACCCTCGGCGGCGGCGACGACTTCGGCTTCATCGAAGAAGACCAGTTCGACGACCTCTCGCCCTTCTGGCAGGCCCTTCTGCAACTCCAGCCCAACGTCGGGCAGGTCGACTCGACCAGCATCGGCCCGACCTCGGCCAACTTCGCCGACTGGGAGCTCAACGCCGAGGTCGACGTCACCTTCGAGACCCAGTTCGGCTTCACCCGGCCGCTCGAGTACTACTACGACCTCGGCGAAAATTTCGGCCGCGCCTTCGCCGAGGGATTCGGCATCACCCTCGCCAGCGACTTCGACGAGGACGGCGACGTCGACATCGACGATATCGACCTGCTGCTCGCGAACCTCGGCGACCCCGCCTTCGACCTCACCGGCAACGGCATCACCAACAACGCCGACGTCACCGAGCTCATCGAGAACATCCTCGGCACCGCCTTCGGCGACGCCAACCTCGACCAACAGGTCAACACCGCCGACCTCGCCATCCTCGCCGCCAACTTCGAAGACCCCACCTCCTCGTGGGCCCAGGCCGACTACAACGGCGACGGCATCGTCAACACCGCGGACCTCGCCCAGCTCGCCGCCAACTTCGGCTTCGACGGCACCGGAGCGGTGCTGGCCAACGCGGCCCTTGTCCCCGAGCCGGGCACGCTGGCGCTGCTGATGACCGGCGCGGTGTTCGTCACGCGTCGCCGATCGATCCGCTGACCGCATGCACGTTCGCGATCAATAGCCCGACGACTCGCCCTCGTCGTCGTGATCGTGCTCGAGGCTGTCAAGGTCGGTGATCGCGCAACCCATCAGGCCGTTGTTCATCGCGGCGATCTGGCGGACAACGCGATCGTTCGCGACGCCCCTTGCTTCAGCGTCGATCAAGGCGGCGCAGGGCGTGCCGAACTTCGGCTTGGTAAACGCGAGGTGCGTATCGCCGCGGGCGAGGATGTGGCTGCCGTTGTTGGAGCCGGTCGCCTCGTCGAAGCCCGAAGGATTGTCCTCGTCGCGCCCCCAAGAGGTGAAGCTGCGGGCGTTGCAGTAGTGCCCGACAAAAGCTCGGCGGAAGCGGTCTTCGGTGATGTTGTCTTTCGAGCGGTGCAGGATGTGCCCGTTGAAGAAGACGACGTCACCGGCCTTGACCGTCGCGAGGACGTGGTCGTAGCGGTCGGCGACCTCGGTGAGGTGGTTGGCCGAGTCGTCGGGGTCGGACGCGTTCTTGATGTGCTTGACATCGCGGATCATGCGATCGCCGAACCCGTACTTGACCTCCGGGCACGGCGGGTGCACCGGCTCGGCGCCCGAACCCTTGGCCAGCCAGAGCCCGCCGTTGTATTCGTCGGCGTCGTCGATCGCGACCCACGCGCCGCACAGCGTGTCCGGAGTCGTCGGGATGTAGTACGAATCCTGGTGCCAGCCCTGACCGACCTTGCCGGGCGGCTTGAGGAAGAGCATCGACTGCAGCGCCGACACGTCAGGGCCGATGAGCACCTCGAGCACGTCGAGCACGCGCGGGTGCAGCAGGTAACGCTCGTGCAGCGCGATCTGCCGGTGCAGCATGTGGATGCGCAGGAACTGCTGGGCCTTCTGCTCGGCGGTGAGGTGGGCCGCGGGTCGGACGAGGTGGCGCGAAGTCGCGCCCTCTTTGCGGTAGAGCCGATCGCCATTGCCGCCGACAGATTCGGCGTTCGCCTTGGCCGCGGCCTCGGGGTCGAACGCCTCCAGGTCTTGCTGCTCGGGCAGGTCGCCGTTCATCAGGTCGACCGTGTGCTGCTTGAGCTCGGCGACCTCGTCGGCGTTGAGCAGGCCGCGGACGATGAGGTAGCCCCACTGGCGGAAATATCGGTACTCCTGCGTCGTCACGCGATAGGCGTCGCGGCGGTCGGAGGTGGCGAGGCTGAGGTCGGGCAGGGTCGGGGCGGCGGTCATGGACGGGCTTCCGGGTTGAATCGAGTCGGATCGAGAGGCTTACAACGACGCACAAAGGATGCCCGACGCCACGCCCGGCGGCCATGGCTGCGATTCGCGGATTCATGCCCGTTTTTGATGTGCCTAGAAATGCGTGTGGCGCAGGGGAAGCGGGTTGTGCGCCCCGTCGCGTGCCCGGGCGCGGTAGTCGGTGGGGCTCATGCCGTACGCCTCGCCGAACCGGCGGGAGAAGTGGAACGGGCTCGCGAACCCCGCGGCCTCGGCCACGGCGGCCACCGATTCGTTGCTCCGCGCGAGCATCGCCGCGGCGTAGTCCAGCCGTGCCAGCCGCACCGTCTCAGCCGGGCTGTGCCCGGTGCTCGCCTTGAACAGCCGACACAGGTGGCTAGCGGTCACGTGCGCGGCCTCGGCGAGGTCGTCCAGCCCCAACGGCGTGGCCGGGTCGTCCCGCAGCACCTGCATGATCCGATCCAGCGCGACCCGCACCGGCTCGGGCAGCTCCGGCCGCGGGGGCTGACGCGTCTCGATCTCGTTCAGCACGTACGAAGACAGCAGATGCCGCAGCGTCAGCGCCGTCAGCTCGGCGTCGCCCTGCTCGGCCCAACGCAGCAGGTGCCCCAGCAGCGGCCGCATCGTGTCCCCCTCGGGCAGCACGCACACCAGCGGCCAGTCCTCCCGCCGAGGCCAGTGCCCGGGGATCGCGTGCACGTCGAAGTGCACGTACCCGTGCATCGAGCGGCGACGCGCATCCCAATCGAACGCGTCCACCGCCCCCGGCCGACACAGCACCATCGCCCCGGCCGGCGCCTCGACCTCGAGCTCGCCCCACCGATACCGGCAGTCACCGTCGATGATCCAGACGAACTCGTAGTCCCGCATCGCCCGCGGGCCAAACGTCGCCCCCGCCGGGTTCGACGCGATCCCATAATGCTTCGGTGGCCCGACACGCAGCGGCATGCCCGAATTATGCACGACAAACCGGGGCCCGCCACTCGGACCGCAGCGCCCCTGCCGCGATCGACGCCACGCGCCGTCGCGCATGCCAGGCCCATCTGACGATTTAGCCGTCCTTCGCGGGCAAGGCCACGGCGATGTTGGCGATCAGCCACGCCGATGCCGCGCCCAGCTGGAGGTAGTCGCCCGTCGAGCCGAGCCCGTAGGCGAACACGCTCGCCATCCAGCAGAGGCTGGCCGCCGTCTGCCCCAGCCACTCGACCCGCAACACCCGGCCCAACCAAGCGGGTGTCGGGGCTGCGATCATCGGACGCTCAACTTTGTCGCTCAACATACGCACTCTTCTCCGCAGCAAGACAGGTCGTCGAGATACATGCCCCAGGTTCGGTACTGCTCTAAGTTCTCGGCCGCGAGCCCCAGGGAAGTGGCCACCGACTTGGCGACCACCGCGAAACGCTGGCGGTACTTGTAGATGAAACAGAACACGTGCTTGTCGTGGCGCACGGCCGGGCCGCACAGGTAGACCCCGGGCGCGATCGTGGACTCGTCGCGCTCGTTGAGCAGCGGGAAGCCGTCGTCGCGCCGCTCGAACAAATCCATCACGAGCTTGTGGCTGCCCTCAAAGCCCCCGGCAAACAGCGGCGGCCCGGGCGAATCGAACCGCCGACCGTCCGCCGCGACGAGCCGATAGCCGTCCTCGGCTTGCGTGACCTCGTTGATCGGCGTGCGCGGCAGCAACTCCACGTGCTTCTTGAACGAGCTCCGACGCATGCGTTCTAAAGAGAAAGGCGACAGCGCGATGCTCGGGTCGGCCGTCTTTTCTTCCCACGGGCAGCCCGAGTCGAACACCCGGACGCGCTTGCGGCGCAGCGCGAGGTGATAGGCGGCGTCGATGCCGCTCTCGTAGCCGCCGATGACGGCGAACTCGTCGCCCTCCATCTCGCCGTAGCTAGCGATGGTCGCCGTGTGCCGGCACAGCTCGGCGCCGGTGAACCCGCTCAGGCGCGGGTACTGAAACTCGCCCGCCGCCCAGATCACGTGCCTAGTTCGGAGGGTGTGGTCGTCTGTTTCGATGAGGAAGCCGTCGCCGTCCCTCGCGATGTGAAGGACGCCGGTGTTCTCGCAGATGGGGAGTTGGAAGTACTGCGCGACGCCACGGAGGTGGGCCGCATAAGCCTTGCCCGTCGGGTGCTCGACTTTGAGGCTGTGGGCCGGCGAAACGCCCAAGGCGATGGAATTCAGATCGACCATGCCGAACGAATTCGTCGGGAAAGAAGGTGTGATGAAGCGTGTTTCATCGGGCCACGACGCGAACGAAGCGCCGACCCGGTCCCGCTCAAGCACGATGAAATTCTCAACCCCCGCGTCTCTGAGCGCGATCGCCACGCCCACCCCCGCGGCCCCCGCGCCCACGACCACCGCGTCAAACGACCTGACGTCTTTCCGATCTGTATTGCTTTGCTCGGGCATCGATCGCAAACGCTTCATGGTCCGACACCCCGCCGCCAGTCACTCAGTTCGCGATGGCCTCGTCCTGCGGCTCCCAGCTGGGGATCGGGTCTTCGAACTGCTGCCAGTGCTTGACGCCGGCCTCCATCTCCTCGTCCGTGACCAGCGCCGCGTCCAGCACCGCTTCGATCTTCGCGCGATCCATCTGCACGCCGATGAAGACGATCTCTTGCCGGCAGTCGCCGACCTCGTCGTCCCAGAGCTCGTCGATCCACTCGCGCGTCTCGGGGTCCTGCGGCCATTGGTCCCTGGGCACCGCCGCGAACCAGCGCCCCGCCCGGCCCATCTGCAGCGACGAGCCCGCCTGCGACCACACCCCGCAGAACTGCGGCCGCGTCGCGATCCACAGGTAGCCCTTGGATCGGATCACCCCGCCCAGCTCGGCTTTGATGGCCTCGCTGAGCCGCTGCGGATGAAACGGCTTGCGACGCCGATAGACGAAGCTGCCGATGCCGTACTCCTCGGTCTCGGGGATGTGCTCGCCGTTGAGCTCCTTGATCCAGCCGGGCATCATCGACGCCTCTTCCTCGTCGTAAAGCCCCGTGCCGATCACGGCCTTGACGTCCACGTTCCCGCGCTCGGTGCGGATCAGCTTCGCGTCCGGGTTCATGTGATGCAGGATGCCCTCGAGACGCTCGACCTCCTTGGGCTCCACGAGGTCGCACTTGTTGATCACGATCACGTTGGCGAACTCGATCTGATCCGTCAACAGGTCGACGATCGTGCGCTCGTCCTCGTCGGACATGCCCATCTCGCGGTCGTTGAGGCTCTGGCGGCTGTCGAAGTCGCGCAGGAAGTTGGCCGCGTCGACGACGGTGACCATCGTGTCGACCTCGGCGAGGTCGCTGAGGCTCTGGTCGTTCTCGTCGCGGAACGAGAAGGTCGCCGCGACGGGCATGGGTTCGCCAATGCCGGTCGACTCGATGAGCAGGTGGTCAAACCGATCTTCCTGGGCGAGCTTCTGCACCTCGATGATGAGGTCTTCGCGGAGCGTGCAGCAGATGCAGCCGTTGGTCATCTCGACCATTTTTTCTTCGGTGCGCGAGAGCTGTGCGCCGCCGTCGCGGACGAGCGAGGCGTCGATGTTCACCTCCGACATGTCGTTGACGATGACCGCGACGCGCAGGCCCTGGCGGTTGTTGAGGACGTGGTTGAGCAGCGTGGTCTTGCCGGCCCCGAGGAAGCCGGAGAGGACGGTCACGGGAAGTTTCTTCTCGAGGGGTTCGATCATGAGAATCCTCGGTCGCAGGAAGAAGGGTCTAAAGATCAACGAAAGCAGACGGGCCAGCCACGATCGCTTCGCTCTTCTCATGGGCGGTGCCGATCATTGCGTGCGTGGTTGGGCGGACGCGAGGGCCTTGGTGCCGTCGGGCTTCTCGACTTCGATCCACCACAGGGCGTCTTGCGGCAGGGGATCGGGGGTGGGCATGTGGACGTCGTAGTAGTCGCGTGGGGGGACGTAGATGGCGTCGGCAACGGTGGTGCCGGCCGAGTCTTGCCCGCCGATCCACACGCGGATTTTGGTTTGCCCGTCGTCGGAGTACGGCAGCCGGATGGCGAGGTGGCCGACGCCGCCGGGCGTGAGCGGGCCGTGGCCCTGGGCGAGTTCGAGGGTGACGTCGCCGGCGGTCGCGGGCTCGAGCTTGACCTCGACGCCGTGCTGCTGGGCGTGGCTGACGGGGGGCGGCCCGCTGGTGGCGGAGTCCGAGCAACCGGCCAGCGCGACGCTCACGGCAACGAGCATCGCCGACGTGGCGGTGACGGGCGATCTGTGGAGTTGAGCTTGCATCGGTTCTCTATGTAGATCGATTGAGGTGAGCGGTGAACGGGCGAGTTAATCGTCGCCGGCGCTGATGACGTCCGGGCCTCTGCCGGCACGCTTTTCGTAGAAACCGTCGCCAGCCTTGACGTACTTGGTCATGCCGAGCCGGTCGAGGTTTTTGTCGGAGAGTTGTTGGCGCTCGCCGCCCTCGGACCACTGGCCGCCGACGTGCGGCGGCTGGATGATGCGGCGCACGGGGTCGCCGGTGGTCGGGTGCTTGGTCAAAGGCGGGTCGGACATCTTCTGCATGACCTCGAAGACCTGGCCGGGCTCGCCATCGGGCAGCACGACTTCGTAGACATAGATGGGCATGGCGGGTCTCCGTTATCGACACTCAGTCGGCGGTCACGCAATCGGCGCATCGGCCGAACAGGATCACTTCGTGCTGCTCGAGCTCGAAGCCGTCGGGCACGAGGCGCTCCATACGCCCCGGGCAGCCCCGGACCGCGAACACCTTGCGGCACGCCCGGCACTCGAAGTGATGGTGATGCGGCAGGCCCGCCGGCTCGAACCGCCGCGGCCCGCCGGGCAGCTCGACGCCGACCAGCTCGCCGTCTTCCACGCCCTCGTTCAGCAGGCGGTAGACGGTCGCGAGGCCGATCCCCGTGTCATCGAGCAACGCCTGCACGTCCGTCGCCGACAGCGGCCCATCGGCGTCCCGCAGGGTGTCTTGAATGAGCTGGCGATAGCGTGAGTGGCGACGCATTGCTTGATGATAATCGGTTCTCATTGTGCATCAACCGCCCCGTAACAGCCGCCAGCAAAAACCATCTGCCCTGAGTGTGCCGTCTCCGAGTTGTCACAGAAATCAACGACCGAGCCGCCAACGGGCAGGTGTGACGCCTGGCTGATGGGCTTTTGCCCGTTCGAGCCGCGATTGGATCGCCTTTGCTTGCCGCTGATTGGTCGTATCTGATTTCGAAGACATCTGCGCAAGCGTGCTTACCGCGAGCTTTAAGAGTCGTCTGATGCTTTCTCTGTAGTTAAAAAAAGCCCCGGGGCGCGTTGGCCCCGAGGCTCGTCGGAAGAAGGACTGATTGCCCGAAAGCGGGCATTGGGTTGGGTCAGCGACGGCGGCGGGTGAGGCCGGCGAGGCCGACGGCGGTGATCAGCATCGCCGAGGCGGGCTCGGGGATGGTGAGGAAGGTGGCGCCGGGGTTCTCGGTGTTGTTGAGGAAGCCGTGAAGGAAGTCGGTGGTGCCGGGATCGTTCTTGCCGGTGAGGGCGATGACGAAGATGGAGTTGTTGCCGGCGATCCAGTCGTTGACGATCGAGGTGACGTCGAATTCGACGATGCCGAAGCTATCGACCGAGGTGATGGCGGCGGGATCGGCGGCGAGGATGTTGTTGTTGAAGAAGTCGACGAAGCCGACGCTGCCGGCGGTGGTGTCGTCGATAATTTCAGTGAAGGGGTCGAGGTTGACCGCGTGGGCGGAAACGAGGAAGGGGTTGCCCGAGGAGGCGTCGGCGCTGAAGCCGCCGGGGAAGGAAGTGAGGCTGAGGGTGGCCTCGGGCAGGGCCGAGAGGCCGGCGAAGTCGGCGCTGTCGAACTGGATGTAGACGGTCTCGGGGCCGACGCCGAACGCATTGTCCGAGGCGACGCGGTGGACATTTCGGTTGTCGCCGGCGTAGCCACGGACGAAGTTGGGCGGGAAGAAGAAGGCCGAGGTCATGACGTCCTCGGTGGGGTTGACGATGACGGTGGCGTGGGCCGCGGGGGTGGCGGCGAGTGCGCAGACGGACAGAGCGATAGCAGCGACGGAACGCATGGGCGTTTCCTCCTGAGCTGATGGGGGTGGTGCCCGCCCCAAACCGCGGGGCGGGCTGTCTTGAGATTGAGACCGTATCTCATCGTTGACCCCGCCGTCAAGACTGAGTCTCACAATCATCGTAATTCACACAAATTTCATATTAGAGTGCTGTGACCGCCTTTTACTTAAATTCTGTGGCGTCGGAGGGCTGGCAGGTGCCAAGCGCGGCCGACCGCTGATGCGGGCCCATCGGCTAACTTCCGGAGGTGCTGTCGCAGGTGCATAGTTTTGTGTTGCGGGGGATCGATCCGATTGCGTGCGAGGTGGAGGTGGATGTTGCGGATCGGGGGTTGCCGAAGACGACGATTGTGGGGCTGCCGGACGCGGCGGTGCGGGAGTCGATCGAGCGGGTGCGGTCGGCGATCGAGAACTCGGGGTTTGTGTTTCCCGATGCAAGGTTGCTGGTGTCGCTGGCGCCGGGGGACGTGCGGAAGGAAGGGCCGGTATTCGACCTGCCGATCGCGGTGGGTTTGCTGCTCGCGGTTCAGGCGGTGCGGACCGAGCGGCACAAGCGGCTGCTGTTTGCCGGGGAGCTGGCGCTGGACGGTCGGCTGCGGCCGGTGAGCGGGGTGATCAATCTGGCGTTGCTTGCGAAGCGGATTGGCGCGGACGGCGTGGTGGTGCCGGTAGAGTGCGCGGGGGAGGCGACGGCCGTCGAGGGCATCGAGGTGTACCCGGCGGGGACGCTGGGGGCGGTCGTGGGTTTTCTGAATGGAGATCACGAGATCGAGCCGGCGACGCCGGCGTCGGTGGACCTGGCGCTGGCGCGGGCGGAGGCGTCGGTGGACTTCGCGGAGGTCAAGGGGCAGGAGGCGGTGAAGCGGGCGCTGGTGGTGGCGGCGGCGGGGGCGCACAACTTGCTATTGGTCGGCCCGCCGGGGACGGGTAAGACGATGATGGCGCGGGCGTTGCCAGGGATCCTGCCGCCGATGACGCGGGACGAGGCGCTGGAGGTGACGCGGATTTATTCGTCGGTCGGGCAGGTGTCGCCGGGGTGCCCGCTGATCACGGCCCGGCCGGTGCGTAGCCCGCATCACACGGCGAGTCAGGCGGCCTTGATTGGTGGCGGGACGGTGCCGCGGCCGGGCGAGGTGAGTTTGGCGCACCGAGGGGTGTTGTTTCTGGACGAGCTGCCGGAGTTTGCGCGGACGGTGCTGGAGACGTTGAGGCAGCCGTTGGAGGACGGGCACGTGACGATCGCGCGGGCGCAGGCGACGATCCGGCTGCCGGCGCGGTTCATGCTGGTGGCGGCGATGAACCCGACGCCCAAGGGCGACACGCCGCGGGACGCGGTCGGTCAGCGGGAGATGGATCGGTATCTGTCGAAGCTGTCGGGGCCGTTGATCGACCGGATTGATGTGCACGTGGAGGCGCCGCCGGTGCCGTATCAGCGGCTGACCGAGGCGAAGCCGGGCACGGACTCGGCGACGCTGCGCGGGCAGGTGGTGGCGGCGCGCGAGATTCAGTTGAAGCGCAACGGCTCGTCGCTGAAACCGAACGCGGCGCTGCGCGGCAGCGAGCTGGACAAGCTGGCCCCGCTGGACGACGCGAGCCAGCGGCTGGTCAAGCAGGCGATGACGGAGCTGGGGCTGTCGGCAAGGGCGTTCGACAAGGTGCGCCGCCTCGCGAGGACCATCGCCGACCTGGACGGGCGCGAGACGATCGAGCTGGCGCACGTGAGCGAGGCGATTGGGTATCGGTTGTTGGATCGGAATTCGGCGGGGTGATGGGCGATGGCGGAGCTGCGCGAGGTCTGGTGGGTGGAGGATGACGATTGCAACGCGGTGGCCCATATCGCAGAGCACGGCGTGACGGTGGAGGAGGTCGAGGCGGTGTTGGCGAAGTACTTCCATGAACGCCGCCTAAGTCGGAGCGGGTCGGGCCGCTGGGTGACGCAGGGCTGGACGCCGAGCGGGCGGCCGCTGACGGTGGTGTTCGAGTTCGTGGAAGAACTTGGGATTGCTCTGATTATTACTGCGTTTGAGCACGAAACCGAGGTAAAATAAATGCCATGGCCAATGACCCCGTAAAGAGCGTGCGTGGCGCGAAGCTGCCGGATGAGGTGAAGCGGCGGTTGGCTGACGCACAGGATGCGATCGCGTCCGATCGCGGTGAGGTCGAGCGGATTGCGTCCGATGGATTTATGCGTCTTGCGGGGTTGCGTGAGGCGGTGGCGGCGTTGAGCGAAGCGCGTCGGCAGCGAGGGCTACCGATTGACGCCGTGGCGGGAGACGCGGGGATGACTTCGGACGAGCTGGCGGAGTTGGAAGCCGATCCGCATCCTGCGCCCACATGGGAACAACTGCACCGCCTGGCGGCGGCGATTGGCGTGAAGCTCGCGATCACCGTGTCGGATGCGGCTTGATCTACTGAAAGTCCGGAGGGGATTTGATGAGCAAGCGCGTCCAGACAATTGAGAAGACCGGTAAGGGATGGAAGCTGGCTCAATTAGTCGGCGGGTTACTTATGTTTCTCGGCTTCTTCGGCGGATTGGCTTCTGGACTACTGCTGTTTGCGGTCTTAGACATTTCGACGCTCGATGGATTGACACACGAAACTACGGCAGGCTTTAGACCCATCGCGATTGGTCTTGCGGTGGTCCTTCTGGTCTGTTTGTTGGCCGCGCCTATTGGCCTGCTGTTGCGAGTCTTCGGCAGGCTCGGCGCGTGGTGGTACCACGGCTGACTTACCAAGGCTCGAAGCACACCACGTCTTCGCGTTCGGTCCTCGGCAGGTGGCCACGCCGTAGCGTGTAGACCGGCAGGTGGGGTGGGCAGAAGAGGCGGAAGGTGAGGCGGGAGCGGCCGAGGCCTCGGGTGACGGCCATGAGGGTGTCGCGGTAGCGCATGAGGCCGGCGGTGCGGTCGAGGGGGAGGTCGGACGAGTTGTGGATGGATTGGCCCCACGGGGTGCGGAGCTGGCCGCCGTGGGAGTGGCCGGCGAGGGCGAGGTCGGCGTGCATGGCGGCGGCGTGGAGGATGTGGACGGGGCGGTGGAGGAGGAAGAGGGAGAACGGGTGATTTGGTGATTTGGCGGTTTGGTGATTTGGCGATTGGGTGGCGGTAACGGGCGGTGTTGATATGTCGTGCGCGAAAGCGAGCTTGGCTTTGCCGAGTTGGAGGGCGAGCTTGGCGGGGTCGGGGGGGTCGTAGCCGCGTTCGCCGAGGCCGGCGAGTCGCAGGGGCAGGCCGGGGACGTCGTGGACGGTTTCGCGGAGCCAGCGGATGGTGTCGGCGGCGGGCGGGTCGTCCATGAGGGGTGGGCGGTCGTGATTGCCGAAGACGCCGACGATGCCGAGGCGCGGGCGGAAGTCGGCGGCGAGCTGTTCGAGCATCTCGCGGGCGGCGTCGGGCGGGCGGTGGCGGTCCATGTAGTCGCCGGTGAGGGCGATGAGGTCGACGCGGATGCGGGCGAGCTGGCGGAGGGCGCGGGCGGTGTGCCTGGCGGCGACGGGCAGATGGGGGTCTGAGAAATGGGCGATGCGCAGGCCCTCGAGCTCGGCGGGGAGCCGCGGGTGGCGGAGGTCGATCGACTCGATGAGGCCGTAGGAGAGGGACATGGGCGGGCGGAGCGGGGCTTAATCTGGACGGAGCGGGGACGGGCTGCGGAATGGGGCGGGGGCGGGGTGGGGTTGTGCCGGGATCGGGGCGGGGTGGTATGCTAAATCGCTTGCCAGCGGCCCTTTGGCCGGACTCTGAAATCCTGCGACCCCACACGGCGATAGCCGGGAGCGACACGATGGCGGACAAGATGTTTTACACGCTCGAAGAGACGGCCCAGAAGCTCGGCAAGAGCGAGCAGGAGGTCCGCGACCTCGCGTCGTCCGGCGAGCTCAAGCAGTACCGCGATCGCGACAAGCTGATGTTTAAGGTCGAAGATGTCGACGGCCTCGGCGGCGGCGGTGCGTCGGCCGACGACAGCATCGGCCTCGAGCTCTCCGACACCGGCACGACCTTCGACCTGGCCGACACCGGCCTCGACGCCAGCGCGATGGACGCCAGCGCCGAGATGACGGTTGCCGACACCTCGGCCGGCGACTCGCTGGCGTTTGGTGATTCGTCGATCGGCACCGCCGCAGACAGCGGCGTGGACGTCTTCTCGCCCGGCGAGGTCGACGCCGCCGACCCGCTCGAAAAGACGCAGGTCACTTCGTCGTCCGTCACCGACGCCGAGCTGCAGCTCGACAGCGTGGGCTCGGGATCGGGCTTGCTGGACCTGACGCGTGAGAGCGACGAGACCAGCCTGGGTGCCGAGCTCGACGAGATCTTCCCCGGCGGCGACACGGCCGCGGGTGGCTCGGCGATCACCGAATCGGCCGTCGGCTCGTCCGGCGTGTTCGACACCGGCATGGCCGCAACCGGCACCTCGGGCGCGACCGCGATGGAGAGCGCCCCGCCCGCCTCGGGAGCCGGCCCGTCGCCGATGCTCAGCCCACGCTCGTTTGCGATCGAAGAAGAGATCGACGGCCCGTGGTCCGGCTTCACGACCGGCGCCATGATCGGCGCGATGGTCACGCTCATCGTCGGGCTCATCGTCGCCGCCGGCGCGGTGGGCGGCGTGAGCACGGCCCTGACCTCGGCGCTCACCGGCTCGACCGTCGTTTTCTTTGGCGCGATGGTCGGCCTGTTTGTCCTCGCGATGGTCCTCGGCGTGATCGGCATGGTCATCGGCAAGGCCTCCGCGAACTGACCCCGCCCGACCACGGACGCCTCGGCCTGCCGCCGCCACCCCGCTTCGACTGCCGCTGCCCATGCTCTCTCGCGACGCTCGGCCCGAATGGCTGACCACCCTCGCCGTTGGGGGCCTGCTCGCCGCCTCTTCGATCCTCCTGACGCTCGCCGCCTCGGCGTGGTGGCTGCTCGCGCTGCTGGCCGTGCTGCTCGCCACCGCCGCGGTCCTCGCCGCCTTCCGCGACCCCGACCGCCGGCCGCCCTCGCAGCGCGGCGCGCTGGTCAGCCCGGCCGACGGCACCGTCAGCTCGGTCCACGACGTGGACCACCACCCGCCGTTCGACGGGCCGGCCCGTTGCGTGCGCATCTACATCAGCCTGCTCGACGTGCACGTCGTCCGCGCCCCGCTGCACGGCCGACTCGCGCGGATCGATGACCAGCCGGGGCGCTTCGTTAATGCGCTCAAGGCCGAGTCGCCTGAGGTGAACTACGCACGGTCGCTGGTCGTGCAGCACCCGGCGCGGGATCAGGTGTTGGCGTCGGTGCGGCTCATCGCTGGGGCGTTTGCGCGGACCATCGCGCTGCGTGTGCCCGTGGGCGAGGTGCTGCAACGCTCGCAACGCATCGGCATCATCAAGCTCGGCTCGACGGCCGAGTTGTATGTCCCGCTGGATCGCTCGCCGGAGGTGCAGGTCGCGCCGGGCGATCGCGTCCGGGCCGGCGAGACGGTGATCGTCACGGTCACGACGCCCGACCCAGGAGCCGAGGAGGCGGTGCAACAACGCATCGCCGCCGAGCCCGAGCTCACGCCCGAGCCGATCGCCGCAGCAGCAGCCGTCGAACCCGCCGCGCCAGAAACCGACGACCCCCCGCTGCTCACCCGCAAGTCGGCCGAGCCGCAAGACAACGAGAACGAGCCCGATACCACGCCCGCCGCGCCCGCGCTGTTCGCCGCCTCGACGGCAGGTTCCGCGATCGCCTCTACCTCGGAGGACGCCGCCGACTCGCCTAGCGAGCAAAACCAGAGCGACGACGAGTCGGACGCCATCGATGCCGAGGCAGATGCCGCGGAGACGATCGAGCCGGACACGCAGGCCGAAGAGGTCGGCGAGGACGAGGAGATCGAAGAAGAACTCAAGCCCGAAGACGACGAAGAAGTCGCGGACGACACGGAGTACGAAGAGGAAGAAGACGCGGACGAAGAGCTGGAAGAAGACGAGGAGTGGGAGACCGAAGAAGACCAGTCGGCCGATGACGACGACAGCGAAGAGGATGAGCCCGAAGAAGAGATCGAAGACGGCGAGGACGGTGAGGAAGACGAAGAGGAATGGGATGAGGAGTACGAAGTAGAAGAAGCCGAGGACGACGAGGAAGAGGCAGAAGACGAGGACGAAGCGGCCGAGGAAGACGAGGACGCCACCGAGGAAGCAGACGAAGAAGCTGAAGAAGAGGCCGACGAAGACGACGAACCCGAGCAAGAAACTGCCGAAGCGGAGGAACCACCGCAAACCCCAGAAGAAAGCCCCGCCGCCGCGGAGATCGTCTTCGAGCCGGACGACGAAGCCGCGCCGTCAGAAGAAGCCAACGAGGAAACCGTCGCGGAAGAAACCGCGGAACCCGAACAGGCCGAACCCACAGCCACCGACGACGCAGCCGCGCCGGCCGACGCAGCCGAACCCGCCGCCGAGCCCGAACCCAGCACCAACACCGCCGAACCCGCGACTCCCGCCGCTCCCACGCCCGCCCACGGCCAGAACCAGCCGCACCCCAAGGGCAAAGGCAAAAAACGCCCGCGCGGCAAGCGTAGGAGGCGCCGATGACCCGCCTCATCGTCGTCCGCCTCCTCCAGCTCCCGCTGATCCTTGCGGCGATCTTCGCCATCACCTTCACCCTCGCCTGGGTCGTCCCCGGCAACCCCCTCGAGAACGACGACGGCCGCCGCCCCCCGCCCGAAGTCATCGAGGCGATGAAACGCCAGTACAACCTCGACTCGCCCGCCTCGTTCCTCTCCGGCTACCTCTCCGGCCTCGCCCAAGGCGACCTCGGCCCCTCGCTCATCTATCGCGACCAGACGGTCGGCGACATCATCGCCTCGGGCCTGCCCGTCTCCGCCACCCTCGGCGCTGCCGCGCTTGCCTTTGCCTTCGTGTTCGGCACGCTCGCAGGCGTCGTCGGCTCGCTCTTCCCGCGCACGCCGCTGGACCTCTCGTCGTCGATCGTCTCGCTCATCGGCATCAGCCTGCCCTCGTTCGTCACCGGCTCGGTCATGCTCGCCGTGTTCGCCGGCCTGCTCGGCTGGCTCCCGCCCGGCGGCTGGCGCGACTCGCCCGCGCAGGTCATCCTCCCGGCCATCACCCTCGGCTTCATCCCCGCCGCCTACGTCGCAAGGCTCGTCCGCCTCGGCCTGGCCGACGTCATGCGCTCCGACTACGTCCGCACCGCCATCGCCAAGGGCCGCTCACGACACGGCGCCCTCTTCGGCCACGCCCTTAAGGTCGCCCTGCTGCCCGTCCTCAGCTTCCTCGGTCCCGCCGCCGCCTCGGCCATGACCGGCTCGTTCGTCGTCGAGAAGATCTTCAACATCCCCGGCCTCGGCGAGTACTTCGTCGCCGCCGCCCGCGACAAAGACCAGTTCCTCATCCTCGGCATCGTGCTCGTCTATTCCACGATGCTCGTCGTGTTCAACATCGTCGTCGATGCGACCTACGCCTTCGTCGACCCGCGGATCCGCGTCGGATGACCACCGCCGCCCCCCCCGTTTCCGACGCCCCCGCCGCGGCCGCCGACCCGCGCAAGAGCGTCGTCCGCGCGCTCATGCCGCGTTCGCTGGGCGGGCGCATCGGCCTGGCGCTGCTGGTGCTCATTGCCCTGCCCTGCGTGGTCACGCTGCCGTGGGCGCTGCAGAACTACGACGCCCAGGAGCTCACCGCCGAGCGCTCCGAGGCCGCGCCTTCCGCCGCGTTCCCCATGGGCACGGACCGGCTCGGCCGCTCGCTGCTCTACCGCTGCCTGATGGGCGGCGTGATCTCGCTGGGCGTCGGCGTGTCGGCCGCGGCGATCGCCGTGTGCATCGGCACCGCCTGGGGCATGACCGCCGGGTTCATGGGCGGGCGCATCGACTCGGTCATGATGCGCATCGTCGACGTGCTCTACGGCCTGCCCTACATCCTGCTCGTCGTGCTGATGAACGTCGCCTTCCGCCCCTTCATCGAGGCCGCGCTCACCGCCACCATGGGCGCCGCCGTCGCCGGCTCCATCGCCAACGTCCTCACCCTCCTGCTCGCCATCGGCGCCGTCTCGTGGCTCACCATGGCCCGCGTCGTCCGCGGCCAAGCCCTCTCCCTCGCCAACCAGCCCTTCGTCGAGGCCGCCCGCTGCCTCGGCGTGCCCACGCCCCGCATCCTCCTCCGCCACGTCCTGCCCAACCTCACCGGCCCGATCATCGTCTACGCCACGCTCACCGTCCCGCAGGCCATCCTCCAGGAGTCGTTCCTCTCGTTCCTCGGCATCGGCATCCAGGCCCCCGTCCCCTCGTGGGGCAACCTCGCCTCGCAGGGCACCGAGCAGCTCGTCACCTTCATCGTCGCCCCGAGCAACATGAAGTGGTGGCTGCTTGTCTTCCCCTGCCTGCTGCTCTCCATGACCCTGCTGGGGCTCAACCTGCTCGGCGATGACCTGCGCGACCGGCTCGACCCCCGGGCCAACCGGGGCGGCGAAAACGACTAATCAACCACCCATCCGGCCAGCCCCCCGGCCATGTATCGACTTTCTTGAAAATGCCATCATTTCTCGGGTTTCCATAGTTTCCCCTTGAATTGCATCAAGGGCATGTCACTATCGGGACGAAGAGCACGCAAGACCACCCCGGTCAGCCTGCTCCCGTCGGACGCACCCATGGTCGCTCACACCCCCGCATTCCGATACCTCGGCGGCACGCAAGACGTCGACGTCATCCTGCACGACCGCCGCGACCACACGCAGGCCTTCGTCACCGACTGCCTCTTCCAGGACCTGCCCGTCTCCGCGCCCAACGCCTACCGCCTCATGCTCATCGCCCACTACGCCGGCAGGTCGCTGGTCATGACCGCCCACCGCGAGCTCGCCGAGATGTACCGCGACCGCCTCGCCGGCCACGGCCTGCACGTCACGCTCGAGCCCAGCCTCAACTAAAGCGTTCCGCGTCGTTCCCGATCGACCACGAAGAGGGTGCCATCAGTGACGTCACACGCGACAGCGTGATGCGCGATGTTGTGGCATCGTCGAGGCGGCTGCCGGATGGCCCGAGGCTTCAGCCTCGGGTTGGACACCGCACGACATGCGTTGCTTTGTCCCGACCCTGAAGGGTCGGGGCACCCGATCATCGTTGCGCTCGTGGCAGGTATTGACGCAAGACGCTCTAATCGGCCCCGCCGTCGATCACCCCAGCGTCGATGAGCGTCGCGCGGATCGCCTCGACATACCGCCCGTGCTCCTGCGATCGGGGCATGTCGTTGTGCTTCGCGTCGAACGCCACGAAAACCACGTCGCCGCCCGCCAGCTCCGCCAGCCGCTGGCCGTGGCTGAACGGGATCAGGTCGTCGTCGCGCCCGTGCATGATCAGCGTCGGCCCGCCGTACGCCGCCAGCGCCAGGTCCGTGCGAAACCGGTTCGGCAGCAGCGGCCCCGGCAGCCCGAACCGCCACGCCATCGCCGACACGCTCAAGGGCGTGCTCTCCACCACCACGGCCGTCGGCTCGCACTGACCCAGCAGCCGCCCCGCCACCGCCCCGCCGATCGATCGGCCGTGCACGACGATCCGCTCGGCGTCCACGTCGTCACGCGCCGCCAGCAGGTCGAACCAACGCGGCGTGTCCGCCGTCGCCGCCGCCTCGTTCATCCGGCCCGGCCGCCCGGCGTACCCGCGGTACTCCGCCAGCAACACCGACACGCCCATCGACCGATACACCTGCACGATCGGCCCCTGCGCATCCGCCCGCTCCGCGTTGCCGTGAAAAAACACCACCGCCGGCCCGGGCGACCCCGCCGACACCCCCGCCGCCGGCACGAACCACCCCGCCACCTCCCCCGCCTCCGTCTCGATCGCCACCACCTCCGCCGCCGCGTGCGGCGACACGTCCGCATGATCGCCCGCAACCCCCGCCGGGAACACCACGCTCGAATGAATCTGACAAGCCACCAACACCAACAACGGATAACCCACCACCAACGTCAACACCGCCGTCCGCAGCAAGCGCCGCAGCCTCGCGGGTCTCGATTCGTTTATAGGTCCCGGCTCGTCCATGACTCGATCATCCCCTCTCACCGGGATCGCGCCAAGAACACGCACCCAATCACAACCGGAAGATCGACCCCAGCTTCTTGCCCATCAGGATCGACGCGCCCACCAGCGTCACCGTCAGCAGCGCCATGCCCCACACGCCCATCGCCGACGCGATGTAAGGCCCGTCGCCCAGCCGGTTGAAGAACGTCCAGATCGCCTTGGTGATCGGGTAGTGCTCCGCCTTCTGCGCCAGGATCAGCGAGTCGCTCACCTCCAGCATCGAGAACGCAAACACCAGGATCGACCCCGCGATCAGGTTCGCCATGATCAGCGGCACGACCACGCGCCGGATCGCCGTGAGCTGGTACGCCCCGAGGTTCAACGCCGCCTCTTCCAAGGAGCCGGACGTCTGCTCCAGCCCCGCCGACGCCGCGCGGACGATGTACGGCAGCCGCCGCACCGCGTACGCCACCACCAGGAACATCAGCGGGTTCGGCGCCTGCCCCGTCACCGCCGTCAGCGACGCCATCCACTCGAACGTCCCCGACACCATCCCCGCCCCCATCGTCTTCTCGGCCCACTCGGCCCACTCAAGGAACCACGCGTTCAGCTGCGGCATCGGCCAACGCAGCGACATCGCCACGTACCCAAACGCCATCACCAGCCCCGGCACCGCCAGCGGCAGCATCGCCAGCGCGTCCAGCACGAACCCGCCCTTGATCTTCAGCCGCACCACCAGGTAGCTGATCATCAGCCCGATCACCACGCACAGCAGCATCGCCGCCAGCGAGAAGATCAGGCTGTTCACGATCGAGTCCAGCGCCAGCGGGTGCGTCAACGCCCCGCCGAAGTGCTCCAGCGTCACCTCCGTCGGCAGCACCGTGCGATACCACGCCCCCTCGGCCGACACGCTCGCCAGCACCACGCCCAGGTGCGGCATCACCGCCAGCAGCGTCACCCCCACGAAAAACAGCGTCGCCGCCCAGCCCCACACGCCCGGCAGCGTCGGCATCGTCCCCGCCGCCTGCGCCTTGCCCTGCATCGCGTACCCCCGACCGCCCAAGAGCAGACGCCCCACCAGGTACAACGCGATCGCCACCGCCAGCATCACCACCACCAACGCAAACGGCCGCGGGCTCGTCGACACCTCGCTCAGCCCGAAGAACACCTGCACCGGCGTCACCGCGTAAAAATCAAACATCAGCGGCGTGCCCAGCTCGGTGAACGACCAGATGAACACGATCGTCCCGCCCGCGAAAATCCCCGGCATCACCAGCGGCAGCGTCACCCGCCAGAACCGCCCGAACCGCCCCGCCCCCATGTTGTCCGCCGCCTCCTCAAGCGACGGGTCGATGTTCGCCAGCGCCGCCGTCAGGTTCAGATAGATGATCGGGTAGAGGTGCAGCGCCTCCATCAGCACCACCCCCGCGAACCGCCCCAGCCCGAACCCGCCGAGGAAGTCATACCCCGGCTCGTCCGGCGACAGCAGCCCCACGTTCACCAGCAGCGCGTTCACCGAACCGAACCGCCCCAGCAACGCCTGCAAACCGATCGCCCCCACAAACGGCGGCAAGATCAGCGGCACCAACACAAACGCCGTCACCAACGACTTCCCCGGGAACCGATACCGCGCCGCCAGCAGCGCCAGCGGCATCGCGATCACCAGCGACAGCACCGTCGTGCACACCGCCACCTTCAAGCTGTTGATCAGCCCCTGCACCAGAATCGGATCGCGAAACACCCCCAGCACGTACTCAAACGTCAGGTCGCCCCACGTCGCGTTCGGCCCAAGCCCGAACCCGCCCATCACCGTCAGGAAGATCGGCCACAGCAGCAACGCCCCCAGCAGCAGCAGCACGAACAGCCCAAGGCCGTAGGTAACGAGTTGTCGCGACATCCGACCTGACATCTGTGCTCCGGCCCGCCCCACGATCGAGCCGAAAGCATACCCAACCCGGCCGACCCGCGAGCCCGTGGCAGCTCACTTCGCCCCAACCGATCAGCCGCTCACCCCGCCCAAGGCCCGCGGATCGCCAGCGTGATGCCCGGGCTCTGAATATTCACAAACAGCGTCGCCCCATCCGGCGAGAAGCACGCCCCCGCCAGCTCGCTGCGGTTGAACACGTTGCCGCCGAACAGGTACGTCTGCCCCTCCGGCGTCACGCCGATCAGCCGGCACGTCCCCGACCGGTCCTCGCACACAATCAGGTCGCCGGTTGGCGCGACCGTCAGGTTGTCCGCGTTCTCGATCAGGTTCGAGTCGTTCGGCTCGATAAACAGCTCAAGCCGGCCGGGAAACTTCGCCTCATCCGCCGTGCCCTCGAACGGGCTCGGCACGTACCGAAACACCTGCCCCAGCCGCCGCCGCCCGCCGTTGGTGCACGCGAAGAACACGCTGTCCCGCCCGTACCACATCCCCTCGCCCCGCGCGAACCGCGCCGCCCCCTTGTCGAACCACCGAAACCGCAGGTCGTCCGACGGCGCCTCCACGTCGTCCACGTCGATCCACTCGACTTCCACCACCTCGCCCACCCCCATCGCCGGCTGCCCCAGCGACTTGAAGCTCTCCCGCGCGATCTCCCCCGCACCGCCCTTGTAGATCGACTCCACCGGCGTGTCCGCCGGCCAGTTGCGCGTGTCCCGGCCCGGCTGGCCCTTCACCGCCAACGCTTGCAACCGCCCGCCGTCGTGCAGCCGGCCCGGCGTCTTCGGCAGGTACCGATAGATCAAACCCTCGTGGCGATCCTCAGTCTGATACACCGCCCCCGTCCGCGGATCGACCGCGATCGCCTCGTGATTGAACCGCCCCATCGCCTTGATCGGCAGCGGGTCCGCCACGCCCGCCGACGGGTCCGAGGGCACCTCGAAGTTGTAACCGTGATCCACCGAATACCCCTCGTGCCGCCCCGTCCGCACGTCCTCCTCGCACGTCACCCAAGTCCCCCAAGGCGTCGGCCCGCCCGCGCAGTTCCGCACCGTCCCCGCCAACGCCAGATGCTGACCGACGACTTCACCGGTCGCGTTGTCCACAACCACCCGCGTGCACCCGCCGAGGATCGGCCCGTCCGTCCCGTCGCCCGGGTCGTACAGCTTTTCCGGCGCCAGCCCACCCAGCCGCTCGTGCGCCTCGCCAAACGCCCCGATCGACGGCTTGCCCGCCGCGATCTCGTGGTTCCGCACCAGCACCGTCGTGTCGCCCGGCCCCTCGAACGCCGCCATCCCGTCCGGCAGCCCGGGCACCAGCAGCCCGTCCGCCATCTCATCGCCCGTCCGCGACAGCACCCGATACGAAAAACCCTCCGGCAGCTTCATCATCCCCGCCGGGTCGTCCATCAACGGCCCATACCCCACCCCCCCGCCCCCGGAAATACCCCCGCCCCCGGAAGCCGATGCGCTCAGCGGCCCCCCCGCCCCAGCCGCCGCACGCAGCCCCATGAACCCCGCCGAAACCGCGGCCGCCGAAACCAGAAATCCCCGCCGAGAAAGTGTGTTCGCGTACATGCCATCAAAATAACGCCCCGCCCCCGCCAGCCCCGCGACTCCGCGTCACACCTCACGCAAATCTCACCCGACGCCGCCGTTCCTATCCTTAAGAAGTCATGGACCCCGCCCTCCAGCCCATCGCCGACAAGGTGCACGCCCAGCAGCGTCTCTCCGCCGAGGACGCTCACACCCTGCTCACCACGCCGGACCTCTACACCCTCGGCGAGCTCGCCCACGCCGTCCGCCTCCGCATGCACGGCCGGTCGACGTTCTACAACGTCAACCGCCACATGAACTACTCCAACGTCTGCGCCCTCTCCTGCAAGTTCTGCGCCTTCCACCGCAAGCGCGGCGACAACGACGCCTACGAACATGACGTCGAACGCATCCGCCTCGAAGCCGCCCAGGCCGCCGAGGCCGGCGCCACCGAGATGCACATCGTCGGCGGCCTCCACCCCTACCTGCCCTTCTCCTACTACACCGACATGATCGCGGCCATCCGCGACGCCGCGCCCACCGTCCACGTCAAAGCCTTCACCGCCGTCGAGATCGTCCACCTCGCCCGCATCAGCAAACGACCCAAAGACATCGCCGGCGTGTTGCAAGACCTCAAGGACGCCGGCTTAGGCTCTCTTCCGGGGGGCGGCGCCGAAGTCTTCGACGACCGCGTCCACGACGAAGCCTTCAAAGGCAAGATCCGCTCCGACAAGTGGCTCGAGGTCCACCGCAAGGCCCACAACCTCGGCCTCATGTCCAACGCCACCATGCTCTACGGCCACGTCGAGTCCCTCGCAGACCGCGTCCACCACTTCATGCTCCTCCGCGAAGAACAAGACCGCGCCATCGCCGAAAACCTCCCCGGCAAATTCCAAACCCTCATCCCCCTGCCCTTCATCCCCGACGAATCCGAGCTCGGCCACCTCCCCGGCCCCCAAGGCCTCGAGAACCTCCGCATGCTCGCCGTCGCACGACTCGTCCTCGACAACTTCGACCACATCAAAGCCTTCTGGATCATGCAGACCCTCGGCCTCGCCCAGGTCGCCCTCGACTGGGGCGTCGACGACATGGACGGCACCGTCGTCTGGTACGACATCACCAAACTCGGCGCGACCAACACCCACCAGGAAGTCACCGTCTCAGACCTCCGACGCGCCATCCGCGAAGCCGGCTACACCCCCGTCGAACGCGACACCCTCTACCGCCGCATCCAACGCGACGGCCCCAAATGGCAACTCGCCGAACAACCCACCGCCGCCTAAAGCCGCTTGCGGCTTAGCCCCCCAATCAATCACCATCACCACCCCCGAAGCCCACGCTCTGCGAGCGTGGGTGTTGCATGCCCATCCCCACCACCAAACCACAAACCCACAAACCCCAACCTCACCGCCGATCCACCACCTCCCCCTCAATCACCTCACCACCCCCCATTCCCCCAGGCCCCGCCCCACTCCGCGCCGCCCCACCCCGCAACTCCCAAGGCTCCACGTGCCGACCCTGCACCCGCTCCAACTGCGCCAGCAGGTTCGCCACCATCAAACTCCTGAAACTGCTCCACGCAATAAACAGCGCGATCAAAAACAACATCGGCCGCCCATACACCGCGCCCGTCGCCAACATCACCGCCGCCAAACCCAGAGACACAATCAACCCGAAGATCGCCGACACCCGCAGACTCTTCGCCCGCCCAATAAGCATCCAAAGCACGGACTGCACCATCTGCCCGCCGTCCAGCGGATACACCGGCAACAGGTTGAACGCGAGCAACAACACGTTCGTCACCGCCAGCCAGAACACCAGAAGCTGCACCGGGCCCATCCCGCCCATCATCACCGTCCCGTCCGACGCCACGCTCGGCAGCGCGCCCATCACAAACGCCACGCCCCACAGCACCGGGATCAATGCCACGTTCACCAGCGGCCCCGCCGCGATCGACCACAGCGTCGGCCAAGGCCGCGCCGGCGGCTGCACATACGCCACGCCACCCAGCACATTCAGCACAATCCGATCCGCACGCCCCCCCACCGACCGCGCCGCGAGCGCGTGACCAAACTCGTGCAGCGTCACGATCGCAAACACCCCCACCACCGCCGCCAACCCCCACGCCAGCCCCTGACCCATCGGGTCCCGCGCCACCACCAACGCCAGCAGCAGCCCCCACGACCAGTGCACAAACACCGGGATCCCAAACCCCTGGAACAGATAAAGACACCCCGCCTGCCGCGGCCGCCCCGCACCCGTCATCGCTCGCGCATCGTTCATCACCCCACCCTACGCCCTCCAGCCCCGCCGTGTGCGAACCCCACACAAACACACCCCAACCCAACCAACACACCTGCAGCCCAAGCCGAGGCAGAGCGCAGCGCCGCCTCGGATACCCCAAACCCCGCCTCCCCCGCCCACCCCCACAACCCCCCGCCTACCCTTGCCCATGCCCGACAACGACCCACCCAAGATCGCCATCGTTACCGGCGCCTCCTCCGGCGTCGGCCGAGCCACCACCAAGCTCCTCGCCGCCGCCGGCTACCACGTCGCCGCCGCCGCACGATCCAAAGACAAGCTCGAACAGGCCGCCGACGAAGCCCGCGCCGCCGCGCCCGAAGGCATCAACGTCCTGCCCATCCCCACCGACATCACCGACCCCGCCTCCGTCCAGGCCCTCGTCGACCACACCGTCGACCAGCTCGGCGGCGTCACCGCACTATGCAACGTCGCCGGCCAGGCCCCCCTCGGCCCCATCCAGTCCATCACCCCCGACGCCTGGCGATCCTGCGTCGACACCAACCTCTCCTCGGTCGTCTACACCACCCAGGCCGTCTGGAAGCCCATGCGCAAAACCGGCGGCACCATCGTCAACGTCTCCTCCATGGCCTCCGTCGACCCCTTCAAGGGCTTCGCCATGTACGCCGCCGCGAAAGTCGGCGTCAACCTCTTCACCAAGTGCACCGCCGACGAAGGCACCAAGCTCAAGATCAAACCCGTCTGCCTCGCCCCCGGCGCGATCGAAACCCCCATGCTCCGCGCCAACTTCAACGAAAAAATGATCCCCCCCACCAAAGCCCTCGACCCCGCCGACTTCGCCCAAATCATCACCGACCTCATCACCGGCACCCGCGACTTCACCCCAGGCGAAACCCTCCTCGTCGAACCCCCGAAGTAACCAAAACCAAACCTCACCCCTCAAACCTCAAATCACACCCCTCACCCAATCCCCCGCACCTCCACCCCCAACAACTCCCGCCCCACCGCACGCACCGCCTCGTCCGGCCCCGCCATCACGTGCGTTACGCAACTCCCCGACCGACTCGTCGGCCCCCGCCCCGCGACCACGCACGGGTCGTGGTACTCCATCTCGCCAAATGAAGTCCCCGGGAACGCATCCCCATCGTCGTTGTACGCCTGCAGCGCATCGCCACAGAACATTTCCGGGTGGTCCTCCCCCGCCGCCGCCGCGTCGTGCGCCGGGTGATCCACAGGCAGGTCGCAATACGGCTCCCCCGGCAACGCCGCAAACGCCCTGAAAATCAACGAAGAACGACCATCGCCCAAGACTCGGTAATAACCCATCCGCCCCGTCGTGTGCTCGGGCAACAGCCCCATCTTCGTGCGCCGCTTCCCATCCACCAGAAACCGCACGCAGTCCCCCTCCACCGACACATGCCGATCCCCAAACGGCTCGTAATAACTCCGCGGCCCCGCCCCCTGCCCCACCGCATGCGACCGATCCCCCGCCGTGTATCGATCCGACCCCGACACATCGATCGTCGTCGGACAGATCAGCGTGCCACCCACCGGAATCTGCAGTATGTCCCAAGTCCCAGCGACCCGACCGGGATACGAGCCTTCTTCCATGCAGACCAGTTCCTGCGCGATACCAAAACTGCATGTAACTAGAGCGTCGGTGTTACGCGTTCCGGTCGCTAACCGGTAAGTAAAGGTGCGGTCGCGCCGTAGATTCAACCGCCCGCCTCCCCGCCTGTTTTTTATCAACCCTTTCTTGTCCAAACTTTCGTGCTGACACAGCACTAGCGTCGTGCTGGCTTCGTCGGCTTCGGTCATGTTCCGATAGTCCGCGGGATCGATCAGATCCGGCACCTCCGCCGTCCCCTTCGGATCACGCCGCGCGTCCGCAAGCGACGGCCAGAAAAACGCCGCCTCTGGCGCAATCCACAGCCGGTCGCCGCCGGTCACCTTCATGCCCGGCAGCGCGCTCGTGTCGAAAAACAGATTCTCCTCCACCCCCGGCAACTCACACGCCAACACCCGCGCCCCGTGCTCCGTCACAAGTAGTCGCCCACCGCCCTCCCCCGCCGCCAACACATGCGGCCGCTGCCCCTCGCGCTCCACCCGGTCCCGCAAATCGTCAAACCATGTCATGACACAAAGTGTAGTTCCCACGTCGCGGAAGACGCGAAGCGTCCCCATGAGCCCCGGGCTCCGCCCAGGGTGAACCACCCAACGCCCAACGCCATCTCACACCCACCCCATCCCCCGCCCCCCAAAGCCGGCGAGCAACGCTCGCCGGGAACGACCAACGCCTACTCACCACCTCCAAACCCCGCAACCCCACTCGCGAATCAACCCGCACGCTTCACCCCACACCCAACCCGGCGAGCGTTGCTCGCCGGCTACGCCGCACGCCCACATCACCACCGGCGCAAAGCGACCCGCGCTTCACCGCCCGCGCCACAACCCCACCCATCAAAACGGCCAACCGGCGTCAACCGATCGGCCGCGTTCAACAACAAACACGTCGTCGTTGGCTTAGCAGCCGCAGCTGGTGCAGGTGCAAGTCGTGCACGTGCAAGCCGCGACGGCCACGCCGGTCGCCGCCATCGCGGCCACACCGGCGAGCGCAATCATCATGAGCTTAGTCATGACAGGGCTCCTGGTTTGAAAGTCAATCGGTTCCCGCGACGATCGGCCGCCTGCCTGGGCAAACCCCGACCGTCGCACGCATCGGCAAGGTCAGCCGAGCTTGGGAATCTCGGTCGGCGGGTCGACATCACCCAACGCCCGCAGCCCCGCATCGAACACCACCGCCCGCTCGCCCACCGAACCCACCATCAACCCAACCGGCAACGTCAGATTCAGCGTCACGACCTGGCAGCACACGGCCGTATCCGGGCAGCGCTGCCCTTCCGATTCTTCGGGCTCCTCGCCCACCTGACCCCCGCCCGGGCACAGCGGACAGATCACCACAACCTGTCCCTCTGCCGCCCCGCCCGACACGCAACACCCCGTCCCCCACGCCATCGCCGGCACCCCCGACAGGGTCATCACCAACGCCAGACTCAGAACGATCAACCGCTGCATGCGAATCACTATAGGCATCGTGGGCCTCTTCACGGCCCCGGCCACCATCAGCTCTCGTGCAGGCCGTGCCCGGCGCTCTTCTCGTCGGTGACTTCGTACGTCTCGCCGCCCTCGAGCATCGCCTTGATCGTCCCGCGGCCGCGCTTCTGGATCGCCGCCTCGACCTGCGCATCGACCAGCGACTCGTAGCTCGGCCGCGGCTTGCAGTGGATCACGCCCACCGGCTCGGGGAACTCGGGGTACACCATCCGGCTCAGAATAAACGCCAGGTCGTGATCGCCCTCGTCGTGGAAGCACAGGTCATCAACGGTGATCCCACCCTCGCCGACGGTGACCACTTCGGGCCGCGTGCCGAGGATGCGCACGCCCTTGTTCTTCTCGTTGCCGAAGATCATCGGCTTGCCGTGCTCGAGCCGAAGGACGTGTTCTTCCTTCGTGTCCTTGTCGGTCGCGTGCTTGAACGCCTCGTGGTTGAACACGTTGCAGTCCTGATAGATCTCGACGAACGCCGCGCCGTCGTGGTCGGCCGCGCGCTCGAGGCACGCCGGCAGGGTCTTGTCGACATCCACCGCCCGGGCGACGAACGACGCCTCGGCCGCCACCGCGACCGACAGCGGGTTCAGCGGGAAGTCCAGCGAACCCATCGGCGTCGACGGCGTCCGCTTGCCCGGCTCGGACGTCGGCGAGTACTGCCCCTTGGTCAGGCCGTAGATGCGATTGTTGAAGAGCATGATCTTCACGCCGATGTTGCGCCGCAGCGCGTGCATCAGGTGGTTGCCGCCGATCGACAGCCCGTCGCCGTCGCCGGTGACCTGCCAGACGTCGAGCTCGGGGTTGGCGAGCTTGATGCCGGTCGCAAAGCCCGGGGCCCGGCCGTGGATCGAGTGAAACCCGTACGTGCTCATGTAGTACGGGAACCGCGACGAGCAGCCGATGCCGGCGACGAACACGGTCTTCTCACGCACGGCCCCGCGCTTGGCGAGCACCTTCTTCATCTGCGCAAGGATGGCGTAGTCGCCGCAACCAGGACACCAGCGGACATCTTGGTCGGAGGCGAAATGAGTCGGCTTCAATACGGGAAGGTCAGGCATGGGGAACTCGTGTCGTTAGATCGGTGGATTGGGGGACGCCAACTTGGGTTCGATCAGTCGGGGCTGCGATCGCTTAACTCCCGCTCAAGGCGTTTGGGATCGCGACGCATGTCGAGGACGGCATAAACGCAGGCGGTGTCGCCCTCGAGCAAGTAGTAGATTGCATAGGGGAACCGCTTCGCAAGAGCGCGGTGATATCCAAAACGCATCGGATGAATGCCCGCGAATAGCGACAGAGCATCCAAATCGGCAAGGATGGAGTCCTTGAAGTAGTCACCGATGCCTTGATGCTGTAAGTCATAAAAACGGATCGCGGTTTCAATATCGATCGCTGCTTCATCAAGGACCAGCACATTCACGAGACGGAATCACTCAGACGTTGACGGAGTTGAGAGAGCGTGAGAAGCCGCGCCTCGCCGGACTCCGCTCGCTCACGGCGGGATCGCAACACGCCTTCATGCCAACCCGGGGAATCAACCTCCGCGTTGGGATTCGGCAGGGAATCCCATAGCTGCTCGATCGCACGCAACCGGTCGTCCGTGCTCATCGCGTTGATCTGCTCTTGCTTCAGCATCGTCCACTCCAAATCAAAGCTCAGGACGCTCCGACAAAGGAATACCCAGCCCCCGCAGCGGTCACTTCGCCGTTTCGCGGCATGATCGACTCGGCGTCCGCCGGCCAGTCGCCGCTGAGCGCGAGGTCGATCGCCTGGGCGAGTTCTTCGACGAGGAACGGCCGACCCTGCACCTTGTTCAGGCCCTTGGCGTCGACGAGGTACTTGCCGCGGACGATCGGGCGCAGCTGTCCGGTGTTGAGCTCGGGGATGAGCACCTTATCGTAGCGCTTGACGATCTCGCCCAGGTCCGGCGGCAGCGGGTTGAGGTGCCGCAGGTGCACCTGGCCGACGGGCTTGCCCTCGGCGACGGCGTGGCGGACGGCCGTGTGGATCGAGCCGAACGTGCCGCCCCAGCCGAGCATCAGCAGCGAGCCCGGCCCGCCGGTGGCGTCGCCGTGGACCTCGGTGGGCGGGATCATGTCGGCGACGCGGGCGACCTTCTCGGCACGCAGCGCGGTCATCATCTGGTGGTTGTCCGGCTCGTAGTTCACGTTGCCGGTGACGTGCTGCTTCTCCAGCCCGCCGAGCCGATGCTCGGTGCCGGGGTTGCCGGGCACGGCCCACGGGCGCGACAGCGACTCGTCGGCACGCAGGTACGGCGCGAAGCTCGCATCTCCGTTGTCGCCCACATTCGTGCCGGTCGTGTGGTCGATCTCGATCGGCTCGAGGGCGTCGGCATCCGGGATCAGCCAGGGCTCCGAGCCGTTCGCGAGATAGCCGTCGGTGAGCAGGACTACCGGCACCATCCGCTTCATGGCGATGCGGACGGCTTCGATGGCGGTGTGGAAGCAGTCGGCCGGCGTCTTGGGCGCGATGACGACGCACGGGCAGTCGCCGTTGCGGCCGTGCATGGCCTGCAGCAGGTCGCTCTGCTCGGTCTTGGTCGGCAGGCCGGTCGACGGCCCGCCGCGCTGGACGTTCACAACGACGAGCGGCAGCTCGGTCATCACGGCCAGGCCCATCGCCTCGGCCTTGAGCGCCAGCCCTGGGCCGGACGTGCCGGTCACGCCGATCTGCCCGGCAAAGCCCACGCCGATCGCGGCGCACACCGCGGCGATCTCGTCCTCGGCCTGGAACGTCTTCACGCCGTGGTGCTTGAGGTTCGCCAGCCCGTGCAGCACGGTCGACGCCGGCGTGATCGGGTACGAGCAGTACACCAGCGTCTTGCCCGCCAGCTCGGCCGCGGCCGTCAGGCCCATCGCCAGCGCCTCGTTGCCCACAACCTTGCGGTAACGGCCGGGCTTGATGTCGGCCGCGGCGACGGTGAACTTGCCCGAGAACAGCTCGGCCGTCTCGCCGAAGTAGTACCCCGCCTTGAGCGCCGCGACGTTCGCCGCCGCGACCTCGGGCTTGTTTTTCTTGCCGCCGAAGTAGTCGTTGAGCTGCTTAATCGTCGCGTCCGGCGAGCGGTCGTACAGCCAGTAGATCAGCCCCAGCGCCCACATGTTCTTGCACCGGCCGATGTCTTTGGCACCCATGCCGGAGTCAGCCAGCGCTTCTTCATTGAGCCGGCTGATGGGGACTTTGTAGAGCTCGTACTTCGATTCGAGCGCCGCGTCGTCGAGCGGGTTCTCTTCGTAGCCGGCCTTCTTGAGGTTGGTCTTGGTGAACTCCGACTCGTTGACGACGACGATCCCGCCGGGCTCGACATCGGCGACGTGGGCCTTAAGCGCGGCGGGGTTCATCGCGATCAGCGCGTTGACCGCGTCGCCGGGCGTGAAGATGTCCTCGGCGGCGAAGTTCACCTGGAAGCCCGACACGCCGGCGACCGTCCCCTGCGGGGCGCGGATCTCGGCGGGGTAGTCGGGCAGCGTGGCGACGTCGTTGCCGGCCAGCGCGGAGGTGTCGGTGAACTGCGTGCCGGCCAGCTGCATGCCGTCGCCGGAGTCGCCGGCGAAGCGAACGACAGCCGAGCGGAGCGGCTTGGGAGAGGTCACGGTGTCGGGCATGGAAACGGCTCGGTCAACGGGTGCGGGACATGGCGAGGCTGCACGGCTCGGGCAGCGTCGAATCGAAGATCATAGGCGAAAACCCGCCGACAATCGTTCCAAATCGGTCAACCCGGCGCGAACATCAGCCGCCCCAGCGCCACCCCCGCCGCCGCCAGCCCGATCGCCAGCGCGTTGTGCGCGAGCAGATGCCCCAGCGCCCACAGCGGGCCGTGGTTCGCTAGCAAATCCTGCGACTCGAACGCGAACGCCGAATAAGTGGTGAACGCCCCGAGGAATCCGGCCATCAGCAGCAGAGCCGCCGGGTGCTTCGTGTCGCCCGCAAACCACGCCCACGCCAGCCCGAACGCCAGCGACCCCGCCGCGTTCACCGCAACCGTCCCCCAAGGCAGCGGGTGGCCGTGCAACCGATCCACCCCGGCCGCCACGCCGTAGCGACACACCGCCCCGGCCGCCCCGCCGATCGCCAAGCACAGGACATTGAGCCACATCGCTTTGAAGCGTACCGCACGCCGCCCGTTAGCTATCTTTCACGTGCGGGGAGGAAATCGTTGATCCACCCCGCACGCGGTCGATGAAGACACCGATGCCTGCCTACTCCCTCCAACTCCGCTTGCCGGTGCGTTCGGCGCTCGCCGCCGTTGCGGCCGCGGCCTGCCTGCTCGTCGCCGGCTGCGACGAGTCGACCGAGATCGCCGTCTACGACGCGCCCAAAGAACCGCCCGGCGCCCGCGAGGTGCCGCCCTTCGTGCAGATCGTCGTCGACGGCGGCGAGCTGCCCATGCCCACCGCCCAAGCACCCGACGGCGGCGAAACGCCCACCACCCGACCGCCGGTGCCCACCGGCCCGCGCGTCGTCGCCGACTGGCTGCTGCCCCAAGGCTGGTCGCCCATCGAGCCCGCCCCGCGCCCCGCCGCCTACGCCTTCAACATCGCCCACCCCGACGCCGACGAACTCACCGCGACCGTCACCGTCCTGCCCGGCATGGGCGGCGGCATGCTGCCGAACCTCAACCGATGGCGCAACCAGCTCGGCCTCGCCCCGATCAACCACCCCACCGAGCAACCCCAGCACCTCGTCCCCCTCACCCGCGCCACCGTCTCGCCCGACAACGACACCAACGCGCCCGGCGTCCTGCCCGCGATCGTCTTCGACATCGCCACCCTCGCCGTCCCCGGCAACGCCGACGCCCCGCCGCCCCAACGCACCCTCGCCGGCATCTGGGTCGACCCCTCGCGCGGCGTCACCTGGTTCTTCAAGCTCACCGGCCCCGCCGCCGTCGTCGCCGACACCGCCCAGGCCTTCGACGACTTCGTCGCCTCCACCCGCCCCGCCGACCCCGACCCCCAACCCACCCCCCAAGCCGAGGCAGAGCGCAGCGCTGCCTCGGCTTGGGGGGTGGGTTGGGGGTCGGGGTCGGCGGGGCGGGTGGAGGCGACGAAGTCGTCGAAGGCCTGGGCGGTGTCGGCGACGACGGCGGCGGGGCCGGTGAGCTTGAAGAACCAGGTGACGCC